>JAUIJC010000005.1 GCA_030431525.1 Bacteroidia bacterium | reverse complement strand
CCTCTCAGACCCGCTACCAATCGTAGCCTTGGTGAGCCGTTACCTCACCAACAAGCTAATTGGACGCATGCCCATCTCACACCGAAATTCTTTAACAAAGGAAACATGCGAATCCTAAGTACTATGGGGCATTAATCCGGATTTCTCCGGGCTATTCCCCAGTGTGAGGCAGGTTGCATACGCGTTACGCACCCGTGCGCCGGTCGTCAGCGAAAGCAAGCTTTCCTGCTACCCCTCGACTTGCATGTATTAGGCCTGCCGCTAGCGTTCATCCTGAGCCAGGATCAAACTCTCCGTAGTAATTAACTTCGTAGATTTGTCTCGACAAATCCCCTCAACCAACAACACTTACCTGTTTGCTCGTCAATTATTGCTTCAAAACAACATGGAAAAGAACTTTTCTTACATTCACTCCCGAGAGCGTTTTCCCGAAAAGCGAGTGCAAAGTTGGCGACTTTAATTTCTAAAACCAAATTCGCGGTGAACTTTTTTTTCGAAGCGACCGTTGTCGTTTCGTTTCCCCGAAGGGACTGCAAAGGTAAGAAGACCTTTTCGAAAAGCAAGCGAGTTTTTCACTTTATTTTGAGAAACCCGAAACTTCTTACACTCTAGAAAGAACGATCATTTTCGTTCCGTTATTGCTTTTCCCCGAAGGGACTGCAAAGGTAAGAAACCTTTTTCGAAGACTGCAATAGAGCTTGAAAATAAATTTTCAAACTACATTAACCTCTGCTTTTGTGCCAAGACCGACTGACTTAGCCCCTAATGGGACTGCAAATATAATAGGCACCGATTCACTACTGCAAGCACTGTGATGTTTTTTTCACACCCTTTTTCATAACGGCAACAAAAAGAAAAGGTTGTGATAGAAATTCATTCTTTCACAACCTTTTCTTACCCGCCTCTTTCTGTTAGCAGCAGCCGCCACCATCATAGAAAAAGGTGGAATCAGAGATAAATATATCCTTTCGCCCAAGGGCACTCAATGCGCCTGCAGTTTTATCACAAACAGCCAATGGCTGATTTTGCAACAACACATGCCCCTTCTTATCGTCAAAGAAATCCTCCCCTCCATAATAAATAGCCGTTTTCCCTGTAAACACACATGGCCCATCTTCTGGCATTGGATCCTTAATAGCACACACCTCTAGACTCTCAATGTAAATATTGACATCAGTACTATAGGTGTTAGCATCCAAAATTCGATACGGCCGACGGGCCCTAATCTCTATCGTTCCAAAACCAACATCCGTCAACGCCTTTATATACGTATCAATTGGAAGTGCACCACTTAAACAAAGCGCCCTCAACCGCTCATCCGCTCGAAGCTCTGCTGGCATCTCTTGCTCACACACAGGATCCGACATCACCAAACGACCATGTGGCTTCAACACTCGATACATTTCCTCCAACGCCTTCTTCAAATCCTCTTCCTTAAAAATATTGAATAGGCAGTTTTGAGCAGCAACATCAATACTATTCTCCTCTACAGGGAGACTTAAGGCATCACCTTTTCTTAAATCAACAAATTCCGACTTGAACCAAGAGTTCTGCTCCTCCGCCTCCTTAAAGTTTTGACGAGATGCTTGCAGCATTTCATCCACCACATCAACACCAACAACACCCCCTTTTTTTCTGCTGAAGTAAGCAAACTGAAGAAGCTCCATTCCTCCACCCACACCGACGTACAGGACATTGGGATCATTTACTAAATCCCGTGGATGGACCGTACTTCCGCAGCCATAATTCATTTGCAGCATTCGTGAAGGAATGCTCAATTCTGGCAATTGCCACACAGGCGTTGTCGTACAACACAAACCCACATCTGGCTCTAGGGCTGCTTTCTTATAAACATCCTTGGTCGTTTCTAAATACTGAGACATCTCTATAAATCTTTAAGCTGTTTGACCACCGCAACTCGAACCCGCCCCCGCAGTACAACCATAGCAATGTTGGCCCAACACAATTTCTCTCTCATTTAAAGCAATAGCATTGTAGTCCTTAATATGAACTCCATTTTTAACGGCTACTTTGAGATCAAGCATTTGATTGAAATCACAATCATATAAATATCCATCCCACCCCACTGAAATCGTATTCCTACACATCACTCCTTCTGCCGCCGCTGGATTAAACGCCTCTATCAGTCCATCCATGTAAGCATCATAATTCCCGCTCTCCACCAAAAACTCCAAGAAACGGCTGACCGGCAAATTCGTGATAGCGTAGAGCTGATTAAAAATGATATCAAATCGAGAAGACAGTCGAGATTTAAACTCTTTCTCCAAAGCCTCTTGGCTCCCAGACATAAAAGCTCCAGATGGATTATATACCAAATTCAGCTTCAAGCCTGTTCCTTCCTGACCATACCCCACAGCATTTAGCATCTGAAGGGCTTTTATCGACTTATCAAAAACACCCTTTCCTCGCTGGGCATCCGTCCGAAGCGCAGTGACCGCAGGCAAGGAAGAAACAACCTCCACCTGATGCTTCTTAAAGAACTCAGGCAAATCATGGTATTTGGGATTAGCCAGAATGATGGTCAAGTTGCAGCGGACCATCACCTTCCGCCCTAAAGCGGAAATCTCTTCGACAAACCATCGGAAATGCGGGTTCATCTCAGGCGCACCACCTGTCAGGTCAACCACTGGAATATCCGTAGAAGCCAGCACATCCAAACATTGTTGCATGGTCTCCTTGGTCATGATTTCCTTCCGGTCTGGCCCCGCATCCACATGGCAATGCTTACAGACCTGATTACACATCTTTCCAAGATTCACTTGTAAGACAGTAACCCCTGTCGCTCGTAAAGGATAAAGTCCGCAATCCTGCAACTTGGACGAAAATCGCTCTCCTCCACCCTCATTCTCCAACCATGCCACTTGGGCTTCTGACTTAGCCAAAGGCTCTTGCCGAGCCTGCAACGATTTTATCATATCACATGGTAACTTCTTTGACCTTGTTCATCATCTGCACCCCATGTACGAGCGATGCACCCCCGCGGATGGCTGCCGCCACATGCACAGCCTCCATCATCTGCTCCTCGTCTACCCCTTTTTGCAAGGAGTCTTTTGTATAAGCATCGATACAATAAGGACACTGCACAGCATGCGATACCGCCAATGCAATCAGGGATTTCTCCCTTTCCGTAAGCGCGCCTTCCTTGAAAACAGATCCATAGTAATCAAAAAACTTCTCCGCCAACTCAGGCTGGAATTCGGCAATATCCCCGAACTTCTTCAGGTCATCAGGATTATAATATGTCTTGTCCATTTCAAAAATGTTATGAGTCAAACCCTAAGATAGGCCATTTATGAGATGCCTTCTGTAACAAAGGAACATACACTCTGGGAGTTTTTTTGTCCTCCAGCCTACAATCGGAAGCAAAAATTCTCTCCTCTTTCCAAATAAAGGGCAAAAAATAGTACCTTTGCGGTCTTGAAAACCCAAACATTTATGGCGGAAAAACACGAAATAGTGATTGAGCGCACAAGCTCCTCACGGCTAGCCCAAATTGATTTCGCGAATCTGACATTCGGAGCTGAGTTCTCCGACCATATGTTTGTGGTGGATTATATCGATGGCCAATGGGTCAATCCTAAAATCACTCCTTTCCAGAACCTTTCCGTTAGCCCGTCAATGACAGCATTGCACTATGGGCAAACCATTTTTGAAGGCTTAAAGGCATTTAAAAACACGGAAGGAGAAATCAGCGTTTTCCGACCATTGGAACACGCAAAACGCCTGAACACTTCTGCAGAGCGCCTCTGCATGGCGACCTTGCCAGAAGAATTATTCATGGACGGACTAAAAACTTTGCTGAAAGTTGACAAGGATTGGGTTCCTTCAGAAGAAGGCTGCTCGCTTTACATCCGTCCAATGATGATTGCAACAGATGTAGCTTTGGGCGTATCTCCAGCCAAATCATACAAGTTCATCATCTTCACCTCGCCAGTGGCCAGCTATTATGCTGGTTCGGTTAAGGTATTGGCCGAAACCGAATACACTCGCGCTGCTGAGGGCGGAACAGGATTTATTAAAGCTGGCGGCAACTACGCTGCTTCATTGCTCCCTGCTAAAAACGCCTTGGACAAAGGTTACGACCAAGTACTTTGGACAGACGGCAAGGAACATAAATATGTAGAGGAATGCGGCACCATGAACGTCATGTTCCAAATCGGTGACACACTAATTACACCAGCTACAGGCACCTCCGTTCTTTCAGGCATTACCCGTAAGAGTATCATTGCCCTTGCGCAGCACTGGGGATATAAAATCGAAGAGCGTAAGCTCAGCTTGGAAGAACTCAAAGAAGCTTCCGCCAATGACGAGCTTAAGGACGCCTTCGGTACTGGTACGGCAGCTACTATCACCCACATCAGCCACATCGGCATTGGGGACACGGTACTTGAACTTCCAGCCGAAAACGAACGAGAATTCTCCAACAAAGCCCAAGACTACCTGACAAGGCTAAAAGCTGGACAGGCCGAGGACTTTATGGGATGGATGGAGAAGATGTAATAATCCTCTCACCTATATCAAGCCGACTCTTTCTCAAAAGGGTCGGCTTTTTTATGCCTTTTTTGATTTAAAAAACCAGCCTTATATATCAACACCCCTCCCTCCTTTGCGTAATGAAAGTTGTCCACAACTTTTACCCTGCAATGAAAACCAGCTTAACGCCCCAACAAATCAAGGACTATCAAACACAAGGCTTTCTCATTATTGATGATTTTCTAACGGAAGATGAAATAAATAGCATTGAGCAAACCGTCAAGGAGGTGGTTAAAAACCGCCAAGGAAAGACCCTACCCTACGAATTAAAGTCACCTTCCATCAGAGCCTACGAAGAAGGCAGAAACTGGCTCAGGGAAGCCATTCTCAATAAAAACCTTGACTATGAGCACAACAAGGTATTTACCCAATTGATGAACAATTGGATAGATACCCCAGCCTTTAGAGACTTTGCGCTTAATAAGGAAATCGGCCAAATGGTGTCCCAATTGACCAAGTCACAATCTGTCCGCATTAGTCACGACCAGATTATCAGAAAACCTGCCTACGGCAAATCCACGGAATGGCATATTGACAGCCCTTTTTGGTCATTCAACAACAGCGAAGCGCTTACTATCTGGATTGCTCTGGATGATATGACCATACAGAACGGCTGCCTTTATTACCAACCAGAAAGCCATACCATCATTAAGGAGAAATACCCTCACGTCAAACAAAATACCGAGGACTTCTTCCAGAGCTACCCTGCCCTTAAAAAACTTCCGTCCATTCCTGCAGAAGTAAAAAAAGGAGGCTGCTGCATCCATAACTGCCTCACATCCCATGGCACTGGCCCAAACATGAGTCCATACACTCGTAATGCCATCGCTATTTCCTTTATGCCAGATGGAGCCACCTTTAACGGGAAGCAAAACACACTGTCTTACGAAGTGATCTCTAAACTAAAAATTGGAGACCTTCTTACGGAGGAACACCTCTCCCCTGTCATCTATAGCCCCAAGGAAAGAAAGAGCGCCTCGAAATAAACCTTGATAAAGGCCTACCAAAGCACAAAAAAACGGCTGCCCAAATAGACAGCCGTTTCTATTTCATCAAGATCAATGAGTCTTACTCACCTTTCTTGGAAGCTTTATCAGCAGCATCTTTCGCCAACTGAGTCTTCAAAGCAGAAAGTGCTTCGAGGTCACCCAAAGTTGACTTCTCTTGTGGAGCTGCAGCAGTACCACCTTTCTTAGCACCACCAGCAGCAGGAGCAGCAGCAGGCTTCTTCACTTCAAGCTCTTTGTAAGTGTGAACGTGAGAAAGAACGATGCGACGCTCGTTTTTCTGGAATTCCAACACTTTGAAGTCGAGAGACTCGCCCTCTTCTGGCATAGCACCATCCTCTTTTGCCAAGTTTTTGTTTGAAGCATAGCCCTCCAAACCGTATGGCAACTCAAGAACAGCACCTTTGTCAGTCTTCTTAGTTACAGTACACTTGTGGTCAGAACCGATAGCGAATACAGTTTCGAATGTATCCCATGGGTTCTCCTCAAGCTGCTTGTGACCAAGAGAAAGCTTCTTCTCAGCAACGTTCAAGTCAAGTACAACAACCTCCAACTCGTCACCAACTTTGGCGAACTCAGATGGGTGCTTAACCTTCTTGTTCCAAGAAAGGTCAGAAACGTGTACCAAACCGTCGATTCCCTCCTCAAGCTCAACAAACAAACCGAAGTTTGTCATGTTGCGGATCAAACCTTTGTGCTTGCTTCCTGGAGCATATTTAGACTGAACGTCTGCTTTCTCCCATGGGTTCTCAGTAAGCTGCTTCATGCCGAGAGACATTTTGCGAGCCTCACGGTCGATAGTCAAGATAACAGCTTCAACCTCGTCGTTCACCTTCAAGAACTCTTGTGGGTTACGCAAGTGCTGTGACCAAGACATCTCAGAAACGTGTACCAAACCTTCTACACCCGGCTGGATCTCGATGAACGCACCGTAATCAGCAACGTTTACTACGCGGCCTTTGATTTTAGTACCTTCAGAAACCTCAGCAGGAAGGGAATCCCATGGGTGAGGAGTAAGCTGCTTCATGCCGAGAGAGATACGCTTCTTGTCTTCGTCGAAGTCAAGAACAACGATGTTAACTTTCTCGTCAAGCTTAAGCACATCTTGTGGGTGGTTGATACGACCCCAAGAAATGTCGGTGATGTGCAACAATCCGTCTACGCCACCAAGATCGATGAACACACCAAAGTTTGTCATGTTCTTGATAACACCCTCCAATACTTGGCCTTTCTCCAAGTTGTTGAGGATTTCCTGACGTTGCTTTTCGAGGTCCTTCTCGATCAACACCTTGTGAGAAACAACTACGTTATCGTTAGCATAGTTGATTTTCACCACCTTAACTTCCATCGTTTTGTTAACGAATACGTCGAAGTCACGGATAGGCTTAACGTCAATCTGAGAACCTGGCAAGAATGCCTCAACACCATAAATATCCATGATGAGACCACCTTTGGTACGACGCTTCACGAAACCTTCGATTACAGAATCGTCTCTCAAAGCGTTGTCGATGTTCTCCCAAGCCTTAACAATCTTAGCTTTACGACGGGACAATACCAACTGACCTTGGGCGTTCTCACGCTCCTCAACGTATACCTCAACCTTGTCACCAATTTTGAGACCTTCTACGTCGCGGAATTCAGAACGTGGAACCAATCCGTCAGATTTGAAGTCAATGTCAACAACAACATCCTTGTCGTTGATACCCACTACAATACCCTCTACTACTTCTTTCTCACTAACTTCAGAAAGAGTACCGGCATACATTTCTTCCAACTTTGCTTTTTCGTCAGCAGAGTAGTTAGAACCGAAACCAGAATTGCCCTCACCGGACCAGTCGAAATCTTTTAGGCCTTCTTCAGCCATAATTTTGGTTGGACTATTTCCCTTAGGGACATAGCCCAGTTTTTAGTTATACATCCCCTTAAAGGGGTGCTCATTCTGAGCAGTTTGCAAAGGTACTATTTTATTAGAAGAATGAGTTAAGATTTAAAGCTGAAAGCGCATCTCTTCCCCCACTCCTTTGCTCAACAACAATCACTTCTTCCTTGCATTGGCGCGCACCCACCGATCGGGCACACTGCCTTGCAGCGCCATCTCATAATCCGCATAGGAACAAGGAATCACATCATGGACACTATCCACCTCTACCCACCACTTGCCAGAGCGGGCATGACGATAGAACGTTAAGTCACCAGATGCCCCACCAATTGTAACGGTAAATCGAGCATAGGCTTCACTCTGAAAACGGAAATCATCTGTCCGCTGGTAAAAACCTTCGACAAAGTACCATACCATTACGGCCAACTGCCAAGCGGTCTGCC
The DNA here is from genome assembly GCA_030431525.1 of Bacteroidia bacterium. Lineage (GTDB taxonomy): Bacteria > Bacteroidota > Bacteroidia > Cytophagales > JAAEPT01 > JAUIJC01. The sequence continues at coordinate 126,044 of JAUIJC010000005.1, read as the reverse complement.
CTTGGGCATCCAGTCTTGGATTATAACCAAAGAAGCCAGCCACCTTCATTTTATCAGCCTGCCCAGCATACCACGCCAACTTACACGCCTCCTCGGACGTAAGCCCAAAGGGCAAAGCATCAGCATGCCCTGGAGCATCTGCCTTGCGAATGGCTGACATATCAAAAGCCATCACCTCACTCCCACGCAACACAGGTTCGGCCTCTCGCAAATCATCTCGCAAATCACCCAATCGGAACAACTCCATATTTCGCTGTTCCACCTCCCGCAGGACATTCCCCTCAACCAAATAGCCCTGATGCGCTAAATGAGCGTAGCCATAAGGCAATGAACCTTCCAATAAGCCTTTCAGAAAACCTTCTTCCTCCCCTCCATAAGACTCCACATCAATGCGTGAATCAACATTCACCAGATTGACCTGTTTTTCCGTCTCCTGCCAGACCCCTTCACACAGGGAAAAGCTCAAATCATGGGAGGTGCCAATTACCAAGGGAAACACTTTATGAGACAAAAGCGTTTCACAAACCTCGGCCAAACGATGGCGGGTATCCTCCAACGCAAAACCAGGTTTCAGGTTCCCAAGATCAACAATCTTAATAGGACCAGTCCCCCGCTTGAGTCTAAAGAACTTCTTTCGGAATTCATCGGGCCCTTTTTCCACACCTTTATTTCGGTGCGTCCCACGATTATCCACCACCCCCACCAAGGCAATATCGGCTTCCTCCCATTTGGGCATTCCCTCCGACCAATACACTTGGCTTTCCTTCAAATAGGCCGCATCCGTAAACAATTCGGCACAAAGTTCATCCTCCAGAGGATCAAAAAGCAATGCAAAGTCCACGACAAATAGGATTTTTTATACATCAGGCATCAGACCGCTTTCGCTTTTAGACTTTAGCCTAATGCTTCTCCTTTTCACAAAAAAGCATAAAAAAAGGGAGAAGCAATCGCTCCTCCCTTTTTGGAAATATTGATGCATTAACCACCGAAGTCGTCAAATGCGATGTTTTCTTTTGGAACACCCAATTCGTCGAGCATCTTAAGAACAGCATCGTTCATCATTGGAGGTCCACAGAGGTAGAATTCGATTTCCTCTGGCTCCTCGTGCTGCTTGAGGTAGTTGTCAAGCACCACTTGGTGAATGAATCCTGTGTAACCAGTCCAGTTATCTTCTGGAGTTGGGTCAGAAAGGGCGATGTTGTACTTAAAGTTCGGGAAGTTCTCCTCGATCTCACGGAAGTCCTCAGTGTAGAAGAGCTCACGCGTAGAACGACCACCGTACCAGTAGCTCACCTTGAGATCCTTGCGTTTCTCAGTGTGGAAGAGGTGGAAGATGTGTGAACGAAGTGGAGCCATACCAGCACCACCACCGATGTAAATCTTCTCGTTTGGAGTTTCCTTGATGAAGAACTCACCGTAAGGACCAGAAACAGTAACCTTGTCACCTGGTTTACGAGAGAACACGTAAGAAGAACAGATACCTGGATTCACATCCATCCAACCATTCTTAGCACGATCCCATGGTGGAGTGGCAATACGGATGTTCAACATCACGATGTTACCCTCTGCTGGGTGGTTAGCCATGGAGTAGGCACGGAAGATTGGCTCTGGGTTCTTCATTGTCAAGTCCCACAAACCATACTTGTCCCACTCTTCTTGGTACTCATCAGGCTTCTTACCCATACGTGGGTGAGCCGTGATGTCCATACCCTTGAAGTCTACCTCAATGGCAGGAACGTCAAGCTGAATATATCCTCCAGATTCAAAGTCGAGAATCTCGCCTTCTGGAAGCTTCACAACGAACTCCTTAATAAAGGTAGCCACGTTGTAGTTGGACACAACCTCGCATTCCCACTTCTTAATTCCGAAGACCTCCTCAGGAACGGCGATTTTCATGTCTTGCTTCACCTTCACCTGACAGGCAAGACGAACATTGTCGCCTTTTTCCTTACGGGAAAGGTGGCCCTCTTCAGTAGGAAGCACGTCGCCTCCACCGTCAAGAACTTGACACTTACACATGGCACATGTTCCGCCTCCACCACAGGCGGAAGGAAGGAAGATCTTTTGCGCAGAAAGCGTGTTCAAAAGCGTAGAACCCGCAGCAACAGTGATGTCTTTCTCACCATTGATGCTTACGGTTACGTCACCGCTTTGAACCAATTTGGCTTGCGCAAAAAGAAGGATGAAGACCAAGGCCAAGATGACCAAGGTAAAGGCAATAATCGAAGCCGCTACAACCATTTTCTTGTGTTTGAAATAAGTAAACTCTGGAGCAATCGTCAAAAACGACGACTCCTTGCTTTATCGCCACAAATATAGGGAAGAATGGAGTAAGGAAGTAAGAAAAACAAAAAACTATCCCGAGAAACAAAGGTTCACGGCATTAAACAATTAACCAAAACAGAAAAGGCGCCGAAATATTCAGCGCCTTTTTTCACATATAACGTTAGACTTACTTCCCAAGCATTTCATTTTTCAAACTATCCTGAGCAGGCTTATCACCTATCCATATCCCCCAGAGCGCCTGTTTAAAATCTAATCCTTGAATAGTGTCCAACAACTCGCCATTGCCATACACCTTCGTTCCCGTCCCTGGCACATAGACCAACTCTAGAACATCCCCTACATTAATAGGTCGCTCAAAAATTTTGATAAAGCGATCGATGCGAGCCTGTAAAGCTTTGGTGTTACCATTAGTAGAATTCTTAAACCCATCTTTTACAGCATCCCTCATTTTCTCTTTAGTGATCAAAGATGACACAATATCCAACCGTACCATGGAATGCTCGTCGGCATTGATAACCTGACTTGAACTACTATTCTTCTTCGAGAGGTAAAGAGAACCCACATAGAGATCGATGAAAAACTTGGTTCTGACACCCGCACCATTCAATTGAAGTGACTTTCCTTCCTTTGTTACAGAATTAGCCAGTTTCACGCCTGAAACCGTTTTTTGAGCAAAAACACTGAGGCTCAACCCCATGAGCATTGACAGCAGAATTAACCTGAAAGAAACACGCATGATTTTTAAAATTTTATTGTCTGAAGTGTTGACGAATTAAAGATACCCCCCTATATTTGCACACGCAAAAACACTCCTCCTTAGCTCAGTTGGTTAGAGCATCTGACTGTTAATCAGAGGGTCCTTGGTTCAAGTCCAAGAGGGGGAGCAGCAAGCTGGTCAGTCGGACCAACTAAACCGTAAAATAGCGAATATCATTCCTACTATTTTACAAACAATTAATTTTCCTCCTTAGCTCAGTTGGTTAGAGCATCTGACTGTTAATCAGAGGGTCCTTGGTTCAAGTCCAAGAGGGGGAGCAGAAGCCACCAATTTATTGGTGGCTTTTTTGCGTTTAAGGGCTTCCATTTTTAGGTCGCTTGATGGATATTCTCATCCTCCAGCACTGGCAAACCCATCATGGCCTGATAGACACGAGCTGTCAGCACCACATCTTTAGAACAGTAGGTCGCAATTCGATCCAGCCCACCCTCTTCTTGATAGTACACCTCTCGCACCTGAGAGCCATCAATATCATCCTTACTGGTTGGTACGTTAAAAATCGTCGCCAAGGTATGGAGAGACGTGAAGCTCTTCCAATCCCCGAACTTCCACAAATCCATGGTATCGATGTGCTTAATCTCCCAAGGCTTCTTCCCCCAAAGCTGAAGTTGTGGCGGAAGTTTTACACCTTGCACCAACATTCGGCGACAGAGGTACGGGAAATCAAACTCCTTGGAATTGTGTCCGCAGAGGTAATAGAAACTATTTCGGCCATTCTCCAACAACTGGCTAAACTCCTCCAACAAAGTTGCCTCATCATCTCCTTTCAGAGATTTTACACGAAACTTTCCTCGAGCAAAAAAGCCCACACCAATCACCACTATTTTTCCATGCTCCGCATAGATTCCCGCCTGCTCATACATTTCTGAAGGCGAAGACTCTCCAGTCTTATCTAATTGACCAGCCTTTTTATCCCAAATCTCCCGTATGCCCTCAGGAGCCTGCTCATAGGATTCGTACTGCGGAACTGTTTCAATATCCAGAAACAAGATTTGGTCAAGCCTTGGCTGATTATCCATCATCATTTTCAAATTGAATGAAATCGAAAAAATAAGGTCAAAAAATAAGCAAGGCCCCGAAGAACCTTGCTTTCACTTTCGTTATCAACACTTATCTACGACTTGATAAAGGTCGAGATACTCACCATCCATATAATCCTTACACTTCAGGACTTTCTTGAAGATGTGCGGTTTGAAGATTGGTTTACCCAACAAGATTCGGACACACTCCTGAATACCTTCAATCAAGGATGGATGTGGGTGAATCAATTCAGAAATCTCCTCAATGCCTTTTCCTGTCGCCATCAATAAAGCAACCGCTTGAATAGCACTGGAAGCCTGAACACCTACGGCTCGCATTCCCAAGACCTTCATCTCATCATCATTGGTTACGATGATTTTGAACAAGCCCGGAGGGTTACGCATCGCGATGGCACGAGGAATGGCAGTATAATCAATGGACACCACTCGGAAACACGTTCCTTTTTGGCGACACTGCTTCTCATTCATACCCACACTCGCCACCAATGGCTTGAGGAACATGATCGAAGAGATATTGTCATAAGAAAGCTTCTTTACAGAGCCCCCAAAGATTTTTTCTACGGCATGCCTTCCCTCCAACTCACCAACGTTCACCAAAGCAATATCCGCCGTCAAATCGCCAATAGCGTAAATGTTTGGAACATCGGTCTGGGTATCAATGGCTACCACACTATTTCGAGCATCCACCTTCACACCAACATCCTCCAAACCTAAGCCCTCAACATTAGGAACACGCCCAATAGAAACCAAGGCCTTTTCTACACGAAACACCTCACTGGCGCCTCCGGCATAAGAAAGCTCGTACTCAACCTCACCATCCACAATCTCCATCCGCTCCAAACGAGAATTGCGGTGAATGTGAATCCCATTCTCCTCAAAACTCCGCTCAATCATGCGGGAAATATCATCATCCTCAAACGGGAGAATATGCTCAGCCTTGTCAATCAGGTTTACTTGCGTCTTCCCAAAGTTTGAAAAAATGGTGGCGTACTCACAGCCAATCACACCAGCACCGAGCACAACCATGCTCTCCGGTAATTCCTCAAAATCGTGGACGCCGTCGCTGGTCACAATAATTTTTTCGTCAATCGGAATATTAGGGAGCTTGCGAGGACGGCTACCTGTTGCCAAAATGATGTAATCAGCATGAATCACCTCTTCCTCCTCACCTTCAATCAACACCTCGTTGGCTGTCAGCAATCGGCCCATTCCCTTACGATAGGAAAAAAGCCCTTCATAGACCTCATCATCTTTGAGCGCCTCCAAGTGCGATTCCAACTGATAGGCCCGCTCCTTCACGGCATCGCGCAACTCACACTTGACAGCCTCATAGTCCAATTCAAAACAGCTCTCCTTGCCAAGATCTGAAACACGCTTGCGCGCATGGGAAACATCCTTGGACAATTCCCACATCGTTTTGGAGCTCAGCACCCCATTATATAGCCCTGCGCCACCAACTCGGTCCTTTTCGACCAACAAAACTTTTTTGCCAAAATCCAGCGCACGCATGGCCGCAGCATAACCTGCCGGACCACCACCAATGACACACAAATCAAACCGTTCCATCCTGATCAACCTTTTTTTCGAAGAGCCTGAAAAATCTTGCATCAAAGTACGAAAATTGGCCCGAAATAAGAAAAAAGCGCCAGCCTCCCCGAAAGGAAACTGGCGCTTTTCATCTTAAAGCCAAATGGCTTAGAACGGCAAATCCTCCTCAGATGACGAAGAAGACTGACTTGCCTCAGCAGCCGCTGGTGCAGCCGCAGCCTCATTGGCGAATGGATTCTCGTGAGCACTTACGCGCTCAACACGCCAAGCGTCCATTGAGTTAAAATATTTAGTCTCTCCTTGAGGAGAAGTCCACTCACGGCCACGGATATCGAAAGAAAGCTTAAGCTCTTCGTTCACCTCAATGCTATCCAACAAGTCACAACGGTCTTGAGTAACCTGGAACTGGATAGGGTTCAAATAGGTGTTTTCGCCCACTTGGCGAGCCACTTCCAATACGAACTCGCGAACGCGGAAAGAATCCGAAACCTGACGAGTGTCTTTTTTGACGATAAGTTTTCCTTGAATCTCGAAGCTCATGATACGCTTATTTTATTCTTACTGGTTGATTGCCACAAAGATAGAAAGAAGAGTTTAGAATAAAACCCAAGTTCCCTTTCCTTACTTATACAATGCTACGTTAGTGCCTCGCACCCAGTATGCGAAGCAAAATTTTCTTTACCAATTAAACTTGAAAATACCGGTCAATCCTTGCCCAGAACTTCGGCTTACACCCAAATCTTTAAGCTGACCCGTTTTCAAATCAAACACCAAACCGTGAATCTGCGGCACCTCGCCTTTTGCCCATTCTTCCTGTATGAAAAACACTCGGCTCAAGTTCTCTACCTGCTCCACCACATTCAACTCCACAAAGCGGTCGAAACGACTCAAGTCATCAGAAATTCCATCCAACTCCCGCTCATGCTTAGCATAAACACCCTTCAAACCAGACAACCAGCTATCCAAGAAGCCAAAGCTTTGGTTACTCATAGCCGCCTGAACACCTCCACAACCATAATGCCCACACACGACGATATGCTTCACCTTAAGGTGCTTCACCGCATAATAAACAACGCTAAGGAGATTGTTATCTGTCAACACCACCATATTGGCAATGTTGCGTTGAACAAAAATTGTCCCTGGATCGCTACCCGTAACTTGATTGACTGGCACCCGGCTATCCGAACAACCAATCCACAACACCTCTGGAGATTGACCTTTAGAGAGCTCATCAAAGAAACCTGGACTACCTCCTTTTATTGCCTCAACCCATTTCTTATTCCCTTCAAGCAAACTTTTAATTACATCAGCCATAGCAAAGCCTCAATATAGTTCACGACAAAAGTCAACTTTCCTATACGGAAATTGCGTGACACCAAGCACACAAGCTGAAATACGGAAGAAACGACTTTGAGAATGAAGGGAATGAAAAAATGCACGGGCGGCAGGACTCGAACCCGCAACCAATGGTTTTGGAGACCACTACTCTACCAATTGAGCTACGCCCGTGTATATGCCACAAAAGTAGGCATTGAATTCAGAACCGCAAAGTTTTTTGGGGAGACTTTAGACATTAGATGTTAGACATTAGCCCCATCGCATAAGACAACACATTGGAAGCTAAAGTCTAACGTCTAAAAGCGAAGCGGTCTAAGGCCACATTATATTTTCTACTTTTTCGCTTCCTCCCAGAGTTTATCCATTTCCTCCAAGCTCATTTCTTCCAAAGAACGGCCCTGAGAAATTGTTTTCTCCTCGATATAATTGAAGCGCTTGATGAACTTTTTGTTTGTCCGCTCGAGGGCTGTCTCAGGATTGATGTTCTCAAAACGGGCATAATTGATTAGGGAGAAAAGCAGGTCGCCGAACTCCGCCTCACGCTCATCAGCATTTTTGGCGTGCTCAAACTCCTCCACTTCTTCCTTCACTTTCTCCCACACATCTTCCTTGTTGTCCCAATCAAACCCAACACCACGGGCCTTTTCTTGGATGCGCTGGGCTTTCACCATCGCAGGCAAAGAAGTCGGCACCCCGCCAAGGACACGTTTCTTTTTGCCTTCCTTCAACTTAATCTGCTCCCAGTTCCTCTTGACTTCCTCCTCATCAGCCACCTCCGTGTCTCCATAAATATGTGGGTGACGACGAATCATCTTCTCGGCAATTCCCTCCAACACATCGGCAATGTCAAAGTCATTGGTTTCGGAGCCAATGCGGGAATAAAAGAGCAAATGGAGCATCAAATCACCCAATTCATTGCACACCTCCTTTTTATCCGCCTCCAAAATGGCATCAGAAAGCTCATAGACCTCCTCGATGCTCAAATGCCTCAAACTTTCCCAAGTCTGTTTCTTATCCCAAGGGCAATTCTCCCGCAACTCATCCATGATGGTGAGCAGACGATCAAAGGCCTGTAACTTCTTCTCTCTTCTTGGATCTTGGCTTGCCGGCTTTAAACTCATAACTTTGTGGTTTAAAGTACAATGTATTATGTATCAAGTACTATGACTCCATAAAAGGCAGTCATTGTACACAATACATTGTACATGATACACTTGAGGACAACGAAGTTGCTTCAATTCATGTTAAAAGTATAGGGGGTTAGGCATTTTCCTGACCTCAATCTTAAATAAACTTACGCTAATGATTTACGTGCTTGCCATCGGCGGACTTGTTCTTTTCTTCGCCCTCATGTCTGTTCGTATTCTCCTTGTTAAAGACGGAGAATTCAAAGGAACCTGCGCTTCGCAAAGCCCTTTCCTCAACCAAGAGGGAGGAACGTGTAGCTATTGTGGCAAGGACGTGGGCGACTGCAAGAACAAGCCAAGCGAGTCAGAAGTTGAAAAGGTGATGGCCAAATTCAAATAAGCCCTCACTTACCTTCACACCCTTCTTTTGTATTACATGGAGTGTTGAGCTCAGCCGTAAAAACGCTATGCTTGACACTCCATACTATTTTCCCGCCTTTGTCTTGGCTACTAAGGGAAAGGGGAATAGATTTGTATAGATTTTTCGTCGGCATCGCCATGAAATTGAGGCAGGCGATGAACCGATCAGGGAGAGGCATAAGCCTTATCCCAACCAAAACACAACAAAGTGGCATTAATTAAATCAATATCCGGTATTCGGGGAACCATTGGGGGACGTCCCGAGGACAACTTGACACCACTCGACGTGGTAAAATTTGCTTCCGCATACGGTACTTGGCTCATTCGTCAGGAAAAAGCCCCTAAAGTCGTGCTTGGTCGCGATGCCCGTCTTTCCGGAAAAATGGTTTCCGATATCGTTTCGGCAACTTTGACTGGTTTAGGCATTGACGTTTTGGACCTTGGTTTGTCCACTACTCCAACGGTAGAATTTGCCGTTCCGCTTGAGAATGCAGGCGGAGGCATCATCCTTACTGCCAGCCACAATCCAAAGCAATGGAACGCTCTTAAACTTCTCAATGAGAAGGGAGAGTTCGTTTCTGGCGATGATGGTGCGGAAATCCTAAAAATTGCCGAAGAAGAGGACTTCCTATATGCTGAAGTCAACAAATTGGGCAAATACAGCACTGACGAAACTTACATCGACAAGCACATCGAGCACATTCTTGGACTCGAATTGGTTGATGTGGAGGCCATCCGTGAAGCCAACTTCAAAATTGCAATTGACTGCGTTAATTCCTCTGGAGGCATTGTAGTTCCTAAACTATTGAATGCCTTGGGTGTTCGCACAGTTGCTGAATTCTATTGTGACCCTAACGGCCACTTCCCACACAACCCAGAGCCATTGCCTGAGCATCTCACAGAAATCTGTGGTGAAATTGAGCGTGGCGATTATGACTTGGGTATCGTTGTGGATCCAGACGTTGACCGTTTGGCTTTTGTATCCAACGACGGCACTTGCTTCGGTGAGGAATACACCTTGGTTGCTGTTGCGGATTATGTCTTGAAACACACTGGCGGTTCCACTGTTTCCAACTTGTCTTCTACACGCGCCCTTCGCGATGTAACCGAGAAGCATGGCTTCACTTACCACAGCTCTGCTGTTGGTGAAGTAAACGTGGTGAACCAAATGAAAGCCCAAGACGCTGTGATTGGTGGCGAGGGCAACGGTGGTATCATTTACCCAACTTCTCACTATGGCCGTGACGCCTTGGTGGGCATTGGATTGTTCCTTTCTCACTTGGCGAAATTCGGAAAGCCTGCCAGCCTTATGCGCGCCAGCTACCCGAATTATCACATCTCCAAGAACAAGATTGACTTGACGCCAGACATTGACATGGAAAGCGTGCTCAAGGAAATCGAGAAAAAATACCAGAGTCACCCAGTGAGCACCATCGACGGTGTGAAAATCGAGTTTGACAAAGAGTGGGTACACCTCCGTAAATCCAACACGGAGCCTATCATCCGCATCTACTCCGAAGCTGATTCTGAATCAAAGGCTAATCACTTGGCCCAAAAAATCATTCAGGACATCAGAGAAATCATCTCTCTATCGGTTGATGAACGCATATCTTGATAATTCTGCCACCACTCCGTTAGATAAGGAAGTGCTTGACGCCATGCTTCCTTATCTAACGGAGCGGTTTGGCAACCCCTCCTCCACCCACAAATTTGGCCGTGAGGCCCGCTCCGCCGTCGAAATGGCGCGGAAAACAGTCGCCCGACTGGTCAACGTCTCCCCCGCTGAAGTCACCTTTACCTCTGGTGGCACCGAAGCTGACAACATCGCACTGCTCTCGGGCATTTTTAATCGTCGCGAGGTCATCACTTCTCCATTAGAGCATCATGCCGTTCTGGAACCCCTCCGCCATTGGGCAGAAAGGGGACGCATCCATCTGCATTGGGTAAATCATGACGCCAAAGGCAGTATCGATCTACAGCATTTAGAGGAACTATTAAAGGCTTATCCAAACGCCTTTGTCTCCTTGATGCATGGCAACAATGAGATTGGCAATCTTAATCCCATTCGAGAAATCGGGAAGTTGTGCCAAAATCATGGAGCCATCTTCCATTCTGACACTGTTCAGACCTTGGGGCAATACCCATTAGACCTTCAGGAAATTCCCGTAGACATGATTGTTGGCTCCGCCCACAAATTCCATGGACCAAAGGGAGTTGGCGTATTGATCGCCAAAAACGCTGTAAAGCGGGAAAAGCTCAGCTTTGGTGGCGAGCAAGAACGTGGCTCCAGACCAGGAACGGAAAACGTGGCGGGAATCGTTGGCTTGGCCAAAGCTCTTGAGCTAGCTTATGACAAGCTTAAGCATAACCGCCAACACATCAGTCAGCTGAAGGAACACTTGATCAAACGCATCCAATCAGAGCTTCCAGAAATCGGATTCAACGGCACTTGCTTAGAGCCTGAAAACAGCAAATACTCCTTGGTGAGCCTAAGCCTTCCCAAAAAGGAGATGTTGCTTTTCCAATTGGACATGCAAGGCATTTCCGCATCCAGTGGTAGCGCCTGCCAAAGCGGTGCTGGCAAAGCCTCAGAAGTAATGGTGGCCTTGGATTTCCCAAAGGACAAAACAGCCTTGCGCATTTCATTGAGCAAGATGAACACCATGGAAGAAATGGACTTCCTTGTGGAGAAACTTAAAACCATAGTGGGATGAGGGCAAAAAATGAACAAAACATCACTGAGGAGTGGTTTAAAGTACGTGACGCCTTTGAAGGCATCACGGGCAAAAAACCTGGCGACCTGAACGGGGTTTTATACCTGATCGGCATCCAAGAATTGGGAAAAGGAATCCGTGAATTTTCCAAGGAAGAAAAGCAGGACCTTATTCATATCGCCACTTGTGAGATTCTCTCCTATTCTGGCTACTACGAATTTTCCCATATTGATGAAGAAGGCTGGCCACATTACGAGCTAAAAACACCACTTCCTCATTTGCCTCCGAAGGAACAGGTGACTTTGCTCAAAAGCCATATCATTGAATATTTCTACGAGAAAGGCTTAATTGAATAAGCTTACCTCTCTCGAACTGGCCCTGTTCTGGGACATTTAGACAAGGCACTGCCTTGTCTCTACGAAAACACAAAAACACCATGAAAATCATCTCTTATAACGTCAACGGTATTCGCGCCGCCATAAAAAAAGGATTTCTGGATTGGTTGAAAGAGGAGAACGCTGATATCGTTTGCCTCCAAGAAACCAAGGCTACGCCTGATCAAGTCAACCTTTTGGACTTCGAATTACTGGGTTACAAGAGCTATTGGTTTTCGGCACAAAAGAAAGGCTACAGTGGGGTAGCCATCTTCACCAAGCACGAGCCAAAGCACGTTGAATACGGTTGTGGCATTCAAGCCTACGACGAGGAAGGACGTGTCATCCGCATCGACTTTGAGGATTTCTCCGTACTAAACACTTATATGCCATCTGGTTCAAGCGGAGATGAGCGCCAAGCTTTCAAAATGCAATGGCTGGATGATTTCTACGCCTATTCAGACAATTTGAAAAAGGAGATTCCAAATCTTATTGTTTGCGGAGATTATAACATCTGTCACTTGGACATCGACATTCACAACCCCGACAAACAACACAACACCTCTGGCTTCTTACCAGAGGAGCGGGAATGGATGAGCAAGTTTTTTGACAATGGCTTCATCGACACCTTTAGGCACTTTAACCAAGACCCACACCATTATTCTTGGTGGAGCTATCGCGCAGCATCAAGGGCAAGGAACAAGGGTTGGCGCATTGATTACTTGGCTGCCACAAAGGAAATGGAAGAGCGCCTGAAACACGGTGAAATCTTGGCAGACGTCAAACATTCAGATCACTGTCCAGTTATGCTGGAACTCAGTCTTTAAGATCTTTACAATGAGAAACAGGCGCCTATCAGCTCCTGTTTCTTCCACATTTTTACATTCATTTTGATTGGCAATGAAACGCATCTATTTCCTTATTCTTCCCATCCTATTTACACTTCTTTCCTCTTGTGGCGAAGAGAAGGAAAAGACGGTGGAGGATGACAAGAACCGCTTCATTGGAGGCATGATGCGTGTCAACGAACCTGAATACTTCACCACACTCTATCCGCACGGCATCGCCAATGCCTATTCCCTGCGCATCGCCTCCCAGATTTTTGAAGGGTTGGTTCGGTACAACCCAAACACTTTGGAATTAGAGCCGAGCTTGGCTAAATCCTTTCAAGCCAATGCAGACAACACGATATTCAGCTTTGAACTCAAACAAGGCATCCACTTCCATGACAATCCATGCTTCCCCAATGACAAGGGAAGAGAGCTGAAAGCAAGTGACATCAAATACTGTTTGGAGCGCCTGCAAGAGCCATCAAAAAATAACTTGGGAAGGAACTACGTCAAAGGACAGATTGAAAGCATCAACATCACTGGAAATTACAAGGTAGAAATTCGCCTGAATCGCCCGAACAACTATTTCATTCACCTATTGGCAGGACCTTATGGCTATATTTTCCCGAAGGAAGCTGTGGACCAATACGGTGATTTCATCCGTGAAAACCCCGTGGGCACTGGGCCGTTCATGCTGGCGCACCCCAATGACCTGATTGACGGCCTACACCTGACATTGCGCAAAAACCCCAACTTCCACCAAACGGATAGCACAGGGTTTCAGCTCCCCTATTTGGACGGCATCGAATACTCCTTTATCAAGGACAAGCAGACCTCCTTGCGAAAATTTAGAAACCAAGAATTGGATGCCGTTTACCGCCTGATGAACAATGATGTGCGAGCCATCGTGATGGACACTCTTGAAACAGGCAGGTACCATAATTTCCAAAAACATCAGGCGAACGAATGGAGCATCCACATGTTGGGTTTCCGACCAAGTGCAGGAAGCGTTCTTGAAAATCCATTGCTTCGCAAAGCCATGGCTTATGCCATCGACCCCAAAAGGGTTTACCAAAAACTTTACGTTACAGACTCCCTTACCGTCCCAAACAGCTTTTGGGGAGATTCGCTTGATTTTCCCAGCTACAACTTAGATTCTGCCAAGACTTTCCTACAGCGAGCTGGCTTCAAAAATGGCCAAGGCCTTTCCACTCTCGCCCTTTTTATCTATGCAGATGGCGAACGAAACAGTATTGTCGCCAAGGAGATTCAACGGCAACTACAGCGTAACCTCCGCATGAGGGTGGTGTTGAACACCATGTCCGTCAAAGACTATGAAGAAAACCTCATGCAAGGGAAAGCACAACTCTTCCTCTATGAGTGGTTTTTCCGTTCACCACACCCTGCCGATTTTCTATTGGGATTAAAATCCAGCAACAATCCTTACCCCAACATCTTCGGGCAGAACTCACCAACCATAGACAATGCTCTCGCAGCAGGAATGTCTGCGAGCGACCCGCTCACTTCACCAAGTTTTGAGCAGGCTAAAAAACTGGCGATGGACAACCTATCCATCATCCCACTTTGGCAAGACCATAACTACACCCTTTGCCAACCAAAAATCAGAAACTTCAGGGCAACAGGACTCCCATATCAAACATACACAAACATATGTTTCGAGCGCCCCAAAGTATTGGAACAAGTGGACTAAAGCTTTTGCTGATGTATCTTTGTTGACATAAAGAGAGGCTAAGCCTTAACCTTTCTCCATACAGCATTATAAATAACTACAACGACATCGTTTTCCATTGTCGATTTAGGAAAATAAACTCACGCAAGTAGCAACCTACAGGATAACTGAAGTGCTGATTTTTTTACTAAACTTGCATTGTATTTGGCGATAATTTGTGTTTCATGAAAAAGAACAAGCTCCTATGGTTCCTCGGGGTGATCGTCACCATCAATTTGGTGATTTGGGTAACAGACTCCACCCATCTCTATAAAGCGGTACTCTATAATTTCCCCGATCTGGATGACTACAAAAAGTTCGAAAATCGAACGCTAACGCAGTCACCAAACCCACAGCCTTGGGGCAGTTCGAAATGTGTAACCCATTGCCAAATCCCTGATCAGCTCTCCATCAACATGCATGAGAACTCCTCTACAGCGCTGCTGTTTATCAAGGGAGATTCCATCTATTTGGAGAAATATTGGGAAGGCTACAATGCCAACACGCCATCGAACTCTTTTTCTGTCGCTAAAAGTTACATCTCAAGCCTCGTAGGAATTGCCATCGCCGAAGGCAAAATCAAAAGCGTTGACCAGCCTGTCGGGGATTTCTTGGAACACTTTAAGGAAGGGGAAAACAGCAAACTCACCATCAAGCACCTGCTCACCATGAGCTCAGGCCTGAACTGGGAAGAAAGCTACAACAACCCGCTTTCCATGACCACCAAGGCCTATTACGGCAATGACCTCCCAGAAATCATCAATGATCTCAAGGTGGTTGAGAAAACTGGCAAAACCTTTAAGTACCTGAGCGGAAACACCCAAATATTGGCCATGGTTGTAGCCAAGGCCACAGGAAAATCAGTTTCTGAATACGCCACTGAAAAACTTTGGCACCCTATGGGCGCTACCAGCGATGCCTTCTGGAGCCTTGACAAAAAGGATGGCATTGAGAAATCATACTGTTGCCTGAGTGCCACAGCCCGTGATTTTGCTCGCATCGGCAAGCTTTATCGCGATGGCGGAAAATGGAACGGCAAGCAGCTCATTCCAGAAAGCTTTGTTCAAGCTTCCACCCAAGGACATGACCTTATCGACAAAGACGGAAAACCTGTAGATTACTATGGCTACCAGTGGTGGGTGGTCCCTGAATACAAAGGCTATAAGGCTTATTACTGTCGCGGCATTCAAGGGCAATATGTAATTGTCATTCCTAAGCTCGACATCGTCATTGTGCGACTGGGACATAAACGTGGAGAACGACAATCGCCACATCACAAAATGATTTATGCATTGATAGATGGGGCGATTGAGTTTTTCAACCATCCAGATAATACCTATTACTACTAATACCATGAGACACGGCAGACATAGTTTTTGTTTGCCGTGTTTTTTTTGCCCAATGAAAGCCTTGCAAATCCTATCAGGACTTTTAGTTTTAGCATTTTTTGGTGCCTTTGTGGTTTCATCACCAAAACCCACTCCTCCCCACGACCCGACTATAAAAACTATTCTGGACTCTGTACTTCCCAACGGGACCAGTATAGAAATCCTATATGATTTTAAAGTCAGCCAGCATACCATCAACATTTCGAATAACTCAATTGATACCTCCTACAACCTTTGCAAAACCCTTGGAGACGAATGTTTTCAAGGATTCGATGAAAAACACATTGCTTGGGCTACAGATGAATTTTTAGGGATAAGAGAGGGTTGTGGATCACCATGTTACTTTGAAATCGTCATCCCTATATCAACAAACGCCCCTCCATCCACATACTTTTTTCCATATACCAATTGGGACAAGGGTGTTTTACTGAGCAAAAACCTAATTGCCTACAACGGAGAAAATAGCTCTGAGAATGGGGGCTTCCCCATTATTCACCTTAAAAATCTGAAGACTAATAAAATTGATAGCCTTGTCATTGACTCTACATGGAAAATTCGAGGATTTATGAATTGCTTTGTGGATACCATATACGCTACAAACGAGCACTTCATGATTGGCCAGAAAGACAAGAGTGGTAGGCTAATTGCCAAAAAAGAAAAAAAGACCAACTTGCAGTAAGCACCTTCCACAACATCATGAAAACCCTTTCCTTTCTCTTCTTTTTGATGATTTCGCTATTTAGTCATGCCCAGTCCATGACCAAAATCACGGCCAACAATAAGAACTTCCATTACGTGGGCAGATATGTTCCCGAAGGAACGGCTATCCGCTTTGGCTGGTCAGGATTCACCATCAAGGCCAAATTCCAAGGAAGTGTCTGCAAATTGATGATGAAGGATGAGCCGACAAGCGGCACTTCTGGTAACAACCATTTCAAGGTTATCATCGATGGGAAGGAGCGTGATGTCCTAAAACTCTCTTCGACCAAGGAAGTCTATACCTTGGCCAAAGGCCTTGGAGAAGGCTCTCATACTTTGGAGCTGGTCAAACGAACGGAAGGAAGCATCGGCAACTGCCTGTTCAAAGGCATTGGGTTAGCCAGCGGAAAGAAGCTTCTCCCTTGGACGGAGAAAGCTGCTTTGAAAATCGAATTAATCGGCAACTCCATCACCTGTGGTTACGGCATTGAAGGAGAAGATGAATGGTGTGGATTCTCGGACAGTACCGAGGATGCCTCAAAAAGCTTTGCTTCCATCGCCTCCCAAAAACTAAATGCTGAGGCCAGCTTGGTTGCCTATTCTGGTCGCGGATTGGTGAGGAATTTTGCAGGTGACACTAAGGACCCTGTCATTCCTCAACTCTATGATTTCGCCTTTCCACATTCTCCTAAGGATTGGGATTTTGGTAAATGGACGCCTGATCTGGTGGTAATTCACTTAGGCACAAATGACTTTTATATGGGAAGCCCAGAGCGCAGTGCTTGGGTGAAAGCCTATGTCGCCTTTGTGCAACGCATCCACAAAAAATACCCAAAGGCGAAATTTGTATTGCTAACAGGAATCATGCTGAGTGATGACTGGTCAAAAGACAAGGCGCTCACCAATATCAACAGCTATGTGAAGGAAACTGTACAAAAACTACAGGCTCAAGGCATTGCTTGCCATCACATCCAGCTCACAACGATGGACCCAGACCGCCTTGGTTGTGACTATCACCCGAATGCAGAACAGCAGCGTATTAATGGTTTAGAACTGGCTCAAAAAATTAAGGCTTTGGGAATTATAGCCAATAAATGAGGCGCATGAACCAATTCCGATGGGTTTTTACTTATCGCTGAGGAGAACCGCCCCTTCAGGGCTACACCGTGGTAGCCCTGAAGGGGCGGTTCTTCTTAGCAAGGGACTTTAGTCCTTTGTATTATATATATAGCCTAATACATCATCCGCTGGAAAAGCCCTTCACGAGTCCCCTGCTCAATACGCAAACGACTTAATTCCCGACGTTTTTTCTCGCGCTCATCTACAAGTGGTTGTTGGGCGTTGTACACATCAGCAACTTCCTGCTCCATGCCTTGGGCATTTTGGTACATGGTCATTTGCTGGGATTGATCACTTGCGACAATCTTATCCTCATATTTGTCGAGTTTGCGGTCCAGCTTCCTGCCCTTTTTATCCAACTCCTTGATTTCCTTATCAAGATCCTTGATTTCATCTTCCTTCATATCCGCCATCGCTTCAAACTTGCGGTGATCGTGATAATGAAGAAAACCTTCTGAAAAACGCCTCAAATCAGCCATTTCCGCCTCTCCCACATAGTTCGATTCACCCACAGGCTTAAAAGCTAAACCCATATAAGGCTTTCCTTCCTTTTGAAAGGTTTGCGAAACAAGTAATCCCAACTCTCCTCCCTCCTGTAATCGAGCGCCATCAGAAACCAAGGTGTTTTTCCCCTTGCACTTCATTTTGAACCCCCGAATCTCTTTTGAATAAGCTTGTAAATCCTTTTGGGCATCCTTCTCCGAAAACACAGGAAACACCAATGCCGACCCAGCATCTAACTTTTTTCCAAAATCCAACTGCTCCACCGCAAGGTTTTGGGACTGCGCCATATAGAAACAGCCCAAAATCAGCGAAAGCACCAAAAGAATACGTTTTTTCACACCCATAACAAGGAAGTATGGTTCCTGTCCTTGTTGTACGTAGAAATCAAAAGGCGCCAAGCCCAAGCTCGACCAAGCCTTTCATTCTTTCGGCGAGGGCATAAAAAATCCCCTTCAAAACAGAATGTCTTGAAGGGGATGCCTTTTATCAATCTGAGCAATTAGGCTCGGGTATGTCCCTTACCTCGAATCACCCATTTATAAGAAGTAAGCTCTCTCAACGCCATAGGGCCACGAGCATGCAACTTTTGGGTACTGATACCAATCTCGGCACCAAGTCCGAACTGAGCGCCATCAGAGAAGGCCGTAGAGGCATTCGCATAGACACAGGCCGCGTCAGTGTTTTTCAAGTAATACTCAACCGTATCGTTATCCTCGGAAACAATCGCCTCGGAGTGCTTAGAAGTGTGGCGCGCCACATGATCCAAGGCTTCCTCCACGTCCTTCACCGTTTTGATGGACATCTTGTGCGAAAGGAATTCCGTACCGAACGACTCCTCAGTAGCTGGTTGCAACAAGGTGTCAGGGTAGTGGCCAACCAGCTTCTCAAAGGCAGCTGCATCGGCAAACACTTCCACATTGTGCTCCTCGCCAAGCTCAGCCATAATCTCCGGCAAATCAGCCAAACGGTCTTGGTGAATCACCAAGCAGTCGAGCGCATTACACACAGAAACACGACGCGCCTTGGCGTTCGTTACAATCGCCTTGGCCTTGGCCACGTCAGCCTCTTTATCCACATAAGTGTGGCAAATACCGGCTCCCGTCTCAATTACAGGAATCTTGGCGTTGGCGCGCACAAAATCAATCAAGCCTTGGCTTCCTCGTGGAATGGCGCAATCAATGTAGTCCACGGCATTGAGGATAAATGGCAAGGCCTCGCGTTCGGCTGGTGCCAAATAGCACACATCCTCTAATTCGTACTTGGCCAAAACCTCCTTGATCAGGCTGACTATGGCGATGTTGGAGTCCTTAGCATCACGGCTACCTTTCAACACACAAGCGTTGCCTGATTTCAGGGTCAATGCAAATACGTCGAAGGTTACGTTTGGACGAGATTCATAGACAATCCCGATAACACCCAAAGGCACCGTTACACGGGATAAATCCAAACCATTGTCCAAGGTTCTTTCCTCCAAGGTGATGTTCAAAGGGGAAGGCAGGTTCGCCACATTGCGCAAGTCATCCGTAATGGCCTTTAAACGCTCTGGATTCAACAATAGGCGGTCATACTTGGGGTTTTCGGGATCCATCCGCTCCAAGTCTTTCTTGTTCTCGGCCAAGATGAAGTCTTGTTTCTCCAAGGCCAAGTCGGCCAATTGGTTCAGGATGTCGGCAATCTGCCCGTCAGTCAAGCGCACCAACTTTCGGCTCGCCTGCTTTACCTGTTTTAGTCCTTGTATGATTTCTGCTTCCATGGGCGCAAAGTTAGTAAATCCCTTTCTCCTGCAAATACTCCTATCACCTACCAAATATCCCAATGGCAAGACCTGTGGTCATGATTAAGAAAAAAATCGTCCAGAAAAGCCCACCAATATTATCAAACAAATACTGTTTTAGGCTTAGTCTCTTAACAGGTACCTGTCCATATTTCCATCTGCTCAAGCTAATGGCCTTGACCAATTGCTTAAAATCTTTTGCACCAACTCCTCCAATGATAACTTTTTGACCATTCGAAAAACTAAAAACAGCGGATCTATAGGTATAAACCTTACTCCCATAGTTATCCACCATTTTCCGAACATCTTTCGTAGATGAAACCAATTCATCCAAAGGATATTCTTTTCGGAAAGGAAGAAATAGGTAAGGAAAGGCTATGCTCTCATCTCTCAATTCAACCACCCTAATTGTCAACAAGGAATAAAACCCCAGAATTATAAACAGGGCTGGAATTGAAATACACACTCCAAGAAGGATGTCATGTGTTTGTAAAAAGGAGGGCAACATCAATTGGATTAATAACCCCAAAAACAGCGGACCAAATAAACCCAAAGTGAGAAAAATAAGACTTGGTAGCGTTCTATACCGAACCATTTCAGTTCCCATTCAAGACCTTCTAAGATTTCTGCTTCCGTTGAGGCAAAGTTAGACCAGAGAGGCCATACTTTCAGCATGGGAGGGAAATTCCAAAAAATGAGGTGAAATCAGCGGGAAACGCAACTTCCAGACGAATCGCTGGAATATTGGAGAATATAATTGCCTCGAGATTGCTTTTCCATACGCTCAAGAAGCATTTCTCGATCAATCCTGATTGAATCATTGATAAGCAAATAATCCACATACATCTCTGCCATATTTGGAAAACCCAAGTCCTGCCAAAGAAAGACCTCTTCTTGTGAACTTAAGGTATCCTCAAAATCTGAAGGCGTTGGGAAGGCATTCTGCTTAGCTTGTTGATCATAGCCTACCTTCAGACGGAATTCTTCGCTCCCGCAATTGGAAACTTGGAGGATATAGGCTGGGTCACAAGCACTCACCAAAGAAATAACCCCAAGCGGTATGATGTACTTTAAAAAATTCATCTAAAAAACGATAATCAATCCTCCACCGTCAAATGCACGCGGTCAATCTTAATGCCGTCCATTCCCTTCACAATCACAGTGAAGTTGCCGATCATAATGCGATCCCCCACTTTTGGGATATCCTCATTATTGGCCAAAATAAAGCCTCCGAGCGTATCATAATCCCCTTCAGGAATTTCAAAACCAAACTTTTCGTTGAGGTCATCCACCTCATGACGACCACTCAGGATGTAGTTGTTTTCATCCAGCTTTTGCTCCACCAAGTCCTCGGTGTCATGCTCGTCCTGAATGTCTCCAAAAATCTCCTCAATCACATCCTCAATGGTGACCACACCTGAGGTTCCACCAAACTCATCCACCACCAAGGCAATACTCTTGCGCTCACCCACAAACTCGCTCATTAGATCACGCGCAAGCATGGTCTCAGGCACAATCTTGATGTGAATTAGGATATCCTCAATGCCCTTAGGCTTTTTAAACAACTCTGAGGAATGGCAGTAGCCAATGATGTTATCAATGGATTCCTTGTAAACCAACACCTTGGAATGGCCACTATTGATAAACGCCTTGCGTAACTCAGCCATATCCTCCTCCATATCCACGGCCACCAGCTCAGTTCTCGGCACCATGCATTCCCGCACCTTGGTCGTTTTGAACTCCAAGGCATTATGGAAAATCTTCGTGTCGATATCCGTGGAAGAAAACTCCTCAGACACCTCTCCGCCTGTCACAATCTCCTGCAGGTAATTGTTCAGATCCATCAAACCAAAGCCGGGACGCTTTTCAGAATAACTCCCCTTCAGCACTTTGGTAATAATAAGGCGAGAGCCCTTCACCGTCACCCACACCACTGGCCAAAGCACAATGGTCACCAACTTCATAGGAAGCGCGAAGAAGGTCAGCATCCAGTTTGGGTTGATCATGAACAGGCTCTTCGGCAGGAATTCCGCCGTGGCCAACACCACCAAGGTTGAAACGATGGTGTCCACAATCATTACACCCACATCACTCGGAATAAACTGATGGAGGAAGGGATCCAAAGCCTTGGCCATGTACATGCCATAAAACACCAAGGCAATCGTGTTTCCAATAAGGGTAGTCCCGATGAACATCGCAGGGCGCTTATTCATGCCCGCCAATAAGCGCGTAGAGAAGCCCTTGTCTTCCTGAAGCTCAATGTGCAGTTTGTCCGCCGATACAAAGGCTATTTCCATTCCCGAAAAAAAGGCCGACAACAGAAGTGTGACCGCTATGGGAACCAATAAGGTATAATCCATTACTATCAAGCGCTTTTATCCTCTTCTGAACGCATCTTCTTCCTATACACAAACGAAAGAAAACAGCCTGAGGACAACATGAAGAGCATATAGATGTCCAGCTTATCCAGCGTATTCTCCCCGAAGAACTGGAACAAGTGGCTCAGCCCCATCAGGAAAAAGGCCACAGAGACCGAGAGCAACAGGGTGTCGAGCAACGGAAGTTTTTTCATAGGAGATTATTCAAGAAGCGTCAAAATTAGGATTTTTTCTGATGAAGTGCTGCGCACTAAAGCAGCATAGCGCTTCGTTGGTTCCCATAGTATAGGTCTTTCAAGCATCGCCTCGAGAAGTCAGGAAAGACTTCTTCCCGATTCCGCGCTCCTATGACGAAAGAAAACAACCCAATTCGCAACAACAGAGGGCTGATCATTTTCCTTGCGCTGATCATCACATGTCTTTCTGTGGCTGTTTTTTCTCTTAGCAACAAGCTGAGACATTCTGAGGAATTGGTGCGCCAAAAGGGGGAAACCATCAAACAGCATGAGGACAACCTTGCTCAACAACGAACTCAAATCGATACCCGAACCGAGGAACTAAGCAGCTTGAAGGAAAGCTATGTGGAGATGATGGCCAAAAACGACTCGCTTGGGCTAAGCAAAGGCGAGCTGGAATTAAAAGTTGCTGAACTGGACCGTCAAATTGCAAGCCTAAGCATGAGAAGCCAATTATCGGAATCGGAAAATGCGAACCTCAAGCAACTCATTGCCAAGTTTGAAAAGGACCTAAACGCCAAAAACGAACAAATCGCCCGCCTAATCAGGAATCGGGATTCCCTTCAAGCGATGTCTGAACAGATGGCCTCCATCCAAGGGGAATTGACCGAGAAAATGCGTGAGCTGGAAAAACGCGTGGAAAAGGCATCCGTCCTTGAAGCCAAGGATCTGGAAATTCTCGGAGTGGATGCCAAAGGACGGGAAACAGACCGAAAGGTGTTCCGCTCCAGAAAGCTCAGCAAAGTGAAAGTGAATTTTCAATTGGCCAAAAATGCCAGTGCTGTCAAAGGGAACAAAACGTTTTTCCTTCGGGTAATCGATGATCAAAATGCTGTTCTCATTGATGCGAATGATGGCGGCGTATTCTTAGACGCCAATAATAAAGAGGCTCTCTACAGCACCAAAACACGAATCAACTTCAAAAACGAGAAAGAAAATGTCTCCTTTTTATTTAACAAGGGAGGAGAATATCATGAAGGAATCTACAGGGTTGAAATTTTTGCCGAAGGCTATAAAATCGGGAGCGGAAGCTTTGAGGTGAAATAGGGAGGGAATGAATAACCTCCTGAATCAAAAAAATCATGGCTCGACAAAGGACTAAAGTCCTTTGCTATAGAGAAACGCCCCTACAGGGCTACCACATTGTAGTCCTGTAGGGGCGTTATCATGAACGATGGATTTTACTTCATCGACTTGATGCAAACAAATGGCTTAGGAGACATCCATGCTTTCTTTTACAGCACCCGAAGCCTCTTCTTCCATCCGCAATTTTTTCTTGGCATTGACCTGTTGCTGGATGGCAAAAAGTCCCATCGCGCCCACAACAATCACCACCAACGTCTGCCAACCATGGAAAATAAAGGCAAAAGCATTCGCCTTTCCTGCGTCGATGCTATAAAGCAAAATCAGAGCGCTAGACACAAATACGTGATAAGCTCCGGCACCACTTGGCGTTGGAACCACCATGGCAATTCCTCCAATAGTGAAAATGGACAAGGCCGCCAGCATCCCGAGATCTGAAGTCTGTGGGAAAGCCAAGAACACTGTATAAAGCATCAGGTAATACATCACCCAAATGCCAAAAGAATAAAGGACAAACAAGGCTCTATGCTTGAGACGGAAGATAACGGTCAATCCGCTACGCAAACCACCCAAAAACTCGCGAATTACATTCGCCAATTTGAAAAGCACTCCTTCCTTGGCCTTGAATACAAAGATGAATAGGGGAATAAACAATACTAAGGCGCCTACGGCAATGCCTAAAATGAAGCCCAATTTCCCAGTCAATTGGCTGGAAGTATCACCAGAACCCAGCAAGGCCGTCTGATTGAAGAAGTCAACCAACTTGTCAAATTCAACAAGGAAAGCGCCTCCGATGCAAAGCACCAAAAACACCATATCAATCACCCGCTCGCCAATCACCGTTCCCAAAGCCGTGTTCACAGGCACGCGCTCCAAACGATGAAGGTTCACACAGCGGCTTAGCTCCCCACCACGAGGGATTGCCAAATTCACGAAATACGAATTGAGTACCGCTAAAAAGCTGGAATAGGCGCTGACTTTGTAACCCAAAGGCTCAAGCAACAGCCGCCAACGAACGGCTCGAAGCCAATGGCTGAACAAGGCCAATACCCCAGACAACAACAAATAAAACTTATTGCCTTCGGCCCATGTACCAAAAATAAATTCTCGTTTGGACACCCCTTCTGGAGTCTCAATGCCCGACAACGAGAACCATAACAATAACCCAGCAAAGGTTAAGGTAAGACCATACTTCAGCGCATTCTTCATTCTGCTCAGTTAACAGTTAACGGTTATCAGCAAACACTTGAAGCGCACTGTAACCGTTAAACTGGAAATAATTTGAAGTCGATAACTGTTAACTACTAACCGTTAACTGCTCCAGTTGGTTTTTCTCATTCGGATGCACTACAATCGGCTGATGCTTCTTGGCCTCCTCATAAGCCATTGTCGCATAGGAAATGATGATAATTACATCATCAACCTGCACCAAACGCGCGGCAGGACCATTCAAGCAAATCACGCCACTGCCTCGCTCACCACGAATCACATAAGTCTCCAAACGGGCGCCGTTATTCACATTAACAATCTGAACCTTTTCATTCTCCAGAATATTAGCAGCCTCCATCAACTCCTCGTCAATGGTGATGCTCCCCTCATAGTTCAAATCCGCTTGAGTAACTCGAGCTCTGTGAATCTTCGACTTGAATACTTCTATCTGCATATCACCCCATTTAGGCCGTCAGCAAGGCAATAACGCGCCATTCTTGTGCTGACAATTTTCGGAACCTCAAATTTAACTAACCTTAACAAAAAGGTACACCGTTAGAACCCTAAAATGATGGATTTCAGTTCCATTTATTTTTTCGGACCCAATTGCACTAAAACATTGTCAATCAATCGAATCTCTCCTAAAAAGGCCGCCACACACACCGCTACTTCACTAATATTTTCCAGAGAATTTAGCGGTTGAAGTGACTTCACGTCGACCACTTGCAAATACTCCAGTCGAAAATCAGTGCCTTCCAAGCTATCCTCTGCAAGAGCAATCACACCATCAACCGTCCCCTTTTCAACCAAATGGTTTGACACTTCCTTGAGCGCCTTATACAATGCAGGCGCCTGAGCGCGGTGTTCTTTTGTCAAACGACGATTCCGCGACGACATCGCCAAACCATCATCTTCACGAACAGTTGGGCAAATGACCAAATCGAGGTTGAAACACAAGTCCTCAGTCATGCGACGGATGACCGCACATTGCTGCAAATCCTTCTGACCAAAATATGCCTTATCTGGCTGCACCAAATTGAACAGCTTGGAAACTATAACCCCAACACCATTGAAATGCCCAGAACGGAACTCACCTTCCATTACACGCTCCAGCGGCCCAAAATCAAAGGAATAAGACGCTGGCTGTGGATACATCATATCCACTGTTGGCAGAAAGACCACATCACAACCCGCCTGCTCCAACATCGCCACATCCTGCTCCTCCGTGCGAGGATACTTTTCCAAGTCCGAGGCATTGTTGAACTGCGTCGGGTTGACAAA
Source organism: Bacteroidia bacterium (assembly GCA_030431525.1). Classification (GTDB taxonomy): domain Bacteria; phylum Bacteroidota; class Bacteroidia; order Cytophagales; family JAAEPT01; genus JAUIJC01. Next base: position 100,189 of record JAUIJC010000005.1, on the reverse strand, counting down.
AATGCTACACACGGTCAAATCATTCTCTGCCACCGAACGCTTCACCAAGGCCAAATGCCCTTCGTGCAAAGCGCCCATCGTAGGCACAAAGCCAACCGTTTGACTTCGATGTTCACTATGGAAACGACGAAGCTCCTCTCTTGTGTTTAGGATTTTCATTGGGAAAGAGGGTGAGAAGACTTTAGATTTTAGACGTTAGACATTAGCTCCCATTGTCATTGGGCTAAAATCTAAAGTCTACCCTCTAATGTCCCTTTCTCAAATTCTGCATTGAAAAAAAGGCACAAAAAAAGCCTGACCAGATGGTCAGGCTTTTCTTTGCTCTATTGAGCGGGCGACGAGGTTCGAACCCGCGACCTGCAGCTTGGAAGGCTGCCGCTCTACCAGCTGAGCTACGCCCGCATTCCGTCTCCCGTGGAAGACTTTGTGGTGTTGAGTGGAATCGAACCACCGACACATGGATTTTCAATCCATTGCTCTACCAACTGAGCTACAACACCAACGCTTGTTTGCGCTTACGTCTTTTCCGTAATTGCAATGCAAAGGTAAGGGCTTTTTATTGACCTGCAAACACTGAGGCTACTTTTTTTCTAAAAAAATCGCTTCACCCAAGAATCTTTTGCAGCAACCTTCCAGCCTTTTTTCCAATCTCCAACGGTTGTTACCGTATTGTTATAGACCAATGAATCTGGAGTAATCTCCTTGTCATCAACAAGTTGCTTCACTTGATTAAACACCACCAAGCTCACCTCACCATCCTTCTCGTAAGCCACTTTCGACTTGTCCAAAAAATTTACACCGAAGGCCTCTTCCAGCTGACGAACTACAGCCACAGACTTGTCGATGGAGCAACCACTTACCGAAGCTTGGCGCTCATCGGCACTAATCAAAACGAACTGCCCCTTTACAATTTCATAGGTTCCTTTGACCGCCACACCATGGCTGTCCCATTGTTGCACAAAAGCGTTCAATAAGCCCTCTGCTTTTTCTACCTCCTCTTGTGAAAGCTTTCTATCGGCCTGATAAATCCAGATACGTGCCTCGTCGGGCATTTGGTCAATCGTCAAAACTGTATTGCTAAGCATAGTATTCTTTCTTTCAATGATTCTTCAACATCACGCACCAACGGCTTGTTCCCTCCTCCTTCTCCAAAAATAATAGATGCCAGCTACAAGGAGAAACAGAAACATCTTCACAGGCAAACCGAATACAACATCTGCCCAAGAAGGCATTCCCAATGGTGCCCAACTGCTTGGCAAGAAATCACGATGAAATGAGGTAACAAGAATAACATATTGCTCGAAACCAAAAACGCAGAAAAAGAGCATCAGAAGACGGTAAACTAACCAGCCTCTCAGAATCTTAACTCGAAGCAACCCTGCAAAAACCACTGGAATGACTATTTGAAGAATATACCCCAACCAATACGGCCCTGTCAGTTGTCGCAAATAAGCTGAAGCCTTTTCTGGCTCAGCAGTCATAATATAGATGAGCATTTGCACAAACAATAGCACTCCAACACCAATTCCAACAACCATCGCCACACGCCAAGCACTCTCATCAAAGGCCCTCAAACGCCTGTCCCTCACCCGAAACACCCATAAAAGCGAAAAGGCTATGGAGTAAACCCCAAAGCCTATCAGCAAATCAAACCTTAAAATATCGCACAGCCATTGGAGGCTGTTTTGCACAAATTCCATCACATTACTATTCAATGGACTTGCGTCCATTGCTGACATATTTCGTCCTTTCAGGGCTGCGAGTCATAGCCCTGAAAGGGCGAAATATGTTAACGATGGGTGTTAGCCCATTGATCTCATCACGACTCCTTCGTCGCATCGCGAATCAACTCTGCAATATCGTAAACTTTGACCTCACTCTCTTTTTCCTTGTTCTTCACACCATCCGTTAACATGGTCATACAGAACGGGCAACCAGCGGCCACGACTTTGGCGCCAGTATCCAAAGCCTCTTCGATGCGTTCAATGTTCACATCTTTGTTACCCTTTTCGGGCTCCTTAAACATCTGAGCACCTCCAGCACCACAGCACAAGCCTTTGGTTCGGCAACGCTTCATTTCAACCAACTCGGCATCCAAGGCATTGATAACCTCACGAGGCGCCTCATACACCCCGTTGGCCCGACCCAAATAGCAGGAATCATGGAAAGTGATCTTCTTTCCTTTGAAGGCGCCACCCTCAATTTTCAGACGACCATCATTGATTAATCCCTGTAAATACTGGGAATGGTGCACCACATTGTAGTTCCCTCCCAATTCAGGATACTCATTTTTCAAGGTGTTGAAACAATGCGGACAGGCCGTTACAATGTTCTCCACCTTATACATGTCCAAGGTCTGGATATTAGCCATGGCCTGCATCTGGAACATGAACTCATTTCCCGCACGTCGGGCCGGATCACCCGTACAGGCCTCCTCATCACCCAAAACAGCAAACTCAATATTGAGCTTATTCAATATCTCAATGAAGGCAAGGGTCACCTTCTTATAGCGGTCATCAAACGAACCGGCACATCCCACCCAAAAAAGAACTTCGGGGGTCTTTCCCTCTGAGGCCATCTGGGCCATTGTCTTTACCATAACAGTTAGCGGTTATCAGTTAACAGTTAACAACGGGTAGGACATTCCGCTGTTTTTGGGGCTTGACGCGATTGGAGCTCCGTAGAATAACAAAGAGTATTCTGGCAAGCTCATCGGCGTCCTGATGGATAGATTGACTATGTGAAAGAATGCTTGTCTCAACCATCAGTTCCAGCCAGTATTTTGTTTCAAGTGCCTCCTTGTAGGCGATTGAGATTTTTGATGAGAAGTCTGCATCTGAAAAACAGCCGTTTGCTTCGGAAATATTGGCACCAATAGAAGTACCGCTTCGCAATAGCTGTTTACCAAGTATCCACTGCTTTCGCTCACCCGTCAAAATCCGATAAAGACGGACAATCCGAATCGCAAAGGCCTTTGCCTTGGAATAGACCAGACTGTTATGAGTCATGATTCAGTTAGCAGTTATCGGTTAACAGTTAGCATCATTGCAATTCATAGCATGCATCGTCAGTTAGCAGTTATCGGTTAACAGTTAGCATCGTTGCAATTCATAGCATACATCGTCAGTTAGCAGTTTTCAACAGAAAAGCCCCATCATACCACCAAAACCCACCTGCGTTAACTGCTAACTGATAACCGTTAACTGTTCATATCATTCATCCACTTCCCACGATCCGAAGGCGGGAATTTCCATGGCGAGAAACTGGTCTCAATATTCTGGAACATCATGTTCCATTCCGCTGGCGCCTTGGATTCCTCCATGATCTTGTATCGACGCAAATCGAGAATGATGGAAAGAGGATCAATGTTTACTGGACAAGCTTCAACACAAGCATTACAAGTGGTACAGGCATTGATTTCCTCCTCGGAGATGTAATCCCCCATCAAGAATTTTCCATCGTGATGGTCCTTGCCGTTTTCCCGCTTGGCTTTGCCCAAATCCTCCATGCGGTCACGAGTATCCATCATGATTTTTCGAGGGGAAAGCTTTTTCCCCGTCATGTTGGCTGGACAGTTATCCGTGCATCGCCCACACTCGGTACAGGCATAGGCATCCAATAACTGCTTTCTAGTCAAATCCGTGATATCCTTGGCTCCAAAACGCTCTGGCGGGACCATGTTGCTATCACCCTGCATGCCCATCGCCAACTTCACCTCATTGGTCACCGCATCCATATTCACCATTTTCCCCATCGGATTAAGGTTGGAGAAATAGGTATTCGGGAAGGCCAAGAAGATGTGAAGGTGCTTGGAGTAGAACACATAGTTGGCAAAGAAGAACACCCCGATGATATGCGACCACCAGAACACACGCTCGGCAATATGCAAAGCCTCTGGACTCATGCCTGCATAGAGAGGCGTGAGCATATTGCTAAAGAAAAACCCTTCGGAATTGTGCAACAAAGTGTCGGTGGCGTTCATGCTCAGCAAGAAGAACATCAAGGCGATTTCAAACACCAAAATCAGGTTGGCATCCAATTTCGGCCAAGAGGTCATTTCAGGCTTTTCGAAACGAGGCACTTTCACCACGTTTCTGCGGATAAGGAAGATGACGCAAGAGACAAGGACAGCAACCGCAAAGAACTCAAAGAAGTTTATAAGGGCTGGATAGAGCCCTCCCAAAGAATCTTGGAACATCCGATGGGTGCCAAAAAGGCCGTCCAAGACGATTTCCAACAACTCAATGTTGACAATGAAAAACCCGAGGTACACAAAAAGGTGAAGCAAGGCCGGAATCGGACGCTTGAACATCTTTTTCTGCCCAAAGGCAATCAGAAGCATCCTTTTGAAGCGCTCCGCAGGTTGATCAGTACGGTCGATGGGCTGGCCCAAATGAATATCATCCCAGATGCGCTTGGCGCTCCGGATAGCAAACACGTTCGCCACGACGAACACCAGCAGAAATGCAATTTGTTGTGCCATAGGCTTGAGGGAAAGAGTATGGGAAAGACATTAGACGTTAGACATTAGATATTAGCTCAGTCACTCGGGAGCAAAAATCTAATATCTAAAAGCGTAGCGGTCTAAAGTCCTTTTCATTTTGGAAACATCAAAAAGTGTGACAAAAAATAAGGCCACCCTCAAGGGGATGACCTCTAATGTTACGACTAAAAACTGTTTTTGTTACAAAACCCCTGTTCAAAAAGGAGTTACAACTTCAACACCCTTTTTTACTGCTCGTTTAATTTCCACACATATGGATAATAACCTTGCGTATAAGTGGTGGAAACCTTGCGCGTGCGATACTTATTAATGTAATCGACAATGGATTTTCCGCCCGTGGTAAAGTCCTCCTTGTACCATTTAAAAATCTCAGACACCAGCACAGTATTGTCATCAGGCTTCACCCTAATAAAATAATCATCATTCAAAGTGGCCCTTGTGCGCTCGGTCAACCGTTTTTCAACATCGGTAGGCTTGTAGGCATAATCCATCAACTTTGGACAGCCCTTAGCCGCGCACACCAACACAAAGTGAATGCGGGCATCCTTATACACCGCACGCAACTTTTCATTCTCAATCTGGTTAAGCGTCAACTGCTCACCACCCACCTTCTTTTTCTTTTTGTCAAAGAAGCCGTCAATATCCAGAGGTTGCTTTACGGGATAGTTTGCCACAATGCCATCAATCACCAACAAATTGTAAGCATTGATATAGAAAGCCTTTTTCTCCGAGGATGAAGCTTGGGCAACGGGAAACTTTTCAATCAATCCCACTAACTCATTTAAATCCGAAGGAGAACCCTTGATGGCTTTATAGGCCACCATCCCTTCTTCGTTCACATGCTCTTCAAGAAAACTATCCGCCTTCTTAAAAAAAGTTGATTTCACATCCGCATGGGCGGAAAACACCAAGCCCATCAGGCAACAGAAAAACAGAATCCTTTTCATCGAGCGTCTCTAATTTGATTTGAATACACAGTTTAAAAAAAACGTGCCAAGGAAAATGTTTCCCAACCGACTAATTCATTTTTAAGCAAAACGCCCAACCAGTTCTCTCAACTGAGGCAACATCAAAGCACCAGCCTGTTCCACCACTCGGTTTCCATCCTTATAAAGATGAATAGTCGGAATGCTACGAATATTAAACTGAGCAGACAAGGCTTGATTCTTTTCCGTATTGATTTTCACAATCTTCAGCTTCTCCCCCATTTCCTTTTTCAATTCTTCCAAAGCAGGCGCCATCATTTTGCACGGCCCACACCAGTCCGCATAAAAATCTACCAACACAAGTGGATGACTACTAACGATTTCTTGAAATTTCATAGGTCTTCTTTTTAGGATTAAATCACAAACGAGTATAGGAATTTTTGAGTCACAAAATCTCCTCGATTAGCACTCCAAATTGTTACCGGTTCCTTAACAATAATTAACCCCAGCGCATTGTATCCGCCAAATCGGCAAGACCGTAAAGGATTGTAGGCAATTTTGGCTAATATTGTAAGTCGAAATTAGGAAAGATGTACGGCCTTATGACTTTTTGGCATAGAACTCATGGTTGGTTCGCATTTCGTTATAGGTCGGTCACATTCAAGGGGGTTCCCCGCAACTATTGAACAATGCTTGATTTTATAAACAAGGCGGTAGCCAAGATTTTTGGAACAAAATCCGAGAGGGACCTCAAGGAATTGATCCCATACGTGGAACGCGTAAACGATGAGTTTCGCAAGTTGGAAAGCATCTCGGACGATGCCCTGCGTGGAAAGACAGGTGAATTGAAAGGCATCATTGCTGACCGCTTAAAGGGTTTTGACCAGAAAATCACTGACAAGCGCAATCAGGCAAACGCTGAGGAAACCCAAATCCACGAGAAGGAAAGCCTTTTCGACGAAGTAGACACCTTGCAAAAGGAGCGCGACGAAGAGCTGGAAGTCATTTTGATGGAAATCCTTCCACAGGCATTCGCCGTGGTAAAGGAAACTGCCCGACGCTACACGCAAAACAAGAAATTGGTGGTAACTGCCACCGATTGGGACCGCGAAATCGCGGAATACAAGGACAACGTTGTTATTGAGGGCGACAAAGCCACATGGCACAACGAGTGGCAAGCGGCTGGCACTACCGTCACATGGGAGATGATCCACTACGATGTACAAATCATCGGTGGTCTCGTTCTTCACCAAGGTAAAGTTGCGGAGATGGCCACAGGTGAAGGTAAAACACTTGTATCCACCTTCCCTTCTTACCTCAACGCCCTTCCGGGCTTGGGCGTCCACTTGGTAACGGTCAACGACTACCTCGCCAAGCGTGACTCCGAATGGATGGCTCCACTTTTCGAGTTCCACTGCCTTTCTGTGGATTGCATCGACAAGTATCCGCCACACTCACCAGAGCGTAAAGCTGCCTACGAGGCAGACATCACATACGGTACGAACAACGAATTTGGTTTTGACTACCTCCGCGATAACATGGCCAACCATCCGGAGGAGCTTGTACAACGCAAGCACCACTTCGCCATGGTCGATGAGGTTGACTCCGTTTTGATTGACGAGGCCCGTACGCCACTCATCATTTCTGGTCCAATCCCAAAAGGAGGAGACCAAGAGGAGCAGTTCTACGAACTTCGTCCACGCATCAACCGCATCGTTGAAGCGCAGAAAAAAGTCATTGGCGGCTACCTCAACGATGCCAAGCGCCTTATCAAAGAAGGCAACAACGAAGACGGCGGACTTGCACTCTTCCGCGCCTACCGCGGTTTGCCAAAGAGCAAGCCTCTTATCAAATTCCTCGGTGAGGCGGGCATGAAGCAGTTGCTCCAGAAAACGGAGAACATCTACATCGCCGAGAACAACAAATTGATGCCGGAGGCTGACGCTCCACTCTACTTCACCATCGACGAGAAAACCAACTCCATCGACCTTACGGCAAAAGGATTGGACCTCATCACTGGCGAGGGCGACGACCCAGACTTCTTTATCCTTCCGGACATCAGCGTCTCCTTGGACGAGGTGGAAAAAGACACCAACCTCCCAGAGGAAGATCGTCTCCGCAGAAAAGAGGAAATCATTGACGAATACGCTGCCAAGTCGCAACGCATCCACACCACTAACCAATTGCTCAAAGCCTACTGCCTCTTTGAAAAGGACGTGGACTATGTAGTGATGGACAGCAAGGTCATGATTGTGGACGAGCAGACTGGTCGTATCATGGACGGCCGCCGCTACTCAGACGGACTCCACCAAGCCATTGAGGCTAAGGAGGGCGTGAAAGTAGAGGACGCCACGCAGACCTACGCCACGATTACGCTCCAGAACTACTTCCGGATGTACCACAAATTGACGGGTATGACCGGTACGGCCGAAACAGAGGCTGGCGAGTTCTGGGAAATCTATAAGTTGGACGTGGTTGTTATCCCAACCAACCGTCCTATCCAGCGTCAAGACCACGAGGACCTCGTTTACAAAACTGTTCGCGAGAAGTTCAACGCGGTTATTGACGAAACCCTCAAGTTGCGCGAAGCCAACCGCCCAATCCTTATCGGTACCACTTCCGTGGAAATCTCCGAGGTATTGAGCCGAATGCTCAAAATGCGTAACATCCCGCACCAAGTATTGAACGCCAAGCAGCACGCCAAAGAAGCGGACGTTGTTGCTGAAGCTGGTAAACCTCAAACCATCACCATCGCCACAAACATGGCCGGTCGTGGTACGGATATTAAGCTTACGCCAGAAGCGAAAGCCGCAGGTGGTTTGGCCATCATCGGTACTGAGCGCCATGAATCTCGTCGTGTAGACCGCCAGTTGCGTGGTCGTGCTGGTCGTCAGGGTGACGTCGGTTCATCGCAGTTCTTCGTTTCCTTGGAGGACAACTTGATGCGTCTCTTCGGTTCTGACCGTATCGCCAATGTCATGGACAAACTTGGCCTCGAAGAAGGTGAGGTGATCCAAGCCGGCATGGTGACTAAATCCATCGAGCGCGCCCAGAAGAAAGTCGAGGAAAACAACTTCGGCATTCGTAAGCGTCTCTTGGAATACGATGACGTGATGAACTCACAGCGTGAGGTAATCTACAAGCGTCGTCACCACGCCCTATTCGGCGAGCGCCTCGACTTCGATTTGATGAACCTCTTCTACGACCGTTCACTCAACATCATCGAAGGCGCTAAGCTTCGTGGCAATGACTTCGAAGACTTCAAGCTCAACGCACTCTCTTCCTTCAGCTTCGTTCCAAAATCCTTCACCGAAAGCGATTTGGCAGGCAAAGAAGATGTAGCCGCTGATAAACTCTTCAACGAGGTTTACGAGAACTACAAGAAGAAAATGGATGCCATGACTGGCCAAATCGTTGGTTTGGTTCAGAACATCCGCGCCGAAAAAGGCGATGCCATCCAACGTGTAGTGATTCCATTGACAGACGGACAGCGCCAAATGCAAGTGGCCTGCGACGTGGACGAATTGATCGCCACCAAAGGCAAAACCTTCGTTCAAAACGTGCAGAAGTTCGCTACCCTCTCCTTGATCGACGAATCATGGAAGGAGCACTTGCGCGACATGGACGACTTGAAACAAAACGTTCAGCACGCACACTATGAGCAGAAGGATCCTGTTCTCCAGTATAAGTTTAAAGGTTTCGACCTCTTCCAAGGTCTTATCGCCAAGTTGAACTCTGAAGTTTCTTCCTTCTTGTTCAAAAGCGGTGTTCCTGTTCGCCAGCAAGCGCCAAACCAAGGCCAAGCACCTCAGCGTCCACCAGTGGACCTCACCAAAAAAGAGGAGGCGCCAAAGCCACAACCTAAACCACAGGAGATCAAAGAATCTCACCCAAGCGCAAACGCCTTGGGCGGTGTATTGGGCGGCGTTGCACAGCAAAAAGCTGAGCAAGCAAGAAAAGAAGCCGAAGCGCCACAGCAGCCTGTAAAATCTGACAAGACCTATGGCCGTAACGACCGTGTGAACGTTCGCTACTCTGACGGTTCCGTCAAGGAAGGTGTAAAGTTCAAAACGGTTGAGAATGATGTGATTTCAGGTGCTTGTGTAGTGCTTGATTAAAAGAAAAGTTTTTAGATTTGAAGCCTCGTTGCACATCGCAACGAGGCTTTTTCTTTTTTAACACTTTTCACATGAAACGGGGACTACTTTTAATTACCTGTCTATTCTGCCTTACAGGCTGGGGATTCGCCCAAGAACGAAATCACGGAATTAAAATTGGAATTGGAAATTCAATCAAAGGCAACCTTGAGCCAGAAGTTGCTTACGAAAGAGCCTTTTCAGATTCTTGGAGTGGCCAAATTGGATTGAGATTCTTCCACAAGACATATAATGACGGGCCACACAGCAGATTCACTATCAGCCCAGAAATCCGATTCTATCCTTTTGGTAAACGCATGAAAGGTCTCTTTTTCTCTGGAACAGCATCTTTTTGGTTAATGAACTCGAAGATTGATGACAACTCGTTTCTCAATGAGGGAATGAAAGGGGAATTAGGCTTAGGCTATCAATTTGTGCTTTGGAACCGAATCACCCTTGACCCTTATTTTAGAGGCGGGTTTGGATACACAACCTATATAAGAGAAACATCTGAACAGAAACTGGATTCCTATAGAGAGGCCAAAGACTTTCTAACAGCTGGCATTAGATTAGGATTTACGTTCTAATCATTTGACAAAAAAAGGGCTTCCCACCATTGGCGGGAAGCCCTTTTCCATTTTATAGAATCAATGCTTACTTGTCCTCATTAAAAACGTGGATGTCACGCTGTGGGAATGGAATGCTGATGCCTTCTTCATCGAAACGCACCTTGATGGTCTCCAACAAATAGAACTTTGTCGTAAGGTAGTCCTCCCTCTTCACCCAAGGGCGCACAGCAAAATCAACACTGCTATCTCCCAAATTATCCACACCAATCGTATATGCAGGGTCCTTGAGGATAGGCTCATAGTTTTGCAAAATGGACTCTAAAATCGTTCTCACCTTGCCGAGGTTATCCCCATAAGACACACCAATCACCAAATCAAGACGACGGATTGGCTTGGCCGAGAAGTTCGTAATCTTTCCGCTGGTGATCGTGCCGTTTGGAAGCACAACGGCCTTGTTATCCGGCGTCACCAAATTTGTGTGAAAAATCTGGATGCGCTCCACGGTGCCCAAAGTTCCAGATACCTCCACAAAATCCCCAACCTTGAACGGACGGAACAATACCAACATCACACCCGCAGCCAAGTTTGACAAGGAATCCTTGAAGGCCAAACCAATGGCCAAACCAGCAGCCGCAACCATTGCCGTGAAAGAGGTAGTTTCAACCCCAATCTTCTCCAAGGCCGCTAATCCCACAAAAATCAGCAAGGTAGCGTTTACCACATTTTGAATAAACCCAACCCAAGTGGCATCCAACTTGGTCTTTTCAAGTACCTTTTTGAAGGCCAAGGTGATCAGCTTGGACACGAAATATCCCACCACCAGAATGACAATGGCATACATCAACGGAAAGCCATATTTCTCAATCAAGTCGGGTTTTGACACAGAGTTCAACAGGTCGTTCATTGTTACTTCTTTTTTGGATAAGAATTTAAGTGAAGATAATGTCTGCATCGCATAGAGGCATCCTTTTGACAAACTCTTTTGACAAGGCGCACCCACCCCATCCTCCCTCAAGATTTTTTAACTTGCCTGCCAATTATGAAAAAGACTCTACGCATCGGCGGCGTTCCCGAACATTTCAACCTGCCTTGGCACCTCGCCAACGAAGCGGGAAAGTTTGACCAAGAAGGCATCGCCCTCGAATGGACCGACTATCCGGCTGGCACTGGCGCCATGTGCAAGGATCTGCGGGATGACGTACTCGATATTGCCATCGTGCTCACAGAAGGAGCTGTGGCTGACATTCTCAAAGGTAACCCCAGCAAAATCGTCCAGTGGTATGTCAAATCCCCACTCATTTGGGGCATTCATACTGGCGTAAATTCTGCGATTCAACGCCCTGAAGACTTGGAGGGACAGCGTTGGGCCATCAGCCGCTATGGCTCAGGCTCTCATCTTATGGCCTTCGTAGAAGCCATGAAACACGGATGGAAACCTGACAGCTTGCGTTTTGAAGTCATCAACAACTTGGATGGCGCACACAAAGCCCTCGTGGCCAACGAGGCAGAAGGCTTTCTCTGGGAAAAATTCACCACCAAACCCCTCGTGGATGCAGGCGATTTCCGCCGCGTGGGCGAATGCCCAACGCCATGGCCGTGTTTTGTGGTACTTGTCCGCGAAGAGGTCTTGGAAAACAATGCCGAGGCCGTCAAAAAGATGTTGGACATCATCAACGCCGAATGCTCCAACTTTATGCAACGCCCTGATGCTATCGACTTGGTGGCCGAGCGCTATAAACTCCAAAAGGAGGATGTAAAAGCATGGTACGCCGACACTGAATGGGCCACAGATGGACACATTGACCCAAGCGTGTTGGAAAATGTGATGGATGTGTTGACTGAAGCTGGGGCGATTGAGACACGGACTGAAGTGGGGCGTCTGTACCTTGATGGACTTGATTAAGGGATTTTTAGGATGCAGCCAAGAGTTAGACAGCCTTTGTCCAAGTAATCAGGGCTGACATTGGCTGCATCCTGATCATCTTCAAATCCTCCCAATCAAGGTCCTGACCAGTTGAAGTAAAAAATCACACCATGCTCTTAACAGGTAATATCGGCGCCTTGATGAAGATTGCGTTGACAATCGGATTCATCTTTGCCATCGTAGCAAGCATAGGGCTAAACAAGCTTCTTTTGCTTCGCGTGAAGGACAAATACAAGAGGTACTTCTTTCTCGTCCTTTTCTTTCTACCGCTAGTGTTTTTGGGTGGAAAGCTATTCTTCTCCTTCTTTAATTGATGTTAGAATAGGACTTTGGGATTTCATTATATACACCCCTTAAAAACCCTTCATAACTTTGTCATATAAAACCAAGACTATGAAAAAACTCCTATCCACCGAAACGATTTTCCCCTTAGTCGTTCTTATCAGCTCACTATTTACCCTAAAATCTCAACTAAATTTTATTCAGTATCCAATTGCCATCACCTCATTGATAGGCATTATTGGAGTAACCTTCTATTTCCTGAAACTAAGGCACTTCACAAAGTTCCTTTACTTTTGGCTAGCAGCACAAATTATAATTATTGAACCTATTTGGGACCTCAGTCAAATTATACCAATCAAGATAGGGCTAACATTAAATCACAACTCAGGCATATACCTCAACCTCACACCTATTCTCTTGTTTGGTTTGGTGAGAATACTTCAGGTCTCAGAAATTGTAGGTGAAACCGTCACCTTCCGAAAGGGAAGTAAAAACAATAAACTGGGAAACATCTTTCCAGTGTCAGGCAAAGTGGAAAAAAGGGTTTCCCTCTCAAAAGAAAAAGACTGGTTGTACATCACCTTGGACGAACCCGTAACCATCAATGACCTTGAGGTAGACAGAGCATTCATCAAAACCCAAAGCGGCAACCCATTAAGAAAAAAAGGCAAGGGACAACTCAGCTATTTCAGGGTAGTATCCAAAGACACAAAGCTTGACTTCTCAAGTCCATTAGATAAAAAAGATTACAAGTTTATCGATTGGGTAATCACTGAGTAATCTCAAACCTTCCCCACAAAAAAACGCCAGCGTCAATCCAATGACACTGGCGTCTTCAATATTCAAATCGGCAAGAAAGCCTTATTTACTTACCGTCTGAGGAGCGATTTTTTCCACACGGCGCTCGTGGCGGCCACCTTCAAACTCAGTAGTCAAGAAAGCGTCAACGTACTCGATGGCGCTGTCCAAGCTGATGAAACGGGCAGGAAGAGCTATAACGTTAGCGTTGTTGTGCTGACGCGCCAACTCGGCCAACTCCTTTTCCCACACCAAAGCAGCGCGAACACCTGCGTATTTGTTGGCAGTCAAGGCCACACCGTTTCCGCTACCACAAATCAAGATGCCCAACTCATTCTCATTGCCCTCAATGGACTGTGCCAATGGGTGGACATAATCTGGGTAATCGCAAGAGTCAGCAGAGAACGGACCGTAATCCTTCACCTCGTAACCTTTCTCTTGGAGGTGCTTAACAACCTCTTGCTTGTACTCAAAACCGGCGTGATCGCCTCCGATTGCTATTTTTTTAGACATAACGTTTTTGACGTCAGTTGTACAATGTATTATGTAAAGTGTACAATGATTTTAACAGCACTAAGCTCATTGTACTTAATACATTGTACATAATACAATAGATTTCAGCTCCTTTTAACTCGAAACAGCCTCCTCGTCCTTTTTGTTCACCCGACGAACAATTCCAATACTCAATTGATACAACCCAAACAGCGGTGCTCCAAGCATCACCTGACTCAACACATCTGGCGGAGTGAGAACAGCCGCCAAGAACAAACTCACCACCAAGGCGTGCTTGCGGTATTGGGTCATGGTTTCGGCCGTCAACAACCCAGCCCTTGCCAAGAAGTAAGAAACGACTGGCATTTGGAACATCAGACCACAGGTAAAGGTCAATCCCGCTACAGTGCTGATGTATGAGCTTAAATCAATCTGGTTGGCAATGGAAGGGTCAATCTGGAAATTCGTCAAGAAATTGACGGACATCGGAGCCACAACGTAGTAGCCGAAGAGTACTCCGATAGCAAAAAGGACTGACACATAAAATACAGTGCCACGGGCCGCTTGTTGCTCATGATTATAGAGCCCCGGACGAATAAATCGCCAGATTTCCCAAAAAACGTAGGGAAAGGATGCTACAAAACCAAAGATGAGGGAAACTGTGAAATAGGCCGAGAACTGGCCTGTCATAGTACGGTTTTGCAAATCGACATTGATGTCGAAACAAAGGACATCAGAACCTATCTGGTTGCCCAACTTGCAAAGTGCCTCATAAGTCCAAAAGTCGGCCTTTGAGGGTCCCAACAACAACTCACCAAAGACAAACTCTGGAAAGATAAAGGCGGCAACGGCAAAAGCCACAACGGCAATGGCCGAACGAACCAAATGCCAACGCAAGACCTCGAGGTGGTCCAAGAAGCCCATCTCCTCTTCCTCCTCCGGCTCTGGCTCAGGTGCAGGAGCCGTATTGCCTCCTTCCTTCGCCTGACGCTCAAGCTCCATTTTTTTTCGGTGCTCGGCTGCCAATCGGTCAATTTCCTTGTCGTCGAGTTGGTCCAGCATGTTGGGGAGAAGACGTTAGAAAGTAGACCTTAGACTTTAGACGTTAGACATTAGCTCCCTTGGTAGGAAAAGCTAACGTCTAACGTCTATTATCTAAAGTCCAAGCTCTAATGTCCCCTAATTATTTGTACAAAGGGAATTCTTTCATCCACTCGTTCACCTCCTTGCGAACCTCAGCCAAAACAGCCTCGTCCTCAGGATTGGTGATCACGCGGTCGATCAACTCAGCGATTTTCGCCATGTCGCCTTCTTTCATACCGCGAGTAGTGATGGCACAAGTACCCAAACGCATACCCGAAGTCACGAATGGAGAACGAGTGTCGAAAGGAACCATGTTCTTGTTCACAGTGATGTCAGCCTGTACCAAAGCATTCTCGGCAAGCTTACCAGTCACGTCTTTAGAAGTAAGGTCGATCAACATGGAGTGGTTGTCAGTACCACCAGAGATGATGCTGTAACCTTTAGCCACCATTGCCTCAGCCAAAGCAGAAGCGTTTTTGATCACCTGCTTAGCGTAGTCGCCGTACTCGTCAGACAAAGCCTCACCGAAAGCAACAGCCTTAGCAGCGATAACGTGCTCCAATGGACCACCTTGCGTACCTGGGAATACCGAAGAATCAAGGATAGCCGACATCTTACGAACAACACCTTTTGGCGTCTTCAAACCCCATGGGTTGTCGAAGTCCTGACCCATCATGATCACACCACCACGTGGTCCACGGAGGGATTTGTGCGTAGTTGTCGTCACGATGTGACAGTGCTGCATTGGGTTGTTCAACAAGCCCTTGGCAATCAAACCAGCAGGGTGAGAAATATCAGCCAACAACAAGGCACCAACCTTGTCAGCGATTTCGCGAAGGCGAACATAATCCCAGTCACGGGAATAAGCAGAAGCACCACAGATGATCAACTTAGGCTTGACCTCAAGTGCGCGCTCTTCAACTTTGTCCCAGCTGATGCGGCCAGTTTCCTTCTCAACACCGTAGAAGTTGGCGTTGTAATATTTACCAGAAAGGTTCACAGGGGAACCGTGCGAAAGGTGTCCACCGTGAGAAAGGTCAAAACCAAGAATGCTGTCGCCTGGCTGAAGGCAAGCCAACATCACAGCGGCGTTAGCCTGAGCACCAGAGTGAGGCTGAACGTTAGCCCAAGTGGCACCGAAGAGTTCTTTCAAACGCTCGATAGCAAGGGTCTCTACGTCATCAACCACCTCGCAGCCACCGTAATACCTTTTTCCTGGAAGGCCTTCGGCGTATTTGTTGGTCAACACGCTTCCCATAGCCTCCATCACCTGCTTAGAAGTGAAGTTCTCAGAAGCAATCAATTCGATGCCGTGCTCCTGACGGGCGGCCTCCTTTTCAATAAGGTCAAAGATTTCGGTATCTCGACGCATGGTGCTTAATGTAAGTTACAGGCTAATAATCCTTTACCCCGATTTGTTAGTCGCTCATAATGTGCCACTTGCAAAACAGACATGACTATCAACCGGTTACGGTAAATAAGTTTTTTGCAAAATTAGTTCGGCAAGGGCAGAGTACCAAAAAAAGCATCGTTCTCAGCGAGGGAAAAACAACATATTAAGGATGTGACTTTTAAGCCAAAATCAGCGAGAAACCACCTATTTTCTTTCATTAACATCAATTACACCCCTTCAAAGAAAAAGGCACGGCTATGCTTTCTGAGGGAATTTTTGACGACACTTCAATGTTTAAATTCTGTATATTGGACGCTTGGATTCCCATCGTCACACGATTTAGTAACCCAAACTGCTTAGGTACCGTATATTCTTGCCTGAGCACCGATGTCAAATTTGGTTTCGGCTCCAATGCAGTGAGCCGCAATTTTTACTCTTCCCATTTCGCCCATGAATGCTCGATTCCTAAAGTACCTGCCCATCATTTTGATAGGCGCCCTATTGGCGGCCTTCTATCCGTACCCGCATCAGCAAAATGTCAACCAGCACAAAAAAGAAGTGTTGGCGCACACCATTTTGGGCAGCCTTAGCAACTACCATTACGCGCCCAAAAATGTGGACGACGATTTTTCAGAAGATGTCTTCAATACGTATTTGGAGCGTCTCGACTACAACAAGCGCTTCCTTTTGAAAAAGGATGTTAAGGAGCTTGAAAAATACAAGGACGACTTGGATGACCAGCTCATTCGTGGCGACTACACCTTCTTCAACTTGGCCAACAAAATCATCGAGCAACGTGTGACGGAGGCTCAAGGTTACTACCGCGCCATTTTGGCCCAACCATTTGAGTTGGAGAAAAGTGGAAAAATCGAATTGGACCCTAAGAAAACCGACTGGGCCAGCAACACCAAAAAATTGGAAAAGCGATGGGAAGAGTCGCTCAAACACCAAACCCTCAACAAGATTCTTGACCTTGAGAAAGAACGTGAGGAGGCCATTAAGAACAGTGACACAGCGGCTATCGCCAAAATGACCGACGCTGAACTGGAGGCCGAAGCCCGCAAGAAAATCTTGAAGAGCCATGACGACTGGTTCCACCGCATGGAGAAAATCGACGAGCGCGACCGCCTCTCCTCCTACTGGAACAGCGTAACCATGGTGTATGACCCGCACACCAACTTCTACCCACCAAAGGACAAAGAGAACTTCGACATCGCCATGTCTGGCCGTTTGGAGGGCATCGGCGCAACGCTTCAAGAAAAGGATGGCTTGATTAAAGTCACCCGAATCGTTCCCGGCAGTGCTTCTTGGCGTCAAGGCCAATTGAAATCTGGCGACATTATCTTGAAAGTAGCACAAGGTCGTGATGAGCCAGTTAGCATCGTGGACATGCGCCTCGATGACGCGGTGAAACTCATCCGTGGTCCAAAGGGCTCCGAAGTTCGCCTTACGGTGAAAAAACTCGACGGAACAACCATCGTCATTCCAATCATCCGTGATGTGGTCATCCTCGAAGAAACTTACGCCAAGTCTGCTGTGGCTGTTGACAAGGAAACGGGTCAGCGTGTGGGCTACATCAAATTGCCTAAGTTCTATGCCGACTTCACCCGTTCTGGCGGACGTAGCTGCGCCAATGACGTAAAGCTCGAAATTGAAAAGCTGAAAAAAGAGAATATCAGCGGCATCATCCTCGATTTGCGTGACAATGGCGGAGGCTCCTTAGCTGATGTAGTTGAAATGGCTGGTTTGTTCATCGAGCAAGGACCAATCGTACAGGTTAACGGCGGTAAAAACGCTGGCGGCATTCGAACCCATCCCGACACCGACCCACGCGTACAATACGACGGAAAATTGGTGATTTTGGTCAACCAGTTCAGTGCATCCGCTTCTGAAATCATGGCCGCTGCCATGCAGGACTACAAGCGTGCCGTAATCATCGGTAGCCCGACTTACGGAAAAGGCACTGTACAGCGCTTCATCGATTTGGACCAACTGCTCCAAGGCGAAAACCAAGTGAAGCCTTTGGGTGCCATGAAGCTCACCATCCAAAAGTTCTACCGCATCAACGGTGGCGCTACCCAAAAGAAAGGTGTTACTCCAGACATCATCCTTCCAGATGAGTACACTTATGTGGAAATGGGCGAAAAGGAAATGGATTATGTGATGCCATGGGATGAAATCGCTCCTGCCCTTTACGACGAGACAGACAAGGTTGATGACCTTGATGAACTCAGAGAGAAAAGTAACGCCCGTACATCCACAGACTCTACCTTCATTAAGATTGAGGCGAACGCCAAACGTCTAAAGCAGGTACAGGACAAGACGGAGTACTCCTTGAAACTTTCTGAGTACAAAATGACCAAGGAAAAGGAGAAGGAAGAAGCAGACAAATACCAAAATGTCTATCAGGAGATTCCAAACTTGGAGATTCAGACCTTGGAGATTGATTTGCCAACCATTGAGTCTGACACGACCAAGCAAACCCTCAACGAAGAATGGCACAAGGAGCTTCGCAAGGATCCATACTTGAAAGAAGCCATGGAAGTTATTCGTGATATTGACAGCTAATATTTAGACATTAGATTTTAGACGTTAGACTTTAGCACTAACTGTCGCTAATGTCTAACGTCTACCCTCTAAAGTCCCCCCAAAAAGCCTCTGTGAAAATGCTCGCAGAGGCTTTTTTGCGTCCGTGGCAAGACACTTCATCGCGATTGTTTATGCTACATTTGTAGGATGATGAGGCAAAACATTGTGGTGTTGATTCCCGCTTTCAACGAGGAGGAAGCCATTTCCAAGGTGATAAAGGACATCCCCAAAACATTAGTTTCGGAGGTGGTTGTCATCAATAATGCCTCAACAGATAAGACCGAGGAACAAGCTCAAAACGCTGGCGCCACAGTGCTCCGTGAATCCCGCAGAGGCTACGGCTTTGCTTGCCTCAAAGGCATCGGCTACTTAAAGTCAAAAACTGAAAGTCCCTCCATTGTCGTTTTTATGGACGGCGATTATTCCGACCATCCCAATGAATTGGAATCCCTTGTTTCACCAATCCTCCATGAAAATCGGGATTTGGTAATCGGCTCACGGGAATTGGGCGAGCGGGAAAAAGGCTCCATGACAGTCCCCCAAATTTTCGGGAATTGGCTGGCCACCCGATTGCTCAAAATGGTCTATGGCGTCAGCTACACCGACTTAGGCCCTTTCAGAGCTATTCGCTGGGAAAAGCTTTTGGCCTTGAACATGCAAGACCAAACTTTCGGCTGGACCGTGGAAATGCAGGCCAAAGCAGGAAAACTCGGATTGCCTTATACAGAAGTCCCCGTCAGTTACCGCAAACGTATCGGCTTCTCGAAAATTTCGGGAACCGTAAAAGGTACTATCTTGGCGGGCTACAAAATCATTTGGACCATTTTCAAGGTAAAATGGATTGGATAATCATTGGCCTCTACGGCATTGCGCTCTGCTTCATCTTTTCATACAGCCTGAGCCAATTTCACCTTTTGGCCATCTATTGGCGGAAGCGAAAGGCTTTTCAGAAAGCTCAGCAAGCGTCCCACGCTCTTCCTGAACAGTGGCCTATGGTGACCGTTCAACTGCCTCTTTTCAATGAAAAGTATGTGGTTGAACGCCTGTTGGACAACATTGTGGCTTTGGACTACCCGAAGAATTGTCTGGAAATCCAGATTCTGGATGACTCCACGGATGAAACCACGGCATTGCTCCAAAAGAAAATTCAATCCCTCCAATCCACCAACATCGACATTCAGCTTGTTCGTCGCCCCAACCGACAAGGCTATAAGGCTGGTGCATTGAAATATGGACTGGAAATCGCCAAAGGGGAGTTCATCGCCATTTTTGACGCTGACTTTCTACCCTCAGCCGATTTCCTAAAAAAGACCATCCCTCCATTGGTGGCCAATCAAAAGCTGGGGGTCGCGCAAACACGTTGGGGGCATTTGAACCGCAACTATTCTTCCCTGACCAAGCTTCAGGCATTTGCCCTTGACGCCCATTTTACCATCGAGCAAACTGCCCGAAACATCGGTGGGCATTTCATCAACTTCAATGGCACGGCTGGTGTCTGGCGAAAGGAATGCATTTTGGATGCTGGCAACTGGGAGGCTGATACACTGACCGAGGATTTGGACCTCAGTTATCGCGCCCAGCTCAAAGGCTGGAAATTCCTGTTTTTGGAAGAGGTGGAATCTCCTGCGGAATTGCCTGCCAGCATGGAAGCCTTAAAATCCCAGCAATTCCGATGGACGAAAGGCGGTGCCGAAACTGCCCGTAAAAACCTGAAGCGCGTCCTGTCAGCCAAAGATGTTCCTTGGGGCACCAAGATTCATTCAACTTTCCACTTATTGAACAGTTGCATCTTTTTGGCTGTACTGACTACGGCGCTTCTCAGCGTCCCAATGTTATTTGTCAAAGACCAGCATCCAGAACTTGACCTCCTGTTCAAAGTTGCAGGCGTCTTTCTCCTCAGCCTTTTCACCTTGGGCTTTCACTATGCCACGGCCTATTTCCGTTTCAGAACCTTCTCATGGAGCAAATTTGGCAGGTTCCTAATGGCCTTCCCGATGTTCATGTCCATGTCCATGGGGCTCTCACTTCATAATGCAATCGCGGTTTTTGAAGGATTGATTGGCAAAAAAAGTCCCTTTGTGCGGACCCCAAAGTTCAATATCATGGACAAAAAAGATGGCTGGAAAGACAATACCTATCTTCTCAAAAAGCTACCGCCACTTACTTTGGCCGAAGGTCTATTGGCACTGTTCTTTTTGTGTGGTATTGGCATTGGGATTTACCTCGATGACTATGGATTGTTGCCGTTCCACATGATGCTGTTTTTAGGCTATGGAGGGATTTTCGTCTATACGTTGAAACATGCCAGATGAAAATTCATAGACCTTCTTTGAAATTAACGGGAGAAACAGACCTGACAGGTTTTGAAAACCTGTCAGGTCTGTTTCTCCCGTTAATTTTTTCCTCTCTCATCTACCTTGGCTTAGCCTACTTCATCCCCCGAGAAAACTTCCTCTTCACCGCAGGAAGCTTCACTCTTCTTTTCCTCGGTTACATCTATTTTTTGACCCGCAATATTTCCATCAAACAAGGCGTCTGGCTGGGACTGTTTTTCAGAGCCATCTTCCTGTTTTCCATTCCAGCTCTATCCGATGATTTCTACCGATTCATTTGGGATGCGAAACTGATGTTGACGGGAAACTCTCCCTATGCATTCATACCGCTCGATGCACTAAACCAAGGAATATTGGATGACCAAGCCTTGTTTGAAAAACTCAATTCCCAAGGCTATTACTCCGTTTATCCACCCATTTGCCAATTCATTTCATTGATTGGCGCCTCACTTTCTCCCAAAAGCATTTGGGGCGCCGTGGTTATCATGAAATGTATTTTTTTGGCGATGGAGGCTGGAAGCATTTTTCTGATTCGGTTCCTACTAACAAGAATTGGCTTGAACGAGAAACAGGTCTTATGGTATGCCCTCAATCCATTGGTCATTGTGGAGTTTACGGGGAACCTTCATTTTGAAACGGCCATGGTGTTTTTCAGCCTGCTCAGCATTGCCATGGTAGTGGAAAAAAGGAGTTGGCTGGCTGGTGGCCTATTTACCATGGCCTTTTGCACCAAATTTCTTCCAGCATTGCTCTATCCCTTACTGGTTAAAAGGATGGAGAAAAAGCAAGCCATCATTTTCACAGGAATCGCTGGACTATCGGTTTTGCTTCTCTTCGCACCGTTCTATCACAAAGACTTGCTTTCGAATATCGGCGCAAGCCTGAAACTCTATTCCGCCATCGAGGGCGACCATCTGGAATTTAACAGCGGGATTTTCTTTGCATACAAATGGCTGTACTACCATGTTTCTAAGGTTTTCCCAATGCTCTTTAAGGCTATTTCCCTGCTGTTGATTTTGGTCATTTTGCTTTGGAAACACGACAAAAAATGGGCTTCCCTGTTTAGGAAAGCCCTGCTTGCACTCACTGTCTACTTTCTGTTTTCGAATACCGTCCACCCTTGGTACATCGCCAGCTTAACGGCCTTTGGGATGTTTACCCCCTACCGCTATATTTTTGTTTGGACGGCCATTCTTCCTTTCACCTACCTGACCTATTCCTATGCTCCCTTCAGAGAAAATTATTGGCTGGTGGCTGTGGAGTTTATTCTTGTAATAGGCTGGTTGCTCTGGGAACTCAAATCCAACCGTTCAAGAATTACGGACGGTACTTCGCTTGGTTGAAGATTTTGTTGGCATCGGTTTCAGCCATCAAGGCCTCCAAAGAAATATCTGGGTTGTTCTTCATGTAACTACGAACAATCTGCCAGCCCAACCACTGCCCAATCCGCCCCGGACAGTTGTCTGCCACTTCGGTTACCTTCGGGCGCTCATCCAAGTATTTTTTTGACAAGTTGAAGTCCTGACTGAAAAACAACTGCTTGGCCACAAAGTGCTCATAGACGCTTTTCTCAAACTTTTTGACAAATTCTATCTCTTGGTCATTGTACTCGACGACATCCTTTTCAGGGATACAGGGGAACATTTTTTCAACAAAATACAGCGCCTTTCCCGAGGCAATCATATCCGCCAAAATCGTCTGATCCTGAACACTGTTCTTATTGTACTTCTCCGAAAAGAATAGCGCCATACGGGACGGGATATGCTCCTTGGTGTCGCGCAAAGACCTGTACTGCGGATAATATTTCGGATCCGGCATATAGCCTTTCTTGATCGTCGCGCTGTCTTTGGGCAGAAAATAGTCCAAGCCAATTAACACCATCTTATCATCCACATAAAAGTCAAAGCCTTGAAATCCTGATACAAACGTATTGACCTCTGGACCAGTGAAACTTTCATCAAAGTGCTTCAACCTTTTGTATAAGGTGGTGATCTCCTTTTGAGTCGAAGACATGTCGGCATAGACAAGAGAACAGGTATCTACCAAATTCATGAAGACTTTGTCGTTCACCGTCTTATATAATTCATTTGCAAAGATTTCCTTACTCGGGAAAATCCCCCCTCGACCCAGCATGTAATTGGTGAAAACTTGGTTTTTTTCCACAAAAGCTTTGGCATCTACTGGGCTTTTTATCTCAAGCATTTGCTTGTCCAATCGGTTGATGGAAGCCTCAATCGGAATGGCTTTCACTTCCTCTGGAAGTTGACAATCATTGCCTCCGCAAGACATTAACACAAGGTTAAGCATCAACAAAGCCACCCAACGATTCCAAACAATTCGTTTCATCCTGTTTATATTTGTAAAGAAGTGCGGAACGGCAAAACTCTTACATGCCCTCCGTACACTGAATTTTAAACTCGATACTCGAGACCAATTTACGCAAACCCCGATGAAAAAGCTTTTTACTACCATTGCGGCCCTTTTCCTTTTGACTGCTGGCCTCCACGCTCAAGGATTGAAACTTGGTGTTCAAATCTCACCTGACCTTTCCGTAACTCGTTTGAATCTCGCCGAGGAAGGTGTTAACATCTTCAAAGAAAGCTCAAAGTTGCGTTTCAAAGCGGGCTTGATGGTGGACGCTTTTCTTACTGAGAAATTCGCCTTGACAACTGGTGGGTTCTTTGTAACCAAAGCTGCGAATTACAAAATCAGCGAAGAGGTACAGACCTTGAACCTTCAGTACATCCAGCTTCCTATCGCGTTGAAGCTTTATACGGACAACATCACACCGTTGATGAAACTCTATTTCCAAGCTGGTGGTACCTTGGACATCAAGGTGGCTGAAAAATTGGACGGCTTCAAAGCTGACTACACTTCACTGATGGATGCTGGTATCCTTTTGGGTCTTGGCACTGAGTTCGAAATCGGCACACACTCTCTTTTCGCAGGTATCAACTATAATCGTGGTCTCTTCGATATTGTTCGCGAGGATTTGACCGTTGAAGATGCAGAGAGCGTAAGCAAAGACCTCTTCGACCTTAAGACTGATTCTTGGTCTTTGGTTGTTGGATTCAAGTTTTAAGAGTGTTGTAGTGCGGAAGTGTTATAGTGTTGAAGTTGTTCAGGCCACAAGAAAACTTCAACACCCCAACACTGGAACACTCCAACACTTCCCTAAAAATTTTCGTACCTTTAAACCTGACCGGGACCCATACGCGGGAGAGTCAACATTATCAACATACCGACCGGAGGTCCGTCAAGAGCAGGCCGCACCCATCTTCGGATGGGCTTCTCCTCGGAGAGTTCACAGTGGAAGGTCGCGACGAAAGCTGATGGTCAAATCCTGTTTGAAGCAGGCTTTTCCCCTTCCCGGTCTTTTCTAAAGGTATTTCAACCCTTCAGGAGTTTTCTCTTGGAGGGTTTTTTTTAATAAGACCGCTCCGCTCTAAGAGGTTAGACTTTCGACATTAGCACCAAGAGTGCAGGGAGCTACCCTCTAATGTCTAAAAGCGAAGCGGTCTAACATCTCCAGAATGGAAAACAAAGGCACCCTTTTCATTGAAACCTTGGTGGACATCCACCAGCGGGAATCCTACGAGATTTTCCACAAGTACCCTGCCTTGAGGAGCCTATTGGAGCGCATCTGCCACGACCTGACCGTGGGCGAGCACGTGCAGTTCTCCAACCTGTTTTCCAGAATCGTATTCATCAGCCACAAGCACAACTTCCCAAAAAGGAAGCAGTGGGAGTTACAGCATTTCCGCATCGTCAGCGATAATGTCCGCAAGGCCATCATTCCTGAAAAGGAAGAGTATTTCGCTTCGCTGAAAATCTTGGCGGAGACCATCGCTTTTTTCTACAAGCTTGAAATACCAGAGGCACTTCAGGCCGTATTACCCAAGGACAGGGAATTGGAGGCCAGCCGAAGGGAAAAAGGCGAACATTATGCAAAACTGAGAGTAGAGGTAATTGACATCCTCACCGAGGAAAACATCTTACACTGCCGTGACCAAGAAGCTCCGACAGAGGAAGGGATCCGTGTCCGTTTCGGCATTCCAAAACTGAACGAGGCCTATAACCCCACCATCAAAGCCCTTTGGACGGGCGCACAGCTGAATTTGCTGGATGTAAAAGTCGATAAGGAAGGCGTTTTCCAGCCAAGGCATTTCATTTTGGAGCCGGATTACTTGTTGGATGCATCCGCAGTGGCCGAGAGCACGAAGCCTTCACGGGGCGCAGACATTTGGCATCCCTATTTTTTCCTGTTGTCCAAGTTCAAGCCACGCCCACATACCACGGCCATTCATAAGGGAAACATCGCCAACTTCTTTTTGGATGAATTGGTCAATGCCAATGGCACGGCGCCATCATTCAACGAACTTTTCGCCAAGACATTTAAAGAAGCCCCTTTTGAGTACGTCACCTTGGAAGAACTGAACAGCCCCGAGGCATTCAAAAACTTTCAGCGGGAATGCCAAGTGCAGTACAACAACCTACGGCGGGTTGTCGAAAATGAATTTGAGGGGCATGACAGTTTGGTGGAAAAGGAACACGCCACCTTGGAGCCGTCCTTCATCTCGGAAACTTATGGTCTGCAAGGACGTCTTGACCTTTTTGAGGCCTCCGGCGATAAGTTCAACATCGTGGAATTGAAATCGGGGAAACTCCCGTTTCCTTCGACGAATGCCAGCAAGGTGAACACCAACCACAAGGCACAGGCGACCATCTACCGCCTGTTGATCCAATCTGTTTTTGGGAAAAAGCACGACGAGGTATTCCCCTATATCTGCTACTCAACTGCACAGACCACAGGCACCAACCTTCGCTATGTGGCGCCCGTGGCTTCCTTGGACCAAGAAATTCTCAACCTTCGGAACAGGATTGTGGCCTTGGAGCACCACATCGCCGATGATGACGGCGACAAGACCAAGCGCATCTTGGAGGGTATTTCCCCAGAAAAACTCAATGTGGCCGAGGCGCAAATGTTGGACTTTGTCTCCAGCGATTTCATTTTGTTCCAAGACGTATTGGCGCAAGCCACAGCCCTGGAAAAGGCTTATTTCTTCGCCTTCACAGCCTTTGTAGCCAAGGAACAACAACTCGCCAAGGTTGGAGACGGCAACTACAGCCGTGGGCAATCCAATCTCTGGAACCGCAACGACCGCGCGGAGGAACAAGCCTTTGAGCTGTTGGACAGCCTCGCCATTTTGGACAACCAAGCCGATTGCGAAGGCATGTGCATCACCCTGAAACGACCTCAGGAGGAAAAATTCGTCAATTTCCGCCAAGGTGATATTGTCGTGCTCTATCCCAAAACCACCAAGGAGGATTCGGTGCTCCAGCATCAGGTCATCAAAGGAAGCATCGAGCAAATTGGACGGGATGCGGTAACCATTCGGCTCCGCTACCGCCAGCGCAACACACATTATTTTGAGCGTCACCAAGAGTGGTGCTTGGAGCCAGACATGATGGAAATCGGCTTTGCCGACATGTACCGCTCCCTGTTTGCGCTACTCCGCGAAAAGCCTGAAAAGAAGGCAATCATTCTTGGGCTGAAGGAGCCAAGGCAAAATCCGCCGGTCATCTTTGACGGCATCGGAGAAGCCGACAACATCAATGCTGAGAGCCGAAAGGAGCAAAACCGCCTCATTTCAAACATCCTCTCGGCCAAAGATTACTTCCTTTTGGTGGGTCCGCCGGGAGCGGGAAAGACATCCTTCATTCTAAAAAACCTGACCAAGGAACTCCACAAGGATACCAGCAAAAACATCTTGCTCTTGGCCTTTACCAACCGCGCTGTGGACGAGATTTGTGAAGCCATCGGCGAGCATCCGTTTATTCGTGTCGGGTCAGAACTTTCCACGGCCAAGCCTTTCCGACCACGCCTGTTAAAAACAGTTATTGGCGCCTGCAAAAACCGAAAGGAAATCCGCCAGACCATTGACGAGCACCGCATTTTCGTGGGCACCGTGGCCTCGCTATCGGGGAAGCCAGAACTGTTCCGCCTCAAAAACTTTGACGTGGCCATCATCGACGAGGCCTCCCAAGTGTTGGAACCCCAATTGGTGGGGATTCTCCCCAAGGTCAAAAAGTTCGTGCTTATCGGCGACCACAAGCAATTGCCCGCCGTAGTGATCCAAGATCCCGTTCGCTCCAAAATCGACGATCCACTCCTTAAGGAAATCGGCTTGACGGACCGTCGAAATTCCTACTTCGAGCGGATGTTTGAACTGTGCAAAACGAAGGGCTGGCACCATGCCATCGGCACGCTAACCTATCAAGGACGCATGCACCCTGAGTTAATGGCCTTCCCGAACCAATCGTTCTATGAGGGCATCTTACAGCCTGTGGGACTTCCCCACCAACTGGAAGCCTTGGGCTTGGAACAGTTTGATGCAGAAAACGCCTTTGAGCAACTACTGGCCAACCAACGCTTGGCATTCCTCCCTTCTCAGCGCCATCCTGATGACCGCTCCGACAAGGTGAACTCCTACGAGGCGGAAACCATCTCACAATTGACGCAGGCTTTGATTAAGCTGTATGGGAAAAATGGAAAGGACTTCGATCCCGAAAAAACATTGGGCATCATCGCTCCGTACCGCAACCAGCTGGCGCGTATTCGCCAACAGCTGGAAGCCGACGGCATTCCAAACCACGACAAGATAACCGTGGACACCGTGGAACGCTTCCAAGGCGGACAACGGGACCACATTTTTATCTCCTTTTGTGTGAATAGCCCCTACCAACTGGAAAATTTGGTGTCGGGCATGGCTGAAGAAAATGGCCAGCGCATTGACCGAAAACTCAATGTAGCCTTGACCAGAGCCAAGAAACAATTGGTTTGTCTTGGCAACAAAACTATTCTGGAAAGGGATGAGGTGTATCGGAAATTGATGGAGGGGTTTGCTGAACCCACCGGGGAAACAATGCGATAACATTGATTCCCATTAAGCTGAAATAGAGCGATATTGCAGGAAAACAATATTAAAATAACGACAAGTATGAACTGGTTTTTAAAGGCAGAGCGAGAAGAAAGGAATACTGGATGTTCACCCTATATAGCGCTCTAATTTCATTGACCTTAATGCTTCTGGATTACATCAATTTCGATGTGAACCCGTTACAAGGTGGCGTTCTTCGAACCGTCTTTGCTTGGGGCACTTTTTTACCTGGCATGGCTGTAGGGGCTCGTCGCCTTCATGACCTTGGAAAAAGCGCTTGGTACCTCTTAATTCCTTTTATTCCAATTGCTGGCCCAATCTGGTTCATCGTACTAATGGCTACTGATGGACAAGCTGGGGAAAACTATTATGGAATTGACCCCAAAGGAAAATCCACAGGATATGCGAATGCGGAAGACGGAATCCTTGATAATAGCCTTCTGGCTTAAATAATAAGCACGAAAATGAACGAGGCCATCCCAAAAAGGTGGCCTCGTTCATTTGTACACAAATAATTAACTCAGCGTTGAACCAAAGGAAAAATGGAAGGGTTTCCTTTGTGAGGAAAATATGAGCTATAAATACATTTCTTGCCCAAACCTAAGCAAATCAATATCTTAGACGTCTAAATGTATTTTTACCAAAACATTTGGTAATCCATTTTTGAGTGAAGTCCAGCCATCACTTTTTAAAAAACGGGGCGGAACCGAAAAGCCTTATGAGTAGGGAATCAATCAAACTTCATCCTTATGGAATTGTATCTACGAGTTATCAAGGAAAACTACGCTAACTTCAATGGCAGAGCACGCAGACAGGAGTACTGGATGTTCTACCTTTTCAACATGATTTTCATGGTCGGCTGTATGGTCGTAGACGGCATTTTGGCTTCCATGGAAATTCCTGGTCCTTTCACTGCTATTTATGCTTTAGGAACTATGATTCCTTCATTGGCTGCTGGCGTTCGCCGAATGCACGACATTGGAAAAAGTGGCTGGATGCTTCTTGTAGCCTTGATTCCATTCATCGGTGGTATCTGGCAAATTGTCCTTCTTGCCACTGAAGGCGAACATGGTGAAAACCAGTACGGACCAGACCCAAAAACTGCCAATTCTGGCTACGCTGATGCCGAGGGTGATATCCTTGACAACGGTGTATTGAAATAAACAATTACCAACAGTGATTGTCGAAGCCATCTCAATTTGGGATGGCTTTTTTTATTCCCCGAACACAAGATTGCCCCCACTTCCCTTCGTTAGTTCTATAAAAAAGTGGCCTTATGAACTGGTATCTACATGTTATCAAGAACTACGTGAACTTTGAGGGGAGGGCTCGAAGAAAGGAGTTTTGGATGTTCACCCTGTTTCACTTCCTGATTCTCATCGTACTGAGTACGATTGATGTGATGGTCTTTAAAACAGAACCTGAAGAAGGTGGCTTGCTCCGCTCCATTTACAGTTTTGCGGTCTTTCTTCCCAGCTTGGCAGTGGGTGCAAGAAGACTTCATGATATCGGAAAAAGTGCTTGGTGGCTATTACTTTCTCTGATTCCAATTATTGGTTCCATCTGGCTGTTGGTGCTCTTTATTCTTCGGGGGGATGAAGGAGCAAACGAATACGGACCAGACCCTATCAACCCTTCACTTGGCTATCACGATGCTGGGGATGATATTCTGGACAAGGATGGGTTTAAATAAGGTACGAGTATCAGGTATCAAGACACAAGACTTTCGAGATCTTGTGTCTTGATACCTGATACCTGATACCTTTTATACTCTTTAAACTTCTAAAAAAGCTCCTTCCACGTCCCCTTCTCCCAATTATACTTCAGGGTACTGGACAAAGCCTTCCACCAATATTTATTCAATTCCACGGCAAAGGAAGGTTGCATATAGCAATTGATTTCACAGCCTTCACATTCGGGCAGGCGCCCTTCGGTGGCAATTTGTTGCTTCACCTCATGAGAGGCGTACAAGGCTTTGAGTTTGTTCTCGATAGCGAACTCCTTTTTTCCCAAATGGTAACAAGGGAGGATTAGTTTATTCTCGGGAGAAATGACCAAGGTCGTGCTCCCAGCTTTACACACTGGGTCTTCAATGTGGTTTCCTCCATCACGGCGAAGCTCCAAAAAGCCCTCGTTCAAATACACGCCCTTTTTTCGTCCCCATTGGGATAGCTTTCCCAACACCTCTTCAGACAAGCCACTGCCTACCTCATTGTAGGAAAAAACAGGATTTAGAATCAGCATCAAGCCATTGGGCTGGGTAATCTGACTGTAGAGTGGTTCAATCTCATTGACATTATCCTCAAAGACCGTAAAAAGAATGTCTGGACGCTCACCAAGCTCCTTAGCGATACGGATGGAATCCATTACAAAATCGTAACAAGCTACTCCCCTGCCTTTATCATGGACCTCCTTATGGATGGAATCCAATGAAAAATGGAGCATGTCCACCTTGCCCTTCAATCGCTCTGCCCATTTGGGATAAAGCAGGCAATTCGTCGTCAAGGTGGTGATGAACCCCAAACGCTTGGCCTCTTCCAAAAACACGTCTATCTCGCGGTGCAAAAGAGGCTCTCCACCCGTAAAGTCAATCACCTTTACGCCAAGCGCCTTCAAATCCCGAAGGTTTTGAAATACCGTCTCCTTTGTGGCATATGGAGAGGGCTTCTCCCAGATGTCACAAAACGAACAGCTGGCATTACAGCGGTAAGTCAGGTAATAATTACAAAGGACAGGTTTTGACCGTAGACGCATTTGGCGTTCGTTGATGACATTCGAAAACGTCGTCCATAGCGGTTGGTTTTATACCGACCGAATACAAAAAAAGGCAAGAACACATCGCGCTCTTGCCTTTCTCAAATTTATGAAAACCGAGAAATCGGTTTGAAAATTATTTCAACATGGAAAGCAATGAATGAAGCTTGTCCTTCATCTCCTTACGGTCAACGATGAAGTCCAAGAAGCCGTGCTCCTGCACGAATTCAGCGCTTTGGAAACCTTCTGGCAAATCCTTACCGATAGTTTCACGGATTACACGTGGACCAGCGAAACCAATCAAGGCACCTGGCTCAGCGATGTTGAAGTCTCCCAACATAGCGTAAGAAGCGGTTACACCACCAGTCGTCGGGTCGGTCAACAAAGACACGTAAGGAAGTCCCTCTTCAGCCAACAAAGACAACTTAGCGGAAGTCTTCGCCATTTGCATCAAGGAGAATCCAGCCTCCATCATACGCGCACCACCAGACTTGGAAATCATCAAGAACGGCTGTTTGTGCTTGCGAGCGTAATCGATGGCACGACCGATTTTCTCACCTACCACAGAACCCATGGAACCGCCGATGAAAGCGAAGTCCATACACGCGATAGTGATTTTCAATCCGTTCATCTCGCCAGTGGCGGAACGAACAGCATCCATCAAACCACTTTTCAGCTGAGAAGCTTTTACGCGGTCTGGATAAGCCTTGGTGTCTGTGAACTCCAATGGGTCGCCAGAGCTAAGGTCGAAATCAAGCTCAGCGAACTTATTATCGTCGAACAACAACTCGAAGTATTCCTTGGAGCCGATTCGAGCGTGATAGCCACAGCCCATACAAGTGTAAGCATTCAAGACATGCTCACGGGACTGCATCACTTTTTTACACTCTGGACACTTGTACCAAAGACCGTCTGGCGCCTCTTTTTTGAGTTCAGTAGGCGTGACGATTCCCTTTTCCTTTCTGGTAAACCAAGCCATAATCTTATCTTATCTCACCGTGCATTGAGAACGGTGTTTAGTGTCTATTTCGGTCGATTCAGCCCTAAGACTTTCAAAATCAAACGACAAATATACCCATTTCTCTCTTTAGAGTTAAGAAGTTAATTGGTACAATGTATTATGTACAAAGTACAATGAACCCTACAGCGGGACAATCATTGTACATAATACATTGTACTTAATACAAACCAATCTTAACTCCTACCTCCCCTTATTTCCTCTTCTCAGCCTCGCGCTTGAGGATAGACTCCGTGAATTTGAGTCCGTGCTGATTGGTAAAAATGCTGTGTGGCAAGTGGATAATCTGCGCCACCCCGATGTAAAGCACAAAGGCATCTGGCAAAAACTCGATGCGCTCGATTTGTGCCCAAGGAATCATCATCCCTTGGTTTGGGCCCACCAACATGGTGAGTTGTTTCGAATCAATCTGGTAGGCCATTTTCTGGAACATCGGCTTCATCTGCTCCAGATGCGGAGCGCCCGAAAACTGAATACCCCAAAACAAGACATAAAGGATGGTGATGACCACGGCTGTAATGATAACGCCAAGGCTCCAACCCTCTGGAAGGAATGCGCCAACGAGAATCATAACGGCAGG
The DNA here is from genome assembly GCA_030431525.1 of Bacteroidia bacterium. Lineage (GTDB taxonomy): Bacteria > Bacteroidota > Bacteroidia > Cytophagales > JAAEPT01 > JAUIJC01. Next base: position 67,867 of record JAUIJC010000005.1, on the reverse strand, counting down.
AATCAAGAAGGCCCACCACCATTTCTTCATCACGCGTTTCATGCCCAAGGAAATGTATTCCTTCTTGTCCAGTTGGTACTTTTTAGTCTTTACTTGCATTGTTACAGTTAACAGTTATTAGTTAACAGTTATCAGTTTTGCAGGTCTCAGCTAACAGCGCCAAGTGGCTGTTGTTAACTGATAACTATTAACCGTTAACTGCTTTAAGGCTTAAATCTAAACTCTTGTAGGTATGTGTGAGTGCGCCAACGGAAATGAAGTCTACACCAGTTTCGGCAATCGGCACGATGGTTTCCTCGGTGATTCCACCTGAGGCCTCAATTTCCATGATGCCATCTACAAGACCTACGGCAGTAGTCATATCGACAACGCTCATGTTATCGAGCATCACGCGGTCCACCTTGAAGGACTTGTTTACCTCCAACACTTGCTTCACCTCATCCAAGTCTCGGGCCTCCACCTCAATCTTGCGCTCCAGCCCTTTCTCCTTGAGGTATTTGTGAACATCCTCAACGGCCTTGGCAATACCACCTGCGTAGTCAATATGGTTGTCTTTCAACATCACCATATCCGAGAGGTTGTAGCGGTGGTTTTTGCCTCCACCAATCACCACGGCCCATTTTTCCATCATGCGGAAATTTGGGGTCGTCTTGCGGGTATCCAACAGCTTGGCCTTGGTGTGCGCAATCATATCGCTCAAATAGCGCGTATAAGTGGCCACACCGCTCATGCGTTGCATGCAGTTCAGCACCAAGCGCTCTCCCTTAAGGATGGTTCGGGCACTGCCCTCCAACGTAAAGGCGATGTCGCCCTCCTTCACTTCCTTTCCGTCGAGGATTAGGCGATTGAATTTCAATTCTGGGTCGAGCTTGAAGAAAATCTTCTCGGCCATGTTCACGCCAGCAATGATGCCGTTGTCTTTCACCAACAGCTGGGCGCGCTCCTGAACCTCCGGCCCAATGCAGGCATCGGTAGAGTGGTCGCCGTCACCCACATCTTCGGCCAAGGCCAAGTGGATGAAGCTATTCAGGGACAATTCGGATAGGTATTCTAAACTCACGGGTGCAAAAATAGAAAAAGCCCCGCAAATGCGGGGCTTTTCAGTTATCAGTTAACAGTTATCAGTGAACAACTGGCTGTTTTGTCAGTTATCAATGAACAGTTAGCAGTTAACATTGGCTGTTGATAACTGATAACCGTTAACTGATAACTGACTTTATTAGTCTTTGGTGAAGCTCAAGGTATCCATCAGGTGCTTACCGTTCGCCTGACGCATTTTGATATAGACCCTGAACGTGGCCTGACTGGAAGTATAAGTTCCAATCGCATAGTAGGCTCCTGCTGGAGAAGACCCTTTGTGCTTAAACTCAAAACCGCTTGGCGGATAGCGTCGGAAGAAGTCCTTCAATACAAATTCCGCTTGGGTTTTGCTGTAAGCGCCTTCTTTACTGTCCGTCTTTAGTTCCACCACACTATCAAAAAATTGTGTGAGGGATTGGGAGTCTCCCGCCTTTAAAGCCAATTCAGTTTGATGCAAAACATCCTTTTGCATGCGAGCACTCACAAGACTTGCCATCAGGCCAATGGCCACCGACAGCATGCTAAAATAAGCGAGTCTCTGTAGAATATTTTTCATAACAACTTATGTTTCATCGTTGATGTCCAAGCCTCGAAAGGCGGACATTCATGGCTTGGTCAAAAACCGAGCCCAACATCTTTTGGCTTTCCAGCCACTCCCAACAACACCCCCCACCTTCTAATATAACGTTTCTACGTTTTCGTTGTATGGAACTGGCAAACCAAACCATTTTTTTTCACAATCGGCAGAAAACAAGCCAAAGTTGGACGAAAACCAGTTTCTATACGAAAAACCCTCAAGGCTGGATATAAATTCCTTCCTGACCCAACCCCATAAGCAAGAGCTATTTTCCAATCAGGACTAGATAAGCCGAAGGAATCTCAACCCCATCAAATTGATTCGTCAAGCCATAAAAAATTACAGCCGTCAAACAGGCGCCAAGGACAAGAATACTTACCGATTGCTGATATGGGGTAATTCCCATAATGCTACACATCATTTTTTTATGATGAATGGAAGCGATATGCCCAAAGAAACTCATGATGGCCAAGCCATAATAAGGCACAAAAAACAGGCAATGAGGAAAGCTATTCAAGCCTGCTACACCGAAATAAAAGTTTGTATCAAGCTGAAGCACAAGCCTTCCAACGAGCACCGCCGAAACATGGATCAGTAAGAAGAAAGCCAAGTAAAGGCCTGTCCATACTTGTAATCGCTCAAAGAAGATATTGGTGTTATAACACCTTTTTACAACCAACCTTATACCCGTAATGATTTGTAGCAAGACACACCCAAGCAATAGCGTTTCAGAAACGGGATTTCGGTAAATCGGCCGAAGCGCCTCCATGACTTCAATATGGGCATCCGCTCCCCAAAGGCTACAAAAGTGATTGAACAGATGAAGACCAATAAAGCCTGTAAGGATAAGTCCTGAGATGTAGTGGATGCGTCGCATATCAAAATAGGTTTCCACAAAAATCAGCTTCATGGATGAGGACTCATTTGATTTAGGTCAAATTCGCTTGCGACGAATCCGGCTCAACGTTTCTAGGGTGATTCCCAAATAGGATGCGATATGTGTTAATGGGACCCTTTGGACGATGTCAGGCCTAATCTTCAAAAGATTCAGGTATTTCTGTTGGGCGGACTCAAACTGTACCGAGGCAATCCGTTCTTGGAGGCGCAACATTGTCTGGGTGACCACCTGCTTTTCCAAACGGTCAAACTCACGGTATTTCTCCGAGAGCGACACAATCACATCCTTCGACACCTCCAATAAAACACTAGGCTCCAACACCTCAATAAAATGAGGGCTTGCAACACCTTGATAAAAACTGTTGATGGAGCTGATGAAATCATGTTCAAAGGCAAACCAGTCGGTGATGTCCTTCCCGTCTTTCAAGTAATAAGCCCTTGCACTACCTTGAATAATAAAAAATGCCTTGTCCGAATGTTGGCCTTCCCGCACAAGTGTATCCAATTTTTCCAACCGCCGTATTCTGGAAGCCTTGATCAATTCCCCAACACATTCATCCGACAGCGAAAACCCGCTTTGGGCGATTGCATCAAGAAGCCTTCGTTTATCCATGTTTCCTTAAAAACTTGAGAAGGAAGATAATTGAAGGTTGAATAGTTTCATCCTCCCAAAGGCGCTGAGATATCCCATTTAAACAACGTGACTAAAACGCTCCATTGTTTAACAGCCCGATAAACGTAATTTTGTTCTCCAAAAGAATAACTTTTCAATATCCCTTTTCATGTTACTTCGCCTTTTAACCGCATTTACCCTTTTTCAATCGCTTCTTTCCTTCGGACAATACCTCCCGAACCCCAGTTTCGAAAATGTTGCTGGGCAAAACCTCACTCCTTTTTATTGGTATAAATGCCACGAATACAGCACTCCAGACACTCAGCCAGGCTATTGGGGAGTTCAGTCAAAAGCTTCGGACGGTAACACCTTCACCAACCTCATTACAAGGGGAAATGATGGGCCTTACCGAAATACAGCGGAAGACATGGGCACCATTTTGACCCAAAAGCTCACCCAAGGAGAGAAATACCACTTTGAAATTGACCTTGCCATGTCCAACGACTGGGGACACAATGCAAACTGGCAATGGATTTCGTACGCCAATCCAGTAAAACTCAGAGTCTATCTTGGAACAGCAGAATGCGAAAAGTCTAATCTCGTGTGGGAATCTGAGTCGGTTACGCACCAAAACTGGAAGACCTATTCCTTTGATTTTGTGGCTGATAAAGAATACTCAAACCTCATCATGGAAGCCACTTGGAACGGGAACACCAAATATTTTGGGAATGTATTAATCGATAATGCTAAGCTTGATTTAGCAGAAAATGAGACGACACCTCCCGTTTTGGAGCACTCTGCCTGCGACTTTGTCGTCCCAAATGTTTTCACGCCGAATGGGGACGGGCTCAACGACCAGTTTGCCATCATTAAAAATGATACCCTGAAAATCCTTGAATTCAACTTGGAGGTCTACAACCGCTGGGGAAATCGCGTTTACATCAGCCAAGACGAAAACTTTGAGTGGGATGCGCAGGACATGGCAGAAGGCACTTACTATTGGTCCGCACATTTCAGTTGCTACATCGACGATAGGTTTATCAAAAACCAGAAAAAAGGATGGGTGATGATTATGGAGTAAACGTGAAAAACAAGCCTTGATTTTTAACAATCACAATCTCTACTCATGGCTCCAACCTTACGAGCATTTTTCCTATTGGCAAGCTGGTTAATGATTTCTTCCAGCCAAAAAAGGAGTGACAAATTGTTTATCGTAAGCAGGTTAAGTGATCAAAAAGTAATGCTGACCGAAGACAAGGTTTTCTCCTACGATTCGTCAGCTACACTGTACAATGAAATGATTGACGATCACTTCAACAGGTATTACATCAGCAACTCCCACTTCGATTTTTACAATCACCAATTATCTGAGTTCGAAATACGAGACTCAAGCCTCATCCTAAGTTCTGACAGAACTCCAACAAAGATTAAGGTGGGAAACATTTATGAAAAGACATCCTCGGTAGAGAAAAGCTTCAATCAATTTCTGACTGACAGTCATATTGAGATTGACACCGCTAAAAATCGAATAAGCTCAATTCGCCTTTGGACGAACTGGTAAATCTTGAACTCACTCCCCCTCCTTCATCCCCTCATAAACCGCATCCAACAAAGGCGTCTTTCTGATATACCCCGAACCTGCCTTGGTTTCAATGGCATCTCCGGTGATGTCCCAAATCACCATTCCATGCAGATTTTGCTGACGTATAAAATCAATCTTGGCGTTTATTGATTGTGGATTCTCAAAGCTGAGAAAGCTGTTTCGTTCCAGCCCCAAGGCATAGGGCACTTGGGCTGTAGAATCATAATGAAGGGAAAATTGCCCTAAGCCACTCTGAATATTGTAGTAGGTCGGTTGCCCCTGATCCGCAGGAAAACTGCCCTTATCGTATTTCCGAAGGTGATACTCCCCCAGCCCCACTTTTCCCTCACGACAAACAATCGCATTGCCGTTGAACGCCACACCAATATTCATAAGGCTATCTGGTACCTTCAATACCTCCGTGTAATAAGTGATGGATGAATCAATGGACTCGGGTTGGTTTTCCGTCGAATACAAGGGCGACTTATGCGAAGTCTTGGGCGACCAGCTTCCCGAAAAGTCATAGGTCATCACATTCACGTAATCCACCAAGGGAAGCACATTCGGCCAATCGATATTTCGGGCATGTTCCGGAGCCGAAGAGGTAGAAATCACCAAACTCAAAGGCTTTCTCCGGCGTGGTTTCAAACTCTCATTGTAAGCATCAAAAGCCTTTCGGATTTCCGCCAACATCAAGGTGAAATTCTCTTTGTCCGCAACGCTTCCCCGAAAACATGGATACTCCCAATCGATGTCCACCCCGTCGATGTCATAGGTTTTGACCAAACCCACACATTCCTCCGCAAATCGCACCCGACTGCTGGAATCACTAGCCAATGCAGAGAAATACTTGGAATGCTCCCAGCCCCCAATCGAAATCAACACCTTCACTTTTTTGGCGTGCGCCAATTTCACCAGCGAAGTTCCCGGTACATAATAGGCTTCATCGCCCTGTGCCCGCCAATCGCGTTGGCCCTTCAACACCAATTCATCCGCAAAGGCGTCCAAGCCATGAATTCCTCCTTGATGGTCTGGCCTGAAAAACGCATAAATAATGGTGGACACCTTGCGGTAATTCAGCTTGTCCGGCGTCATCAGCTTCTCACGGTCATAAACCTGCCACGAAGGATAATAGGCGATGATTTCCTTGCCGTTGAACTGTTTTGGCTCTTGGGATTTTTGGGCGAAGAGCGATGAACAACAAGAAAGCGTCAGGAGAAGGGAGAGGAGATTTTTCATAACAACCAGAGGTGTCCTAAAAGTTAACATTATTCTGGCAGGGGGTGAATTTTGAGTTTCCACATCAAACCTATATTAATCTCCGAGTACTGGGGCAACCCCACCTCTGTCCTCCCCTTAAAAAGGGGAGGAGAAACCATCAGGCCATGCGGTGAAAACCACAATTAAGAACTGCTGTCTGTTACATTCTCCTCCCCTTGGATAAGGGGAGGACAGAGGTGGGGTTGAATCCGCGACCTAAATGCAACAGTTTTATGGACAACCTTACACCCTGTTAATGCCGGAACCCTTTGAGGCTGATTGCCCCTGTACGCTCTCCCAACATTTTTGTACCTTTGCCCCCATGAATAAGAAAGTGATCCTCATGATTTTGGACGGCTGGGGTCTTGCCGTAGACCCTAAGGTGTCCGCTATAGAAAAGGCCAACACGCCTTTCGTTGATTCCCTCTTCGCCAAATACCAGCACAGCAAGTTGGAAGCTTCCGGCTTGGCCGTAGGTCTTCCTGCCGGCCAGATGGGTAACTCCGAGGTGGGCCACATGAACATCGGCGCTGGCCGTATTGTGTACCAAGACTTGGTGAAAATCAACAAGGCGGTTGAAGAAAAAACATTGGGCAACGAGCAGACCTTGATCGAGGCGCTCGATTACGCAAAGTCCAATGGCAAAAAAGTGCACTTCATCGGATTGGTTTCCGACGGTGGTGTTCACGCCCACATCGACCACTTGAAAGGTTTGATCAGCATCGCTTCCGAAAAAGGCTTGAAAGACGTGTTTGTTCACGCCTTCACCGACGGTCGTGACACTGACCCGAAAGGCGGTTTCAACTACTTGACTGACCTTCAGAACCACTTGGACGCCAATGTTGGTAGCATTGCCAGCATTACTGGCCGTTACTTCGCCATGGACCGCGACAACCGTTGGGAGCGCGTGAAATTGGCTTACGACGCCATGGTTAAAGGAACTGGCGAGGCGTCTGACGACTTGTTGGCTTCTGTAAAAGCATCTTACGACAATAACGTTACCGACGAATTCATCAAGCCAATCATCAACAGCAAGGTTGATGGTAACATTGAAGAAGGCGACGTGGTGCTTTGCTTCAACTTCCGCACCGACCGCGGTCGTGAAATCACTCAGACCTTGACTCAGAAAGATTTCCCTGAGCAGGACATGAAAAAGCTCGACTTGTACTACGTCACTATGACGAACTACGACGACAGCTTCACTGGCGTAAAAGTCATCTTCGACAAGGACAACTTGACCAACACACTTGGTGAGACTTTGTCTAAGGCTGGCAAGAAGCAAATCCGTATTGCTGAGACTGAAAAGTACCCTCACGTTACGTTCTTCTTCTCTGGTGGTCAGGAAGAGCCATTCGACGGCGAGAAGCGTTTGTTGTGCCCATCTCCAAAAGTGGCCACTTACGACCTTCAGCCTGAGATGAGCGCCTTCGACATCAAGGACAAAATCATCCCTGAGTTGAAAGAGGGCGAGGTTGACTTCGTTTGCTTGAACTTCGCCAACCCAGACATGGTGGGCCACACTGGCGTATTCGAGGCCGCTGTTAAGGCTTGTGAAGCTGTTGACCAGTGCGCCAACGAAGTGATCTCTGCTGGTTTGGAGAACGGTTACTCTACCATCGTTATCGCCGACCACGGTAACTCTGACTGCATGATCAACCCAGACGGCACGCCAAACACGGCGCACACTACGTCTTTGGTACCATGTATCTTGGTGGACGACAACTACAACTCACCAATCAAAGACGGTAAGTTGGGCGACCTCGCTCCTACCATCCTTGAGTTGATCGGTGTTGAGAAACCTGCTGATATGACTGGAGAGTCTCTCCTTTAATTTTTGAATTGAACACGGAGTATTGAGTACGGAGTACAGAGTCCTAAAGGGCTTTGGATTCGGCTTGATACTCCGTTTTTTTATTATGAGGAAGCTGTTTGCACTTTTTTTCTTTGGTTGTCTTTTCTCCTGTAAACCTAAAATTTTAGTGGATACATTTATTCACTCGAATGGCAACAAAACCCTTACTTACAAAAAGCACACATATCCTTTAGGACGATTTAATCCAACTATTTACACAACACGAAAAACATACAACCCCTGCGGAAAGATGATTTCCAAGCAAAAGCAAAAAAGAACCGTGGGTTGTTTTGGAGGAGGAACCTATAAAGTCCTGTTTTCAAAACACTATAAACGAAAGGACTGCACGGCATCCACCGCTAACTAAACTAAACCCATGTCCCTAAGAACGTTCAAGATCATCTGCTTTTCCTTAAGCGCTATTGGGGCATTGCTTTTTTTGGGAGTCCATTGTTTGGCACTAATAATCGGGAGGCCAGTCCATGTCTCTACCTTTTTCGATAACCTCCTATCACAAGCACCATTTCTTCTGGCGCTACTTTTAATCCTCATCGCCTTCTACCTCCCTAATGAAAAAATACGATTGAAATCACTTGGGATAGAAACCAAAATATTTTGGCCCTTTGCCAATGCGCCATTTTTACTGAAGGCAATTACCTTTGGACTTGTTGCCTATAGCTTCATCTTCTTGGTGACCAATTTTGCCAACATCACTGCTATTCCCATAAAAACGGCAGAAGGTTATTTCCTTGCAAACCATGGAAAAATCATTGGTACATCCACACTTGAGGCATACGCACTACACCTCAAAAAAGAACAACAGGCGCTTTCAGTGATATTTTCCGCTGTATGCAGTATTTGTTACTTGGTATTCTACCCAAAAAATCTTCAGTAAAAATGCGACTTTCCTTCCCCTTAATAATCTGTTTCCTATCCCTCCTCGCATCCTGCCAGCAAAACAAGAAAAGCGTCTCCAACGGCGTCTTTTTCAACCATAGCTTTTTGGAAGGACAAATCAGCCTATTGGACTCCCTTCAGCCAAGCATCAATAAAACGGTACTTTTCAACGACTCTTCGGAGGCGATCTCCCAAAAGAAAGTAGAGTGGTCAAAGGAATTGGCGATTTTCCAAGAGGCCACTCTCGACAAACCCATCTTGGCCACCGCCTTTGAAACCAGCACCAAGGACAGCGCTGGGCTTCAAATCACCACCCACACCAGAAAACCCGATGGATTGGGCACCATCGTTTGGGCCAAGGAAACCGTGGATGCCAATCAAACACCCGTGCAATTTGAGGCTGTGCTTGTAGACAGCAATACCCTATATATTTCCAAAAAGCATTTGAAGGCAATTTTTACAAACAATAAACTGAAGAGCTACGAACAGGTTGTTGACCATCATATTCCTGTGGGTGAGGATGCTTTTTATAAGGTGGATGGGGATATTAATTGGTAAAATCATCTGGAAATCTAAAATTCTATCGTGACGGAGGATTTCATCCCCCGCTATGGAGAACCGCCCCTACAGGGCTATAATCACAGTCCTGAAAGGACGGCTATCCGCCAGCGATGGGTTTTAACCCATCGACTACACGACAACCCACCCATCGACCAAACCCCGTCACACCCCATTCACATCCAAGGCAACCCAAAAATATTTCCCCCACATTTTTAGAAACCTCACCCATTCTCCGTATTTTTGTTCGGCAAATAGTCTTTCCTCCTTATTCTATTTGCCATGTCACTCCACGCTGACAAATTCCTCTTCGAGGCGCTCACATACGATGACGTCCTCTTGCTCCCAGACTACTCTGAAGTCTTACCACGGGACACCGACACTTCCACTTTCCTCACACGCAACATCAAGCTGAATATTCCGCTGGTATCCGCTGCTATGGACACCGTATCGGAATATGAGATGGCTATTGCCATGGCGCACATGGGTGGGTTGTCATTCATCCACAAAAACATGAGCGTGGAGGCGCAAGCCGAGCAAGTACGACGCGTAAAGCGTTCGGAAAGCGGAATGATTGTGGATCCAATCACCCTCAACGAGGATGCTGTTTTGGGCGAGGCCAAAGCCATCATGAGGGACTACAAAATCGGTGGTATTCCAATCACGGACGGCGACAACAAGTTGGTGGGCATCATCACCAACCGCGATCTCCGTTTCCAGAAGGACCTTCAGGTGCCAGTGAAGGAAGTCATGACTTCCGAAAACTTGGTGACCGCACAAACAGGTTTCGACATTAGCGAAGCCGAGGCGATCCTTCAGGAGCACAAAATCGAGAAACTTCCTATCGTCGACGCCGACAATAAGCTTGTTGGGTTGATCACTTATAAAGACATCCTTAAGCGTAGGGACAAGCCGAATTCCTGTAAGGACGAGCTTGGCCGTTTGCGTGTAGGTGCTGCTGTAGGCGTAACTGGCGACCTTATCCCACGTGTTGAGGCATTGGTTGCTGCTGGTGTTGACGTTGTCAGCATCGACACCGCTCACGGTCACTCCAAAGGTGTGCTTGACGCTGTTAGAAAGGTGAAGGAGAAATTCCCTAACCTTGACGTAATCGGCGGTAACGTAGCCACAGGCGCTGGCGCGAAAGCTTTGGCTGACGCAGGTGCTGATGCCGTGAAAGTTGGTGTTGGTCCAGGTAGTATCTGTACTACTCGTATCATCGCTGGCGTGGGTATGCCACAGCTGACTGCCGTTGTTGAAGCCGCCAAAGCCCTCGAAGGCACTGGCGTCCCTGTCATCGCTGACGGTGGTATCCGCTTCTCTGGCGACATCGTTAAGGCTATCGCTGGTGGTGCAAACACCATCATGATTGGTTCTTTGCTCGCGGGTACTGAGGAGGCTCCAGGTGAGATGATCATCTACCAAGGACGTAAATTCAAGTCCTACCGAGGTATGGGCTCCTTGGAGGCCATGGAAGCTGGTTCCAAAGACCGCTACTTCCAAGACGCTGAGGATGATGTGAAAAAGCTCGTTCCAGAAGGCATCGTAGGTCGCGTACCATACAAAGGCATGGCTTCCGAAGTGATCCACCAATTGGTTGGTGGCCTTCAGGCAGGCATGGGCTACTGTGGCGCCAACGATATCGAGACGATGAAGCAAGCCAAGTTTGTGAAAATCACATCCTCTGGTAGCGTAGAAAGCCACCCGCACGATATCCAAATCACACGCGAGGCTCCGAACTACAGCCGTTAATCTTTAGAGATTAGAAGAGTTTAACCATAACTCTGTATTCATACCAAAGCCACCTTGAAGAAATTCAGGGTGGCTTTTTTCATATCCTTACCCTTAAACAACAAACAGCCTCCGTAACGTAGGGCCTTGTGCCCTGCGATTATGCCCCACACCCCAAAATCCCCCTATCTTTGCCCCATGGAACAGGGAAACAAAAAACGATTGGTCATCGTGGGCGGTGGCGCCGCAGGATTTTTTGCAGCGAATGTGCTCGCCTCAAAAACGGATGCCGTTGAAATCATCATGTTGGAGCGAAGCCCCAAAACGCTCAGCAAGGTGAAAATTTCGGGTGGCGGGCGCTGTAATGTAACCCATGCCTGTTTCTCTGCTGGACCTTTATCCAAAAACTATCCTCGTGGAGCGAATCGCCTGAAAAAAGCTTTCAAGCACTTTCAGCCACAAGACACCATCGACTGGTTCAAGGAGCGAGGCGTGGAATTAAAGACCGAGGCGGATAACCGCATGTTTCCAACCACAGACAGCTCACAGACCATAATCGACTGTTTCCAAAAAGGTGTGATTGAGCATGGCGTCCAAGTCAGAAAAGGACTCGGCGTTCAATCCTACGAACAGGAAGGGGAAAAATGGAGGTTATCCCTGACAGACGGTTCCACCCTTACGACTGATTTTGTCCTTGTGGCCACCGGCAGCGACCGACGCACTTTTGAGGCATTGGAAAAACTCGGTCACAGCATTGTCCCACCTGTTCCCTCTCTATTCACTTTTGTCATCAAAAACGACCCTCGATTAGATGGTTTATCGGGTGTGGCGATGCCGGCAAAGGTTCGCGTTGCTGGAAGCAAACTACAAGAGGAAGGCCCATTCCTCATCACCCATTGGGGTGTGAGCGGTCCGGCGATTCTCCGACTATCTGCTTGGGGCGCCAAAGAGCTTCACGAAAAGAATTACACCTTCACCCTGCAAACCAACTTTGCTCCCGAATTCCATTTTGACGGACTCAGGGAAGCATTGACCAGCATCAAGGAGGAAAACAACAAAAAAAAGGTATGTGGAAATACGCAGTTTGGGCTTCCCTCACGACTCTGGAAACGACTGACAGAAATTTCTGGCATTCCCGAGGAAATGCGCTGGGGGGATGTGGGCAAAAAGCAGCTTAACAAATTGGCCACCGAAATTGCCCAAGGCGAATATCAGGTAACGGGTAAGGCGACCTTCAAGGATGAGTTTGTCACAGCCGGTGGTGTGGACTTACCCGAAGTAAATTTTTCCACCATGGAGAGTAATATTTTCCCAAATCTCTATTTTGCGGGCGAAGTGCTTAACATTGACGCCATCACTGGCGGCTTCAACTTCCAAGCGGCTTGGACTACAGCATGGTTGGCCATGCAAGGGGTCGCAAGCAAATTCGAACACGAATGACAACGCCTACAAAAGCTTTCAACATCGAGCTTACTGACCAAAACCAACAGCAAGGTTGGGCATTTGGTCGCCCTGCGGGTATTTCCGCAAACCAATGGCCTAGGAGCCGTACCAACGGGTTGCCGATGGCGCACTTGTTCACCCTTTTGGTTCCTGAGGAATATCGGGTCCAAGGACCGGAGTTTGTCGCCATTTCCCTTTTCCAAGCCGACGACCATGTTGCCGATGAGGTAAAAGGCGTGCGCAAAGCCTTTGGGGGCCACAAGGCCTACCCAAAAGACGGTGCAGATATCTTCTGGAAAACGCTGCTTTCTCACATTGAGAATAGACATCCTCAAGAAAAATACATGGAGGATATCATTGAAGGGGGCTGGGCATTGATCTGGCTCACGGAAGCAGAGTTCAAAGGAAAAAAGACTGACCTACCGAACGAGAAGACCTGCGTCTATCCAGAATATGAGTCGGACGACGGTATGAACGCTTACGACCATGACCAAAAGGGTCAATTTGTTGTGCTCGGAGAAAGGGATGATGACCCCAACGTAGGACGTCCTTTGGAGGATTGGCCGGATGAGGATGACCCTGAGGCCTATATTCCTATGCATTCCGACCAAGGAGAAAAATTGAAGCTAAGCCAACGCTTCTTTGGGCAAAACCATTTTGGAGGAACAGCAAGTCCGGTACAAGCTACTCCAGAGTTCAGTCCGTTCTATATCGAATTTGAGGAAGACCTTGGCAACGCCAACATGGGCGGAGGCAATGGCCAAATCGATTTACTAAACAGCGTTTTAGACTGGGCTTGTGGGTAATTGAGGAAAAAAGACTTTAACCACTGAGGTAAGGAAGCAGGGAAAAAAGCTCCTTTCCTCCCTTTCTCCGTGGTTAAAAAAATCAACTCCTTTTCAGCTCTAAAGCTCAACCTTGTAGTCCGAGAAACTCAAAATCATTCGTCCGGTTTTGGGTCCCTCGGACTTCATTTTTTTCTTGTCCACATCCACGTTCTTGCCCAAGTATTTCAGTGGAAGGTTGAATTTTTCCATTTCAAAGGTGATGACCATTTCACTGGGCAAATTGTATTTTACTTGATCAAACTTCATATCAATCAAGTAGGTGCCGTGACTTCTGGTATTGATTTCAGACCGAAGAATCTGATCCGTTTTTTGATCGATAAACAAGGTCGCCAACACCACTTTTGATTTATTCTCCAAAGGAATAATCTTGACGACATGCACCTTTTGGTCATTGACCATTTCTTCACCTACATACAAACTGGAATACTCGTATTTGAATAAATCCTCATAGGTAAAATCCAGTCCCCTTTTGGGCACAACAATAAAATCCTCGGAATCAAACTTCGCCTCCTTTGGTGGGTGATAAGCCATTGCCGCGTATTTGGTGGGCATCCGAATAAAGTCCACATCCAGCTCCAAAGCCACATTGGCACTAAAGCCCTTGACCTTTCCAATCTTTTCCCGAACGCGCTCAATCACCTCATCAGCCATGTCCGTAGCCATTGAAGGCCACGAAATCAGCAGACAAAACAGCAGGCTGAGTAAAACCCTTATACCAAATCTTTTCTCCTGAAATACCATACGCCAACAAGGATAAAGACCATACAATGAATCAATAAAACCAATAGTGATTCAACCAATTCTGACCACGCTACTTCGAAGGGAAAAAAGTTCTGCCAACCACTTAGGTGATAGACAAACAGCAATTTTGCCCAGCCCACAGAAGCCGGCATTCCCTTGCCGATAATCGTCAGAAGAATCATACTGAAGATGGAAACTAAAATGGCGTTCACGGGGCTGTCAAAAAAGAGTGAAATTGTCGCTGCCATCAACCCAACGGTAATCATGGCCAACATCCCAAAGGCGAAAGCCCCAATCAATCTCATTAGCGCATCCTCAAAAGGAATGATGTTGAGCGTTTCCATCAAGACCAATAAGTCCCCCCTACCAAAAAATCCATAGCTCAGCCCAAGACTTGTTGCCGCTAACAAAAGAACGAGCACCAAAGACACCAAAGTCACCAACAAATACTTACTCAGCACATAAGCCCCTCGGCTGGCTTTTCTGGTGAGAATCGTCTGCAGGGAACCATCGTTCCCCTCACCTCCAACCAATGCACAAGCGACAACGACAACAATTAGTGGAATATGAAACCATAGGCTGTTCAAGATGAGGTAGCTCACCAAACTGCCATTCAGAAGATTCCCTTGGAAAAAGAAGGTCTCTTGAAGGTTTTCTGTGAAAAAATCGAGAAACAGCTGCCCCTCCAAGGCTGCCGCTACAAACACCACCAAATCAATAATGATGATTGCTCCCAGCGCTAAATAGCCCAAAGGACGGCGCTTCAATTTGAACAACTCAAGCCCCAGAAGTCGTAAAACACCTACTGAAACAGCCCTTCCAGTCGATTTTTCTGCTTCATGGCGAACACCCTCACCTTGTGATGCTGCAACTGAGACAGCACCTCCGGCACCTGATTCCTGCTCAAATCTATACTCAAGCCCATCCGGTTTTGGGTGGTCTCCCCAAAGGCCTTCAAAACGCCGTTCGCTATGTCTATCTCTTCGCATTCGATGATATAAGTACTTTTCCCCTCATTCATTAAATCCGTAAGATTTCCCTCTTTCACCACCTTCCCATCATTAATCAGCACCAGTCGCTCACACAATTCCTCCACCTCACCCAACATATGTGAAGACAAGAGAATGGTTTTTCCTTCATGATAGGCCAATTCCTCCAAGAGCAGCCTCAACTCCCTTACGCCATTTGGATCCAACCCATTAAAGGGTTCATCCAGTAACAAGAAGTCTGGTTGATGCACCAAGGCCAATGCAAGCCCCAACCGCTGCTTCATCCCCAAGGAATACTGGCTCACCTGCTGTTCATTCCTTGGTGAAAGTCCCACCACTTCAAGCAACCTTTCCAAATACCCCTGATCTGGGTTTAGCCCAGAATATCGGGCCGCCAGACTGAGGTTTTTCTTTGCAGGGAGATAGGGAAAGAGCGCTGGCCCTTCTATAAGTATCCCACAACGTTGGCGAAATACCCTCAAATCTTTCCAAATGGATTGACCTTGCCACAGCACATCTCCTCCATCAGCTTTTATCAACCCAACCAGTAGCTTCATCACCGTGCTTTTGCCTGCCCCATTAGGACCAAGCAAACCCAAGATTTCTCCCGAGTGCACTGAGAAGCTTACCCCGTTAAGCACTCTTTTTTTGCTGAACGACTTGGTCAGGTTCTGAACTTGCAATAACGGCGCGGACATAGGTCTGTCGAGCTATTTCACGATAATTATGATGAGGTCGATATCGAGGGGCGAAGAACGTGAAGGTCCAGAACTTGGGCGACAACCAGAAAAAAGGATGCGACCACACAAAATCAGGCACAAAATGATACCATCTGTACCCTTTTTGATTGATGAACTCCTTCAGTCTTTTTCCCATACCCAGTTCCTTGGCCGCCACCATGGCCGCCTCTCGTTGGCAACGGGATATCATGAATGGCTTCAGCAGTTTGGACTGAAAACCATAGTCATAGAGCTGATCCTTCAACTTTTTATAGTTCTGAAATCGGGAACGGCCATCCAACAGAGGAAAGATGGATAGGTAAATCCACCAAATCATCATCCAAAACTGCCCACCATCCCCAGCCTTCCATTCTTGATAATCTGTCCACGCCATGAACAAACAGATCAAGAAAGAAATATGTAAGAACTTCCCGACCCTGAGATAGGCGCCTACACGAGTGTATGCCCTCGGGGAAATGCTTGCTGTTATCGTTTCCTTCTCCATTGTACTTATTAGGAACGACGCAGTAAATCTGAAGGTTGTATGGAGACAACCTTTTCCATCACTTTTTTCGTAAAAAATGGCAGGAAACATACGCGGACAAAAGCATGTGGGCTAATGTCTAGATGGAGACAGTACTTCTTGGTCTTATTATCACTCTTCCTTTGCCAAAGGGCCATTGCCCAAGACGAAAAGGGAGAGGAAGCCTTCTTGGAGGCAGACCTCGCTATGGGGCGAATCGTTCCTCACCCAGAGCTTGACGGGGTGTTGCTGAACAATTTTTATCAGGCCCTTGACCTGCGCTTTTCGAAACAGACGACTGGCGACAACTTTTGGAACCAGCTGTACCGCTATCCCTCCTATGGCTTTGGCGTATCGATTATCAACTTCCCTGAAGATGTGTTGGGCTACCCCTTTTCGATGTATGGATTCATGAATTTTACCATGGTTCGGCGCAAAAAATTTGAATTCAACAACCGAATCAGTGTGGGCACCTCCTTTCTAAAGCCATTCAGTGAAGAACGGAACCCAAAGAACAACGCCATCGGGAGCACCATGAATGTTCACATCGATGTGCGCTTTGAGGGATCGTGGCAGGTGGGCCAACAAACCAACCTAAACTTTGGGGGACATTTCACTCATTTCTCTAATGGATCTTACCAAAAACCCAACCTTGGCTTGAACCTCTATGGGCTTTATGGGGGCATTGATTGGTATTTCAACCCCAAGAGGCCAACGTTCAAACGCTTAAGAGTACCAGAACTGAAAAGCAAAGGGGATTTTACGGTGATGTTGGCCATCGGTCAAAAACAGCTTGAGGAAAATGGCGACCGTTTTATGGGTACCACGGTGAGCATGGCCTACAACTTCCAATGGCAACACAAATGCAAGTACCCGATTGGCATTGACATCTTCTACAATGAATATTATGAGAGCTTTCAGAACGACAAAAGCACATCCATTGCCGTAAAATCGGGATTTGAGCAGATTTACAACAAGCTGACGCTGTTTGCCCAAGTGGCTGTTTATGTATTCAATGAGCCCTCCTACGGACGATTTTTCTATGAACGATTAGGCTTGCGCTATAAAATCTATAACGAACTATTCGGAAGCGTATCGGTGAAAGCCCATTTGGTGAAGGCGGAGATGGTGGAATGGGGAATTGGCTACCGTTTCAGGAAATAAAAAAGGAGCACCGAGTCTAACTCAGCGCTCCTTTATTCGGCCCTATTGAGGCTTAATTATTTTTTCAAGTTGGTTTGAACGTCGATAGACAACTCCAAATCCTCAGGCATTTCCCACACATCTTTTTTCAACAAAATAGTGGCTTTCAAAGAAGTGTTCTTCTTGCCGAAATCAACCACGGATGGGAAGCTGATGACCTCCTTCTTGCCCTTCATGGTGAACTCACCAGTGATGTCAACATTTGGTTCCCCTTCAGCAACATCCTTACGAACGGCCTTTGTGATTTTGAACGTAGCGTCCTTATGCTTTGCGATATCGAGGTAATCCTCAGCACGCATGCGCTCACGCTCCTGCTCGTTGAATCCCTCATCAGAAATGTCGGACACCTTGATGGCGTTCATGTTGATGTAGAAGAATCCACCACGGATAATCTTCTTGTCCACCTTGATGTTACCAGACTTGAACTTAAAAGTGCCCGTATGTGGCGTATCGCCCTTGCTTGTCCAGTTGATGGAGCTGGCTGAGGCATTCAAAAGGTACATCGGGGTGACGGCCTGCGTGAAGGCAAAAGCCAAAAGGGAAGCCACGGTGAGGCTTAAGAGAATAGAAATTCGTTTCATGGGTTAATGCAATTTTTTATCAACAAGGTTCTAAAATAAGCAAAAGAATAACAATCCGCTGAACTAATCATTACGTAGTGACGCTTTGAAAGCGTCCCCACAAGAACACCGCCCCAATCTCCTGTGAACCAAAAAAGCCGTAATTTGTTTCCCGTCTTTCGAACCCAAAAACCTCTTTTTGATGCGTCATCAAAACAAATATTTTCTTGCGCTTGCCCTAACAGGCACCCTTTTCAGCTGTGGTGGAGGCGAACAGTCAGCCACAGAAAACTTTGACGACTACCAAAAAACAGCTCAAGCTGTCGTGGGCGACAAAGCCCCAGAAAAAGCCAGTGCAGAGCGTACTGCCTTGTTAGAGCAGATTGAAGCCAACGAACTCTATAAAACATTGGTGACTGAAAAAGTGGTCACCGCAGAATACCTCCCATTGGTCGAAAACCTTGGCTATTCATTGGGCTCTCTGCGCACAAACGGCAAATACGAACTCACTCGTGATTTTAAACGCAAAGGCAACAAGGAGCATGTGAAGTTTTGCGAACTCGTAGCATCGCTTCATGGTTGCGGTGGTTTCTCCTCAGATATTTTGGAGATTTTTGACCGATACAAAACCAAATACGGTCTTTATCAGACAGAAGAAAAGGTCGTAGGAGATGAAAAAGTGGAGCCATTCAACCTGCTTTACGCCTTTGGTGCCTTGAACAGCAAGAACGAAGATTTGCTTGAGGAACTTGTCCACGCCCGTGGCAAGGAAATCATGAAAAGCTCCCGCAAAGATGATTTGCTTTATCCTCACCTCTGGCAACAAGATGCCTTGAACGACCAACTGGGGAAGGTTAACAAGGATAGCGAACTTCATTATGAAATGGCCATCGACTCCAAAGACCTTTACAAGGCCTATGAGGAAAATGAAGTTTCGGCTGACAACAAAATGAAAGGCAAGCGCATTGCCGTAACTGGCCGTTTGCAAGGCGTCAGCAAGGACATGATGGGCAAGCCTTACGCCATCCTAAAATCTGGCGACTTCTTCGGTGAAGTGAACTGCTACCTCCCGAACGACAAAAAGACATCCTCCCTGAAAAAAGGCGAAAAACTAACCTTGGTAGGCACCTGCGAAGGCATCAACAGCGTGACAGAAACCGTGTCTGTTGAGAATTGCCTGATTTACTGATTTCATAGGAATCAATCCAAATCGCCAGTCCCAATCAAAGTGCATTGGGGCTGGCGATTTTTTGTTTTTTTACTTTTTGGGATTGTTCGAAAGTGCATCCTTGTACGAAAAATATTCGTTGTACTTCAAAGGGGCGGATGCCTCTCACCCTCTCAAACAACAGCCCTTTTTTTCCTGAGAATGAAACCCAGTCACGAGGCGCATATAGAACTCAAGAACAGAATTACTGATTCAATATTGCGGTATGCCACCATCATCGGGACGATAATATTGATTATCGGAACAATCATATGCATACGCATCAATAAAATATATCATTTAGTCCCCGTTTACATTACCGTAATTTCCATTTTCACCACCCACTTTTTCAGAAAAAAACTATCCCTACAAACCAAAATAATAACCGTAATCATCGCACTGTTGATTGGAACGATTAACGGACTAAGGGGGTTTGGCTTTGCCTCATTTGCAAAAAACATCATCGTAATCATTCCTGTATTCGCCTTTTTTATTCTAAGCATACGCCAAACGATTTACACGTTTATAGCCAGCTTTTCTATCTATTCCCTTTTCGCATACCTCCACATAAATAACTTTTTACACAGCAAAGTAGACATCACCCTCCTTCCCTACAACGCTGACTCATGGTTCACAGATGGATTCATCTTATTATTCATGTGTATATCCATCATCAGCATCACCAAAAACTACAATAGTAGCTTAATAAAAATCATCAATTCACTTGATCAAAAAAACAGCGAACTAACACATAAAAACAAAGAGCTATCAAGCATTTCAAGCACCTTATCACTTGACTTAAAAACCCCTTCCATTACTGTTTCAGATTCTATAGAAAACATCAATAAGTACGAACAACACTTTAGCGACTCTATTTCTAAAAAAAGCATAGAAAACCTTACAGAAGCCAGCCAACGCATTGATTCCCTCATTGAAGACCTCACCACTTATAACCACATCACAAATAACAATATAAAAACAGAGTCTATTGACACACAAAGGATTGCAGAAGAAGCAATAACAGAATTGACCAAAAAATACGACAACAACCCAATTGATATATCCTTTGAGAATAGACTACCAGAAATAACGGGGAACCATGAATCAGTTCGCTTGCTTTTCCTGAACATTATTGACAACGCTATCAAGTTTCAGCAAGCAGATAAAAACCCCATAATTCGCATTAAATCAATCAAAAATAAAAAACATTGGCAGTTCACCATTGCGGATAACGGCATTGGGATTCCAGCATCCCATCGAGAAAAAGTATTCTCACTGTTTTACAGGATACATACTCGAAAATTATCCAAAGGCAATGGCATTGGACTGACCCTTTGCAAAAAAATAGTTGATCGACATGGCGGAAAAATATGGATTGACCAATCCGAAATGAACGGAACCAGTGTACACTTCACTTTACTTGCTGACTAATAAGATGAAACCTATAAGTAAAGAACTGTACATCATTCGGAAAAAGATTGTTCACACGAGCCTTTTATTCAGTGTTGTATTTTCATTAATTGACATATTAAACAGCACCATTAGAGTAATTATACTTGGTTTTCAACCAATATTTATAATTGAATTAACCATTCCAATAACACTCACATTCCTCTATGTATTCAGGAATTCAATACATTTCACCAAAATAGTCTACACACTAATTGCCCTACTCTTAATAGGAGCAATAAATGGCTTTGTCGTTTTTGGCATTTTTTCACCTTCCAAAACGCTACTGGTTCTAATCCCCATCTTCTCCTACTTTACATCCTCTAAAAAGGAAACCATATTTTCATTCTCTATCTCCATAGTACTTTATGTCATATTCGCCTACTTATACTCATCAAAAAAACTAATAATCAACCATGATTTAAAACATCTGGATCATGAAGTCATAACATGGGCATTGGATGGCACACTGCTATTATTCTCCTCCTTGATCATTGTGATATCAGCCAATATCTACGTCAAACAACTAACCATTAAAATGGACGCATTAGAGTCCAAAAACTCGGAGCTCGAACAAAGCAATACGGAACTGAACGAGTTTATTCACATTACTTCTCATGACCTTCAGGAGCCACTTCGAAATATCTCCATGTTCACCGAAATTTTAAAAACACGGCTACCTGAGGAGAGTCAAGACGACATTGAAAAGCAAATTGAGGCGGTTACAAACACCGCCCAACGGATGTCTCAAAACATCCATAACATTCTGGAATACTTGCGAGTAGGTCAAGATTTTGAACTCCATCACAATGATATCGAGGAGATTCTACAAGAGGTGAAAAACGATATTCGGAGCCTTATCACGGAACATGACACCCAAATCGATTTCCAACAGCAGACTAAATCCACCATAGTCGCCAATAGCGTGGGACTGCGGATCATCTTCCAGAATTTGATTTCTTATGCCATTCGGCAATCCACCCAACGTGAAAAACAACGCATTACGATTGATCTTGAGGATGAAAAGGGCTTGTGGAAAATCTGCTTTCGGTACAAAGGAAGGATCATTCCACAGCATCAATGGCGGGATATTTTTCATCCCTTTGGCCTCAATGAATCCTCGGAATACATGGACGAATCGCGGATTTCACTCTCGCAATGCCAAAAAATTGTGGAGCGTCATGGCGGTGACATCTGGATTGATTGTAGTGAGGAAAATGGCACCTGTATCTGCTTTACCCTGCCTCAAGGGCTGTAAGATGGCCTTCCAAAATTCCCAAAACTGGAAATTCCCCATAAAAAACGAAGCGGGTTAAATGCATCTCCATTTCTTTCGTACACAATAATACCCCAATGACGAAAGTGCAGAAAATGGAGAAACTGAACTGCATCATGCTTATTGACGATGATGAACCCACTAATTTTTTCAATGAATTCATCATTGGCGAAACAGACTGTACCAAACGGATCTTGGTCTTCGACGAAGCCCAAAAAGCATTGTCCTACCTAAAGGAAATCCATAAGGACCCCAATAAGATTCCTGAGCTCATCTTCCTTGACATTAATATGCCAGGCATGGACGGTTGGGAATTTTTAAAGGATTATCACCAACTCGATGTGGATCAGAAGGATCAAAGCACGGTTGTGATGTTGACCACCTCTCTGAATCCAGACGACAAAACACGCTCATTGCAATATGAGGATGTGAAAAAATTCCTCAAGAAACCGCTGACCATAGATAAGGTGAGTGAAATCATAAAGACCTTTTTCGAGCAGAAAGACGATGCCGCTTAAGGGCATTTTTAACTAAAACTGTTACCCATTACGCTTTGCTTTCCGTTTCTCCGCTGCGATTTCACGTTTAAGCTTTCGAATTCCTCGTCTGCATTTACTGGAAATCCTGCTCATTTCCCGTTCCTGTCTTCGGGAGAATCGATGAAATGAACTGACGCGGTTGTTTTCCATTTTGTGTTCAATTCGATTCCGAAAAAACTGAACTCCCTCTTCCAATCCCAAAGCACCCAGCAAAAAGGTTTGTTTCTTTTCCCGAAGAATCAGCCATTCCATTCTCCCAGCATTGAAGGCTACTTTTCGATCATAATTGGATTTCTGAACAGCCTTTACCTTTTGCTGTTCTACATCCAACCTATAATAAAGCTCCTGCCGTTCCTCCTTCCTTAGGCCGTAACAATTACCTTCCTCCAACAAGTTTTTCCCCGCTTTGGAATGTTCTGCGATCTGTCGAAGACAGGCTGTTTCCCTTCCTTCAATCTTTCGAATTACTGACCGTTCGTAGCTCCGAATCAAAGCACTTTCTTCCTTGAATTGGGAATAAAAGGAATCAACATTAGCCACCAAAGGAAGGAGCGTGTCCGTAGGTGCCCACCAATAAAAGTTGATCAGCGCATTATAAATCATCAATCTCCCACAAGTGTCTAATAATGTCACCACCGAATCAGCAAGCTGTTCCATCCGTTGTTGCTCCAACTGAATGGAATCAGCCAAAACTGCCTGAAGCGTCCAAAGAGAATCAATGGATTTGAAATGTTGGTTCAGCACCCTTCGGGCATTAAGCTTTACCAGAATATTTTGCTGGAGCGGTGAATTGGACGCCGTCGAAGCCACAAGAACCGTGGAATCAGGACGAATTCGCACCTTGTTCTTCCGCACCAACAGTTTCCCATTGGTCTGATCCTTACTATTGGCCAATCGTTGGTGGTACCCTATAGACTTTTTCTGGCGCTTGAAACGTGATTTTGCGGGCACATAAATCAGCTGATGATGCCTATACAGGCTTTTGTTCACATGACGATGAACGGCCTTGTTATCCCCAGCAAAAGCCCGAAAAGACTTCTGTCCCGCACTGCTGTATTCTTTGATTTCCTCCAACGCTTCGACCTGTTCCTCCAAGGGCGCCTTGTCATTATAGTGCTCCAAAAGCGTCACGGCCTTTTCCCGATAGGCATAAGCCCAAACGATATGATTTCGCGGGTTGAACTTGCTGCCATGTCGGGCGTATTCCATCTTTTTCTCGGCCTCGTCCAACGCATGCAACTCATTAATTTGTGCATGGTAGTCCACACAGCGCACACCTTTATTGTATTGCAAATGCAAACGAATCGCGTTCGGCCCTTTCTCATAGGTTTCCATGGACACAGGACAGGACAACAACTGCCAAGCTGGATGAACGGGCAAATGATGCTGGACAAACTCCTCTGGATCATTGAACACCTTATCCATGGAAAAATGCACGACACGCTTATACCGTGGCCGATAGGGTTTACTGAACCACTTCCAGAGCAATCTGCTCACTGGTTGCTTTTTGCGAATTAGCGTTCCCTGATTCCATGTGGCATCAACCAATCGCCAAGCGGAATCCACTTTTACAGCATTCCACACATGGTTGCTATAATAAAATGGCACCTCTGGATCATATCCCGCTCCTTTTGAATAACCAGTAACCTGTTCAGATTCCAATCCAGCTTCCCCTGCCATCGCCTCAAAAAGATTGGCATAGCCCCTGCAAACGGCCTTCCGTCGGTGAAGTGTCCATTTGGCTCCTTGAAAGCCAGTGTTTTTGAAGAAAAATGCTTTATGATCGTAGGTGATATTATTCACCATCCAGTTGCTGATGGCATACACTTTTTCCTCATCGGTTCGGGCATCACGAATAAGGTAGCGGGTCAAACGCTTGGGGCTTCGGTTGACCCAAAACGGCGCTCTGCGCGAATGTTTCATAAAAGCCTCCAAATGAGCAGAATCTGCAGGCGACTGCGCAAAAACTCCCAAAAAGGGAAGGACACAAAAAATGAACAAGCAAAAGACTTTCATAAAACGATATACCCAAATCCAGAAAAGGTCACCCTCAACGAAGGTGCGAACGAAGTTTTCGAAGAAATATTTTAGGGCGCTGACTAAATTGGGGACATGAAAAAATTCTCCCTCCTTCTGGTCCTTTTCATCAGCCTGTGGAGCTGTAAGGCCTACAAAGAAGCCAGAGCCCTTGAAAACTGTGAGTTTGAACTGCAAGACGTGGTCTCCCCTCGATTGGCAGGCATCAGCACCAAGGACAAGAATTCCGTCACAGACCTTTCCTTCACTGATTTGGCGGGATTGATGAACGCCTACCAAAACGGTAAGCTGAATTTCACCTGCAAATTGAACGTTAAGGCTTACAATAAATCCCAGAAGAATGCGGCCCTGAACCGCATGGACTGGAAGCTTGGATTGGACAAACTGGACGTTGCTGAAGGTACAACCAATCAACGTGTAGAAATTCCCGCTGGTGGAAGCGCTATTGTTCCTGTGGATGTAAACATGAACATCGCCGAAGCTTTTTCTGGCAAATCTGCCCAAGAAATTGCGGACTTCGTTTTCGGTCTCGACAAGTCAAAATTTAAAGTTAAGGTAAAACCTTACTTCAAAGTTGGCGGAAAACAGGTGCCAATGCCTGGCTACATCAACGTGGCTAACAAACTGTAAATCAGTTAACGGTTAACAGTTATGAGTTAACAACGCGTAAATGCTATTGATAACTGATAGCTGATAACTGTTAACCGCCTCCATTTTCTCTTTGGTTTTCCAGAAAAAGTCACTTACCTTTGTGCTATCAAAACAAGCGAGAATAGCTCAGCTGGTAGAGCACAACCTTGCCAAGGTTGGGGTCGCGAGTTCGAATCTCGTTTCTCGCTCAAGAAAAACCCTCTCAGTTCCAAACTGGGAGGGTTTTTTTCATGTTTTTTACATTTTTCCTCAACCACCCCGCCCCTTCTTTTCGTTCTTCCTATAAAACCAAAACATCGCAGTTATCAGCTATGCGACATTACAACATTACCGTCGAAGGGAAGGTACAGGGCGTTTGGTTTAGACGGTCAGCAGCGCAGGAAGCCGCCAAGCTTGGCATTCATGGCTTTGTTCAAAACCGCCATAACGGCACCGTGTACATCGAGGCCGAGGGCTCTCGGGAGCAACTCACGGAATTGCTGAAATGGTGTGAACACGGCCCAAGCCAAGCGGAAGTCTTGCGTGTTATTACTGATGTAGGACCAATAAAAAACTATGGGAATTTCCGTGTCATGAAGAGCGAGTAGACGCCCTTCCAGAAAAAATTAATCATCGACACAAGTATCAGGTAGCAAGTATCATGACCATTATGCACAAAGTCTTGCTACTTGATACTTGTGTCATTTTTTACATCTTAGCTCTCACTGAAGAAAACCCGCTTTACGCGCTCCCCTACATTGGTTAACAATTCATAGGGTATCGTTCCAATAGCGGAAGCCTGCTGGCCCAAGGATGGAGATTTACCAAAAATGATAACCTCATCGCCCTCCTTCACATCAAGGCCCGTAACGTCCACCATGGTCATATCCATGCACACATTGCCAATCACGGGCACCATGTGGCCGTTAATCACCACCTTGCCTACTCCATTGCTAAATCGGCGATCAAACCCATCGGCATAGCCAATGGCAATCGTAGCCACCTGACCATCCTTGTCCATCACCCCTTTTCTGCCATAACCCACAGGCGTTCCCGCTTTGAGATTTTTGACTTGAGTGACAGAAGTTTTCAGGGTGCTCACGCGTTGCAATCGCGAACCAGACTCCTCATCCACACCAACGCCGTAGAGCCCAATCCCCAAACGCACCATATCAAACTGGGAACTGCCAAAACGCTTGATTCCTGCCGAATTCAGGGCATGTTTCAGGAAGGAGTAACCCAGCCCTTTTTCCAGCTTTTTAGCGCCTTTGGAGAAAATCTCTAACTGCTCACGAGTAAAATCATCGGCTTGGGGCTCATCCGCACTGCTCAAATGGGTAAAAGCAGAACAAACCTTCAAATGAGGATTTTCCTTGAGGTAGCGAACCAATTCATCTATTTGCTCTGGAGCAAAACCCAAGCGGTGCATGCCCGTATCCAGCTTTATATGGATGCGCGCAAAGAGGCACTGTGAACCGAAATAAGAGGAAATAGACTGCAATTGCCCAAAGGAATACACCTCTGCCTCAAGGCGATATTCAGCCAACTGCTCATAAACGCCTTCTGGGGGATTCATGACCATAATGGGCAAGCTAATGCCGTTTTCTCGAAGTCGAATGCCCTCGTCCGCATAGGCCACAGCCAAGTAATCCACCTGATTAA
Source organism: Bacteroidia bacterium (assembly GCA_030431525.1). Lineage (GTDB taxonomy): Bacteria > Bacteroidota > Bacteroidia > Cytophagales > JAAEPT01 > JAUIJC01. The sequence goes on along the minus strand of JAUIJC010000005.1, from coordinate 40,994 downwards.
ACTCTAAAAAACGAGCAACCTCCAAGCTTCCACTACCATAAGCAAAGGCTTTGACCATGACCATGACCTTGGTGGAAGGCTCCAACAAGGAACGATAGTAATTCAGGTTATTCGCCAACGCATCCAAATCCACTTCCAATACTGTCCGATGGACTTTCAACTGCAAAGCCTTGACTACCTGTTCGAATTTGAAAGCACGGGCGCCTTTGATTAAAACCACCTTGGAGGCCAGTTGTTGGCGATCAAAGTCTTGAAGGAAATGCGCTGTGGAATCGTAAAACTGACTGTCTTTTGGGAATAAATTCTTGTGCTCGCTAAGGGCTGGACCAATGCCAATAAATTGCTCCACATGCTTATCCTTCAATAAGGTGGCCACCTCAGCATAGAGGTATTGGTCAGGCAAACTGGACTGGAGCACATCGGACAAAATCAATGCTTTCCCAAGGTGTCCACCCTGCTGGTTCATAAAATCCAGAGCGATGCGCAGACCAGCCAAATCATTGTTATAACTATCGTCAATAATTTGGCTGTTATACACACCCTGTTTCAGTTCCATGCGCATGGCAATCGGGCGCAGGCGCTCCAATTCGTGCCCTACCTGATGCATATCCAAGCCCAACCAAAAGGCTAACGCCAAACAATGTAGACAGTTTTCTATGGAGGCGTTATCCACAAACGGAAGCCAAAAGCTGAGCCGTTCATGTTGATAATCCAATGTGATTTCCGTTTCCTTGGCCTTCTTGTTCAATGAAACAACATGAATGTCGGCGTCCTTAACCTTTCCCCAAGTAAAAGTCTTGAAAGGGCGGTCTTTTGAAGTAATGTTCTGATCAACAAACTCATGATCCTTACAATAAACCACCACCTCCGAGCGGGAAAACAACTGGAGTTTTTCCTCCAATTTTTCCTCCCAATTTGAGAATCCACTGTCATGCGCCGTTCCAATATTGGTAAGCAAACCAATCGTTGGACGAATAACACGCTCCAATCGGCGCATTTCACCTCGCTCAGAAATCCCTGCCTCAAAAATTCCCAATTCATCTTGTGGACCCAATGGCCACACTGACAACGGCACACCCACTTGGGAGTTATAGCTCTTTGGGCTTCGGACAATACGAAGCTGTCGTTGGAGCAATTGCGCCAGCCATTCCTTGATTTGCGTCTTTCCATTACTCCCCGTGATGCCTATGACTGGGATAGAAAACTCGGCCCGATGGTGTGCCACCAAAAGCTGAAGCGCCTGCACAACATCATCCACTTTCAAGACATCCGCCTGAATAGCATCCGTAAGTCGGTGTTCATCCGAAACCACAAAAGCGCGGACCCCTTGGCGATAGGCCTGCTCCAAATAGTCATGCCCATCATGCTGTGGCCCTTTGATCGCAAAAAAAATGGAGGAAGCGGGATGCGCTACCTTTCGGGTGTCAATCATCAAGTTTGAAATGCTCACCTCTCCCTCAGGAAGAGTGCGCACCAAACGGCCGTCAATGATTTTTTCTACTTCGTGAATTTTCATGGAAGCGTGCTTATCCCACTAATTAAAGAAAACCAACGCATAATCGCCTTTCTATTGTCCTACCCCTTTTCGAACTTTCCGAAAAAGTCGTCCGCCAGCTGGCGGACGACGCTACGGACCAGAATGGGTACGTTTATTACCCAAATATTTCCCACATGCCCTTTCCTAAAAAGAAACTTAGCCCAAAAGAAGCCTACCTCAAAATGACCCGCTACTGCGCCTATCAGGACCGTTGCCGTAGTGAGGTGCTCAAAAAACTTGAAGGTTTTGACCTAAAAACTGAGGAATGCGAGTGGATTGTGGAGCAGTTGGAAATGGAAAAATACTTGGATGAAGACCGTTATGCTCGTTCTTATGTCCGAGGGCGTTTTGGCACACGGAAATGGGGAAAGCTGAAAATTGGGCAACATCTAAAGGCGAAGGGCGTGGATTCCCAACTCATTAATCAAGCGGTAAACGAGGAAATTGATGAGGACGCCTACCAAGAAGCCTTGGAAGGTTTACTTGCGAAAAAAATGCAATCCGAAAAAGAGCAAGACCCTTACAAGCAAAAGGCCAAAATCATCAACCATTTGCTTACCAAAGGCTATGAATCTGACTTAATTTTTCCATTGGTCAGTCAAGCACTGAACTCGTAGGGGCGGACCTCAATGCTGTTGCTTTAAGGCGATATCTTGACGTCGGGTATGAAACCCGACGCTATGGATACAGCATAAGCGAACCACACACGGTCAATAGCGGTAGGTTTTATACCTACCGACCAAGTGAGTTATCCTTAAAGCAACAGCATTGGGGCAAGAAACTCTGTTAAGATCTAATTTTTAACACATTTAGCCACAACCTTTCAACACAACAATCCGTAGTAATGTGGGTATAACCCTAAGTCCACTTTTTACTATGGATTATTTGTCTTCAACACTCCATCAAGGACTTCAGTACTACGAAAGCACCGAGGAACGACGCAAAATCTACATCAGTAATTTTGCCTGTGCCATCGAGACTTTCTTCTGTTTGGCCTATGCCTTGACCCATTGGGCGCTTGGCAACTATGTATTTGCGCTCCTTCTTAGCTGTACGGCTCCATTAATCACCATCACCTATTTTCTCAATAAAAATGGGTACGGGCTATGGGGCCGAAGCTTTCAGGTATTCTTTTTCAATGTGATGATCACATATTTCGCTGGCATCACTGGGCGATTTGCGGGACTGCACTACTACTTCTTCTTGGTAGCGCTCTCACCATTTTTCATTTTCGGCTTCCAACACCCAAAACATTTGGCCATTTCCATCCTTGCCACGCTGGGTTCATGGAGCATTCTGGAGTACAACCTCGTGGATACGTGGGCTTTCATTAAGCTTGACGAGCTTTCCATCAACATCCTTCATTACACCTCTACTTTTATTCCCATTTCGCTGGTTTGCATCTTCTCCTACATTTTTATCAGGGAGAATACCAAAGCGGAAAAGGAACTAAGGGATATCGCTGAAAACAACCTCCAACAATACAAGGAGCTCCAAAAGCATCATAAAGAGCAGGAACGTTTGTTGGCTAAACTCAATCGTTCTACCCAGCAAAAAGTGGCCTTGGAACTGGAGAAAAAGGAAATCGAAACCTCCGCACGGCTTCGGACAGAATTCCTTTCCAAAATTACGCATGAGATTCGCACTCCGCTGAACACCATTTTGGGCATGGCGGAACTGCTTAACGAGGAAACCTCCTCCACCTCTAAGGGTCAAAAAATCAGAGCCATTCATGCCTCTTCCAAAAACCTGCAACGAGTAGTAGAATCCATCATTGATTTCTCTGACTTACAGGCGAAAAGGCTGTCTTTGAATTTGGATGATTTCAACCTACAGCAAGAATTCAAACCGCTTTGGCGGGAACTGGACGAACTCTGTGAAGAAAAAGGATTGGATTTTCAGCTAAATCTTGACGCTGAAATTCCTCTGCTTCGGGGAGATGCCCAACGCATCCAGCAGGTGCTTGCACACATTTGTCACAATGCCGTAAAATTCACGAACAAAGGAAGCATTAGCGTTGACATTTCGGCGATTGCCAGAAACCCAAAGTGTACGCTTCTGCGATTCATGGTCAAGGATACTGGCATTGGCATTCCTGAGGAAAAACAGCTTAAGATTTTTGAGAGCTTCAACCAAATTGAAAATGATTCAAAACGCCAGTTTGGAGGAATTGGTCTTGGCCTGTCCATCACCAAAAAAATGGTTGAGCTTCACGGAGGAAGCCTCCAGCTGAACAGTATTCTTGGAAAAGGCACGACCATTTCGCTCTACTTGTCCTTGGAAACAAAAGAAGGTTACGCTGGAAACGAAGCCATTGAGGACACGCCACTGGAAAACTTGGAAGTATTAGTGGTAGACGACTATCCGCTCAATCAGCTGGTCGTGAACCAAATGCTTGAGAACTGGGGCGTCAAGGTAACTTGTGCCAACAACGGACAGGAGGCCATTGACCAAGCCCACAAGAAAAAGTTTGACCTAATCCTGATGGATCTTCAAATGCCTGTGGTGAATGGCTATGAGGCCACCCAAATCATCAAGGATCCAGAAAATCGAACTCAGAACCACGAGACGCCCATTTTGGCCTTAACGGCCGATGCATTCTCAGACGCCAAACAGCATATTTTGGAATTGGGAGCCTCCGACTTTTTGACCAAGCCGTTGGAGCAGGAGACTTTGAAACGGAAAATCCAGCAATTGGTTTACACCAAAAACCCTGTAACCTCCCAAAATATCGCCTAAGGCAATAGAGAACTTTCCGAGTGGAATTATTGGTAAGAAACCACGGAGAGCTCAGAGGAATAGAGGACACAGAGCCCCCATGCTGTAAAAACAAAGGCGTTTTTGAGAGTAAGAGGCCTCCTTTCCTCAGTGAACTCCGTGGTACAATCACCCTCGGGTGAAACACCAATCGTCGCCTCTGGAGAGCTCAGGATTGAACACATAGCCATCCTCGCTGAAAGTTTGGAGCATCTCCAAGCTTTCAACTTGGTTGCGAATCACCCATGAGGCCATGGTTCCACGAGCCTTTTTGGCAAAAACCATGATGGTCTTGTAAGAACCATTCTTAAAATCCTTGAACGTTGGGGTGATCACTCGTCCCTCCAACTGCTTCTTTTTAACGGATTTGAAATACTCATTGGAAGCCAAGTTTACAAGCACATCATCTCCCTGCTCGCCCAATGCCTTGTTCACCGCCTTGGTGATGGTATCTCCCCAAAAGTCATAGAGGTTTTTCTGTCCTTCTTTCGGAGCGAACTTAGTCCCCATTTCCAATCGGTACGGACGAATAAGGTCCAAAGGCCTTAACAGGCCATAAAGTCCAGAGAGAATACGCAAATGACTCTGTGCGTACTCAAACTCGCTCTCCGAAAAAGTTTCAGCTGATAAACCAGTGTACACTTCTCCATTGAATGCCAATGCTGATTGCTTGGAATCGGATGTGGTAAACGCTGGTTTCCATTCCTTGTAGCGGGCGAAATTCAAATCAGACAAGGCTGGAGAAAGCTTCATCAAGTCCCCAATTTCCGACGCCGACAATTTTTTTAAGGCTTTGATCAACGTGTGCGCTTCCTTCACAAACTCAGGCTGACTTTGCTGGGTTGTGGTACTTGGCGTGTCGTAATCAAGCTTTTTGGCGGGAGAAAGGAGAATTAGCATAGCTCTTCAAAATAAAACGTGGCACCAGACTACTGGATATTTGTACAATGTATCGTGTATTATGTACAATGACTAACTACTGGCTGAGCTCATTGTACATGATGATACTTTGTACTTGATACAATCAAGTCCACCTTTAAACCGTCTGCAATTTTAACGAGGTCAATTTTTCCAATACGCCGTATGCATTTCCACTTTCAAGAGATTCTCGTGCCACGGCAACCGCCTCTTGAAGCGCAAGCTTTGGACGGATGCATTGAATGGCCATTCCCGCATTGGCCAAGACGGCTGACTTCTGTGCTTCTGTGCCCGCATTTTTAAGCACATCCACAAAGATTTTGGCGGATTCCTCAATGGTTCCACCGCCATAAAGCGATTCTTGAGTCAAAGTAGGCAAACCAAAATCCCTTGGTTCAAGCAATTGCTCTCCATTATTGCTCATCACCTTTACTGGCGAGGTCAAGGAGATTTCATCGTAACCATCCAAGGCATGAATGATTTTGTAGGCGTTCCCCGATTGTTGGGCCATGTAGCCATACAAACGAAGAATGGAGAGATTGAATACGCCCAAGCATTGATGCTTTGAGAACGATGGGTTGATGATTGGTCCCAAAATATTGAAGAAGGTGCGCACCTGCATTTCCTTACGGATTGGGGCCACATACTTCATCGCTGGGTGAAAAAGCGGAGCATGGAGCATACAAAATCCCGCCTTGTCAAGCATTGTTTTCAGGTGGCTTTCATCATTGGTAAAAGGCACGCCCAAATACTCCAACACATTGGACGAACCACAGCTCGAAGAAACGCCGTAGTTACCGTGTTTGGCTACCTTGATTCCAGCTCCAGCTACCACGAAGGAAGACAAAGTGGAAATATTAAAGGTATCCTTGCCGTCGCCTCCTGTGCCTACAATATCAATGGTGTCAAACTCAGAGAAGTCAACACGAACACACAACTCCAACATCGCATCCCGAAAGCCTTCCAACTCTTCCACGGTAAGGCTACGCATGATAAATACGGTCAGGAAAGACGCAATTTGACTTGGCGTATGCTTTCCTTGACCAATCTCAATCAACACTTTTTTCGCCTGCTCACGGCTCAATGTGCGATGCTCAAAAAGATAATGGAGTAATTCTTTCATGACTTTCTCTTTATTCTCAATCGCTTCAGTTCTCCAACCAATTTTGGACAATTTTCTTTCCTCCTACCGTCAGGACGGACTCTGGATGGAACTGCACTCCACGGACATCGTAAGTCTTATGGCGAATGGCCATCACCTTGTCATCCTCGCCGAGCGCTGTAACTTCAAGCTCATCAGATATGCTGTCCTTATCCACTACCCATGAGTGGTATCGACCAGCTTCAAAGGCTTTGTCCATTCCTTGGAACAGCACTTCGCCTTCATCCAATACCTTGGTTTGCATACCAAGCCCATGAAGCACAACATCCATATTGGACAATGTCGCCCCAAAAGTCTCACCAATAGCCTGATGCCCCAAGCACACCCCAAAAATGCTTTTGGTAGGTGCATAGCGCTTTAACAGGTCCATCATGATTCCAGCCTCTTCAGGGATGCCAGGACCAGGCGAAAGTAGGATTTTGTCGTACTTGTCGACATCCTCCAACGAAATCTTATCATTCCTAAAGACGTCAACCTCATAGCCCAACTCACGAATGATGTGAACGAGGTTGTAGACAAAGGAATCGTAATTATCTAAGACTAATATTTTCATTGCTTGAATTCTGAAGAGCCCGATTAAATCTCATTTGCGCGTTCGATGGCACGCTTCAAGGCCAAAAGCTTGTTGTTTACCTCCTGAAGCTCGCTTTCCACCTCAGATTTTACAACAACTCCTGCCCCCGCTTGATAAAAGAGCTGATTGTTTTTACTCAGCATGGAGCGGATCATGATAGCATGGTTAAAGGTTCCGTCAAAACCGATATAACCAATAGCACCACCATAGAAGCCACGGTTGGCATTCTCATACTCGTTGATGAGTTTCAGAGCCATCGGCTTTGGCGCACCAGAAAGTGTTCCAGCTGGGAAAGTATCCGCCACCAATTGAATGGAAGAAGCCTCCTCGTCAAGTTTACCCACCACTTTTGACACCATGTGAATGACGTGTGAATAGTATTGGATTTCCTTGAAGACTTCCACTTCTACACTATGGCCATGACGACTCAAGTCATTACGCGCCAAATCCACCAACATGACGTGCTCCGAGTTTTCCTTTGGGTCATCAAAGAGCTTTTTGGCCAAATGAAAATCCTCACGGTCATTTCCTGTGCGCTTAAAGGTTCCAGCAATTGGATAAATGGTGGCCTGACGGTCCTTCACTACAATCTGAGCCTCTGGAGAAGAGCCCATGATTTTGTATCCTCCAAAATCGAAGTAGAAAAGGTATGGTGATGGGTTTATCGAGCGCAATGCGCGATAGACATTGAACTCATCACCCTTAAAACCCTGCTGGAATCGACGAGAAAGTACCATCTGGAACACATCACCACGCTGGCAATGGTCCTTGCCCTTCTGGATGATTTCACGGAACTCATCGTCCGTAAAATTGGATGTTTCCTCACCCTCTGTAGCAAAGGAGTAGACGGCATAATCCTTTTTATTGATAAATGCCTCTAATTCCTCAATACGGCTTTCTCGTGCATCATAATCGTGCTCGAAGATGTAGAGCTCGTTATTGAAATGGTTAAAAACCACCACAAAACGATACACTTGATAAACCATATCTGGAATACGGCGCTCATCGCTCTCAAAGGATTGAATATCTACATCCTCGAAATAGCGTACCGCATCAAAATTGGTGTACCCAAACACTCCGTGGGTGACAAACTTGAAGTCAAACTCATCAGCCTCAAAACCCTGAGCAAACTGATTCAAGCGGTCAATGACCTGTTGGCCACTGGAAATCTTCGTAATCTCTTCCTGTTGGCCAGGCTGTGTTTCACGGATTTCCTCATTGGCAACCTCGAATCGAGCAATCGGATCACAACAGATATAGGAGTAGCTATGCTCCTCGCCGTGGTAATCCGAGCTTTCCAGCAAGATGCTATTCGGAAAGCGATCCCTCAACTTCAGGTAAATGCCAACTGGCGTATAAGTATCTCCCAACAGGCGCTTATAACGCGTTGAAAGCTTCGTTTTCTTATGAGAAGAAAGGATGGCGGTTGATGTGCTCATATCCTTAAATAATTTCTTTATTTCTTATACTGAATCTTCAACAACGAAGATTTACAGTAGGAAAGTCAGGACCCTTCAAAAACAAAAAAAGCCTACTGTGGAACAGTAAGCCTTATAATTCATTGAATACACTGGTACTTGGCTCCCTGTCCACTATTATAGAAGAGAGTTCCACCAGAGGTTGATTTCGCTATTTGCACAGGTAAAGCGCATGGCACAAAACTAAGAAACAAGGGATAGGTTTCAAACTGTTCTTGGGCAAAGGATAAAAATACCCAAGAACATGTATTCAATAAATAGAAAAAGCGCCAGAGTTTCCTCTGGCGCTCAAACTATCAAAAGGTGTTAAGTCCTTTTCAGATTAGAACTCCCAAAGGTTGTGCTCGAACTCAAGAAGTTCGAAAGCCTTCCACTGGGAAGCCATAATTCCAGTCTTACCACCACCGTAGATGTCAACCAAGAACTGATCTTTTGGGTTGCTCACTTTAGTGATGTAAGAAGAGAACATACGAAGCTCAAATGCGTCAGCCAAGTTCTTGTGCTCAGCCTCGTTACCTGGGTTGTACCAGATAGCATTTGGATCGTTTTTGAATACGTTGTCATACATTTCCTTGTAGCTGAAAGAAGCTACTTGCTCACGAAGACCCTTTACAGAGAATTCTTCGGGAATGTACATGTTGATGGCAATGACATCATAGTAAAGCACAGAGCGCTTTTTGTCAAAAATCAAGTTCTCCTTGAGTTCCATCAAGTAAAGCTGCTTAGGCAAGAAGAAAGCAGCATCTTCAGGGGCACAGAGAGTAGCACAATCCTCAAAGTCAGGATCACACTCCAACAAACACTGTTGTTGCTTCTCCTCAGGAGTCATACCACTCGCATCTGCAGAGAGACGCATCTTGAATTCTGAGATGGTATATGGCTCCAAAGCCGAGTTATCCAAGGAGTCGTTCTTGTATGGAGTCAATTTTCCATCAATAACAGCGTCCATGATAAATTTGGTAATCTCCCTCTCGTTAGAGAAAAGTGGCTCATTCTGCTTTTCGCGAAGGTCAACCATTCGCCAAACAGTCTTTTGCCACATGATATCCGACTGGTGGATATTCGTTTTGGTTGACTGATGGTTGTAGCCATCTTCCTCCAAAACCATATTTTGAGCTGTAGCAGCGCCTGTAAACAAACCTGCCAAGCCGAGTGCAAAAAGAAACTTCTTCATAATTCAGTGTCTAAGGTTGCAAGTTGCAGGGAAAGGATACAGGTTGTGAGACAGGATCTTTACCCCATCCCTCAACCTGCAATCTCTAACTGAAAACTATTAGTTAATCGGAATAGTGAAGATTTGGTTCTTCATCTTCACTTTTTCCATCTGACCGCGAGAGTTCTTACGCTTAACCTCCTTCACCTCGATGATCAAACGGTCACCAGCTTGTGCACGAGACCTGAAGCTACCCATGCTTTGCTTAGAGCTTGTCGCTGTGATAGGAGCACCTACTGGACGGCTACCACGAGCCAAAGTGATTTCCCACTTAGTTACAGCGAAACGAGCTTCGTTTGGAAGAGTCTGCTTGAACTGCTCATCAGGAATAGCCTTCATGATCAATCCAGCAGGACAACCACTGTGACCATTTTTCAAGTCAGCTGGCTTGCTTGCAGAAACGTAAGGAACCAACTCAGGCTTAGGAACTGGACGAACTTTCAAGTACTCAGTACCGATAGTCATACCGTCGTTCTTAACAGTGATTCCAACCTTGTCCTTACGAGTAAGACCAGAGCTTGGGTAAACGATTACTTCACCCTTCTTAGATCCTTTCTTGTATGAACCTTTAGATACAGCGAACGCTGGGTCGTAAGCAGCTCCCAAAGCAGGAACGTTAATCTGTACAGGGTTTGCACAGTTCATGTACAAAGATGGTACAGCAGAACCTCCGATTTGGATAACTGGCTTAGTTACGATGTACTCTTCTTTGTGCTTGAAAGTCTTAGGAGCGCCGTCAGGGCCGATGATAGTGATTTCACCAGTCCAAACTTGCTTAGACTTACCTTCCTTGTCATAAGAACCTGCACCAGCCTTGAAAGATACAGTGGCAGAACCGTCACCGTTATCCTTTACAGAACCTTTAGAAGCCTTAAACTTAGGAGTCAAAGAAGAAGAACGAGCAGTTACGAAAAGACGAGCAGAGTACTTAGTACCAGCAGCAACAACTTTAGCTTCTGGGCTTGCCATAGCAAATACCTCGTCGAATTTAAAGTCAGATGCACCTACTACACCTTTCAAACGAGAAAGAATCTCACCTTCGTAAGTAGCGATTTTCGCTTGCTTCTCAGTCAAGAAAGCCAAAGAAGCAATCATTGGAGTGTGGTCAAAGTTCAAGTGAGCGAAGTCCTTAGTCTTAGCACCTTCAACTTTTTCCTTACCAGATTCTTGGTCAACGAACAATGGATCATCCTTACCATCCAAGGCAATTGAATGATACGTTTTTCCTTCGTCACCAGGAACAGCCTTCTGCACTTTTGCAGAAACAACATTCAATTCTTCAATGTAAGCATCGAGTTTAGTTTTCAACTCGTAAGCTTTACCATCTTTCTTGTCGCCAATACCCAACAAAATCGCAGAAGATTTATCAGTATCTTTTTTACCCATCACTTCACCAGTTTCTGGGTTACGACCGTCTGTAGCGGCAATCAACTCTTCTTTCAACTCCTCAATGTAAGTAATCAACTCAGAGGATTTCTTGTGAAGGTCTTGGGCGTTTTTCAAAGCATCCACCTCTTTTGGGCGGTTACCACGCTCTTTTACCTTCTCAGAAATGTTAGAAAGAATAGAGTTACTCTTGTCTTGGGACTCCTTTACGAAGTTACCCAAGGAATCATTAAGCTGTTCGAATTTCACCATGATCTCCGCACCTACCTGCAAAGCAAGCAGGGCGAGGAGAACCAAGTACATAATTCCAATCAACTTCTGACGTGGGGTTTCCTTACCTCCTGCCATAGTTTTTTGAGACTAAAATATCTTTATGAAACATCAATCAAACTGGGAGCAAGAGGGGAATTAACCCTTCATTGCAGTCAGCATATTGCCGTACACAGTGTTCAACTGTGTCAAGTTAGCAGACAACTTAGCAAGCTCTTGTTTGAACTGTGCAGTGTCCTTGCTAGCGTCAGCCATGTTCTCCATAGCGTTAGACAAGTTACCGTAGAACTTGTTCATAGCTTTCAAGTGGCTGTCAGCATCCTTCAACTCCATTTCATAAACAGAGTTCAAAGCACCCAAGTTTTTAGTGATGTTCTGTACTTGGTTGTGGTATTCTTTAGCGTCAACAGCGGCAGAAGCCATACCAGACATAGCCTCGGCAGTCTTCTCATAAGCACCGCTCATGTTTTTCAAAGAAGAAGTAGCGTGCTCAACAGTAGAAGCATACTCAGTAGAAGCAACAGAAGCGCGAGAGATGTCACCCATTTTCTCAACGTTTACAGAAAGGCTATTCAAGCCTTGACCCAAACGGTTGATTACATCCTCGTTTACGTTAGCGTTAGCCAACATATCGTCCATTTTAGCCGTCAAGCCGTTGCCAGAAGTAGCAACAAGACCGTCCTCAGCATACTCCTCATCCTCGTACTGGCCGTCCCAGTCCTCAGCAAGCTGTGGGTAAACGCGCTCCCACTCTGGATCTTTGTGCTGTGGGGCAAACGCAAACATTACGAAGAGGAGAGCCTCTGTACCAAGACCAACAATCAACATTGGTCCTGCACCTGGGTAGTGCTGAATCTTGAAGAGAGCACCGAGAATTACAACTGCCGCACCGAGACCAGTGATGATAGGAGCGATATCGTTGTAGAACTTATCCTTAAATCCGCCTTTTTTTGCACTCATTTTAGTAGAAATTAGGGTTAAACAAAGGGTTTGGTTGGAAAGTTAGATTAATGAATGACTGCATACTTGACATTCAAACAAGCAGCCTTTCTGAAGAGTTCAATTTTTGAAATTAAAATTCTGCACCAGAAGAACGACCCAAGTAAGTCATCACGCAACGGAAACCTACGAAAGAACGAGAAGAGTCTTTATACTCATAAGTTCTTGTACCAGTCTGTAGGTAGTAAGCGATGTCTTTCCAAGATCCACCACGGATTACTTTACGTGGCTCCTCAGCTTTGAAATAAGTTGGGTTCAAATCCCAAACAACAGGAACAGAAGATGGGTTGTAAGCGTCCTCACACCACTCAGCAACGTTACCAGCCATATCATAAAGACCGTAATCGTTAGAGAAGTAAGCCGCTACAGGAGAAGTGTACATGAAACCATCATCATAGTAGTTACCACGACCTGGCTTAAAGTTGGCCAACATACATCCTTTTGCGTTACGGATGTAAGGGTTACCCCATGGGTACTTAGCCATATCACGTCCACCGCGGGAAGCATATTCCCACTCAGCTTCAGAAGGCAAACGGAAACGTGGGTTCTCGAAGTAACCATTATCCGTTCTCCAAGTATTCATGTAATCTGTACGCCACTGACAGAAGTACTGTGCAGCATGCCAATCCACACCAACAACAGGATAGTCGTCAAATGCAGGGTGGGCATAGTAATACTCCATCATTGGATCACCCATGTGGTGCGAGAAATCACGCAACCAAACAGTTGTGTCCGGATAAAGCTCTCTCATGATATACTCCTCACCAAGGACATCAAGAGAGTCGTTAAGAATAGCCACCATAAACTGGCGGTATTCGTTGTTAGTAATCTCAGTTTCATCCATATAGAATCCACCGATCGTAACCTGACGGTTTTGGTTAACCAATGTGCTTGGCACATCTTCGTCCGTCTGCCCCATGTGGAAAGTACCGGACGGCGCCACTACCATTCCGTAAGGAACAGTCTGTGTCCAGCCTACCCTGTCAGGCACGCCCGTCAGTTCACCACCCACCTGAGGACCACCGCAGCTCTGAAGAAGAACTGCTGCCCCGATGGCGCAGAGAGTAACAATTCTGTTAATAACACCCTTATTCATAACAGTAAACTTTGATAGTTTCCTAAACAAGATAGATTTTCCCAAGCAGGAAATCGAAGATTCTTGAATTACCAAAAAAACTTCGAGAAGTACAAATTTGAGACTCGGACAATTCCTTTTTTTTCAGAAATCATCTTTTGAGCACAACATTCCAAGATACTGATTTGTAATAAACTGCACAAGAACCAGATGAATCTTAGACGTTTTTACAACAAGAACTTCACTACATTCTCATCGTTGAGCACCAAACAGAAGCATTCTCAAATTAATTCGCCAAAGAAGATTTTTTTTCAACTTTTCATCAAACCTGTCTTAAAACACAAAGGCCCCGCTGTATGAAACTTACAGCGGGGCCTTTGTGTTTTAACAGATTTCTTTAATTCTCATGCCTATATCTAGGGGTCCTCAGAGGAGGATTTCCTTGAGGCAATCCAATTGGAAGGACATAGGAAAGGAATAACTCATGAGACGTTGGATTCTTTGCGCTAACGCCACTCGAAACAATATCAAATGAATAACCAACTCGCAAAGACTTATCCTGCAACAAGCTCATACCAGCAAGGATAACCACATCATCATTAGATAATTGGACACCACTTTTGCCCTCTTTGTTATTCTCTGAGAAAGACTGACGCAATGTAAGTCCTCCCCAATACTTATAGTCATTCAACACACCAAGAAGACCATAATTAAATGAGGTCTCTCTAAAGTCCGTGTAGATAGAAGCAGAAGGAACCAAACTTACTGAACCACTCAACTGAATAGTGTAGCCACCACTAATATTCATGGTACGCACCAGTTGATTGTTCACAGAATCAGAATCAAAAGAGAACGTTGACTCAACAACGTGCCCAACACCAACACCTACATAATATTTGGTTGATTGATACCAAAGCCCCAAACCTAGGTCAGGACGAAACTGGCCTTGCCAACCAGCCCCAAATGCATCAACAGTACCGTCACCCTCTTCTGCCGGACGCAAAATGCTTCCATCAATTGACCTTGAATAGAATCCGCCACGAACACCAATTCCTAAAGTACCTCCCGTTCTTAGATCAATATGATAAGAATAAGACAACTTTAAGTTGTAGTTCCGCTGTGCACCAAGCTGATCACGATAGAGAAACATGCCAACACCACTATTAGCAGTAGGCGAACCAAACATCCGAAGAGGATGAGAGAAACTCAAGTAAGAAGTTACCGGCGCTCCGCCTTCATCAATACCCGAATACCCCAGCCACTGCATCCTATGGATGAAAGTAGCCCGGGACACCCCTTCAATCCCAGAAGAACCGGGGTTGGCATATTGGGGCATAAACATGAAATGGCTGAAATGGGGGTCCTGCTGGGCACTCACTCTCCACAACGGAAGAGCAACTAACACCAAGACTAACCAAATAGCGGAAAACTTCTTCATAGGCATTCGGTTAAAGAAGACAGGACCCTCAAAGCAAGAAACACTTACTTATCAGCCCTTCAACTCCTTAAGATACAATTCAATAGCGCCTGTCATCGAAGGTGCATTTGGCTTTGGAGCTTCAATCTCCAAAATCAAACCCGATTCTTTGACCGCACTGGCCGTCGTAGGACCAAAGGCTGCTATTTTCGTTTCTTTTTGCTCATACTCAGGGAAGTTGGCAAAAAGGGATGTTACTCCTGATGGACTAAAGAAAGCGATGACATCATAGCCTTCAATATCCATACCTGAAAGGTCGCTGGAGACAGTTCTGTACAAAACTGCTTCCTTGTAGGAAAACCCTTTATCTGCCAAGAAATTTGACACAACTCCCGTACGTATATCGGAACAAGGGTACAAAAAGTTCTCGTTTTTGTGTTTTTCTAAAACACCCAGCAAATCCCTGGCAGTCCTACCACCAATAAACACCTTCCTTTTTCGCACAGTAATGTACTTATGGAGATATGTTGCTGTCTGTTCCGACACACAAAAATATTTCATGTCTGCGGGCACCTCATACTTGGCGTCCTTACACACACGAAAGAAGTTATCAACGGCGTTCCTGCTCGTGAAAATCACGGCAGTCACCTCTTTCAGGTCAACCCCTTGTTTCCTAAACTCCTTGTAGGGCACTTGCTCTACTTGAATGAAAGGCCTAAACTCCAAATCCAACCCGTACTTCTCAGCTAATACGTGATAAGGAGAATTTTTGTTGGCCGGTTCCGGCTGTGAGATTAAGATTTTTTTCAAAGTGCTTACCTCTTTCTCTTGAAGTTCAACAGATGCTGTCTGACTCATGTCCATACACTTTACTAAAAATAAAAAGTCAGTTATACCCACCCGTGCATTTGCTCAAGTAACAAAAGCCCAGGCACCAATTCTGACATACAAAGATACGAAATCAGATAAATCTTTTGAAACCCCATCTGTCTATTGGCAACAATAGCGAGGCGAAACATCCAAAAGGAGACAACAATGAGCAATCCAGCCTTTAAGACAACTCCTCCGCCACTGCCCATTCCCACAACGAGAACGAGTACCATCAACAACAGTGTGGCCAAAAGTTCCATTCTTACAAATTCAAAAAAGTGAAAGGAAGCCAACTTACTCCCAAACACAAACGAAAGAACTTGTAAAAACAAATATTTCAAAAGCAACAGAACAAAAACCAAGCCTACATGCCATGCAAACAAAGAAAAAACCTGTCGCTCAGTTACCACACTCTCCAAACCAATCAAATTTGGATCAAACAGCGTGAACCCACTTGTGACGATTACCAAGGCCGTAAGCAAGGCAACCACAAACATGACCAAGAACCCCCAAAAACCCATCAAATTTGAAAGGATGTAATCCTCAACCGCTCGGCCACCAAACAATTTTGAAAAGCCAAAGAAAGACTCAAAATAAGCTGGAGATGAGCGCTTAATAAATGTTGCCAAGGCTACAAAAACGAATATTCCGAGAATAAACACATTACCCAGCACATCCTTATCCCGCACAACGCCTTGATAAATTTCACTTTGCTGACTCAACAACCCACTAGAACCTCCCGAGATGACAACTCTTGTAGGAAGCTTACCTTTCTCATTGAAAAAACGTAGAAGACTTCGCCCATGGGGCTTTACACCCAATAGATCCTGAACAGGCACCTCAACCAAACCATTCTCCTGCACTTTATACACCAACGCCTCCCCTACAAACAAACAAAGTCCTACATGCCCCTCAAATCGCAGCATATAAGACTTATAATTCTCCAGATTTAAAAACAGAGCCTTTGACTGCTCATAATCCTGCCCAATAACAGGCACATAAGCCTCCTCGTCTTCATCAAAGACTAACCATTCATCCGATAGGTCACGAACAACCACACCTTCAGTCTGATTCCCTGCAACCACACTCAAAAAAACACCCACCAACAGCACCAGTGCAAGGCCTAATCTCCTCATACCTTACCTACTTTTAAAAACTCATTGCGAACTGAAGGAAATTCAACAAGCCCCAACACTAACAATACAATTGAAATCTCAATACCCAAGAGAACATGCAATTCCATAAATGACAAGAGGAAAGCTACCCCAATCATCAGGAGATTGAAAACGAATAAAAGGCCAACCACTACCAACTGAGACAAGCCCAAATCCAGTAACCTATGATGAATATGCCATTTATCTGGCGAGAACGGAGATCGCCCGGAAATTATCCGCAACAAGAACACTTTTAACGTGTCAACCACAGGAACAACAAGAACAGAAAAAACTATGGCTGGAGAATTATTCACTCCTGGTGTCAACTCCAAGAACTTAATGACAAGAATAGAAACTATAAACCCTCCCAAGAGCGAGCCGGTATCCCCCATAAATATTCTTGCTCGATGAAGGTTATACCTCAGAAATCCAATGATACCACCCGCTAAACAAAATGCCAGAACGCCATACGGAGAGCCCTTCCAAATAAAATAGCCTCCAAAAAAAAGTAATGCCACTAACAACAGGACACCTGCCAATCCATCCAAACCATCAATCAGGTTGATGGAATTCGTCACTCCAATTATGAGAAGTAAGCTTAGGCAATAACTCGTCCCTATATCTAAAGTATGAACACCGAGGAAACCATGTAAATCCGTCACCCGAATATCTCCAGCGAAAACCACCACGCCTGCCGCCAGCACCTGCCCAAAAAACTTCTTTGCAACCGAAACTGGCACAATATCATCCTTCAACCCTATAAAGAAGAGAATTACACATCCAGCCAACACTTTTTGAAATTCAGCACTTTGTCCTGAAAAAGATCCAAAAATGGTAATAGAGGACATGAAACCCGCAAAAATGGCCAACCCTCCCAATCGGGGAGTTAAAGAGGTGTGGACAGTCCTTCCATTCGGAGCATCAAGCAATCGCTTATCATATGCCAATCGAATGATTGAAGGAATGGCAAAAATGGAAACCATAAAGGACCAGACCACCCCTACCAATGACTGTTGGAGTAAAGATTCTTGCATAAGAAGCACTTAAAAACCAATGAATTCCCCTTCCGAAGATTCCAAGGCATCCACAAAATTAAGAATATTGACCAAGTCCTTGACCAATCAGAGAAATAATTTGAAGACAACTCCTACATAAAACCCTCTGAAAATCACTCAACCACCACTTTTTTCTCAAACACTTCACCTGAGGTTTTCACCTCCAAAACATAGATCCCCGAAGGCCCTTCACAACCCCATCCACCAGCAAGTTCCTGACCAGTTTTCATATGCTTTTCTTCATACCACACCCTACCATACAAATCATAGACCCTTACGACACACTCTCCATAATACTCAGAGTTAAAAACCCACTCCAATCTTTCTTTTACTGGATTAGGAAAAACCATTACTGGAGTGGCATTAAATCCAGCATCTTCCAAAGCCAAAGGGCTGGTTAACTCAAATGAGCGTGAAACAGCAAAAAACAAATTCCCTATAGCCTCTACCTTCACACAGGCCTTTTCCCCAAGTAGTTGGGGAAAATACACCGTTTCTCTCCCATCATTGGAAACCCCTTTTGCCAATTCATAAGGAAAACTCTCGCCTCCATCCAATGAGAGCAAAATATTTACCCTTGAACACGAAACTGGCGATTGGTCAGTATTAGCAACGTTCCATCGAACCTCATGATGTTTGCCACCTTCTATCCGTTCCAAACTAACAGGGGACATAACCTCAAAAGGTCCTGCTTGGTCTGTTATCGAAAACGAAAGTTCATCATAAGCCACCCCTCCCTTCATATCCCTTACAGTAAGCCTAAAGGTCATATCCCGAGAATAATCAGGTAAAAGCTCCCCAAAAAGTGATTTCTGCTCCATTAGCGCAGCTACCTGAGGAAAATGACGCACAGAATTCTTTGATGGAGCAAAGGACCGAAACAAAGGCGCCTCTTCTTCGGGAACCATGGGATCTCCCGCTGGCCCCAAATCCATTTGCTCCCAACAGTAGGTTATTGGATCTTCATCGGGATCAAAGGCATTCCCCTTTAGCGAAAAAGGTGTTTGGGCAGGAACCACATATCCTCCGACTCCTAAATTGACTACAGGAGCCATATTATTCATAGACACCAATTGCGGGCATTGACTCCCACCACCAATAGTGATAAATGAGGCAATAGACTCAAAACTATCCGAGTGAAAATAATCGTGACTATGGCTCTGTAAATTTTGGGAACCACAGATTCCCGCATACCCCATTATTGTTGAACCACTACCAGGCTCCACAGCATGCGAAGAAGACCTATTTCCACGACATGCGCCTACATTTCCATTGAAGGTGTGCCGCGCTCCAAACTGATGCCCCAACTCATGGGCAACATAATCCACATCATAAGGATCCCCTACAGGAGAGCTCGTTCCAGTAACACCATTCGCCTTTAGAGAATTGTTACAAACCACACCGACCCCAGCCAACCCTCCAGCCCCAGTGCTAAAGACATGGCCTATATCGTAATTCATATTCCCAATTCGGGAATCAAAAACCCCTCCTGCCTCTTTCAACAAGCTGAAAGCATCATAATTTGAAAATGGGTCCGTCTTGGCATCGGTAAAAACCACTTGATCATTTCCCTCTACGAGCTCCAATCTGACACATAATTCCCGTTCAAAAACACCATTTATTCTGTTCAAGGTGGTTGCAATTGCTGCCATGGCGTCATTCACCGTTCCACCGTGAAAAGCTGTGTATTCCCCCGTAGCACCAACTACTATCCGATAAACCCTCATTTGGCTTCCTACCGAATAAGTCCCTCTTTTTGAAAAAGTCACTTCCTCCCCTGATTCCACCTGAGCCAACCACTCCTCTTCCTCCACCAGCACCTTTGAAGAATTTTCAATAAAGGCCTCCTTATCATAACTGATATACAATTCTCGGGAACTTCTTGAATAAGGATCCACATAAATTGGCTCCTCACCGCCAAGCACCATGGCGTGAAAGCCTTTAGGAGTAACGTCCATCCGAATACTCAGACTTGAATCTTCAAGACAACGCCCCTCAAACAGAAAAATGTCTGGAAACCGAGCAGCAAGACCATCAGCCATTACTGAAGCCCGCTTAACCCTAAAGTGCAAAAAACCACTTTCTGGCAACGGCAAAGCCACCTCAAGGGACTGAGAAGGCCCAAGACCACTCAACCTTTCCTCCAACGTTTCCACATCAAGGGCAATGCTCCGATATGTCGAGGGAACAATATCCCGTTGACCAGCAATTGAAAGGTTTCGGGTAGAGATATCCTGCCATAATTCCTCCTGACCAAAACTAAAAAAAGGAGTGAGGGAAATCAGAAAGGCAACAAAACGAATAAAAATAGATGAAAATCGCATCGTTGAACAAGGGTATATATTTATAGAAAATATTGACAGGCATTAGCAAACATTATCAGTCCGCAGCAGCCCTAACCCTGTGTACGATAGGCAATATCCAATAGGTTACTTTGCGCCTAAAAATGCCTATCTATCTCATTTCCTTACTATATTTGCCCCACGATTGGATTTTCACATCCTTTTGATCTCAATCTAAAGGGGCTGTGGCAGACTTTTCCCCGCCCCTCACAACCCAATAAATACATCCTGAGATGAGCAAAATGAATCAGCTTTTGAGCAAACTTGGATTGCGTTACACTTCTCACCCATGGCATGGTGTAAGCATTGGCGAAAACGCTCCAGAGGTTGTTACTACTTTCATTGAAATCGTTCCTACCGACCAAGTAAAATACGAGGTGGACAAAGAGAGCGGCTTCTTGACAGTTGACCGTCCACAAAAATTCTCCAACATCGTTCCTGCCCTTTACGGCTTTGTTCCTCAGACTTATTGCGCTGACGAAGTAGCCAAAAACTGCATGGAGAAAAACGGTTTGGAAGGCATCGTCGGTGACGATGACCCGTTAGATATCTGCGTATTGACTGAGCGTGACATCACCCACGGCAACTTGCTCGTTCCTGCTATTCCAATCGGTGGATTCCGCATGATTGACGGAGGCGAGGCTGACGACAAAATCATCGCTGTATTGAAAGGTGACGAAGTTTACCAGCAGTGGAAAGACATCAAGGACTGTCCTGAGTCTATCATCAACCGCTTGAAGCACTACTTCCTCACTTACAAGCAGATTCCTGGTGAGAGCGACAAAAAGGTGATTGAAATTGTTGAGACTTACGGCCGCGAAGAAGCCTTGGAGGTAATCCGCAAAAGCCAAGAGGACTACGTCAACAAATTCGGAAACATCGACGAAATCCTTTCTCAAGCTGCTGAAGAAGCCTTGAAATAAGGAAAAAACGATTTTACGCTATTTACTGGCTCTTAAGCCAATAGCAGAAAAAAGCTTGCAAAGCCTCGATTTTACGGGGTTCTTTGCAAGCTTTTTTGCATTTTCGAGCATCTTTTTTCAATTATCAGTTAACTCTTAATGACCAAAAAACATGGCGTTAACTGCTAACTGACAACTGTTAACTGAAAGATTCCGTACCTCTGTTCGAGCCATGAAGCATACTGTCGAAAAAAAACGCCTTGAATCCTGTAAAGAAGGCACTCCTTGGAAGAAATGGGGTCCCTACCTCACCGAACGCCAATGGGGAACTGTCCGAGAGGATTATAGCCCAGACGGTTCGGCTTGGGAAAGTGTAACCCACGACGATGCCAGAAGCAACGCCTACCGCTGGGGTGAAGAGGGCATTGGCGGAATCAGTGACAAAGACCAAAACCTTTGTTTTGCTTGGGCTTTTTGGAACGGGAAGGACCCTATCCTGAAAGAACGCCTTTTTGGTGTTACAGGTAACCAAGGCAACCACGGCGAGGATGTGAAGGAGATGTATTTCTACCTTGACAGCACTCCTACGCACTCCTACATGAAGATGCTTTACAAGTATCCTCAAGTAGAATTCCCGTATGCCAAGCTCACCGAGGAAAACATTCGTCGAGACAAACATGCTCCTGAATATGAGATTCAGGACACTGGCGTTTTTGACGACAACCGCTACTTTGACATCTTCTTGGAATATGCCAAAGCAGATACGGACGACCTCCTATTTGAGGCGACAATTGAAAACCGAGGCCCAGAAGCCAGTGATATCCACGTGTTGCCTACGTTCTGGTTCCGCAACACATGGCGTTTAGAATACACAACTTCTGTCCCTGAGATTTCCAGCAAAGGCGATAGGGAAATGTTGTGTAGTCACGAGGACCTCGGGGATTACCACATCTATTTTGACACTGACCAAGAGGGCGAACAACTGTTCTGTAACAACGAGACAAACAGGAATCGTCTTTTCGGATCAAATAGTCCTCACGACTACTATAAAGACGGCATCAACAACTATATCATCAACAATGATACAGCCGCCGTCAACCCAAGCAAAGAAGGCACAAAAGCATCTACAGCTTATAAGCTTACAGTTCCTGCCAACGGGTCTGTAAAAGTACGCTTGCGCCTAAGCAAAGCTGCTCTCGAACAGCCATTCGGTGATTTTGATGAGCTCTTTGCCAAAAGCCTTGAGGAAGCCAACGAATTCTACGAAGCGGTACATGACCAAGTACCAGAGGGCGATTTGCGTAATGTCCAGCGCCAAGCCTATGGTAACTTGATGTGGAGCAAACAGTTCTATTACTACAACGTCAAAGAATGGTTGGAAGGCGATGAAGGTCGCGCTGCACCACCTGAAGCACGGAAAAATGGCCGTAACCACCAGTGGATGCACCTCCATAATGCGGACATCATTTCCATGCCCGACAAATGGGAATATCCTTGGTACGCTGCATGGGATTTGGCGTTCCACTGTATTCCATTAGCACGAATTGATGCTGAATTTGCCAAAGATCAACTCCTGTTGCTCTTGGGCGAATGGTACATGCACCCTAACGGGCAAATTCCAGCCTACGAATGGAATTTCAGTGACGTGAACCCTCCTGTTCACGCATGGGCTGTACTCCGTGTTTTCCACATTGAGAAAAAACAGAACGGCGACAATGGCGACTTGAAGTTCCTTGAAAAAGCCTTCCACAAGTTGATGCTCAACTTTACGTGGTGGGTGAACCGCAAGGACAGCAACGGCAATAACATATTCGAGGGAGGCTTCCTTGGATTGGATAACATCGGAGTATTTGACCGCAGCCAACCTTTGCCAAGCGGACACATTCTGGAGCAAGCTGACGGAACAAGCTGGATGGCCATGTTCTCGTTGAACATGCTGCGCATCTCCTTGGACTTGGCTACGGAGAATGAAGTCTATCAGGACATCGCCATCAAATTCCTCGACCACTTCCTCTACATTGCTCAAGCCATTCACGGCGAGGGACAAGACAGAACAAGCCTTTGGGACAGAGAGGACAACTTCTACTATGATGTCCTTCATACGGACAAAGGCTCAACTAAGCTGAAAATCCGCTCGATGGTCGGCATCATTCCAATGTTTGCCGTTGAGACCCTTAAGGAAATCACTTACGAGAAACTCCCAGCCTTTAGAAACCGCATGGATTTCTATCAAAAGGTTAGACCAAGGCTTTCTAAGCTCGTTTCTCGATGGGATGAACTGGGTAAAAACAACCGTCGTTTGTTCTCCTTACTTCGTGGTTTCAGAATGCACAAACTTCTGGAGAAGGTATTGGACGAGAAGGAATTCCTATCTGAATTTGGCATTCGGGCGCTTTCAAAATACCACGACAAGCATCCATACAAAATGGATCTTTTCGGGAAGACCCACACGGTAAGCTATGTGCCTGCAGAATCAGACACTTATATGTTTGGAGGAAACTCCAACTGGCGTGGCCCAATCTGGTTCCCTGTAAACTACCTCATTTTGGAATCGCTCTGGAAGTTCAACTTCTTCTATGACGACAACTTCAAGGTAGAATACCCAACAGAAAGTGGAGAATACCTCAACATCAAGGAAGTAGCAAACCAGCTTTCAGACCGCCTTATCCACCTCTTCGCTAAAGACGAAAATGGAAAGCGCGCTGTGATGAACCGTTACCCAAAACTTCAAGAGGATCCTCATTTCAAGGACTACATCCTATTCTATGAGTATTTCCACGGCGACAATGGCGCTGGCGTGGGAGCCTCTCACCAAGGATGGACTTGCATGGTGGCGGACATCATCCACAAGCGATACAATCCTTAAGAGAAATTAGATTTTTGGGGTTCCAAAAAAAAAAGACCTTAGACTTTAGATATTAGATTTTAGCCTCAACAGCTAACGTCTAACCTCTAAAATCTAAGGTCTATTTTTTTTACACTAAGGCGTAATTACTTGATTTCAAGAAGCTCAACTTCGAAAATCAATGTAGTGTGTGGGCCGATTTGCTGACCTGCACCACGCTCACCGTAAGCAAGGTCAGAAGGAACGTACAACTTCCACTTAGAACCAACAGGCATCAACTGAAGTGCCTCAACCCATCCTTGGATGACGCCATTCACTGGGAATGTAGCTGGCTGACCACGCTCAACAGAGCTGTCGAATACAGTACCGTTGATCAATGTACCGTGGTAGTGAGTAGTCACTTGATCAGTAGCTTTTGGCTTTTCACCAGAACCCTCTGTCAAAACCTCGTACTGAAGACCACTCTCCAATACGACAACCTCGTCACGCTTGGCGTTCTCCTCCAAGAACTTCTTACCTTCCTCGATGTTGGCACCGAATTTTTCTTTCTGAAGCCCCTCGAAATACTCTTGTAGAGTAGCTCCTACTTCTTGTGGAGAAACCTTCAATTGACCAGTGAAAGCATCTTTCAAGCCCTCGGCAAAAAGTTCTGCATCAATGTCATTCATGCCTTGTTGCTGTAGGCTGCCAGCAACGTTGATTCCGAGCGCATAGCTCACTTTCTTGATATCAGCCATCGTATTTGGGTTCAAAGGGACAAGAGCACCGATAAAAACCGACACCATTTTGCTCGCCCCGTTAGCAAATTGATTTCAAACACAAAGGTATTCCTTTTCCCAAGTAGGACACAACTTAAGCATCAAGATGTCAGCAGAACGAAAAAGGCCCAATATCTCATGAGTCCACTTTTTAATAAAAAACTCTCCCTCCGAAACATGATCCGTGAATTTTAACCGCAGGCAATCAGCACATTGTCCTCATTTTTGATTAATATGGATTAATATTTTTCAGGACATCTTTTTTTAACCTATGTCCCAAGACTCTGCTTTTCAACAACCCCTGATTGATTTTGTAGAAACACGCTATCCCCGTAAAACGAGTCGACGATTGGAGAATTTCTTCCTTTCGGCTGCGTTTTTCTGCTGGTTTCTATTGGGCATCCTGACCTTAGTTGGTATTCGGGACAGCATCACTATACCTTGGCCTTTCGCCAATCGAGTGCTGCTCAGCCTCTTCTTGCTCAGTACGTTCATGTACTTCAGGATGTACACCAGATCAACCGCCCCGACAAAAATCGAGGACTTGATTTGGATCAATTTCATGGCTGGGGCATTCATGTTTGTCTGTCTTTTAGGGGCAGATCTTATTCCGTCCTTGGTGTACCCTTCGGAAAAACTACAGACCCCATTTTCACAGGATATCATCAACCATTTCAAAACAGGTTTTACCGCCATATTCTTGGCCAACACCTTCTATAGTTTTAAAACCCTCACCCTCTATCGCAAATCCTCTTACTTGATTTGGCTTTGGAACTTCTTCGAGCCGCTTTTGCTCACTTCCCTGACCATTCCAATATTTTTACCTGAACCCAGCCACCCCTTCTCATTAGGCACAGGAATAGTTCTTCTGGCCTTAGGACTACTTATCGTTCCCCACCTTAAATGGGTCGCCTATCTGAACTTTAGCCAAAAGCTGATTGGCCTGCTGCTTTTCCTCTTGCTTTTCCTGATTTCAGGAGTTTTCCTTCATGAGCTTTATGAGACTTCATGGCTGAGTGAATCCAACCAAATCACGATTACCAATGATTTGACCAAGCCTATTTTTATCGCTGGAGCCTTCACGTTTATTTCCAGCTATGCCGCCACCAGTGCTTTGGTACTGCTTTTCAACCTGCCTACTTCCTCAGTGGTAGAACAAAAAATTGGGGAGGTAGATGACTTCCATAAACTGATCAGCAACACCCAGACCGCAGAACACGAGAGTCAAATCTCAAAAATCTTGTTGGACAACTGCGTGGCACCCCATTTGGCAGATGCAGCATGGGTAGAGATTTTTAACGACGACTCCCACACAGACCTCAAGGAGTTTAAAACCCGCAACATGGGCAATGACGAGGCCTTTACCATGAAGGCCATCGCCCGAAAACACAAGCTGAATTACCACCATGAACTGACCAAATTCAGGGATGTTCGCCACTACCTTAATGGAGGGCAAAAAAAGGTGACGCGGTTTCGGTCATTGGTCATGATTCCACTCTCCTTTCAAGGAAAACCTTTGGGATTAATAGGTTTAGTCAAGAAGACACCACGTGGTTTCGGACGCGAATTGGTGCGGAACTTCCAGAGTTGGACGGATCATGCCAGCGTGGCCTTGGTGAACAACTTTAACATGATGAAGGCTTTGGAACATGAGCGAAGCCAAGAGAAAATCAAAATCGCCAAGGAAGCTCAAGAGCGCCTTTTTCCTGTACCAAAACACTGGGAGAACAATCCCGTGATTCAGTTTGCTGGCAGTTGCGAAGCCGCTGATGACATCGGTGGCGACTATTACGACATCTATAAGCTATCCGACCAACTTTCCGCTGTGGTGATTGCGGACGTTTGCGGGCATGGAACTGAGGCTGCGTTTAGCGCCAACCAAATGAAAGGCATTTTCCAGAGCTTGGTTCAAGTAGCTAAAAGCCCAAGTGAGTTTATTTTCTACGCCAACAATGCGCTGTTTCATTGCCTCGAACGCGGAAAGTTCGTGACCCTGTCCATCCTCTATATCGACAAGGAAAAACAGGAAATCCGCATTGCCAATGCAGGTCACTGCCCCACTTTGTTTCACTCCAAGGAAAAGGATGAGGCTGTTTTGTTGAAGGCGCAGAAAAAACTGTGTTTGGGATCCATCGAAGGTGAAGGCTACCGCCCATACCTCCAAGAGCAAACCATTCAGTACCAAGCTGGAGACTCAATCTTGCTCTTTACAGATGGCATTTACGAAGCCTCAAACTTCAATAGGGAACAATTTGGGCTGGATCGCCTCAAAGAATTCATGGAACAACATGCGGATTTACCACCCCAAATTTTCCTTGAAAAACTTAAAAGAGAAGTCAACTCCTTCAGTGCCGTTTCTGGCATTCACGACGACCACACCTGTGTAGCCATAAAACTGAAATAGCATTTTTGGAGCATCACAAAGTTTTACCTATCTTCTAAGACTTTGCTTATCAAACTTTTAAACATTTTTTCTGAAAGCGTATGAAAACAACTACCCTCCAAGAAGCCAACCTTTTCAAGGTTACCATCCAAGGTGAAGTAGATGCCACCTCCTCCCTAAAGCTGGATCAGGCCATCAAAAAAGCCTTGGACACGCCCGACATCAAAGGCGTGATTGTGGACTGCAAGGTGTTGGACTACATCTCCTCTGCGGGCCTTGGCGTATTTATAGCCAACCATCAGGATTTTAAGGAGCAAAACCTCCGCATCATTCCTTTTGGCTTGAACAAACAGGTAGAATCCACTTTTGAACTGGTCGGCCTTAACGAACTTTTCACCATTGTTAGCACCGAAGAAGAGGCTGTTGCCCTATTGAACCAATGAACAAAAGAAGCATCACAGTTCCCTGCTCAATCGTCAACCTGAAAAGGATTCGTGACTTTGTGCGCAAATCCCTCAAGGAGTTCGGCGTAGATGGTAGCCAAACGGCGCACCTTGTCCTTGCCGTGGACGAGGTGTGCACTAACCTCATCATTCACGCAAACGAAAACGACGCGCGTTTCCTGATCCATTTGGACATTTTCAAAAAATCGACGGGGTTACTCTTTGAGTTCCACGATTGGGGTAAAGCCTTTGATTATGCCCAATACCAAGAACCACATTTGGACGAACTGGTTTCCCAACGAAAACGAGGAAGCCTTGGGCTGTTATTGGTCCGAAAAATCATGGACAATGTGGAATTCACCCAAGAGGAGGACCACAATATCTGTCGCCTGTTCAAAACGGTTCCTGTTCAGGAGAGCATCAATATTGATCGATAATTAGATGGCAAAATGTTTTAGGAACAAAGGACTGAAGTCCTTTGCTGTGGAGAAACGCCCCTTCAGGGCTACCACTGTAGAGCCCTGTAAGGGCGACATCTTCTCAGCGATGGGTAAAACCCATCGACAAGAAGACATGTAGAATAATCATCAATTTCTATTTCGGCACCTCCATCACCGTCCCGCACTTCTTGCAGGTTCGGTGCTCCTTGGAATCATAGAAGTTTTTCATCACCACGGGAAGTTGCTTGACGATGTCCGTCAGCTCAAAATACTCCTCGTAGAGTTTATTGCCACAGTTTTCGCAATACCACTGGAAGCCATCATTTTCATGTTCGTGGCGATAACGCTCAATCACCAAACCCACACTATTGGCCGAGCGCTGTGGTGAATGTGGCACTTTTGGTGGCAACAAGAACATCTCGCCCTCATTGATGGGAATATCCTCCGGCTCGCCGTTCTCATTGATGATTTTTAGGACGATGTTTCCCTCCAATTGGTAAAACAATTCCTCGCCCTCATTGTAGTGGTAATCCTTTCGGGAATTCGGTCCACCGACCACCATTACAATAAAATCATCATTGCCTTTATACACCACCTGATTACCCACAGGTGGCTTCAGCTTATCTCGGTGGTCGTCAATCCACTGCTTGAAATTGAATGGTTTTTTCATCTTATGGTCGTAGAGTTTTACCCTACGCTAATATATTTCGCCCTTACAGGGCTATGAGTAGTGGTTTACGGCTGTACCATGAACCACGAACTATTGAACTATGAACCACTACAAAACTAAGTGCCTCAAAGCTTCTCCAAAATGAAATCCGTCATCATTTTATAGAGGTGATACCTTGTAACTCCCCCATAAATGCCATGATTCCGGTCAGGATAATAGAAGGTGTCAAACTGCTTACCTGCTGAAATCAGCGCATTCTGCATGTGAATTGCATTTTGCAAATGCACGTTATCATCAGCCGTGCCATGGATAAGCAAATAATTTCCCTGCAGATCTTCGGCAAAATTCACTGGAGAATTCTCATCATAGCCCTTTGGGTTATCCTGAGGAAGGCCCAAATACCGCTCTGAATAGATATTGTCATAAAAACGCCAATTGGTCACAGGCGCTACAGCAATCCCCATTTTAAACAGGCCATCACCCTTGGTCATACAAAGAGAAGTCAAATACCCACCAAAGCTCCATCCCCAAATCCCGATGCGGTCAGCATCCACATAAGATTCCTTTGCCAGAAACTTGGCAGTCTCAATCTGATCTTTGGTTTCCAACTCACCCAATTTCCCATAGGTCTGACTTCGGAACTTCGCTCCACGACCGCCTGTGCCTCGCCCATCCACAGAAACCACGATATAACCCTGCTGGGCAAGCATCTGATACCAGATGTAATTAAAACTTCCCCAAGTGTCCTGAACCGTTTGCCTGCCGGGACCTCCATAAACGTCCATCAACACTGGATATGTCTTGAAGGGGTCAAAATTCGGAGGGACAATCTGCCAGCCATTTAGCTCCACGCCATCCGATGTCTTGAACTTAAAAAAGGAGGCTTTCCCCAAAGACAAGCCTTCCAGACGCTTTTTCAGGGAAGCATTATCCACCAACAACTTGTCCTTCTGGCTCTCGGAAGTATGGCGGAGCCAAACCACTGGAACGGTATTCAGCGAGGAATGATAATCGAGATAGTAGCCAAAATCAGGACTCATCTCAATGTTATGTCCACCACTTTCCTTTGTCAACTGGGTTTTCTTTTTGCCGTTCAGCTTGATGCTGTACAGTTGGCGCTCCAAGGGCGAAACCTCCGTGGAAGTATAATACACCAGTCCTTTTTGCTCATCCACCCCAAGAAAAGCATCTACTTCCCAATCCCCTTTGGTAATCTGCCCCAACAATTTGCCATCCATGCGGTAATGGTAAAGATGCTTGAAGCCACTGGATTCACTGGACATCACAAACTCATTCGCATTGTCCAGATAGCGCAAATCATTGGTCACCTCGATATAGGTCTTGCTCTTGTCCTTCCAAACTACTTGTGCCGTTCCATCTGGGGAGATATGCAACAATTCTAACTGGTTTTGCAAACGATTCAGGCGTTGCACTGACAGCAACTCATTTCGTTTTGTCCATTCCAATCGAGGCAAGTAAATGTCATTGGCTCGCTCATCCAGTACAACCTTGCTTTGCTGAGCTTCCACATCATACATGGACACCCAAACAGCAGAATTTTGCTCGCCAGCCTTGGGATACTTAAAGGCATAATCCTCCGGATATAATCCATCACCCCAAACCTGCATGTGATACTCCGGCACCTTGGATTCATCAAAAGAAATCCATGCTAACCGCTTGCTGTCAGGGCTCCAATCAAAGGCGCGAGTAAAGCTAAATTCCTCCTCATACACCCAGTCCGCCATGCCGTGAATCAATTCACCTGACGTTCCATCCTTGGTAATCGCCTGCTCCTTTCCCGTCTCCAAATCCAAAAAATAAAGATTGTTCTCCCGAACGAAAGCCACCTTTGAACCATCGGGCGAGAACAATGGATTGGACTGTTTCCCTGCTTTTGACAACAACTGCCACTTACCCGTCCCAAGGTCATACACCACATTCCACGCCTTGCTCGAATGCCTATAAATAGGCTCCACCTCAGCGGACAACAACACCTTGTTTTCCTTCGGGCTCAGCGCATAAGCACGAAACATGGCCAAACTATCAGGCAATTTGGAACCATCCACCAAGGTCTCTACGGCCTTTCCCGTGGTGATGTCACTTTTCACCAAACTGGTGTACGCCCCCTTCCGATTCAATTCCAAGGACAAGTAATGTTTTCCATCCTTCATCCAGTGGACTTCATCCACACTCTCCGGATAATATTTATAATAAAGCCATAAATCTTCCAAGGTGATTTTTGACTGGGCAAAACCAGTAAAAACCAACAGGAAAGCGCTCAGAAAGCTTATTGTAATTCGAATCATGTCTTTTTTTCAAAAAAATCCGCCAATGGTACAGAAGTTGTAAAACCACCGCCGAAGTTTACGGAAGCTCTTTCATCACAAAAAGCGAAAAAGATTTTCCCTTTTGGAAGTTTCCGCTAAATTTCGAGTCAACAAAAGTTTTACAAACCCCTTTTATCAACCCTTTCAACACCATGAAAAAGTTTTCTTCACTCCTTCTCGGTGGCGCTATCATCGCCTCTTCAGCATTTTTGTCCAGCTGTGGTGACGACGACGGTATCTTGTCTAATGATCCAGATGTAAACTTCGGCACTTCTGGTGGTGGATTCACTTCTGATGCAACGATTGCTGATACAATCAATTCTTTCACCGTTAATGTAATCGCTACAAAAGGAGACAAGAATTTGTCCACTTTCGCTATCGAAGTAGGTGACAATGATGCCTTGATTAACACCAGCAATTTTGTTGTTGTAGACGGTACAGACACTGTCGATGTTGACAACAACCCTTTCAGCTTACCTAACAAGTACAACGACGGCTTCAACTGGGTAATCACAATTAATCAGACTCCTGCTGCAGGTTCATCTGAGGAGTATGAATTCAAAGTAGAAGACAACGACGGAAACTCTGGTGACCGTTCCATCACCATCACTAAAAGTGCTTCTTCCCCAGCCGTTTCTACTATCCCAGGAGTTCTTATGAACTCTGCTGGTGTAGCTGGAACTGGAGGCCTTGATCTTGACACTGGCGATCAAACTGGCTCTTCTGATGCTGCCGCTGAAATTAAAGACGAGGGAATTGACGGATCAATCGCTATCGGTACTGAGAACTGGAAACAGCAGATCTCTGGTGCGAATGGCACCACTCTCGTAACTGCATCTACTTCTGAGTACGACAACGCTGCAACTGTTGCTGACTTGCAAGCAGCTTATGAGGCTGGAACTTCCTTCACTGTAAGCTCCAAAGTAGCTGTAGGTGACATCTTTATTGCCAAGAATGGCGACAAATACTACGGCTTGAAAGTTACGGCTGTTACTCCAGTAGCAAACAGCAACGCTGACGAAATCGAGTTTGAAATCAAGAAATAAGTATTCAAAGAAATTTGAATCACGACAAAACCTCCCCACCTCGGGGAGGTTTTTTTATTGCCTTTTTCTTTCCCAAAAAGAAAAAACTTACACACCCACACCTTACGTACACAAAGAGGAGAAAAAGACACAAATACTCCTCCTATGAAATCAATATTTCGCTTAGCACAGGCCAGCATAATTGCGGCCTCCATGTTTCTTCTACATTCCTGTGGAGGAGACGAATCCGTCGGTCCAGACGGGCAACCAACAGATGCGCCTCTGATGACCGTCAGCGCTTCTTCCAAACAAGTTGCATTTGGTGATACGGTCACCTTTGTCATTTCGGGCAATCGCTCCTTGAATGACCAACCATTAAAATCCCTCACCATTACAGAAAATGACCAATCCCTGTCGGCCAGCCGCTATCGCATCTCCGACTTGGACTGGAACAGTAATACCAAAACAAATGTCACCACCTTTGGCGGCGGAGACACTTGGCAGGTGGGCGCTCAAGTGAATGTTGGCACCCTGGGCTATAATCCAGGCAACTATACCTACCAATTCGTTTTGGAAGACGAGGCTGGCAAAAAAAGCGTCAAAGAGGTCGTCATCACCACCACGGGAACTTTTACTCCACTGGAATTTGAAAAAACAGGGGCTGTTTTGGGCAACAAACTGAGCAATGGCACCGCGGCATTCAACCTGGCCACCAACCAAGCTGAGAACTCCAATAACTCAGATGGCTCCTACATTGTCAGCGACATGCAAAACCAATCAAATACGGTTGGTGAAGATTGGATCAATGGTTGGATTGCAGAAAACACCACCACTTTCTTGGAATCAAATGGCTTTGACTATGACAATGCCAGCATGGAAAGCGCAAAATCCACTTTTGAAGCAAAGCCATTACACCAGTTCTCTGAAATCCGCGGCGTGAAAACGGGCAATATTTACATTGCTAAGCTAGCCGGTACGGAAGAGTTTGTTGTCATAAAAATCACCCACGTAGATGCCAACACGGCGGGAGACAACGAAAAAATAGAATTCAGCTATAAGAAACGGACCGAGACTGCTGGGCAGTAATTCAGTACCAAGTACCAAGATAAAAGCAACACTCTTGGTACTTGGTACTCTCTACTTAGTACTCAAAGACAATACTCCATAAACGCCCCCACAGCCTTTATGGAGTCTTCTTTTTTCTCAATCATTCCCATGTGTCCCGTCTGCTCATAAAAGTGAACTACGGCATCCTTAGGCAAATGACATTGAGCCAAACTCGCTTCCATCGGCACTGCACCGTCCTCTTTCCCTACGATATACAGCACTGGACAATGCAAATCGGTTAACACATCCGAATAATCCTTGCGGTCGCGCATGGCCTTAGTGGTCTCAAGAGCCGCCACAGGATTAGTTTTTCGAGCAATTTCAATCACTTTTTCCACTTCCTCCTCCAAGCCATCCACATCTTGGGCAGCAAACAACGGAGGAACAAAGGATGTTACAAAAGGCTCTAAGCCTCTGGTTTCAATAAACTCGATGATGCGATTCCTGTTCACTTTCTTTTCCTCGGAATCCGCAAAAGCAGTCGAATGGAAAAGCCCAATCCCCTGCAAACATTCAGGATAGCGCTCTGCAAAGTCTAAAGAAACATAACCTCCCAAGGAATGCCCTACCATCACGCAATCTGTCACCTCAATATCATCCAACAATTCCTTGACCTGCTCCGCCATGTAGCCAATAGACAGCGATTCTACTTCCAAACGACTCTCCCCAAAGCCAGGCAAATCGATAGAAATCACACGGTATTTTGCCGATAAACTATCCTCAAAATCCCGCCAAAGCTCCTTGCTCTCGCAAAATCCATGGAGCAAGACCAACACGGAACCATGACCTACATCGTTATAGCTAAGCATATATTTCTCTTGAAATTGTTGCACAATGTAGCTTCATTTAGGCACTTTTGAAATCATTCGAATTGCCACACCAGACCAAATACGCCCATGGAAATCCGCCAGAATATTTCCCTCAAGCCCTTTAACACCTTTGGCCTCGAAGCCAAAGCCTCTCACTTTGTCGACGTCACTACCGTAGAGGAACTGAAAACACTTTTTGGAGATGAGCAATGGAAGGAAAAGCCAAGGCTGATTTTGGGAGGAGGAAGCAATATTTTGCTCACCGGCGACTTTGACGGCATCGCCATCAAAAACTCCATCAAAGGCATTGAGAAAATCGCCGAGGATGTGGATTCCATCACCATCAAAATTGGGGGTGGAGAAATATGGCATGACTTGGTACTGCATTGCATCGACAATGACTGGGCGGGCATCGAAAACATGTCACTGATTCCGGGCACCGTGGGCGCCGCTCCCATGCAAAACATCGGTGCCTATGGCATGGAGCTCAAAGAGGTGTTTACCGAACTGGAAGCCCTGAATATTACCACCTTAGCCATTGAAAAATTCAACAAACAAGACTGCCAGTTCGGCTACCGTTGGAGCGTGTTCAAGGGCGAAAAAAAGGGACGATACCTGATTACTTCGGTGACCTTGAAATTGAGTAAAACCCCCAACATCAATACCGACTACGGCGATATCAAACACACCTTGGAGGAAGCTGGCATCACTGAGCCGACCATTCGTGATGTGAGCAACGCCGTTATTAAAATCCGTCAAAGCAAACTTCCAGACCCCGCTGAAATCGGTAATTCAGGCAGCTTTTTTAAAAATCCTGAGATTCCAGAGGCTCAATTTGAAAAGGCTAAAGCCAAACACCCTAACATGGTGGGCTACCCTACCACTCCCGGCATGATTAAAGTGCCAGCAGGCTGGCTTATTGACAACGCTGGATGGAAAGGAAAACGCTTTGGGGAAATCGGCGTACACGCCAAACAGGCCTTGGTATTGGTGAATTACGGTAGCGGAAAAGGGGCTGACTTGGTGCAGCTGGCCAAAGACATTCAGAAGGATGTGAAAGAAAAATATGGTATTGACATCCAGCCTGAGGTGAATATTATTTGAGGTATAAAAGGAGGCCAGTAGCAAGACATTCGTAGTCATACTACTTATAGGTTTTTTAAACCACAGAGAAAGGGAGGAAAGGAGACGTTCTTTGTCAAAAAGGAGATGCTTCGCATGTAGAGAAAGGGAGGTGTACAGGTCTCCCTTTCTCTACAGAGGACTTGCCTCTTCTCCTCTAAATTATAATTTGCTCCCTTTCTCCTTCTCTCCGTGGTTAAAATTAAATCTCAGTTGCCTGACCTATAAAACTGGCGTCCTATATTTTTTAGGCTTCCTCCTTCAACTGCTTCAAATCACGGATTAGCAGTCGTTTTCTATCAAAGTTGATCAGGTTTCGCTGGCGCAAATCATTAAGCACGGTGGTCACCGTCTGGCGGGAAGTGGCCGTTAGTCGGGCGATGTCCTTATGGGTGATAAAATGTTTTACCAATGTCTCAAAACCCACTTTTTGACCACGCTCTTGGCCTTGATCCACCAAATATTCGATGATGCGTGTACGCGCATCCTTAAACATCAGGGATTCGATACGGCGCTCGGCCTTTCTCAAACGGAAACCCACCAATCGGGTAATTTGGAAAATCAGCTCCTTATTATCCTTCATCAATCCCTGCATGTCCTCCACCGTTAGCGGACAGAGCGCCACATTGTCCATCGCCTGAGCGAAATCAATACGCTGCTGTTCACCGTAAAGAGCCATTTCTCCGAATAGCTCACCGGCCTGTAGAATGGCCTTGATGTTTTCCTTGCCCTCGTCGGTATAGGTGCCAATTTTCACACGCCCCTCACGAATCAGGTAAACATGGGAAGAGGGATCTTCTGGAAAGTAGATAAACTCCCCTTTCTTGTAATCCGAAAAATGGCTCTCATCCATGCCTTTGGACTTGACAGGGCAGAACAACTTATGAAAGTTGACATCTTCGAAATACCACAGATTGCTTTCCTGATTCATAACTCACACGTACACGTTCCTTCAGAGGGGAACCACAATTAAATGGAGGGGGTTCCCAAAATAGTAAAATTCCCCTTCTCCATGAACAACAAAAAAGGCACGCTATTCAGTGAAATAACGTGCCTTATGATAGACCTATACTGGCTCTTACTGCATAGACTTAGCCCATTCCTGAAGCACCACAAGGCTATTTTTACCTTGATCCTTACAGGTTAGCTCAATAGTACCTGTGTAAACGCCTTTTTTCTCCTCTTTGCTGAAAGAAGTGAAGGTTTGGAAGGGTTGGTTACGCACCACTTCCTTATCACGCTCTCTTTTCAAGACAAAGCCCGAAGCTGGATGATCAGCAACCATTGGCAGAAGCGTGGCCAGATTCACATAGAATGTAGAACCGTTCTCCTCCATCAAATCAGCATGTGAGCCAAAATTACTTGGCGCCTCACCGTTCAGCACCTTTTGGTTGTACTCGGCATTCATTCCCGTAGCTACCAAAGCACCGTTCTTATTGGTCAATGAAACCATGTTCATTACCGTGTAACCTCCTTCAACCTCTTTGATAAGACCTTGATTCTGAAAGTGCTTCAATACCTTGTCCACCACGGCTGCGTCCTTCACACCCAAACCAACAGAAAACTGCGGATTGCCTGGCACCTGCTCTTTCTTGAACTCCCCAGAAATCGGGTCATAAGTTTCCTTTTCTTCATTCTCCAAAGCATTCAGAGAAATCAAGAAATCACCGCTGATGGCTTTGAATACCTCCTCAGAAGTCAATTCAAAAGCGCCCAAAGTTTCGTCAAGCTTGTCGGTTCCTCCCTCCTCTTCGATCAACTTGTAAAGCTCTTTTGGATTAACGGCAAAGGCCAAGAACGCTAACTCACCTGTTCCTGGTACCTCTTTGATGAACTTGCCATCCACCTCACGAGAAAGATTACCGAGCTTTTGCTTCAAGGCTTTGCCTCCATAGGTATCGCTATTCAATACCACCTTTCCTTTCTCAAAATTGAGCGTAGCCGTCATTTCACTACCCTCATACAAAGCTGGATCATACTTGGAAAGCTGCGCCCCAGGCACCATGTTCTGGAAGGATTTCGCAGACTCCGTCATTTTGGCCAAATCCAACCAAAGCGCAATATCCTGCTTGGAAGCCATCAGCTCCTTGGCCTTCTTTTTATCCTTTAACAGGGAAGTCTTGTTGGACACCAAGGCAGACAGCTGGGATTTTACAAAAGCCGCATCGCCCTTGCCAGTAACATTCACCAACACCACCTTATCGTTCCACACCATGCCCTGCTTGCCATTCACCAATCCAGCAAAACCATCAACGGAATACCCTTGGGCATTCTTCATGTACTCTTGAGCAAAAGCACGGAAATTCGTCGAATCATTA
Source organism: Bacteroidia bacterium (assembly GCA_030431525.1). Classification (GTDB taxonomy): domain Bacteria; phylum Bacteroidota; class Bacteroidia; order Cytophagales; family JAAEPT01; genus JAUIJC01. Next base: position 3,638 of record JAUIJC010000005.1, on the reverse strand, counting down.
AGAGGCACGATAATAGAAAATGACTCTTGATCCTGCCAGCCAGTCTGACCGAAGGCGAACACCTCACCAGAAAGGTCAATTCCTGATTGCTGTACCTTTTCAAAATCCTCATTGGATTGTCCCTTGAGGTAACCAAGAACTTGGTCAGCGGTCATGCTCTTGGAAATCAAGCGTTGCAAGTCCACAGACATCAAGACTTCGGCATTAGCAGGAATATAAGTGGAAGACTCTAGAGCCTTTTCGCCACCGCAGGCACCCAAGCCCAACGCAACAGTTAGGGCTACAGAAAGGGTTTTAAGTTGTTTTTTCATAAAAATTGATTCTAAGCGAAAGAGAAATAATAAACTGGTCCACTAAGGCGCAGTTATTTTGTTCACTGTTTGTGGCAAGTTGACGCAGGGATAGCCGTGGCTATCGCAAATCAACTTGCTACAAACAGCGGGCAAAAGAACAAGCCGACTGGGTCAGCTTATTGTTTTTCTTTTGCTAAAACAAAGGTTACAAAGTTAAAAGGCGAGACCCCAAATCAATGGAATCTCGCCTTTTTTATACTATAAAAGCCTTAACCGCTTAGAACGGCAACGCTCCGAATACGAAGAATACTACCCATACCAACAACAAGATTGGCAAGAGGATAGGAAGGGAGTAACGAGTGATGTAGCCGAAGAAAGATGGCATCTCGATACCAGCCTGCTCAGCGATAGACTTCACCATGAAGTTAGGTGCGTTACCGATGTAAGTCATTGCACCGAAGAATACGGAAGCAACAGAGATCGCAGTCAAACGGATTACAGACTCACCAAGAGCGGCAAACTTACCAGCACCCTCTGTGTACTCAATTACCTCACCGATGTTGTTTACACTTCCACCTTCAGCAGAGATCGCAGCAGTAAAGAAGTTCATGTAAGTAGGAGCGTTGTCCAATACACCAGACAAAGCACCCGTGCTCCAATACAAGAAGTTCACACTGATCATTTCCTTACCAGGTCCCTGTGCCCAAGCACCTACCAATGCCAAGGCTGGCATCATGGTGAAGAAGATACCGATAAAGATAAAGGCAACCTCCTTGATTGGCTCAAACTCGAATTCGTTACCACGCAACGCTTCTTGGTCAGCAAAGTAGTAAGACAAGCAAGCAACAGAAAGCATGATAGACTCACGCAAGAAGGAAATCTTAGTCAAGTGACCGTGAAGCTCCAACTCGATCGCAGGAACAAAGTCAAATACGTTCGGGTCGATGAATACCGCAGCGATAACGATAGCAATCCAAACGAAGTTCTTACCACCTTTCATCGTAACAGCACCAGTGTACTCTTCTACAGACTCAGCGCCAGCCTTGTTCTTAGAATCGAAGATGTAGAAAACAATAGCAAGAACAGCGATAGCGAACACCCAAGGAAGGAAGTCATGCGTAACTGTCCACTGGAAAGGCACACCTTTCAAGAAGCCCAAGAACAACGGTGGATCACCAATTGGGGTCAAAGCACCACCTACGTTGGACACCATGAAGATGAAGAAAATGATGTGGTAAGGCTTGATGCGGTCCTTGTTCAAACGGATGAACGGACGAACCAACAACATGGAAGCACCAGTGGTACCAATCAAGTTGGCAATCACAGCACCAATCACCAACAACACAATGTTTGTCATCGGCGTGCCCTCCTTGTCCACTTTGATCATGATACCGCCAGAGGCCATGAACAAACCAGACAGCAGCGCAATAAACTGCATGTACTCGGCAAAAGAGTGGATAACAGTGTCACCATCGTGAAGGATTGCCAAGTAATATCCGATCACCAACGTAGCCAAACCAACAGCTACCAATGGGTAATTCTTGTGCCAGAAGTGCTCGAAGAACAACGGCCCAGTGGCAATCATCAACAACAACGTAACGAAAGGAATTACTGCCCAAGCAGCAGGACCTGCGTGATGACCTTCACCGTGGGCCTCTTCACCATGATGAGCATCCTCACCGTGGGCGGCATGAGTGGAATCTCCGTGGGCATGAGCGGTGGAATCACCTGCTTCAACATGATGCTCTTCCTCAGAAGACACCTCATCCTGAGATGCTTCTACCTGTGCGATGGTCTCGCCATGCGCCCCGTCCTCATTGGCCATTGCGGTCCATCCGAGACCGGATGTAAGGAAAACCGCAAGAAAGGCAGTAAATATGCGTTTCATTAACGTTGGGTTTTTTATGAATCTGCAAATATATAAAGACCGAACGTGTTTGAGAAGCGCAGCGTAAACGAATGAAAGGATGGCAAAGCCGAACAAATACAGAGTGTTGACAATTCAGGACGTTCAAAACGAGGGGAAGCGCTTTGTTCAATGGCTGGACGAGGACAAAGGAATTGACCTAAAAAATCACGAACAGAAAAGCCGATTCCCCAACCAAAAGGAACTTTCCAACGCTTTCGCCAAGCTCGATCTCAACATGGAGTCCTCCGTTCTATGTGACTTTTACGGCCGATTTCAGTGGAAAGCCTATATCGAAAGCGTGTACTCCAAAGAATATGTTGAGCTGATTTGCAATGACTTCACCAACGACGACACTTCCCCTGTAAACTTCTACATCACCCACGGGCACATCGCACTCATGCGACTCTTGCTCTCCGAACTCGCCAAAAGTTGCGGACCTCTCCTGCTCTTGGGTCCAGAAACCTGTTTTTTGGAGGATGGTAAGCGCTAAGCGCCAATCCGACTAATTAGAAATTCATAATTTAGAGGCTACTCGAAATTTTAATTCGCTTTTAAATTATGAGCAATACTTCGACTTCTACCGATTCCAAAAGGAGCCTTGCAGCCAACCTATTCCGCACATTCATCATTTTGGGTGTCCCAACGGCTTTTTTCTACCTGCTGTCCACCGACCACCTCAACTGGTTTGAAGATAAATTCATCGACCCAGAAACGCAGTACATTACCATTCGCTCAGGCTTCAGTGTGTGGTGGCACGGCTTCTTCCTACTCTTGTTTGGAACCATTGTTTACCTCTTGGACTCCGTTGGCGAGAGCAGTCGTACGGCCAGACGTTTTGCCTTTACCTTCTTTATTTCGGGAGGAATTTTTCTCTACATGGGCATCAACTACTTCATCGAGCTACGCCCAGATGAGGTTCGCTCCAGCCATTTTTTCTCTTTTGAACAAGACCACACAAAAATCTCAGACATCAGAAAAATTGAATCCGACATAGCTTATTACAGTAATGACGAACCTGTTTATTACGCAGACCTCATCCTTAAAAACAACAACACCGTATGGTTGCCTAACATCTTGATTTTTGATCAAGAATATCTTCCTGTCCTCCATGAAAAAGTCGTAGCCAATAACAAGAATCAGCCTAAGGAGACGGACATTTTCAATGTTGAAAAAATGATGGAGGAGGCGATGAGGAATGTGGAGTGATTCCACGATTGAGATGTGTTTTCCATTGTGGGGGCAGACCGGTGTGTCTGCCCTTTTGCATTTATGGCAAATGAACATTGGACATTCGAATACGTCGGGTATGAAACCACTCGTGTTCAAAACTTTCTTTCAAAAAGAAAAATCCATTTCCCTGTCCAGCGTCATATAAGTAAATAATCAAACGGACAGGAAAATGGACTCATTATCTGTAGATAAAACGAGATCATTAG
>JAUIJC010000053.1 GCA_030431525.1 Bacteroidia bacterium | reverse complement strand
AAACGAGATTCATATGATGGACAGGATATAGCCGAACTGCGGGCTGAATCACGGAAATCCAATAATCCTCCAAAATCAAAGACCGTGATTAAACGAGATTCACATGATGGGCAGGATATAACCGAACTGCGGGCTGAATCACAGAAACCCAATAATCCTCTAAAATCAAGGTCCTTACTCGGAATATAACACCCCCAACAAGGTCTGCCCCACTGCCTTCAAAGTCTTCTTGTCAATCACCTCCATGTTGTCCTTATGGGTATGCCAGTAATGTCCAAAGAAAGAATCAGAAGCTGGATCATGGTCGATAATGTCAATCATTGGAATGCCAGAGCGGTTCACATACACATGGTCATCCGTGATTGGATAAGTCGGCTGACGCACGAAGAACTCTCCGTAACCCAAGGCATGACCTTGGTCCCAAACCTTTTTGACAATGGTTGGCGCAAACTGAAGGGAAACACCTTCCTGATAGAAATGAGCGCCCTTGCCACCAGCCATGTCCAACAAAATGCCATAGTAAGCATGATAGCCGGCTACATGACGGTTATTCGCCCAATACTGGGAACCCAAACAATAGGAATCCCGAACCTGCGAAACGCCCTCGTAAAACTCTGGCTCACCGTAATCCTCACCATCGAAGAACATCAGGTCAACCCCAACATTTAAGTTTTTCAGGTCGGATTGAATCGAACGACCGACTTCCATCAGAATGCCAACACCGCTGGCACCGTCATTGGCACCGTCAATCGGTTTTTTCAAATCAGCCTCAGGATCCTTCTCTTGATCGGAAAAAGGACGGGTATCCCAGTGCGCCGCCAACAAAACACGCTTTTTCAAGTCAGGTCGGAAGCTCCCCACAATGTTGCGCAACTGAAGCTTAGTGCCATCAAAAGCCGTAGCCTCGAATTCCTGTACCGTTACCTCAGCGCCCAAACGCTTCAAGGTCGCAATCAAGTAATCGCCACAGGCTTCATGTTCCTTGGTATTAGGCACCCTTGGACCAAAAGCCACTTGCTGATCGATATAGGAATAAGCCGAATCGGCATTAAAATCTGGCGCCTTGACAACCGGTTTGGATACCTGCTGTTCAGCAACCTTTGGGGGCTGTTTCGTCTCTGTTCCCTTGTCGGAACAAGAGGCAAGGGCAAAAAATGAAAAACCTGCCAACAGCAGGTGTTTGGTGATATTTTTCACAGGATACTTTTTAGGAAGTATGATGTACAATGTATCAAGTATTATGAATCCCACATTGGCACATCATAATACCTAATACATTGTACATAATACATCAATCTTTACTCCTCATAAGCCCAATCGATGCCGAACTTCATGTCGCGCACCACAATGGACTTCTCTTTCAAGATAGCACGAATCTCGTCCACCTTGTCATAATCCTTCTCCTCCTTGGCCACCTTGTATTCCGCCAAGCACTTTTCAATCTCCGGCAACAAGTCATCGGACATCTCGCTCTTCAAGCCGAGAATATCCGATACAAAGGCATTGAAGGTCGACTTCAAACTCTCAAAGGTCTCCTTTGAAAGCGCGTTGATTGGCGCGTTGCGGTTATGAAGGATGTTGATAATCTTGGTGAGATTGAACAAATGCGAAATCACCACAGCCGTGTTGAAATCATCGTTCATCGCACGCTGGCATCCCTGAATATTGGAAATGACGCTCTTCTCGTATTTTTCATTGAGCTCGCCAGCTTCCGCTGGATACTCCATCCCATTCAACGCACGCAAGGCATTCATCATCTTGTTGAAGCCTTTGCCCGCCGCCTGAAGCGCTTCATTGGAGAAGTCCAATGTCCCACGATACTGCGCCTGCAAAATGAAGAAGCGAATCGTCATCGGCGAATACGCCTTCTGCAACAAAGTGTGGTTGCCCGTGTAGATTTCCTCAAGGGTGATGAAGTTTCCAAGCGACTTGCCCATCTTCTGCCCATTGATGGTAATCATATTGTTGTGCACCCAATAATTGGCTGGCTCCTCACCGTTGCACGCATTGGACTGCGCAATCTCACACTCGTGGTGCGGGAACATCAAATCAAGACCGCCACCGTGGATATCGAAACGGGTGCCCAAATACTTTGCGCTCATGGCCGAGCACTCTAAGTGCCAGCCTGGATAACCCTCGCCCCATGGTGAAGGCCAACGCATCAAGTGATTCGGCTCCGCGAATTTCCACAAGGCAAAATCCAACGGATTCTTTTTATCCGATTGGCCATCCAACGCACGGGTGTTCGCCTGCAAATCCTCGGTCTTGCGACCAGAAAGCTCACCGTAAGGGAAGTCCTTGGAGTACTTATCCAGATCCAAATACACCGAACCGTTCACCTCGTAGGCATAGCCCCTTTCGATGATTTTTTCGACCATGGCAATCTGCTCTGGGATATGTCCCGTCGCACGTGGTTCCACCGTTGGTGGCAACACATTCAAGCAATAGATGTCACGGTGATAGCGCCCCGTGTAATACTCGGCTACCTTGATAGGTGCCCAGCCTTCCTCACGCGCTTTCTTTTGAATCTTGTCCTCACCTTCGTCCGCATCTCCTGTTAAGTGACCCACGTCTGTGATGTTACGGACGTAGGTTACATCATTCCCCAAATGCGTGAGGTAACGATAAAGCACATCAAAAGTAATGGCCGGACGGGCGTGCCCCAAATGCGCATCGCCATAAACCGTAGGACCACAAACGTACATGCCTACCTTGCCTTCCTCTATTTGCTGAAAGACCTCCTTCTTACGGGTCTTCGTGTTATATATCTTCAATGGTGGGATCATCGCTGGAAATCCGTTTCTATGAAAGGGACAAAAGTACGTGGATTCCGAGAAAAATGTGTTAATGGTGGCATTCATCTGCCAAAGGGGCGAATTTTATACTGATTTACCATCTAATCTTATGCGCTACTTTGTAATTCTGGGCTGTATCTTAACATCACTCCTACTGGTTTCCCTCACTTATTTTGGGGAATGGCTGCCCTTTAACAATAAAAACTCAGAAGGTCCTACCCTCTTTCCGGGCACCCGAAATTATTTTCAAATTCCTCCTGAGTATAAACTAAAGACAAGAACTGAACACGGGATTGTCATTTATCAAAAAGCCCCGAACCTCTATTTTGTCTGCGAGGAAAGCCTTGCCGAAAAGCCCTTTGAGGAGGTAGATTACAACAATTGGCTGTCGGAAAATAATGTTATCGCAGACTCGTCTCTTTCTATTTCTCCAGACAGTAGTTTATCAGGAAAATACTTCGAAGGGACATCAAACAATGGCCAGTTCAAAGAGTTTGTGTTATTCCTTGCAGGAGAAGAGACAAATTCAATCACCTCTGGTAAATGCCCAGCAGAGAATGAAAAAGCCATTTCCACTTTGAGAGATGTTTTCTCAAGCTTCCGCCACGATAACTCGTTAAGCAAGAATTTCCTGACTTTTTCAACGTTCAAACTTGATCTCGACGGATATTCTGTAAATCATCATTGGAACAACATAACCCGCTACACCCCAAATGGGACCCTAGATACGGGAGAAGATATCGCGGACCTTAAGGTTCCCAGCATTACCCTTACCATTTTCCCAACCAGCATCAATTTAACAGCCAACCGCATCAGTCAAAATATGGCCAAAGGGGGAAAAATTGAGGTCCTAGAGACCAAAACTTATGAGGAAAATTCAGAAGCACACACTGAATCAGTTTATCGTCTCAATGGCAACAGCCCCTCACCTAAGCTCCTAGTTGTCCACATCATCAATACTGAAGACGGCCTATCCTATATCTTCACTGCCGAAAGCAAATTCTCCCAAGAACAAATCACTTCTTTCCAAAAAACGGCTTCCTCTCTAAAGGTTATCCGCTGAAAAAGTCTTTGCTAGAGAAGCCCCTTTTATCAAAAAAGGGATTTCCCAGACATTCACTGCCTGGAAAATCCCTTTTCCTTTTTGCTGAGACCTTACCTATTCGATAATGCTGCTAGCCAAGGCAGTGCCTTGGCTCTACTCGATATCCCCGTCGAACTGGTGCTTTTGCCGTATTCGCTTGAGGCCTTTCACCTCGTCCATTACAGCATTTATCTCAAAGCCCATCAACAGGCTTAAGGACATCAATTGGAGCCACAACATCATCACGATGATGGAGCCAATGGAGCCATATACGGCGTTATAGGATGCGAAATTGTTGACGTAATAAGAGAAGCCGAGATTGATACCAATACTCAACGCTGTGGCAATTGCAGAACCAACCGAGAAAAAGCGCCAACGTTGTTTTACGGTAGGTCCCAAATAGAACAAAACTGAAATTGCTCCGAATACAATGAAGACGTAGGAGGCAATTTGCAACAGGTTAATCATGGTGGCCTGCCCCATTGAAATACCCGTTTGTTCCACCAAGAAGTTGATGATCACCTTACCGAATACCAGCGAGAGCATTCCTACCAATAATACAAGCACCATTAAGAAAAGCATCAAAACCGCAATTATCCTGGTTTTGACAAATCCTCGAGTCTCCTTGGTGTTATAGCATTTGTTAAAGCCTTCCATCAAGGCCACCATGCCGTTGGTTGTGGACCATAGGGCAATCAGAAAGCCGAAGGACATCAAGCCCTCTCGGGGCTTACTGGTAATATCCATGATGGTCGTATGCAAAGTATCGTACAGTTGCCCTTGGCCGCCAAATCCCTTTTCAATCTCCTTCAACACCTTGCCCTGCGCATTTTCCAAAGGGATATATGGCAGAAGGGTAAACAGGAAGATGATTCCCGGAAAAATGGAAAGGAAGAAGTCATAGGCAATACTTTTGGCCGAGACAATCAAGTCATCCTTGTCAAATTCCTGCTTGAATTTGCTGACGAAGTCATAAAGGGTGACGGTAGTATCTCCCCGATGAATGACAACCTCCTTGCTCCAGTTCCTAAGTTTTTCCATCAATGAAGCTTTTCGTTCAGCGGCCACCACTTGTGCCCGCTCGAGCTCACGCCCAAAACGGCTGTCCACGAGCACCCATTGGCGAAGTTCAGCCGAACGTTTTATCCACTCTTGCTTCATTGGTATACGGAATTAGAATCAGGTCAGTCGAAAAACTTACCCATCACAGCGGCAAAGTCGTCGGGCATTTGGGTGGGTTTCATCGTTTCCATGTCCACAAACACCAAGGTCGTCTCCCCGATTGTTAACAGTGTTCCCTCCTCATTATAGACCTCATATTCAAAAAGCATCCGAACACTGGGCTTCTTCTTGATAATGGTTCGAATGGTCAACAAGTCATCGTATTTAGCTGGGCGGATATACTTGGTGCGCTGCTCCAACACGGGCATCATCACACCAGAATCTTCCATATCCTTATAGCTCAATCCAAAGTTGCGGAGGGTTTCCACACGGGCCACCTCAAAATAAGCTGCGTAGTTGCCATAATAGCAATAGCCCATTTTATCGGTTTCCGCATAACGGACGCGTATTTCAGTATCGTTGGTAATCATGGGAAAGACATTAGACTTTAGACCGCTTTGCTCTTAGACCTTAGAGATTAGCCTCTCCCCTTCTACAGGAAAAGCTAACTTCTAAGAGCGAAGCGGTCTAAAGTCTGTTTAACGGTAGATGTTCTCCTGGCTAAGCCACTTTTGATAAGCACGGCTGTTTTTTCCATGCTCGGCGGAAGTGCGGGCAAAATTATGATAGCCGTCATACCCTGGCTTGGCGCACATGTACATAAAGCTGTGTTCCTTTGGGTTGAGGACAGCTTTAATGGCGGGAATAGATGGAATGCGAATTGGCCCAGGAGGCAATCCTTTATACAAATAGGTGTTGTAAGGTGAGTCAGTCGCCAAATCCTTGGTGAGCACCCTTCTGATGGTCGGGTCCCCCAACGCAAATTTCACTGTCGGGTCAGCCTGAAGCAACCAATCCTTTTTCAAGCGATTCAAGTAAAGCCCAGCCACCATAGGCATTTCGTCTACATGCTTGGTCTCCTCCTCCACAATGGAAGCAAGAATAGTCGCTTGGATAGGCGTTAGATTTTGAGCAGCAGCCTTGGCCCTTCGCTCCTTGTTCCAAAACTCTTTATATGCTCGGTTCAAACGGTCAAAAATATCCTCTGCATCATAGGTCCAAAACACCTCATAAGTATCTGGAATGAACATGGTGCCAATAGTGGTGGTGTCAAAACCGTAATGGTTCAAAAAGGTTTTGTCATTCAACATTTCCAGGAATTCCACACTATCCGCCACCGTTCCCTTACAAACTCGGCCAGGCACTTGGTCTTTGAAACGTAAGTTATTGAAGGTAATTTTTACAGGAACCTGATCACCACGACGCAACAAGCGGATGGTTTCCACCACCGTTGAGTTTGGCTCCAGCAAATACTTTCCAGGCTTCATATTTTCCTGGTACTTCATCAGCTTGGCAGCAAAGGCAAAGGCAATAGGGTTGCTGATAACCTTTCGATCCACCATTCTTTTATGAAAGGTTTTAAACTCTTCCCCCTCATGAACATAGACATATTCGGCATGCTCGGCGCGGTGCAGTATGTCCTTGGCCCTGAAAATCTGATAGCCGTAAAACAACAGACTGATAGGTAGCACCGAAAACAGCACCATCCCGATCACTATTTTTTTCTTGAGGTCCATGGAGAAGAATTTTGAGGCAAAGCGTTCAGACTAAGTTTCTTTGAACAATAGGGAACACCAATGTCCCAGTGGCTTTGCCCGACAAAATTAATGATTCCAAACATTTGAGCTTCCCCAAGAACGTCGGATTATGTATCATGCGCCCTAAAATCCACGTAGCCATAAATAAAAGAGGGTTTAAGAATTGAGACCTAAGACGCAAGAACACTATTTATGGAGCCTCAACTCTTACATCTTAATTCCTAAACTTACGCCGATGCTACTCCGCATAAACCCAGACAACCCACAGCTCAACAAAATTGAACAGGCCGTGGAATGCCTCCGAAAAGGAGGACTCATCATTTACCCGACCGATACGGTTTATGGCATTGGCTGTGACATCCATAACCAGCGGGCAGTGGAACGACTCTGCCAACTCAAAGGCATCAAACCGAACAAGGCTCAATTCGCCTTCATTTGCCATGATTTGAGCCATATTTCCGACTATACACGCCATTTGGACACCCCTGTTTTCAAGGTGATGAAAAAGGCATTACCCGGACCATATACCTTTATTTTAGACGCGGGAAACAAGGTGCCCAAAAGCGTTAGCCCCAAAAAGAAGACGGTGGGCATTCGTGTACCTGACAACAACATCCCAAGGGAAATTGTCCGCATCTTGGGAAATCCCATTGTCACGACTTCCTTAAAAGATGATGACGACATTGTGGAATACACCACTGACCCAGAACTGATTTACGAGCGTTACGAAAAACTGGTCGATATCGTCATTGACGGCGGTTTTGGACAGAATGTGGCTTCCACAGTGGTTGATTGTACGGGAGGAGATATCGAGGTTATTCGTCAGGGATTGGGGGATTTGGAAGCACTCTAAATCACCTCATAATCACCACCGCCCCTGAGAACTCTCGGTCCACATCAAATAGCTCAATCACGTAATAATAGGTGGCTGTAGGGAGCACTTTGCCGTCCATATCTAAGCCATGCCAGCTATTCTCATAGTTGTACCCTTGCCAAACCACAGTTCCCCAGCGGTTATAGATTCGGACGCGATTGCTGTAGAGGTCGATATTCTTGATTTCCCAAGTTTCATTTAAATCATCCCCATTCGGGGTAATCCCATTGGGAACAATGATGGGGTGAAACACTTTTACAAACACACTTGCCGTATCCTGACAGCCGATATCCGTGGTGACAGAAACCTGATAACGGGTGTCCTCTTCCGGAGAAACCTCATGCTCCAGCTCCGCAGGCAAGTATTCTCCCCAAACCAATTCATAGTCGTCCACATTGATCTCCAGATTGGCCCCAATGGTGACATAATCGGTTTTGGCATAATCCAAAATCACATCAGGATAGGGCGTTAAATCAACCTCATGAACACTGACCATTGAGGTGTCCGCATTTCGGCAACCGTTGTTATTCGCCAAAAGAACATATTCGCCTGATGCTTTGACCAATGCTGAATCGCCAACGGAAAAAATCTGCCCATTGCGGTACCAATGCTGAGTCCCAAACAAATTGGTTCCTGTATAGCTGAGGTAGGTGTATTCTCCCTCACAGAAGGCGCTGTCACCATGGTTCTGCACCACAGGATATGGCGTAGGCTCAATGGTCACCAAACTAGTATCCCAATTCACGCACCCATTCATGTCCTTTTCTTGGACCACTAACTCAATGTCTGCCGTATTGGAAAGCAGGCTTACCTGCTCGTTTTGACTGGAAAAACTTGTCGCTCCAGTAACACTCCAAACATAACTTGAGAGCACCTCAGGCTGGTCCACGGTATAAACCTTTTCCTCCTCCTTGCACATCCCCTCCCCCAAAATCATCGGATTGGGCAAAGAATGGGACTTCAGCACATAGCTATTCGTTCCCACACAGCCATCTCCTGATGTTTCCTCCAACAGAATACTAACATCACCCACCTGATTTAGAGTCAATCCCAAAGTCTCAGCCGATGATGTCCCCAAAGCACCTGTCACAGAAAAATTGACCGAATGATGCGGCTGTTTCAGGTTTAAGACCATTTGCTCCCCCAAACATCCATCCATAACCTGCTCAAACTCCGGCATGGGAAGAGGCAACACATCCACCACAACCGTATCATAAAAATTGCAGCCATCAGCGTCTGTCGCCTTGACAATGTATGCTGTTTTCATTTCTGGCGAAGCCTGAGGGTTATTTACTGCAGCATCCGAAAGGGTAAATGATGGCGACCAATAATAAGCGCTATATCCTGGGGATGACTCCAGTCCTGCCTCTTGACCTACGCAAGTAACCTTGTCTGGGCCGGCTGCAAAAACAGGGAAATCAATGGTCAATTTTTGAGTGGTTGCCGGCTTGTTAATGTACCACCATGAATTGATCATCTTCTCATTTCCCCACTGCGTCCCTGGACTTGGAAAGGCATGACAGCCACTTTTACAACCATTCACCAAGGATTGATTTCCTTCTACCAACTCATCATCCCAATAAACTTCAGCAGGGCCCGCAATCGCAGCAGGACGAACAAACTCGACCGTAATGCCATTCGGGCACTCCTCCACATCATACATTGGCAAATGGGTCACCCCACTCAAAAAGTCAATCTGAATCTCCAAATCCACCGTGATGGCCGCTTTCCCTGCACCATCCAAACCATCCCAAGGCAAACAGTTGTTTCCAGGACTTAAATAGCCCACCAACTGCACATCCTCCGTATTCTCCTGAAAACCAGGAACACCATTTTGTTCGATATCGATGGTGACGCTGGATTCCCTGTCCACATTAATATTGAAACAAAAATCGCCAGGACAGCCTGAAATGGTGATGGGTTCCAACAACTGACCGAACACCTCATCCAAATCCGCATCGGGGAAAAACTCAGGGTCTGGCTCATCAAAGAACAACTTGTACTGTGGGGAAAAGTAATCCAGGGCATAGGAATAAGGAATATCCGCCAAGGACTTTTTGGTTTGCTGCGGGTCACTTGGTTGTCCCGTTCCGTGCGCATTGGAAATCACCACAAAATGAATAGGGTTCATCCCGTTATAATCCACCACGGAAGTAATGCCATCATCGGTGTAGATGTATTGTTTTGCATTGAAAGCATCTGAAATGCCGTCCAAACCACGCAACTGCCAAGCAGTAGACCACACACGGCCATTTTTCACCTCATTGGTGGCCGAAGTCACCGTGAAATCATACCAATCCGCAGTAAACAGCCCTGAAGGATAGCGCGACTCCGTAGGTGAACCCTCATTGATTTCGATATAAAAAGAACCGTCATAGGGCGCTTCAAAAAGGATGGGCTTGTAACCTGTTGCGGCCAAGCTATTCGGTCCACTTTCAGCTTGGCTTCGGTTTGCGATATGGCCTTCTCCACCCATGGAAACCTCTTTGGAGGACATGACGATATTTCCAGCCTTATCCTTGATGCGGGTATAAACACCAGAACTTTTGGGAAAATCATCAATTAAAAAATGAAAGCCATAATAGAGCTTTTCCCCTTGGCGCATCTCCACATAGAGGCGCTCATCAGGCGTTTTGTCAAAGCCCATAAAGGAGGTCACCTCGCTAAAAGCTAAGGCAATACGATCATTTAAAGGGTCAATTTCTTTGACGCCTACGGCGAAAGACTGCCCTATCAACAAACTGAAAACCAACAGTATGATATATTTCTTCCCCATAAAAACATCAAAAAAAAGTACCCAAAATGGAGGGTTAAAAAAATGAAGTAAAGATCCCCCTCAAGAATTCTTCTACGAAGGAAGGGAAAGGACCGTTACATATTTCCTTCCCAATTAGGGAAAAAATAACTGCTCACAGATTAACACCACCAATTTATCGTCCTTATCACTGATGGCAAACAAATACTTATCCCCGCCATCCTTCAACCCCAATTTCTTTCGGATTTCCGCCACACTGTTCGGAAAATTGCGGACGGTAATGTTTGCCTGCTTCACCCCTACAGCTTTGACGACTTCCTTCTTGGCGTACTTACACACCTTCAGCAAGCGGAATTTCCTGCCAGGGAAGTTTTCCACCAACGTTTCGGATGTGTACAAATGGGTGTTTCTTCCCAATTTCTTTACCCCAAAGGAAGCCAATGAACGGTAGCCTCCAGCCTTCAAAATGGCCACATTCGGCTCATAGATGAATTGCTCGGGACGCGACAATGGAATTTCCGTGGTCTCCTCTCCTCGCTCAGAAAAGCTGAAGTTTTCCGCATGGCCCTTCGACAGGTTCACTGTGCGATAGTTTAAGCCCGCACCCTCTTTTTTAGCATCAAGCAGATACAAGACTTCTTTGCACTCGTTATCCACACCCAACACAATGACCTCGGACAAATACCGCAACGCTCGGGCTCCTTGCTTGATATCAATCATTGGAGAGGCCTTGATCAACACCTTAGAGCTAATCTCAAACAGACGGTCCATCAAGACCGTCACATCAGGCAAACAATCCTCCCAACGGAATACCTTTCTACCAGCCTCATCACGGCGATGTGGATCAATGTAAATGCAATCAGCCTTTCCTTGAAAATCCTGCAAAAAGGCCTCTGCCGTGGTAGCATGGCATTGGATATTCTTTGCCCCCAACACCGAAAAGTTATTCTTGGCCCGCGCGCTCAAATCCTCCTGCATTTCGATATGATGAACTGTCTTGAAATGCTGGGCAAAAAAATAATCATCAACCCCAAATCCTCCAGTCAAGTCAATTAATACCTCTCCTTCCACCAAAGAAGCCTTGAACTTGGCAGCCTCCTCGGAAGAACATTGCTGTAAGGACAACTCAGCTGGGTAAATAACTTTCTCATTGGCAAACCAAGTGGGCAACTTGGACTTCGCCTTCTGCCGACACTTAATCTGATTCAACAGCTCCGGCAAATGGGCTGTACCCTGAGCTTTCAGGGCCAATTGGCGCACATCTGCGTTAGCATGTTGCTTGAGAAAGGCTTGCGCCTCAGGTGTGTTGAGGAAGTCCATGGCCACAAAATTCGCACAAAAAACAAAGACCTGACAGGTTTTGGAAACCTGTCAGGTCTTTATTTTTGGGGCTCATACAATCAATCAACCAACAAGATTGTTCTCGATCAAATACTGAGCGATTTGAACAGCGTTAGTAGCCGCACCCTTACGGAGGTTGTCAGCAACGTTCCACATGTTCAACGTGTTTGGCTGGGACTCGTCACGACGAAGACGACCTACAAACACCTCGTTCTTCTTGTGAGCGAACTTAGGCATTGGGTAAACGTTGTTAGCAGGATCGTCCTGAACAATGATACCTGGAGTGTTTTCCAAAATGCTACGAACCTCAGCAAGGTCGAAGTCGTTCGCGAACTCGATGTTAATAGACTCCGAGTGGCCACCCATTACTGGGAGACGAACGGTAGTAGCGGTAACGTGAACAGAATCATCAGAGAGAATCTTCTTCGTCTCGTTGATCATCTTCATCTCCTCCTTGGTGTATCCGTTATCTTGGAACACGTCGATGTGAGGAAGCACGTTCAAGTCAATCTCGTGTGGATAAGCCTTGTCACCGTCAGTCTTGCCGGCGCGCTCCTCCATCAACTGATCAACGGCAGCTTTACCAGTACCAGTTACAGACTGGTAAGTGGAAACAACCACACGCTTGATTTGGTATTTCTCATGCAAAGGAGCCAAAGCCAATACCATCTGAATGGTAGAACAGTTAGGGTTGGCAATGATTTTATCCTCCTTCGTCAATTCCTTAGCGTTGATTTCTGGAACAACCAATTTCTTGGTTGGGTCCATACGCCACGCAGAAGAGTTGTCTACTACTGTAGTGCCAACCTCAGCGAACTTAGGCGCCCACTCCAAAGAAGTTCCACCACCAGCAGAGAAGATAGCGATGTCTGGTTTCAACTCAATGGCCTGCTCCAAGGTAACTACGGTGTACTCCTTACCCTTAAAAGCAATCTTCTTTCCCGCTGAACGGGCAGAAGCAACTGGGTAAAGCTCAGTTACCGGAATATCAAACTCTTCTAATACGGTCAGCACCTCGCCTCCAACGAGACCGGTGGCTCCAACTACTGCGATTTTCATATCTAAAGATTTTAGACGTTTAGCTCAGCCCTAAGGTTTCCTTAAAATAGAGGCAAAATGCCAACATGTTCGGACTAACTTTTAGGGCCTTACAGGCTATACTCGGGCGCAAAGGTACAGTTTTTTAGATTGCTTCGAAATAACTTAACAGAACAACAGTTTTTTTATGAAGTTTTTTTGCTAACATTGCCCCCGACAGTTAGTTGCATTTCGGCAGGAAACTTGCGCAAGTTCCCACCGAATGGGGCTTGTCAGTGAACCTCTGGCGGATTTCTAATGTTCTATTCTTGGAACGCTTTTCCCAAAAAGACAGAGAAAACGGACAACCATTGGGAGTTCGTCACGTTACGACAAGCAAAGAGACTTTTTCTTAAAACTTTAACGCTTTGCAACTATGGAAGAAAAAAGCAAATATTCCGCAGAGGAGCTCAAGGAATTTGAGACCCTTATCAACGAGAAATTGGTAGTTGCCAAACAAGAGTTGGCCACTTACCGTAATGCCTTGACCCGTAAGGACGACGAAGGCACAGACTCCACTACAGGAACCTATGTTTCTTTGGACGACGGTTCGGACACGGCCGAGAAGGAAAGCCTCAACGAGTTGGCCTCCCGCCAAAGCAAGTACATCAAGAACTTGGAAAACGCCTTGGCACGCATCCATAACGGCACTTATGGCATCTGTGCAAAAACTGGAAAATTGATTTCCAAGGAACGCTTAAAAGCGGTGCCACATACCACGCAGAGTATTGAGGCCAAAATGACGCAATACGATTGATACAATACCCAAGTGACATCGCAACCCATCGTTGCATAGCGTAACATCCCTTTGCGATGTCACTTGCTTTACAAAAAGTCTCCAACCACCATTTATGGTGGTTTTTTTATGCCCAAGAACCAATCCCTATTCAATTGGGTTCGAAGGAAAACGCCTACCTTTGTGGAGTCTTTATGTCAAGACATTTGTACAATGTATCATGTACAATGATTTCCCAGTTCAAAGGCTCATTGTACTCAATACGCTGTACATAATACTCCTCCCCCATGAGCAAGAAATTTAGCAAGCCCAATAAAGATCAACAGGACAAGCCTAAGTTTTACGAGAAATTCGTGAAGCAAAAGCCTGCAAAACCTGAGAAAGAAGAGTTTGAACCACGCAAAGAGCGTAAAAAGCCTTTCAACAAAAAAGCTGGTAAAAACCCACCAAACCCTGCAAAACCCATTGGGCCAGACGATGATATTCGTTTAAACCGATTCATCGCCATGTGTGGTGTTTGCTCTCGCCGAGAAGCGGATACCTTGATTGCTGAGGGCAAAATCAAAGTCAACGGGACGGTTGTAACGGAAGTAGGCACCAAGATCAAGCAGACGGACAAGCTCACTTACAACGGCAAGCCCCTGAAGCGTGAAAAGTACACCTACGTACTGCTCAACAAACCACGCGGATACATCACCACCACTGAAGACCCACAAGAGCGTCGCACAGTGATGGACTTAGTGAAAGACGCCACTCCTGAGCGCATCTACCCTGTTGGTCGCCTCGACCGCAACACAACGGGTTTGTTGCTTCTAACCAACGATGGTGAGTTAGCTAACCAGCTCTCCCACCCTTCCTTCGAGGTGCGTAAAATCTATGACGCCACCTTGAACAAGGAATTGGACGTAGAGGACTACGACAAAATCCGTGAAGGCATTGAGTTGGAAGACGGCCCTGCACCTGTTGATGACATCGCTGTTTCCCCAGAGGACACCAAAGTTGTCGGCATCGACCTGCACATCGGTCGTAACCGTATCGTCCGACGCATCTTCGAGCACCTCGGCTACCAAGTGGAGCGCCTCGATCGTGTGATGTACGGCGAACTTACCAAAAAGAACCTCCCACGTGGCAAGTGGCGTAACCTCACCGAATTTGAGGTGGCCAAGCTGAAGCAGGTGAAGAAGAAAAAGAGGAAGCTGAAATAAGGTTAAACAGACAACTGGCCATATTCCAAAATACTTTTGAGGCTATCTCATTTTCTGGGATAGCCTCTTTTGTACTATTTTAGGAGCAAATCCAAAGAGAGGCAACATGTTTACAGAGAAATACATCAACCCTTTTACCGATTATGGTTTCAAAAAGATCTTTGGAGAAGAACCCAACAAAGACCTATTGTTGGATTTTCTTAACGAATTACTTCGTGAAGAACAGGGTGAGATTACCTCTTTAACATACCTCAAGAATGAACATTTAGGAACAACCGAAGTTGACCGAAAGGCAATTTTTGACCTGTATTGTGAAAATGAACGGGGTGAAAAGTTCATTGTAGAACTTCAAAAGACAAAACAGAACTTTTTCAAGGACAGGACCCTCTATTATTCCACATTTCCTATCCGAGAACAAGCGGAACGAGCAGAATGGAATTACGAGCTGAAAGCTGTTTACACAATAGCCATTCTTGATTTCGTCTTCGATGAAGACAAACACGAGCCTGAAAAATATCGATACAATGTCAAATTAACTGACATTGACACCAACAAGATATTCTACGATAAGCTCAGCTTCATCTATCTGGAGATGCCTAAATTCAATAAAACTATTGATGAATTGGAATCTCGTTTTGACAAATGGCTCTTTGTCATCAAGAACTTAAATCGACTGGAACAAGTACCCTTAAAATTACAGGAGCAAATTTTTAACAAGGTGTTTGAAACTGCGGAAATCGCAAAGTTCACCCCACAGCAGATCCACCTTTATGAGGATAGCCTTAAATATTATCGTGACTTAAAAAATTCACTGGATACCGCCGAAGAGGATGGGCGATTGAAAGAAAAGGAGGCAATTGCAATTGAAATGCTCAAAAACGGTGAGCCCTCAGACAAAATCACCCTTTACACAGGGCTAACTCCCCAAAAGCTTCAGGCCTTAAAGAAAAATCACCTAAGCTCCTGAAGTCAACTTAAAGAGCCAACAGAAAAAGGACGCCCAAATCAAGCTTTCCCATCATGACAAAACCCCTGATGAAATCAGTTTCATCAGGGGTTTCTCATTTATCACCTTATCCTTTCAATCAAAATTTAGATGGATCAAATGGCCCATCTATGGTGAAAATCGGGAAGTCAAAATATACTTGAGCATCACCACCTTGCTCCAAGCTTTCTAAGCCAAATGAAATCAGATCAATCTGGTGTGGCTCATGAAGCTTATTTCCGTTACCACCTCCGCCAATAGGATTCCCATTTCCATCATACTCCACATAGGTTGCAAAAGGCAAATCACTGTACTTATAGCTAAACAGTTTCCAGCCTTTGTGGGTAGTAGGAATAGTCAACAGCACGCCATCATCTTGACCTGGCTGGTTCTTACCTGTTTCTTCCGCTTCCAAAAATTGAATGCTAAAGTTTGAAGGTGTGTCGTCTCCTATGCCATAAACATAGACATTGAACCAAACCCTGCTTGGATCTGATGGAAGGGCACTCCCATTACCACTTGCAATATAAACCCCGTCTCTTGCGCCATAGTCTGCACCACCGACCCAAGTAGAATTTGAGTTTGCGCTTCCCTTTAGCAATGCATACTGTTTGCTCTCAGGAGAAGGAAATGGACCTGAAACCGTTTGACCTATATTAGACCACCAGCTCCCATAACCGTTATTATTAAAAGTGAAATCGAAGGACGCATCCTCCAAAAGCCCTGTTTTGTCGGTTTTGAAATCATAGACATCGGTCAAGGTCACAGTATCCCTAAACGCCTCTTTTGTCCCATAAAAGGACAACTTTACCTCCACCTGTTCACCTTTCTGGAAATACACCACCCCATCATGGGCTCCTGACCACAAAAGATTAGAAGCATCCAACTGAATGGTAGTTTTTGAAAGACTTTTCTTCGCCCCAGAGGTGATACCCCTAAACTCGACAAGCGCCGTCACAGTATCAGAGAAAGAAGCATTTACAGCCAAGCCATCTTCCCCATTGATATCAATTGAACCTTGAACCTGATCTCCTCTACCATTTTCCAAAGAGAATTGACCAACCTTAAAACCAGACCCAACAGGGACCACATCTGAACCAGTGAACCCCTCAGGGTCTTCGCAGGAAAACAGCATTAATGCCATTCCAACACCAGCCGAAAGATTTAAAAAACGTCGAATTCTTTGCCTATTCCTCATTGGTCCACATTTATTGAATTGTACAAAATAAAATTAGAATAATTCAATATATAGTAATTTAACCATGAAGCAAAACCAGTTTTTTTACACTTCACTCTATACCCACACAGTTCAAACTTGGAGTTAACCAAAAACAAAAAGCCCCTTGACATGACTGTCCAAGGAGCTTTTCAAACTCAGAACAAAGTACCTCAAAACCTCACATCCACATTAGGCAAAGCCTGCTTAATTCGCTCCTTTTCCTTATCAGAAAAGTTATTATCCAATGCCACCAAGGTTTTTAGGTTTTTCAGTTGATCCAGTTTCTTTGGGAGTTTTTCCAACTGGTTTCCCGAAATGACCAACAACTCCAAATTTTGGAGTTTGGCGATATCCTTAGGCAACTTCTCAAGCTTGTTATTTGTCAGAATCAATGACTTCAAGCCTTGCATAGAAGCCATTCCTTTAGGCAATTTCTCCAATTGGTTTTCCGCAATGGTCAGGCTTTCCAAACCCTTTAATTGAGAAAGTGTTTTTGGCAATTCAGCCAACTGGTTTTCTGCCAAATCCAAGGTTTTCAGGGAGTCCATTTTCCCAACACTTTCTGGAAGTACCTTAAGCTGGTTTTTCTTTAGTGTCAAACAGTTCAATACCCGTAGATTGCCAATATTCTCAGGCAACGAATCCAACTGATTGTCCTCCAGATCGAGTTGCTCCAACTTATCCAAAGCACAGATTTCAACAGGCAATTTTTTGAAATGGTTATGAGATGCCGTCAGAATCCGAAGGCTATCCATCTTCCCAATAGCGGGAGAAATCTCCGTCAATTGGTTGTTGCGGATGCTCGCCTCACGAAGTTTTGGCAAGGTGTAAAACTCCGCAGGAAGCTCCTTGATGTCATTCTTCATCAACACCAAGATGCGCAACTCTTCCAAGGCCGAAACCTCGGGGGAAACTTCTGTCAGCCTTTGTCCCCTAAGGTTCAAAAGTTCCACTTCCTTGGGTGTTTCCAAGGCGATTTTAAGATCATCAAATCGCTTTTCTGGAGCGATGTCCCTAATGTCTTGGGCATTTGCCCACATAGAAAAAGTCGTGGCCACAAGGGCGAGGAATAGGTTTTTCATGTAAAGATGTTAGAGGTTAGACTTTAGACATTTGCCTCGTTTACTGTTTACCGACCAATGCCTAAAGTCTGCCTAATACCTGAAAAGACATCAGACTTTAACCCACCGAAGCGGGCTAAAGTCTAATGTCTATTTTTCTAAAGTCTGTTCAACTTATCGCACAATTAGCTTCTCGGTGAAGACCTCCTCACCAGCAGTCACTTTCACCACGTACATGCCAGACTTCAACTGAACAGGCAAGTTCAACTCACCAGAAGCGTTCACTTGGGCCTGCATGATGCGGGTTCCGTTCATGTGATAGATTTCCACATTGGTGTTGCCCAATGCTGGGTCAAGGTTCAAGTTCACCTGACCAGCTGAAGGGTTCGGGAACACAGTCACTTGATTGGCAAGTTCAGCCTCCTCGGTAGCTGTAATCTTGGCGAAGTTCTCGGTACGAGAAATCACAACGGCAGTGGCCTTGTTGAAAATATGCTGGTCGCCATCCACTGTTTCCACAGCCTCGGTGTTGCCACCGCTTGGCCCTTGGATGGATAGGAACATGAACTTGTAATCAGGACTGAAGGTCATTCCAGTCGGCTCGGAACCTGAAGGTGTGCGCATGAAGATTTCCACTTTCGGGTCGTCTTGCGTGTGGTCAGGGCGCACCAACCAGATAAAGTTCTTGCCTCCATCCTGCAACACCCAAAGGTTACCGTGATCGTCAAATGTCAGGTTGTCGTTACCTCCACCCCAAGGCTCGGCAACAATGCCGTCCTCAAAGTTGATTTTGTAGCTACGGCCACCAACAAAAGTTTCGAAATCAGAAACTGTGGAACCGTTATCAGCAAAGCGATAAGTACGGCTGTTGCCTTTGGCGGTGAAATAAATCATGCCGTCCACAGGGCTGATTTCCACATCCTCCACACCGTTGAATTCAGTGCCACCCAAGGCTTTCGCCAATGACTTGGTATTGTTACGGTCAGACTGCGTGGTGTTTGGCACCTCTACCCACTCACCAACTGAGGCGGTAGGCTCATGGTTATCCAAACCAGAATCCAACTTCAACACGTAGAGTTTTCCTGAAGAAAGATCGCCTTTGTTGTCAGCCACAAACTTGAAGACATTACCGTCGCCCTTATCCTCACCGTAGTAAGAAGTCAAGCTATCATCAGCAAACACAGCATTCTCGTGGCTAATACGGCCCATCGCCCAAGCCTTTTGTGGAGAACCAGTGCCATACTCCATGACTTTCTTGGTCTTCGGGTCGATTTCAACCAACCATCCCACATCCTCATAACCATCGCTGTTGGCATCGCCGTTCGCCAAAGTTTCCTCAGCAGTTACATACGTACCCCAAGGTGTCACGCCACCAGAACAGTTACGCTCGGTTTTCACCAATCCGCTGAAATCAACAGCCTCTGAGGCCATTACTTCCCAGTAACCCGTATTTGGGTTGAACTCCACGTCCAACATGGAAACACCACCTGGGTTGTTCTCATGGTTGATGCCCAACACCCCTTTGGTAGAGCTTCCGTTGTCAGGAACAAAACCAGTGAAATCATGACCACCTGGCACGTTTCCACTTCCTACGGTATAAGCGTCACCTTGTACAGCCATCACCTGGAACTGATGCGACTCAGGAATCATCATGGTTTCCTGCTGATCGCTTGGCACCAATGAAGTGAAACAAGAAATGTGGTCGTCACCTTCAGTACAACCCAAGTTGCCCATGTGTGCGGAAACAGTTCCTTCCACCAAGCTCAGGTCAAAGTTCATTTCAGACTGCCCATCAGCCAAGTGTACTTCAACGGCCAACAAGTTCTCACCCTCAACAAGCTGTGTTTTGTCAAGGTCAAAAAGTAGATAAGCAGATTTCAACGCCTCGTCCACCATTTGCGTGGCCTTGGTGTTTTCATCGATAGCGCCCAAAGGCATGTTGTAACGAACGATTTCCTGTCCGTTCAAATAAACAACAGCACCGCCGTCCACGCGGAGATTAAGCTCCAAATTGCTTTTCAAGGCAGACAAATCAGCCACGGTGAAACGCTTGGAGAAATAGGTTGCCGTGTTGTTCTCCACAGTGGTTCCCTCACCACCGCCAAATCCAAGCGGTCCGTTGCCAAAGCTCCAGTTTCCGTCATCTTCAAAAGAAGGCTGGTTCCAGTCAGCATCCGCATTGCCCTCGGCAAAGGCCCAAGAACCTGCTTTGGACACAGGGAACTCGCTGGTGAAGTTTCCTGGAGTGCCGAGGTATTCAATCACCAACATCGGCGCATCAGAAGGAGAACCATCATAAGATTCCGCCTCGCGAAGTCCCTCACCAGTGATGTAGAAAGCCATGGAGTTTCCTGCGTTCCAACCGCCACGGTCAACGATTTCCTGAACGATGGCCGTCAAATCGCCTGTGCGCTGGTCCTCATCGGACTCGCCAGCAGACGTCCAAGTTCCATTGGCAAAGGAAGACTGTGATGAAGCCGTGGTCTTCGCACGCTGGGTCAACTCAAAGTCAGTTCCCGCAAAACCAGTAGCATTGTCAGAAGCCTCACCCCAAACTTCGATGTTTGATGGGTCAAGGTTCTTGTCGGTGGCATCCACTGTGAACTGGATGTAAGCATTGGTGATTTGAGCGCCTTGTGGAACCGTTACGCCATTGTAGCGAATACCCACCATTTGGGCATTGGTGGCCTCCTGTTGCTCATAACCCAACTCCAAGTCGGAGCTGGTCAAGCTAACAGCACCTTCCGAATCTCCCGCTTCGATGGTTGCCGTAGCCAACATTTCCTCGGCGTCATCCGAAGAAGTGCTCACTTTTTTGGAGAAGGTAAGAGGCACGAAATACTCAACCACCAACATTGGCGCATCGGCAGGAGAACCATCGTAAGACTCCGCCTCGCGAAGGCCAGACCCCTTCAAGTAAATCGCCATGGAATTGCCCAAATCCCAACCGTCACGGTCGATGATTTCCTGAACAATGGCAGAGATGTCAGCAGTGCGCTCCAACTCCGTGGCGTCTCCAGCATTGGCAAAAGAGCTTTCATCAAAACCAAAGGAAACTTCGGCAACAGTGCGGTTTACTGCGCGGTTCGTCAAGTGGAAATCATCGGAACCAAAAGAGGCCACATCATCAGACGCCTCACCAAAAATCACCACAGAAGATGGGTCGGTGTGTTTGCTCGTGTTGTCAGTGGTAAACTGAATGTACGCCTTGGTGATCAACGCCCCTTTCGGAAGATTCAACTTCTGGAAGCGCATGCCCACCAACTGGGCATTGTTGTCGGTCCCTTCTTGAGCCAACTCAAGGTCGGAGCTCCCGAGGTCCATTTCGCCTTCGTAGGCACCAGAAAAAGGAAGAGTGGCAAGTTTCTCCTCGGCGTCGTCATCGCCAGAGGCCACGCGAACGCTCAAAGAGGCTTGTCCATAAGAAAGGCCAGAGATGGCCATCAACATAAAAGGCAAGGCGGATTTAGCCGTTTTGGCACAGAACACCTTGGAGAGTAAGTTTTTTGCAGTCATTGGTCGCAAATGGTTAGTTGCTGACCGCAATTAGCTCCTACAGGCTAAACTCAAGGTTTGGGGAGCATTATTTTTGCCTTAAAAAAGTGACAGTTCGCTACGGAAAAACTTAACATTAGGAGGAAAACTTGCTCAATAAGCTTGATTCCTGATCTTCCCTAAACCCAGAATCCAGCGAACTTTTAACCCATTCATCGACTTAACTTTACATCATAAAGCCCAAAGGATAACTTTCCCATACCCAAAGAGCATTTTCAGGGGATTGATGAAGTTGAACAGTGTGCCAAATCGAAGAAATGGAACTCCATTGGTAACAAATCAGTAATTCAGCCCATTACTGCCAAAAATCACCTCACATTATGATTCTAAAAGGAAGCGTCTCCATCCCCAAACCAAAGAACCACGAGCGGTTCATTGAAATTTTTACGGATCTGATGATTAAACGCTTTGATAGGGAGTTGGAAATGGAGGTGTATAAAACCTCAAACGAATTGCATAGATGGGTATAACAACCTTTTAGAGCCTCACGTATATAATAGCATCAACTCAAATGATGTTATTCCATGCATTCACTACCGTTCAAATCCACAGTCCTTTTCGATTTCATCAACAG
>JAUIJC010000072.1 GCA_030431525.1 Bacteroidia bacterium | reverse complement strand
AGACCGCACGAACCTTGTCACCGTCATTCAAAGAAGAGGACTGGTAGTTCATGCCACTGCCAACCGTTTGGCCGTTCACTCGCCATGAAACAGAACCGCCGTTCGTTGTCGCCGTGAAGCTCACCTGATCGCCAGCGCAAATCTGGTTTTGGTCGGCAACTATGCTGATGCTCGGCGTGACCGCAGAGGAAACATTGATGGTTACCTGATTAGAATTTGCTGTGGATTGACTTGCGCAAGTGGCATTGGAAGTCAATACCGCACGAACCTT
The DNA here is from genome assembly GCA_030431525.1 of Bacteroidia bacterium. Classification (GTDB taxonomy): domain Bacteria; phylum Bacteroidota; class Bacteroidia; order Cytophagales; family JAAEPT01; genus JAUIJC01. Next base: position 3,690 of record JAUIJC010000072.1, on the reverse strand, counting down.
GTCACCGTCATTCAAAGAAGAGGACTGGTAGTTCATGCCACTGCCAACCGTTTGGCCATTCACACGCCAAGAAACAGAACCGCCATTTGTGGTCGCCGTGAAGCTCACTTGATCACCAGCACAAATCTGGTTTTGGTCGGCAACAATGCTGATGCTCGGCGTGACCATTGGTGAAACCGTGATCACCTGATTGCCTGAATTTGCCGTGGAAGAAACCAAGCATTCGTCATTCGAGGTCATCACCACCCTTAGTTTATCACCGTCTTTCAGGTTGTTAAAGGTGCGATTCAAGTTGCCGTTCGTGGCTACCGTCGTGCCATTCTTTCTCCATTGGAATGATGGCGAGGAGCCTCCAAACTGCACATTTGAAATGGTCAGCTTTACCGCATCACCCTCACAAATGCTTGTTTGGTCATAGGCCAAATCAAAGTCAGGAACCCTGCTTTGATCCTGAGAAACGGTCACATAATTCGTTTTGGTTTCCACCACATTTCCGTTCACCGTGAGGCTTACCGTTTTGGCACCCGTGCTGGAATAGGACACCACATGAGGGCCCATTCCGGTTGCCGTTGCTGGCGTTGCTCCCGCTCCAAAATCCCATGAATAAGAAGTCACCGTTCCCGTGGTGTTTGCCGTAAAGGTTACATCCGTACAGCTGTTTGGAGACGTATTGTTGGCACTGAAATCAGCCGTTACCGATGAGGTATTGCCAGTGCAGAAAGAGGCGTTTTCTGGGGAAGCGTAATTGGCGACATTTTCCTCGGCCAACACTTGTCCGCTTCCATCCAAAAGTTGGAAGGCATCGTTTGGATAGTTGGCATTGCAGGCTCCAATATATTTCCAACCGTTGTACTGTCCGCTTTCTGGATTGTTCTTGTTACACCATTCCGACTCATAAATCTTGTCGTTATAGGCGACCAAATCACCTCCACAATACTCATTACCGCTTACCCAATCGGCCTCGTTACAGCCTGCTGGCTTAAAGGCGTCAGTCACTTCCAAATCATAGCAATCATCCACCAAGCAGAAATCATAAACGGTATTGTTTCCAGAAGTTGAGCTGGTCGAGTTGCTCTTACTGATAAGGACTTGCCCATTTTTTCGGATGAAGAAATCCATGGAAGGGTCCTCTGAGCGTGTGGCAATCACAAACTGGTGTGCCGAACCGGTGGCAAAAGAGGCATTTACGGTTTGGCTGTTGTTGTTCGCCATCTCATCGGTCTGACCGTTTGGCTCTGAGACACGGACTTCAATGGTATGGTTGCCGTTCGTGTTCCAAGTCACGTTTGGCAGGGAAACCACCTCTGTTTGGGAGGTGGTCAAATTGGTGCTGTGCGTGAAGGTGTTTTGCACCGTTCCATTCACTAACAACTCCACTTTTACGGAAGTGAGTTTTTTGGTTCCGCCATTAATCAGCGTGAAATCACCCGTCCAAGGCTGACCACATCCCGCTTGGTCGATATTCAATGAACTTGCTCGCGCGTCATATTCGGCCAAGTTTGTCGAACCGAAATTCTCAATGGTACCGCTGATTACAAATCCGCCAAGAGAGGCGTAATCCGTGTAACCGGTATTGGCGTCCAAATAGCCGATACCGTCCACTTCGATATAGTAATCACCCGCCGGAAGGCTCAGGTTGATGTCCGAATAAAGTTTGTCCCCATTGTTCGAGGTATATAGCAAATTGTTCTGTGCATCAAAAAGCTTGACGCCAACGTCCAGATTCGGGAAATACGACATCGGTTCGATGTTCAATTGCACCAAACCACCCGCCGTGGCAAAATGGAAATAGTCCACATCATCCGATCGCTCAATCACCCCGAAATTGTTGGTATTGATGATGGTTCCCGAACCGTCGCCCACGATTTCCGTGGCATTGGCTGAGGAGTTGCCGTGGTCATCCACGCGGTAATTCAGCTCATAGGCCAACAGGCTTACATCATCTTGGGATTGGCTGGCATTGTTGTACTCACCGCGACTCCATTGGGTCACCGGATTGTAGTAGGAACCTCCCATGATTGGGGCCCAAAGGCCGTGTCCGAGGTAATATTCCGTGGAACCTTGGCCATCATGCTCCAAACCACAGGTATGGCCTGCCTCGTGGGATACGCATTCACCAGAGGAAATCGGATCGTAACCCAAGTTGTTGATAAAACAAAAGCCCGGATCGTCGTAGTAATAACTTGTGAAGGTGTAGAGGAAAGCCACACCGCCCGCTGAGGCATACCAATTGGAAGATGGCGTTACGATAATCATCTGGCGGAACTCGCTTGGAGTGGCATCGTACAACGCCCTGTTGGTCGTAACGTTTACCTGAAAAGGCATGTAATCCTCGGCCGTGATTTCCCAACAATCATAGATTTCCTGTTGGCTGAAACCTGATGGCGCCAAAGTAATCGGATTGCCATTGTTATAGCTTGAGTTCCAACGCGAACCTGTCAAATACTCACCATCGAAGTCCACATAAAGGACGTATGGCGCGCCCGGATAACTTTGCAAATCAGCCGTGTTGGCACTTGCCGGCATCGGCTTGGAATGATGGGTAGAAAGCCCTTCAGAAGCTTTGTGCTGGTGCTTATCCAAATGCTCCGGCATTGGCTCACAAACGAATTTAGAAAGGGAGGAAGTCTCCACCACAAACTCGCCTTGTTCGTCAGTACGGAACGTGTAAGCCTTCTTTGCTTTCATCAAAAGCAATTCCCCAAAAAGCCCTTTATCCTCCTGCCTGACTGAAAACAATGAGTGTTTGTGGCCTTTGGCCTTACCATAAAACACCCGCTTGCCTTCAGGCAAAAAATAAATGGAAGCCTTCTCACCATCTGGCAGGTTGAGGTCCCAAAGCTGGGTGCTGTCGGAAGCTTTTGAATAGGCTTTAAACAGGTGGAAAAGCTGGTCTGAACTCCCGAGCGCGATAGCCGAATCTCCCACTGACCTTCCCTCCTGTTCTGACCCGCCTTGGCTACCGTGTGCAAACGATTCCATGGAATAGCAAAGCAGGAAAATACTCGTCCCCAATGCAATGAACCATTTGTTCAACATAGTTTTTAGGGTTTAAGGGCCTATTCTTGAAGTCCAAGAGCCCATCATACATCACCGCGGTCCGCTGTGGACCCACGACATTACGAGCTGATATGGCTCAAAGACCGAGAAGGTTAACAGTGAATTGTACTATCCCTTAAAAATCTTGAACTATGCTATGCGTGAAGGATTGCCCAAAAATTGAACGGCCTTGACCAAAAGGCCTAAAAAAGAACAAACCCTTCCCAAGCTCAATACCACAGAGGTGATATCCCCACGAGCTTGTTTAGGGTTTGTTTTGATGCCCTTCTTATATATCCCTTAAAAATCTTACGGGCACCAAGTTCAGTAAAGGCTGTTTATGTACGCTGGAAGGGGTTGGATTGGATTAGTTTGTCGAAGATTTTTTTTTGAAATAATGACTTCAAAAGCACTTCTGATCGCCCCCTTTATCTCCTTATCAACTGAGAATGAAAATGGTTAGCGAAAATTTCAAAAAATAATGGACCCGCCGTAGGGGCAGACCTCAATGCTGTTGCATTAAGGTTCTAACAAGCCCTCCTGTAGTTTGTGAATGTCTGGTATTTTCCCTGTTTTCGACGAGCCTTATTGTTGTTTCTCGGGTTGCTTTTTCCTCTATTGGGCGGGACTTTGTTTTTTGAGCATTTTGCA
>JAUIJC010000052.1 GCA_030431525.1 Bacteroidia bacterium | reverse complement strand
CGGTCAAAACCCAATAGATTTTATCTTCTTGAAAAAAAACAAAATTTCAGGGGAAGCATTCATATATGCCTCTCCTGAAAAGTTTTGAACACGAGTGGTTTTATACCCGACGTTTTCGAAAGATTCCGCCAAGGTTCAAGATTTTGCTCACAGCATTTTGGGCAGACACACAGGTCTGCCCCTACAGGAGTTCCAACCCAATATTCCTTATTAATTTTCTATGCGCCTATCCATATCCATTCTCTTCTTCACCCTTCTTGGAACTCTCGCCCATGCCCAACCATGGACCTACCAAGACTTGCTGAAAGAAGCCGAGAAGAATAATTACCAGATCAAGCAGGAAAACTTGATGCTGGAAAAGGCCATGGCGGATTTGCGGGCGAGCAAGGCTGGAAGATTACCAGATTTGGGCGCAAGCGTTTATGGTGCTGTGAACAACGGTCGTGCGTTGAACCCCATCACTTACCAATATGTGACCCAAAGTTTCCTGTATGAAACGACGGTGTTGCAAAGCCAATGGAAGGTGTTTGAGGGCGGAAAACAAGGCCAGCAAATCAAGCGCGATAAAGCCCAATTGGAACAGCAAGGGCTGAATCTGGAAAACCAGAAACAGGCGATAGCTCAGGAACTATTCTATCAGATGCTCAAGGTTTACGAGTTGAAGGAAAAGGAAGCCTTGTTGCAACGTAAAGTTGATTTGTTAAAACAGCAGTTGGACAAAGCCCAATTGTTGGTTGATAATGGTCGGGCCACGGCTTCCACGGTGTATGAATTGGGCATTGAAATCGACCGTTTGGACAACCAAAAAGAAGAGTTGGCCTTCTATCGGGAACTGGCCGAGTTGCAACTCAAAAGCATTTCGGGAATTCCTTTGGATAGCCCGTTGATGTTGGCTGTTCCAGCCCAGCAGTCTTTGGATACGGTGGGTCAATCCATCACCTCCTTGGAGCAAATCGTTGAGACTTCCATTAGCTTTCGCCAAGCTGGAATATCGGTGAATATTGCCGAGTACAATAAGCGCATGGTGGCTGGTGGAGGAATGCCGTCGGTGAGTCTGATTGGCGGTATTGGTTCAGCCTATTCCTCTTTTTTGAAAGGGGGAACAGTTGATTCACCGCCATTTGGAGAGCAGTTTGAAAACAACCTGTACACAAACGTGGCGGTCAGCGTATATGTGCCATTGTTCACCAGATTCCAACAGCGTACCACCATGCAAAAGGCTCGCTTGGAAATCCAATACAAGGAGCAAGTCCGCAATCAGCGCCAAACCGAAATGATGGCCATGCTTTCCAGCCAAAACAGTCAAATCCTGCATTCGGCAAGTCGTTACCAGTCGCTGAGCCATGCCGTGGAGGGCTATTCAAAAGTGTTGAAGGAGTTGGAGCAACGCTTTGCATCTGGCAGGGTGGACGTGTTTCAGTTGCTATTCAAACAGCAACAGTTGCTGGACTTGGAGCAACAACTGATTGACTTAAAATATGCCAACCTCAAAGCATCTAAAACCATTGAGTTGGTGAAAACGGGAAGCATAGATTTCTAAAGCATTTCCTTTCCCATATTTAAAGGAGCTTTCATTTGGAGGCTCCTTTTTCATTTTTAGAGATTTCTTACGGCTTATCTCATCGAATTTTCCAGTTTTTCTCCCCAGCCTAATTTCTTTGGGCGACCAATCAGGCAATCTCATCGAAAAGGCTTCGTTTTTCTTCATAGAACCAAACGCATAGAGCGATATGAAGCGGATACTCGTTCCCACCGACTTTTCGAAGGAGGCCAACAAGGCTTTGGAGATGGCCCATTTGATCGCGGTGAAAGCCCAACAAGAAAGGGGTGATGTGGAGATTGACCTGTTACACACCGAGGAGGGCGTGGGTCAGGACTCCTATCAGATGACTGGTGCCCCGTTGAAAAACCATATGGATGATGTCTTCATGATGAAGATTCTCGCCAAGGTTCAGAAAAAGGCAAAGCACTTGGCAAGTTTGCCCGAAATGGCGGACGTAAAGATCAAGCCTTTTGTTCGTTTAGGTGAGCTTAAGGAAGTCGTTGCCGATCATTTGGAGCGCAGACCCGCGGATTTGATTGTGATGGGTAACCGTGAGATGAGCGATTGGGACAGGTTTTGGGAAGGTTCCAATTCCGAGCGACTTGCTTACATCAAGGAGACACCGATTATTGTCGCCCACGAAGAGGTGCATCCGAAGTTGGATACGATTGTTCTGGCGACAGATAAAAACCATAATATCCATTCGGCATTAACCCCGCTCAGGGAATTGCAGCAAGTCACTGGGGCGGAAATCAAACTGGTGAGAATCACAACCCCAGGAGTGGATAATCATGAGGATAAAGTGCTGGAGGAATTGGTGGCATTTGCCCAGGACAACGGCCTATCGAATTGTTCTTATCACACCTTTAAGGACAATTCCGTGGAGCACGGTGTCATCAACTTTGCGCAGGCGCAAGGCGCTGACGTTATCGCCATGGTGTCACACCACCACAACATGTTTGTGAACGTGTATCTCCATGACCAATCCTTTGAGGTGAAGGAACACTCCAGCTTGCCATTTCTGTTGTTGCCTGCCGCTTAATTTGGAAGGGATGCATGATGTCTCCCAAAGTGTTAACAAAGAAAGCCCGCTGTCATGGTCGTTCATGAGTGGGCTTTCTTTGATGTAGGGGAATGGATGATAAGAGTTATGAAAGCGGTAACAGAAATACCAACTACGAAATGGGGAGCCTTCATCTTGCTTTTTATGATCGCCCTGTTGCTTACCTCTGTCTTTGGAATGTTGTATGGAATGTTAGCGGTAAGCATTTCGGAGGAGTTTTACATCTATAAGGAGTTGCCAACCCTTGGCTTGGAGTCGATTACCATGTCAGACAAGCTGCCAAAACAGGTATTAGCAGGAATTGCGGGCTTTTTGGCTTGGTTGAGGGTCGGGCTTTTTCCAGGGTTTATTTTACCCTTGATGGGCTTGTTTCATGAGAAACCCTCGGATATGGTCAAGTACACGCTGAGGTCCATAGCCTTGGGGATAGGGATTACTGTTGTTGTCTCCTTGGTTGGAGCTTTGCTTGGGATGTTTTGGTCGGGGAAGGTGATGGTCGGAGATATGATTTGGAGAATGCCTCCAGCTTTGGGTGGAGTGCGGCCATTTATTGTGATGGACACGATTTACTACTTTTCCTACATGGGGGGGATAATAGGTTTGATGGCGGCCATTGTGTATATGCTTTTTCCTTTGAAGAACTTAAAACTCAAAAAAGAGTAAGAATATAATATAGGGAATTCAATGACCGATTTCAGACTACAGGACTTTTGTACAGAGTGTTGTGTAGTCTGGGGCTAATCTTATAAAATGGGGCTGGAAAGGCTCAAATATTGGAATAAGTTTCAGTTGTATCTCCTCCTGTATGGGATGTGGGTAGTCATTGCATTGACCTACGGGTTTGTACATGACTTTATTTCTGTGTCACTTTCTGTAGAATTTTATAAGTATAGAAACTGGGAGCGTTTCGACCTGCTTAAATATTATGATGGGACGCTTCTCTCAAGGTATTTTTTAGGGATTTCCTGCGGGTTGTTGGGTGGTTTTCGTGAGAGTCTTGCGGGTGGTTTGGTGTTGCCAGCCATATGTGCACTACAGAAAGAACCCATCACAATGTTTCGCACGACAATTCAGGTCTATTTTATTTACTTCTTAACTACAAGTAGTACAACATTTTTAGGGTTTTTGGTAGGTCTTTTTTTGGGGTCTGAATATCCTAATGAACAGTTTTTTTGGAATGTGCCTGAGGGCGTGACCGACACCTTTTGGTTCATAACCATAGACACAATGCATATATCCACGGATGTTGGTGTATTGTTGGGGTTAATTGTTTCAGTGCTTTTTGCAATACGTAAAGTAAGAAAGCAATGAAAGCCTACCTACAGCGTCGTAAGGATCATCTTACGGGAAAACTAAAAGTATTGCCATTCTCATGTCTTCATATTTTCAATGAATTGGGGTCAGTATTATTACTGTTAGTTTCGTCCAGCTATCTGTTGATTAGGCTGGCCAAGTCAAAAAATAATGGATAATGAAGCCGTTCTTTGAAAAGTTGGATAAGGATAAATGGGGCAAATTCAAGGCGTTCTTATTGCTTTGGCTGGTGGCTTTTCTTTTGGCGGCCTCCTATGGAGTGATCAATGATATTATCACGGCCAATATTTCCGAGGAGTTTTACTTTTTTAAGAATTTTGAGCGCTACGGAATTGAAAAGTTGTACACAGGTACGACCACTTCTAAGTGGGTCCTGGTGTTGTTATGTGGACTATGGGGTGGTGGCAGATTGGGAATACTGCCTGGATTTATGTTTCCTGCATTGGCCTGGTTAAACACAAAGCCTTCTACGATGTTGCGGCTGACGATTAGAAGCTACTTTTTATACATGGCTATTAGCGCCATAGTGGCTTTGGGTGGTGTGTTTGTTGGCTTCTTTATGGCGAAAGGTCATGCTTCAGGGCATATTACTTGGGATGTGCCAGCAAGAGTCCAACATCCTGACACGTTTATCCTTGTGGATTCCATTCATAATTTCACCTATCTGGGAGCTTTCATTGGCCTAATGGCTTCCCTTTTCTATTTGATTATCTCTGTAAAAAGACAATCAGTTTAGGGCATAAAAAAAACACGGACGAGTTAGTCAAACCCATCCGTGCCTAAGGCAGAGTTACAGGAAAAAATGTTTAAAGCTGCACTTCCAATTGAAGGCGGAAACGGAGCTTGTCTTCTTTGGCATCACTCCCATAATCAATCCAAGAGCAGTCACCTTGAATTTTTAGGGCATGACCCACGATGTATTTGGACAGGCCAATGGTGTATTCATCCATGTCGGTGATGCCAGAGTTTTCACCGTCAGCCTCAATGTGGCTGTAGCGCACAACTGGCTGGATGTTGTTTTTGAACAAGTAGCCCGCCTGAAGGGTGAAACCGCTACCCGTTTTAAAGTTTGAGCTCAAGGTATCCACTTCCGCACCCTCTGCATTCACTTCAGGAGCAGCCTGTGTTTTATTAGCATATTCGCCTGTAATGGAGAGTCCTTGGTACTTAAAAACGGCATCAATAAAAGTGGTGGTTAAGCTACGGCCCACAAGGTCACCATGTTGGTTGTAAATAAATTTTCCTAATTGGCCTCCTTGGCGAACAGCGCGGTCGTTGTAATCATACGTCAATCCAATGGCCAATTTTGGTGTGCCTTCACGAGCAAGGTCAGCTTGGATAAAGTCACCTTTTTTGGAGAATGCTCCGAATGGCATGATGTCCACATGAGCGGTGTAGCCAAAGCCACTGGCGTCGCTGATTGCCTTTTGGGCCGTGATGTTACGCCCCTCACCGGTGGAGAATGCGAATTTTGGGGTGATAAGCATTCCGCCAAAGTTGTATTTACCACGGAGCTGGACACCCATATCACGGTCAATATTGAAGTTGGAGTTGATAATGCTTCGGTCCACCAATTCAAGATTTGCAGAAGACACTACACGCTCGCGGTTACCTGGGAGTTTTGTTTGGCCAACCCATAAATCCCAGTGCTTTTGGAATTTATACTTAATCACGGCGTCCAAGATGATTCTGGAGCTTTTGCCATTAAATTCTTCCTCTTTGGATGCTCCGATATCGCGGTTACTCAAACCCAACTCAATCTTGTAGCGCAACTTTGGTGAGTATGCGAAGCCTCCAAACTTCAAGCGCCAGCGACGAATCAACATATCGGTTTGCCAATTGCCACCGTTTAGGTCCCCCTCAGTAGAACCCAAAACTTGGGTACGCAAGTGGAAAGTAGTGGACATCGAAGAGTCTGGCGCCACAAAAGTGAAGCCCTTGCCGAACTTGGAAAGGTTGCTGGACTTTTTTGGAGCTTCCTGCACCTGAGCAGTAGAGTCTTGTGCGAAAGCGGACATGGCGTTCACGAGAACGACGAGCAAGAGTGTGAAATTCCTTTTCATGGGAATTGGAACTGGTTACCGATGACAGGGTTGTTACTTTAAATTATCCCGTGTGTTATCGGTGTTGCAAGTAAATGTTACTGATTCGTTTTTGCTGTGCTAATGTTACTTGGTGGATTGCTGGATTGTTGAGTCATCCTTGAAATTTTGCAAGCCGATTAAGTAACAGTAAAACAGTTGTTTACATTCAAAAGATTAAGACGAAAGGCTGTCCCGTTCCTTTAATGTGATGCAAATGTAAACTCAGTGTTATGCGTAATAGTTAAGTGTATGTTAACAGTATGTTAAGGGGTTAAATAAATGTGAAATAGCAGGTAACAAAAACTTAAAAATGCCTTTTGCAGGGAATTGGGGAGGTTTTTGGTGGCGAGAGGGAATTATGAATTTTTTTAGGGAAGGGAAAGAAGGAGTAAGGAAGGGAAGGGAATTGTTAATTTGTAGTCCAATGTTACCATTGCTTAACAATGGAAAAAAATTGAAGGAAGAGCGAAATTTTTTCTCCGACTCGTTGAATCTCTATATGATTTAGAGTGATAGCCCTGAAAGGGCGTGTCTCCACAGCACAGGTCTTCAGGCCTGGCTGTTGCATTAAGAATGGGAACCCACAACCTTTGGGTCAACCCCACCTCTGTCCTCCCCTTATCCAAGGGGAGGACAGAGGTGGGGCCGAAATTTCGAGCTTAAAGTAACAACACAGGTTTTCAGGCCTGGACCTTGATTACATCAATAGTTCAACAACATTATCAAATCCACCTTATGCCATTTCCTCCCTTTTCCAAAACATTCACGTATAATGGCTCCCAGGTCAAGCTCCACGGCTTTTCAACAGGAAAGGTTCGAATGCGTAAACGGTTTCGAGATGCACGTTTTTCAGGATTCTTGGCCAAACTGCATGTTCTCCTCAATACTGAGATGACGGAATGGATGCCCATTTGGACTTGGCTTATCGAACATCCAGCGGGCAATTTTTTGGTGGATACAGGTGAAATCTCTGTCATTTGCCAACCCAATTATTTTGATGGGTTGTCATGGTTTGATGCTTGGGTGAACAAAACCCTGTTTGAGTTTGAAGTGCGGCGGAAAGATGAGATTGATGTGCTTCTGGAGAAAGCGGGTTTTTCTACAGATGCTATTGACAAGGTGCTAATGACCCATTTGCATATGGATCACGCCGATGGGCTTTGTCATTTTCCCAAATCAGAAATCCTCGTGAACCGCGCAGAGTGGGAGAAGCCTTTTGGGGCATTGCCAAAAACCAAGGATGGTTCTTGGAATCCCACCTTCGTTGATCTGAATGAAAACTTTGGGCCTTTTAAGGCTAAGCGTTTGGCTGAGGGTCTATGGCTTGTTGATACTCCAGGCCATACGTTTGGGCATTGTTCTGTGGTGCTGGAAACTGAGGAGGGCTTGGTGTTTCTGGCAGGAGATGCCAGTTATAATCAGGATCAGTTGGAAAACAATGTATTCTCTGCTGGTGTGGCTGATTTATCTGCAGCCAAAAAAAGCTATGAGGACATTAAAAAGCTGGCCAAGGAAAAGCCCTTGGTTTATTTGCCTTCGCATGATGCAGAGGTTATAAATCGATTGAGGGCTAAGGAGTATTTGGGTCAATCTATTGAATTAGTAAGGAATGGTATGGACGTTAAAACAGGCTCTTAAAAGTAGATGGGTACTCATTGAATAGTACAACTCACCATTTATGATTGTGTCTATGAAGGTTGTATAACAGTCATTTTTCCGATGGGTGTCATTGGATAAATCCAATGTAAAACATGATTATTGAAAGCTGTTTTTATGATTAAAGTGAATTGTTCAAAAACGTGAAAACTCTTACCTGCTAAGTGACTAATTCATAACCACACTTCATCCCTTAAAACCTGCCGTTCGAACATTTGCCCATTTTTCCTAAAACATCAAAGAGTAGTTTCGCAGTGTTTATTACATCAAAATTCTAACTGATGAAACACTTCGACTTTAAAGCATTTTTGGTGCTTTTGCTCGGGCTCTCAAGCTTGGGCGTCTTCGGACAAAACTACTCCATTGAAAAATGGTACAATGGTAAGGCTTCAGCCACTGTGTTGACTTATGATGACTGGTCTCCAGGTCATGGTCCTATCGCCATTCCAAACCTACAGGAGCGTGGTTTGGTAGGTAGCTTCTATGTCACTACTGCCAACGCTTGGTCACAGGCGCACTGGGATCAGATGAACGCTGGTGTGACCGCAGGTATGGAGATGGGCAACCACACCATTAACCACAATAACCTTTCAGGCCTTTCTGCTGCACAGTTGGAAGCTGAAGTGAACGATGCCAAGGATATCATTGACGGCAATGTGACGGGCCAAAAGGCTGAGACCTTCGTTTATCCGCGCGGTGATTACAACGCAGCTGTTATTGCCAAGGTGAAAGAGCGTCATTTCGCCGCCCGTAAGTTCGATTATACTTATAACAAGACTTTCAGCTACGAATTCGCTACTACTGAGGACGATTATTACACTATTCCTCAGATCCAATTGAATGACAGCATTACGGTGCAGGATTTCGCTTACTGGATGGACCATGGTGTTGCCAACAACGCTTTAATGGTCTTTACTTTCCACAGCATTTCAAACGCTTCGGTTGCCGATTCTTGGTACGATGAAATCACGGAAGCACAGCACGAGGCTTACCTTGATGAGTTGTTGACTTACAACAACACTTGGGTAGCGACTTTTCGTGATGCGGTAAAATACCACAAGGAGGCTCACGCGGCTACTTTGACTACTGTAAGTGAAAACACTCAGGAGATTGTGTTGAGCTTGACGGATACGCTTTCCGACAATGGACTTTACAACCACCCATTGACAGTGAAGTTGGAAATCCCTGCCGGTGCTACTTACGGTGAAGTAGAGCAGAACGGTGTTGGCATCACTTCTTGGGTTGATGGTGGATACATCTACTTCAACGCTATTCCTGACGGTGGAAACATTTCTATCAACAAGTCTGGTGTTACTTTGGCTATTGTTTCACCAGTTGACGGTGCTGAGTTCGAAGGTTTGAATGCCATTACGTTGAGCGCCAATGCTGATGCACAAGGTTCTTCGATCAGCAATGTAACCTTCACCGTTGACGGCCAGAATTTGGTGGCTACAACTGGTAGCCCATACAGTGTAAGCTGGACGCCATCTACTTTTGGAAACTACACCATCAACGTAGTTGCTAATGCTGCTAACGGAAACTCTTATTCCAAGGCTATCAATGTATCTGTAGTGGAGGAGCCAATCTGTACTAGCCCAGAGTGGGAGTATGGTGTGGTTCGTACTGCAAATGAGGTTGTGAGCTACAACGGTAACGAGTACCGCGCAAAATGGTACACTCAGTATGATAACCCAGAAGGTGGAGATCCATGGGAATTGCTAGGTCCATGTGGCGGAGGTACTTCTAATCAGGCTCCAACTGTTTCCATCACTGCTCCATCCAATGGCGCTTCTTTCGTAGGTTTGGGTGCAATCACTTTCTCTGCAAATGCGGCTGACGCTGATGGCACTGTTGCTAAGGTGACTTACACTGTAGGTGGAAGTTCTTATGACGTGACTTCTGGCAATCCATTCTCATATGCCTGGACGCCTGCCACAGCTGGTTCTTATACCTTGACTGCTGTTGCTACTGATAATGATGGTGCAACCTCTACAGTAGCAAGCGTATCCTTTACGGTGACTGAGGAGCAAAGCAATGCCGCTCCAACCGTTGCCATCACTTCTCCAGCCAACGGAACAACTTACAACGACTTGAGCGCTGTTACTGTTTCAGTAAACGCAGCTGATGCTGATGGTACAGTTTCTAAAGTGACTTACACGGTGAACGGTGCAAACGCTACTGACGTAACTGTATCTCCATTCAATTTCAGCTTCACGCCAAGCGCTTACGGTTCTTACACCATTGCTGCTGTAGCTACGGACAATGAGGGAGCTGTTTCTTCAAGTGCTTCTGTTACCTTGAACTTCGAAGACACTACTTCAACTGGTGGTGGATGTACGGCTGATGCTTGGGTTTCTGCCAACCACTATACGCAAGGTTCTGTAGTTTCTCACAATGGCCATGAGTGGAATGCCAAGTGGTACGCCAACCCAGGTGAGGAGCCAGGTGCTAACCAGTGGAATGCTTGGGAAGACCTCGGTGCTTGTGGTTCTTCTGCTCGTGTAGCATTCGAAGAAATGGTAGTGAACGCTTATCCTGTTCCTGCTTCTGACATGATCAACGTAGAGGTTTCAGAGTACAGCACTGTTGAAATCTATAACCTCAATGGTCAGCAGATGCGTAGCCAAACTGGCGAGGGGGTAGTATCCTTCCAAGTTGCTGACCTTACTTCAGGTGTTTACTTCATCAAAGTAACTTCTGAGGCTGGTGCAAAAACCATCAAGTTTGCGAAGCAGTAAGCTTGTTAGATGTTATAAACAGAAACGCCCAAGTCAACGAGGTTGGCTTGGGCGTTTTTTATACTTCGTGTTTTTTGAAAATAGTTTAGCGTTCACCGTTCCATTCCCCATAAAACTCCTCTAGAAAACCTTCCATATATCGGTGACGATGCTCGGCCATTTTCCTGCCCGTTTTAGTGTTCATGCGGTCTTTGAGCAAAAGTAGTTTTTCGTAAAAATGGTTGATGGTGGGAGCAGTGCTTTTCTTGTACTCCTCCTTGGTCATATTCAGGTTTGGCGCAATGTTCGGATTGTAAAGTTCCCGTCCCTTATGGCCTCCGTAATTAAAGGTTCGGGCAACCCCAATAGCCCCGATGGCATCCAATCGGTCGGCATCTTGCACCACATCCAATTCAGGTGTTTTGAAGGATTGAGCCACTTTTCCTCCTTTAAAAGAGATGTTCCGAACGATTTGCTCCACATGATCAATCGTATCCTTTGGAACCTCCAATCCCTCCAGAAATTCCCTTGCTTTCTTTGGCCCAATTTCCTCATCGCCTCCTTGAAATTTTGAGTCAGCGATGTCGTGTAGCAATGCGCCTAATTCCACAACGAAAAGGTCAACTTCCTCCGTTTCAGCGATATGTTTTGACAGGTTCCAAACCCGTTGGATATGCCACCAATCGTGTCCGCCTTCGGCTTCGGCGAGTGTTGCTTTTACAAAATCAACGGTTTGTTGGATGATGGATTGGGGTGACATTTATTAAGGTGGTTTTGCTGATTTTTATAATCCAAAAAATAATTCCAATTAAGGTGTAGGTTACGGCACATACTATACTGAATGTAGACCACTCCGATGAAACTTTAAATGGGAAGAATGAAAAGGTTATTATGGAACATATGATTTGTGTTAAGGAGAAGGTTGTTAAATAGGTTGTTTTAGAGCTGTTATATTTTTTGCATACAACGTTTATAGTTCCTAAAAGGAATATGGATGGAGTGGAGAGAATTAGGCTGTAGACTGCTGAGAATGCGATATATATTAAAAATAATTGAGGGGTAAATTTGTTTGATCCTTCAATGGCGAAAATAGCGATGAAATAAAAAATTGGAAAGCAGAGGCTTCCCACTATTATAGTTAAAATCCAAAGCTTAAGGATATCTGAATTTTTCATAAGTTCCTTTGAAACTATCAAGACCTCTTATTCTGCTCCCTTAATAATCTTGACAGGCGCATTGTTCTCATCAATCGCCACAAAAGTGAACTGCCCCGTAATCGCTTTGTAACGTTCATCGGAATACATGGCCTCCACATAAATGTCCACCGTAATTTTCAGGCTGGTATTGCCGACATGCGTCACATATCCAGAAAGCTCCACGATGGTGCCGGCAGGAATGGGATGATTGAAATCAATCTTATCACTGCAGACCGTAACCATCCGCTGACGGCTGAAACGGGTGGCGGTGATAAAGGCTGTTTCGTCCATCAACTGCATGGCCGTGCCCCCAAAAAGTGTGTCGTAGTGGTTCGTTGTGTTTGGGAAAACAGCTTTGAAGATGGTGGTTTTGGAGGCGTCGATGCGTTGTTGGAGGGTCATAGGAACTGACGAACTATTGATGAAAATTATTTTTCCTGTTTCCAGAGCATGTATGAAACTGTGAATTGGAAGGTTCTGTTTTGAAGTTTGATATCAAGTTTATTTCCCTCTAGGTCTCTGAAATCAATCCCATTTTGAACAGAAGAAAAACCATGGGTAAACCTAAAGCCAAGGGATAAATCATTCTTGAAAGTGTAGGAAAGTCCACCTGTAATTCCGAAGTCAAATCTGTTGATATATCCACCCCATATGTTTCTGTACTCAAACAAATCAACAGTTTCAGAATCAAATTTGATTTTAGCAGATAGTAGGTGTCCCAAGTTAGGGCCGAGTTCTATGCCAAAGCCTCTAATTGGTCTGAATTCAAGAAGAAGGGGCATAGTCAAATAGTTGTATTTCACTACACCTTCACCTTTTGGTAGAGTAAAACTATTATACTCCTCAATCTGCCCCCTTGTGGAATAAAGTAGTTCGGTGTGCAGAAACAGTTTTTTGCCGAGCTGGATTTCAGAGATGGCTCCAAAGTGGTATCCGGTTCTAAATTGGCCTGAAAAGCCGTTAGCCCCTTCCTTGACCATTACATTGATTGAATGATTTGATCCAGCCCTTAAGCCTAATTTGAAATTTGTTTGGGCGTTTAGCTGTAAGGTAGCTACAAGTGCAAAAATGAAAAGGAGTCCTTTTTTCATGGTGGATAAAGTGAAATAAGAATCATGAAGGATTGGCAAACATAGCTTATTCAATACAAAAAGAGGGCTTAGACCTGACAGGTTTTGGAAACTTGTAAGGTCTAAGCCCTCTTTTTGATGGGTACGTGTCTCACCTCATAATCACCATCGATCCCCTAAAGTCACTTTCCCCATTTTCATCTTCTCCCTTGATTTTCAATACATAATAATAAGTAGCTACCGGCAATGGCTTTCCATTCCGAAGCCCATTCCAAGGGACATATTCACCAGAAGTTCGGTAAACCTCATTGCCCCAGCGGTTAAAGACCACCAATTCTAAAAGCTGATAGTAATCAAGTCCTTGGATGAACCAATAGTCATTTTTGCCATCCCCGTTTGGGGTGAAACCACTTGGGATTTGGAGCTGAATTTTCTCTGGGAAAAGCACCTCGATATCAAGGTAAATACTGGTAGTGTCCGAGCAGTTTTTGTCGTCGGTGACGGTAAGGAAAAGCCATTGCGATTTGGTTGGTGAAAGGCTGAGGGTTTCCAAGAAAGAGCCGTTGCTCCAGTCATATTGAAGGGAACCGTAACCGTTCTCAATGATTGGACTGAGCTCAACTGATTTTAAATAAAGGGCAGTATCCAAACTCAGTTCCAATGGAAGTGTTTCTGGCACCTCGACCTCCAAAGTATCCACACAGCCAGAGGCATCAAAGGCGATCACCTCGTTCAATCCCGTTTCTGCTTGGAGGAATTCAGTCGTGTTCAAAACGCTGGTTCCCTCATTCCAGTGATAGGAGAAGGGAGCCGTTCCGCCCATGGTTTCCAACTCAATTTTTCCGCTTTGTGGATCATCGCAATCGGGACCATCAGTGCTAACCGTATGGATTTCAAAGTCATCATAAATGGTCACGTCAAAAACGCATTCGTCTTGATTGCCCAGCAAATCCGTGGACGTATAGGTCACTGTCGTAGTGCCCAAGGGAAGAATGTCGCCCAGCGAAACGTCGGAAGTCAGGATGGCCTCCGAGCAAAGGGTGGTCGGCTCTTTCCATTGCACTGAGCCACGGCAATCGCTTGCATTTGCTCGGATAATGGTGTCGCTGGGGCAAAAATCAATGGTCGATGAATTGGCGATAAGGGTAGCATTGGTCGATGCTTTACAGCCAATGGCGTCCGAAACCTCCACATCAAAAGTTCCTGCCCTCAAGAGTTCATTGGCTTGGTCATCAAAATCACCTGTGCCGTCATGGTTCCAGTCAAAAGTGTATGCGCCAACTCCGCCTTGTACCGTCACAAAAGCTTGGCCGTCGGCCACATCCGAACAGGAGGGAGGCGTGGTGCTATCGATGGCTATCGAAAGGTCGGAGGTGATGCTCACCGTGAAAGCACAGGTTTCCGATACGCCGTTTTTATCCGTGACAGTGTAATGAACCGCATGGTCGCCCAAGTCAAATTGGTCACCGCTGTTGAAGTTGGAAACGATGCTCACCGCATTGCAACGCACCTCAGGTGCATCCCAACTCACCGTTTGGCTACAGTTGCTTTCGCTTGCAGAAATCACCGTATCACTGGGGCAAGTGACAATAACCTGCGTGTTGGTGTCCAGTACGGTAATGTTCGCCAGACAGAAATCTTTGAAGCCGTTTTCATCTTCCACCCACAGGGTGTCCTCGGTGGTGAGGTCCACATCGTCGCAATCAAAGGTGGTCTGCCATAAACTCAGGCTGACCGAGGAACAGTTGTCGTAGGATTCGCCACCGATTTCCATCGGGTCCAAAACAATGGCCTCCGTGGAAAATGGAATGTAAAGCGTCGTGTCTTTGCAAATGGCTGTGGGCGCTGTTGATTCCAGTCCGCTGTCGTCAATCGTCCAATTGTGGTCGTTGATCATGCTTTCGCGGGCATCCTTTCCCAAGCAATAAATGGCCTTATTGGCTGTGAAAACGACATCATCCTGAAGGTTTTGAGAGGCCCAGCCAATCAACAAGCTGTCATAGTTCGAGATTGAAAGTGGAACGCTAGTCAGCATTTTTTCCGCTTCCAACAGACTGCTGACATCCCAATTACCGAGGTTCTGATCGAAGTTTTTGGCACCAAAAAGGAAGGATTTGAGGTTGGTTACCTTGCCTACATCCCAAGCCGACAGGTCTTGGTTGAACTCCGTGGTGCCGTAAAGCATCTCCTGCATGCTCGTCACGTTCGAAACGTCCCAGCCCGACAGGTCTTGGTTGAACGAATAGGCTTGTCGGAACACGCGGAACATATCGGTCACCTTGGACACATCCCAATTGCTGATGTCCTGATTGAATGAACCAGCCACGAAAAACATGCTTGTCATATCTGTCAGGCTCGCCGTGTTCCAGTTGTTCAATGGGGAATTGAAGGCTACGGCTCCACCAAACATGCCGTTCATCGTAGTCACTTTGGACACATCCCAAGCGTTGATGTCTTGGTTAAAAACTGACGCTCCATTGAAGGTGGAGTTCATATTCGTGACGTTGGAAACATCCCAAGAACCGATGGGTTGGTCGAAGGCTAAAGCCTTCAAAAACATGAATTTCATGCTGGTGACTTTGCCGGTGTTCCAACCTGAAATGTCTTGGTTAAACACATCCGCATGGGAAAACATGCCCTCCATTTGCGTCACGTTTGCCACGTCCCAATTCCCGATGTTGTAATTGAAACTGCGCGCCTGCGAAAAGGTGTGCGACATGTTGGTGACGTTTGAGACATCCCATCTACCGATGTCCTGATTAAAGGAAGTGGCCCCACGGAACATATAGCCCATGTTTTCTGCACTGCTCATATCCCAGTTCCCAATGTTTTGATCAAAAGCCTGCGCCCCGTTAAACATGTATTCAAAATTGGTGGCATTCGATACATCCCAGCTTGAAATGTCTTGGTTGAAACTGCTGGCCTGATCAAACAGGTAGCTCAGGTTGCTGACGTTGGAAACATCCCATGCGCTGATGTCTTCGTTAAAAGCTTTGGCCTTGGTGAACATGCCACGCAGGGAGGTCAAATTTGGGAATCTCCAGTTTCCGAGGGGTTGGTTGAAGTTGGCCGTATTGCTGAACATAAAGTCAGCAATTTTTAGGTTATCCAGTTGCCAAGCGCCGATGTCTTGGTTGAAGGCCGTGGCGCCTGAGAACATCGTGCTTGTATTTAAGAGGTTGCGGACGTCCCAGTTGCCGATGTCTTGGTTAAAAGTCGTTGCTCCAGCGAACATATACCTCATGGTCGTCACATTGCTGACGTCCCAATTGTCCATTGGCTGGTTGAAGGCCACACAGTTCTGGAAGGTGCCGGTCATCTCCGTGACGTTGCTAACATCCCAGTGGTTGATGTTGCTGTTGAGGGCGCTACAGTTGACAAAGGCATTTGTAAACAGCGTGACCTTGCTCAAATCTGGTGCGTCCGTGGCCGAGATGTTGAGGTTGGAGCAACCCATAAAGGCTCGGTTAAATGACTTCCACGAAATGTCTCCCCACTGCGATACGTCCAAAAGCTTTTCCTTGTCCCCGTCGTTGTAAAACTGAATGGCTGGAAAATCGCCCTCAATACGGATGGTGTAGGTGCCCGCCGTTCCAAAGTCATGGGTCACGCTTCCCGTCAACCCAAACTCGTCGAATACGCCATCGTTGTCCCAGTCCACATTATAGGAGTAGGGCCCCTGCGAGGCATCCACAGGAATGGTGATGGAAGTGGCGTTGGACGTGCCCGCATTGTCCGTTTTCCATGTGCTGATAAATGGAAGTTGGGCAAATCCCAATTGGCTGATCACCAATGATATGATAAGAAAAGTGTGTTTCTGGAGCATTTAGGGTATGCGCTCTTCGTCGCCTGATTTGGGATTAGAACAGGTGAGGAGGGGGATACCCTATGAGGTTTTTGGGAAAAGAAGGCTACTGTTTAGGATGACAGTTCGTATTTCAGATCTATTGACTAGACCTATGGATTAGACCGATGGATTCCATCCATCGTTGACATATTTTGCCCTTACAGGGCTACCCGTTTTTGAAGCCCTGAAAGGGCGAAATATGTTAGCATAGGACAACGTCCTATGCGAAAAAATAATCCCAATCACCCCGCCTTCCGATGTTGCACATTCAAATACTTATTTATCAACATAAAAAGATGCTCCCTGTCCAAAGGCTTTGAGATGTAATCCTCGCATCCGCTTTTGAGTGCTCGTTCCTTGTCCTCCTCGGTGGAGTAGGCGGTTTGGGCGATGATGGGCAGGTTGGGGCGGAACCGTTTGATTTTATCTGTAGCCTCATAGCCATTGACAAGTGGCATTTTGACATCCATCAACACAAGGTCGATATCATCATTTTCCTTACAGAAGTTGATGGCCTCATGTCCGTTCTTAGCGTGGATGAGGTTATAGTTTTGGTCGGTTTCAATTTCGAAAAGGGCCTCCACATAGAGGTAGTTCACCTCGTCATCCTCGGCAACTAATATGGTGTATCCAGACTCCACTTCATTCTGACTTTGTGTTGGGTCGCTTGAAGACGGGACTTTATTTTTGAGGATGCTGATGGGCAGGGAAATAAAGAAAGTGGAGCCTTTTCCCTTTTCGGAGTCCACCGTGATTTTTCCCTTGAGGAGCTCGGTATTTTCCTTGGCAATGGAAAGGCCAATCCCCAGTCCGCCGAATTGACGGGATAGCTTTTCCTCTTCCTGAACAAAGCGTTCAAAAATGGATTTCTTGAATTTTGGGGAGATGCCGACGCCAGTGTCCTTCACATAAAGGACAATGTTTTTGGGAGTGAGATAGTAGCCAAATTCCACAAAGCCCTCATTGGTGAACTTTAGGGCGTTTTCGATAATGTTGCCTAAGATTTTGATCAGCTTGGTTTTATCCGTGATGATGTGGCTTTCGTCATCATGTAACCCTTTTTTGAGGTAGAGCGGAATCTTGCGCTCCTTGGATTTGATATCGTAGATGGCGAAGAGCTCCATCAGCATATCATTCAAGCAGAATTCGGCATTGTCTATGGCAATCTGTTTGGTCTCCAAACGGGAAATTTCCAGAATGTCATCGATGATTCGCAGGAGCTGTTTGCAACAGTTATTGATGATGTTCGTGTAATATTTCCTCTTTTCAAGGGAAAGCTCTGGATTGTCCAAAAAGTGGGAGAAGCCCATGATGCCGTTCATGGGCGTCCTGATTTCATGGGACATATTATTGAGGAACACCGTTTTCAGGCGATTGCTCTGTTCCGCGTTTTCTTTTGCCTTAATAAGTTCCTTATTGGTTTGGTTCAATGCTTCGTTGAGCTGTTCGTATTCTTGGTTTTGGTGGACAATTTTTCGTTCAAATTCCTTCCTGTTGGTGATGTCCGTTGTTTGGGCAACAATCCCAATAATTTCCCCATTCGCATCCCGATTTGGATACATCACCGAGTAGAACCAATGGTCTTTATTTTCGCTATGTTCATCAGGGATCTTGAAGTCTCCCGTGGTCACAAATTCACCATTCATAGCTTTCATCATCAGGTTTTTCAATCCCATTGATTCCAGATAAGGGTATAGGTCAAAGGGATTTTTCCCGATAAGGTCTTCACTCTTGATGCCCGAGAGTTGTTCCATCATTTTATTGACCATGACATAATTGAAATCACGGTCCATAATGGAAAGGGTGATGGGTAGGTTGTTGAGGATGGTTTCTATAAAGGCGTTTTTCTGTTTGATTTCATTGAAGTATTCTTTCTGTTTTGAAATGTCCAACACGATGGCAAGAATTTTCTCTTTGCCCTTCACCAACACTTTGAACAAACTGACTTCAGTGTAGAACAGGCTTTCGTCCCTTCTTTTGTGCACCCACTCAAATGTTTGGCTGACGCCACTTAGGGCTTTTTTGATGTAATTGGTGGCCTTCTCTTTAGATGTCTGTCCATCAGGCTGGAATTCTGGAGAGAGGTCGTAGGGAGAAACCTTCGCCATTTCCTCTGCCGAATAGCCGAACATTTCCCTCGCCTTTCTATTGGGACTGCTCAAAAAGTAGGGGTTGGTGACAAAAATGGCGTATGGGGCTTCCTCAAAATATTGGCGGTAAAGCGCCTCGTTTTCAATGATGATCTGTTTGTCCCGCTTGTTTTCCGAGATGTCAATAATCATCGCAAAAAAGGTGTTGACCGAATTATCCTCGTTTCGGTTGCAAGCCACCGAAACGTCCGTCCATAGGGATTCCCCTGATTTTTTGATGACACGTTTTTCGAGGCGGTAGCTGTCCCTGCGGTTTTCGCGAATCTCATTGATAAGATTCAGTTCGGTCTCGAGGTCGTCTGGATGGGTGAAGTCCGCAAAGGATCGCCCCATGACTTCTTCCCTTTGGTAGCCCAGCATGTCCGTAATCACTTGGTTGACTTCGGTGAACTCACCTTTTGAGTTGCCCAAGACGATACCAATGCTGGAGTATTTGAAGATGCCCTTGAACTTGGATTCGTTTCCCTCACCTTCCTGCTGAAGCTTGAGTTCCTCAATTTCCCTTTTGAGGATTGAAGCGTTAATCGCATTATTTAAAGCAATGTTGGTGTTTTCTGCCAAGCTTTCGAGTAAGGAGATTTCTGTCGTACTGGCTTTGTGTTTTGTAGGCCAATAGGCTCCAATCGCCCCATTTGTTCCGACGGGAACAATGGCCAAACTCTGAACAAAAGTGTCTTGAAAGGTTTCCGCTGTGATGCGTTTATCCTTGCCGATATTCCGAACAATCGCTCCCTCTTGGTTTTGAATCACCCAACCAGATATGCTGGAATCCATGGGAAAATGCTTTCCCTTCCAAAGCTTTTTTCTACCTGATTCCTCAGTGCAGAGGCATTGGTCCTTTTCCTTAATAAAGAAGCTGGCTTCTTGGCAATTGGTGATTTGACAGACAGCTTCAGTGGCAATCTTTCTGATTTTCTCAGGTTCCTTGGCAACGGACATCTCTTGGATGGCCTTAATCAGGGCTTCGTAGCGACCTTTTTGGTTTTTGGAGGGCTCCAATGGCATACACGCTTTTCCTGTCCTTGGCTGAAGAACACATTTGTTTTCAGCTCATTATTATGTTTTACGGACGTGTCGAGGGAAAGCTGTTGTATCGGTCTCTGGGTGGGAATTTCTTAATGCAAAACGGCTACCCTGTTTGAGAGGTAGCCGTTTTGATTTTGCTAAAAGTAGAAGATTGGACTAGCCATATGATTAGTAGGAAAGGGTATTCAACAAGAGCCTTGCATTCGTGTTATTGGGGTTGATCTCCAGAGCTTTTTGGCAATTCCCCTTGGCATCCGAAAAATTGGAGAGCATGTATTGGGAAGCCCCAATGCCATAATAGACCCGATCATCATCAGGATTGAGTTTTACACAGGTCTGGTAGTACAAAACTGAATTGCTGTATTGGCCTTGGTCATAGAATATCGCACCAAGGTTATAGGAAGCCTTATAATAGGAAGGATTGATTTCTAAGGCCTTTTTTAGTTTTTCAATGCCGATTTCAGTTTTCCCAGTTCCGATGTAACATATCCCTTGTTTGTAGTAGCAGGTATCAAGCTGATATCCTTTTTCAATACATTCTTGGAAAGCAATAATGGCATTACCATCAATTTCAAGTTCATAGAGTTTATTGGCAATTGAATAAAGTTCTTGGTCCGTTTTGGAGGCAAGGAATGTTTTAAATTTTTCGGTTGAAATAAGAGGTTGGGACGGGTCCGCATGACCAACCTCCCAGCCGTCATAGGACTGTATTTCAAATTTTTCGGCCAGTCTGGCAAATTCCAAGTTCCTCTTGTGCAGGGATGTCCTTGAGTGTGTTTCAACCTTTTCAACCTGAAGGAGAAAACCTTTTGAAACGGTTTCTTCAAGTCTGATGATGTTATAATGTTCTTTCTTCAGTTTTCTACTCAGCTTCTCTAGTTTTTGCTTGTCTGAATCCGCAAAGAAGTAACCATAGAGGAGGGGGTGATGAAGGTCCACACCCTGAATTTCCATCCGTTCAAAAATGGTGTTGATGTTCTGCTGGCTATTGTTGTTTTGGGCTCTACAGGTTATTTGAAAACAGAAAATGACTGCAAGCAAGCCAAGGAAACTTTTCATTTCAATTCTTTGGTGGGTGGAATTCAAATTTAGCACTATTTACCCGCAGATGGATTCTTGGTCAATAACACGAAAGCCTCACTTGAGACAGTACTGTATTCAAACTCCATTATTTGCTCATCAAGGAACAAACTAAGTGTCTGGCTGTCTTTCTTATAAGGACAGTCAAGGATGGTTGTTCTTGCTTTTGTAGTGGCATTGTAGGTCTCAATTTTCAGAGAATCATTGAAGGTCCACAAAACAGAATTTCCCTTCAGGGAATCGATATCCATCTCCATCAAAGTCAACCCAATTTCTTCCGCTTTTAAGAGTGTTTCAAAGCTAATCGGAGTATCGGATTGCCAAGTCGTCCCCTTTATTTCTTCAAAATATCTTCCCCCAAATCCTTGGGAGAACATAGTGCTATAGGTCAGGTATAGCAGGAATAGGAATATTACTTTTTTCATTGAACTGATAGGGTAGGTCGATGTAAGGTTTTGGAAACGAGTGCGGTTTTTGTGAGCCTCATTAATTCAGGGAATAAATATACAAAGTCCAGTAGGCGCTGAAATGTGGATTGTCACTCAAGGAAGGGGCTTTGGATAAAACAGTTTTCAGGAACCAAAAAGGATGGGCTACGTTTAATGGGTCTGTTTTGTTGCGCTCTGGACTTACTTTTTCGCAATTCAATTTACAATAGGATACACCCAATTGCCTTTTCGAGGGAATTGAGTGTGTTGAAAAGTGTTTAAACACCTATAAATCAGATTCATGAAGAAAAAACGACTGATTCTGCTTCTTGGGCTTTTGCTGTTGGGAGGGGGCATTGGTTTCTACCAATTCCTGCCAACAACGTCCGAGCAAGTGCTGGAAAGCGCCATGATTCCTCAGCTCCTCGATGATGGAGAGTACGAGAAGGAATATGAAGAGGGGGAAGAGGAGATGAGGAAGGACAAGAACCGCTCTTGGACCGATGAGGAGGCTCAAGCCTTTTACGCTAACTACGGAAAAATCGCCCCTGCGGTGAGGTCCGCTGGTGATGGTGAGGAGGCCTCTTATGCCGATGGCCATTTGAATGGTTATTGGGAAAACCGCGGTCCATACAACATGCCGGGTGCTTTCCAGTTCTGTGAGATGGACGAGGGGACGGATACGGTTTATGCCGTGACCTGTGGCCACTACGGTGGTATCCAGTTCATCTGGAAGGGAACGCTTTGGGATGATAAGTGGGAACTGATCAACCCAAAACATCCGGGTCGTTTTGATGATTTGTTTGTGATTCCGAATGGCGGTGCACGACGAGTTGTTGCCGGTTTTGACAGGGGAAAATTGATGTACTCCGACAACAGCGGAACCACTTGGCAATACGCCACGGGCACGGGAACGGCCATGCGCAGTACCATTGTGAATCGTCAGGACAACAACGTTATTTATGCTACCGACGGAGCCAAGGTCTATCGTTCTACAAACAACGGAACATCTTTCACCGAGTTCCAGAATTTTGGGGGAGCTTCTGCCAATGCAGAGCTTTATACGCCACGTTGGTCCAGCCAGCCGAATGCTTCGGACGTTTACCTCGTGCGTGATGCGAAGGTCTATAAGCTG
>JAUIJC010000051.1 GCA_030431525.1 Bacteroidia bacterium | reverse complement strand
AAGTGATGCTCATGGCAAGGCTGTCGCCGATGATACCACACTCATCCAAGTCAACAATAGACTTCAAGTTAGGCGCAGGGTTGTATGGACAGCCCTCCTCATCCAACAATGTAGTTTGGGCCAAAAGCTATTGTAAGCCCTAGTTGGAGAACAATCACATGAAGCACCACTACCCGTAATTATACCATTGTTGGTCATGTTACGGGGAATAGTCAAATCATCATTAATATGTGTAGTGTAGTAACCGTGCTGGTTCCAGATCGGTCGAGTAGCTGCCCATGGAAGGTCAGGCGCACCCTCAAACACCACCAAACGCGCACGCTTTCCGCCGCCGCCCTCACAGAGAGAAACAGCCTCGGCAAAACCATCACCATCAATATCAGCAATCGTAGTTCGCTCAGCACCTGTACCAGAACCACAGGCCATATTCAACAAATCCACCGCTGCATTTCCGGAACCGTCAATAATCCGCAAGCGAGTCTCATCACGGTAGAACAACTCACTAATACCATCGGCATTAATATCAAACAGAGAAATACCCGTTACACCAGAAACGTCCGAGGTATTCAACTTCCACTTTTCGACCAAGCCTGTTCCCGGCACATAATCAAAAGTAAACACGGAACGCGCCGAGGTGTACCCAATCTCCGGCTCACAGTCACCATCAATGTTTCCCACAAATGGAAGACCCACGTGGTAAACAATTGGATAAGTATGTTGACCCATCAAGGTGTTCGTTTGGCCGTCCCAAACAAACAAATGGCCGTCACCTCCATTTCCTCCAACCACTCTTGTGAAGAACACATCCAAATCACCATCCAAATCAATATCGGCAATACCCGTTGTACCGTCACCCGCATTGGCAACACCAGTCAACTCACGTGAAACAGTCATACTGTTTCCCGCTGTACCATTGGGGTTGGTAATGGTCACATCATAAATCTGGGTACCAGCTACCAATTCCAAACCTGGGCTTGGTGTCAAATCAGCAGCGACTGTCATAAAGAAGCCAACCTCTGGAGCAGTAGTATTACTCCAACCCATATTGTTATTGGCTCCACCTTGAGCGAGAAGCACCCCTGTCTCGGCGTTAAAAATTTGGTTCAAACAGTAAACCTCTGCAATGCCATCGCCATTAAAATCAGCCAAACTCACATTTGGCGCTGCTTGATAAGCGGCATAACCATACTCGACATTCGATTTCCATTTTTCCTCATACAAACCTGTACCTGCATTGTAGGCATAACAGATTAGACGTTGAATGTCACCTCCATTATTGTTACGTCTGGAAGTAGCGACAAAAATCTCAGCATGACCGTCACCTTCCACATCCGCAATGGCTGGATCCATCATCCCTTCCCAAGACAGGAACGGCGTAGTAATGGTCTCCTCCAAATTACCAGTAGCACCATCAAGGATAAAGATGTCCTTTGAAACCCTTGGGCTACCCGAATAACTGTTGTTTGCCTGAGCAATCAACTCCGGAGCACCATCCTGATCCAAGTCAGCCACCATAATGGTGTTATAGGAAACCGACAAAGAAGGGGTAGAATATTTCTCCGCCACTTCAAACAATGAAACTGGAGGCTTCATTGAACAGCGCAATGAATGCTCAAAACAGTCAGGATCAAAGTCATCAATCAGACCATCTCCATCATCATCCACACCATTGCCACAAATTTCTGTGCCTTGCGCCCAAGCTTGTTGGACGGGAGCTGCACTCCCTAAAAGCACAAAAAGGGCCATAAAATAACGCAGGAGATGCCCCCCGTACTTTATGCCCTTTATGTTTGAGTTTCCTTGTAAAATTCCTTCCATAAGCGTTTCTGGTTTTCCCTCGTTGGAATCAATTAAAAGCCTAGAAAGCTCAGGCACTTGCTTTTCCAACGGTCATGCTGACCTTAAAATGAGCAAAAAGCGCGCCCAAACCTTACGCCTCTGCACGAAGGTAGAAAGCAATCACTTTGGAATGGGTTGAATTTACGTTCATAGACTATCTTTTGGGGTTAAAAAAACCCGGTCTTGGCTCGAATGCCCCAGAATTCACGTAATCTTACAATTCCTTTTACGCAAGAACCCAGCAGATAACCATTGTTTAATTCCATGAAACTTTAGACTTTTTTAAAGTTGTCGGCGCAGTTTTTGTAATCAAAAAGTTAAAACAATCTGAACTTCTCTCTTCAGCCAAGTGTTGGGGACCCAGAGAATTTCAACGGATAGCAAAGAAGCCTAAAGGAACCACCCGATCAATAAGCTTATGAAACACTTCAACAACATTTCAGCCTTTTGGAGGAGGATACCGCTTCAAGCACTACTGGTGCTTGCGGGTTTGTCGTGTTTTCAGGAGAAAGGCAAAGCCCAGGACATTCAGTTCGCTCAGTTCTATGCCTCTTCCCTTTACCTTAACCCAGCCTTTGCTGGAGGATCGCAATACACAAGGGCCATGACCCATCAACGTTTGCAATGGCCTGGACTTGATGCTAACTACATCACCTCGCTTTTCTCGGTGGACACCTATTTTGATAAATACAATAGTGGTGTCGGTATTATGTTCCTTCGGGACTGGCAAGGTCAAAATACCTTTAGCACCACGGAATTCTCGTTGCAATATTCTTATGATGTAAAAATCACTAAAGGACTTGATTTTCGTCCAGGACTTCAGATCGGCTACACCTCAAGATATTTGAACTACGCTGACATGATTCTCCCAGAGGACATCCAAGATTTGGAAACTGTGAACCCAGGTGGTCACGGGCAATTTGGTTCTGACAAGGTGAATTATGTAGATATTTCTACTGGTGGTCTTATTTATACCAACAACGCTTGGTTTGGCTTCTCGGCACACCACCTCAACCGCCCGAACCAAAGCCATTTGAATAACGATGATGTCCGCTTACCAGTCAAGTACACCTTCTTAGCAGGTTACCGCATTGATTTTGACGATCATAAGCATAATAAAATGGCGGGTATCGACCGTGGTTTTCACCTTACCCCTACCATTCACTATAAATCCCAAGGCAAGCACGACCAGTTGGATATTGGAGTTTATGGTCAATACGACCACTTCTTAGCAGGCTTCTGGTACCGAGGCATTCCATTTAAGCGCTACATCAAAGACGAGGACGTCTTCCACAACAACGAATCCATGGTTGCCATGGTGGGTTGGAAAGTGAAATACTGGACCATTCGTTACAGCTATGACTTTATGGTATCTACCCTGACAAGCAGTAACCCAAATGGTGGCCATGAATTGACGATTGTTTATACCCACAAACCACCACGAGGAAAGAAAATCAAGAAGCGGATTCCTTGTCCAAGCTTCTAAGCAGCTCCTTACCAACATTGCAGCCCGAAGGGAAATTTCCCCTTCGGGCTTTTTCATTTTTGGACTTTTCGATGGGATTACCTTCAGAGACACTCTTCGTAGTTCCCATTTGCTAACACAAAAACCACCTGTCCGTTAAAGTCAATTGAAGGCTTGTTTAATCCAATGTTACCACATTGGTACAACTCTTGCGATTTCACCAAATCAGCTTGTTTTGTTACATGCCTTCAAACACCCTTCTTCCGTAAAGAAGGACCCACTTAATGGATCCATTATGGGAAAAATATACCATACATATATTTGGCTGCTACTTCTCTTGGGAACCATTTTTCTCCCAACGTATAGCTTTGCACAGGTCGATTGTGACCCAAATGTACCTTCGTTTGTCATTGACCTAACGGGAAACCCAGACAGTGTTTGGGTTAGTCCAGAAGTTGCACGTAAAGGCCAATGCTGTAAGCCTACGAACAATAAAACAGACCGATGTCTTGAGTTTATCCTGACCTTGGACCCAGGGGCACAAGGTATTGTCTTTGACATTGAATCTGGTGCAATTCCCCCAGGCGCACTCTTTTATGATGTGAACTGTACCTTGCGCCAGAACTTTGGTGATTTGCTTTGTTTGGATGCAGCTGGCTCCCCATACACCATTACTTTTTGTAAGCCAGGAGGCAACCAAAACGCCTTCAGTATTACATCGATTCCAGCGCCTGACGTTACCGACCCGATTGTTGTAACCGAAGCCTGTTTTGGTCAATTATCCGTTACTGGCTTGGAACCTGGAACCATTACCTGGACCTCCGTTCCAGATGATGCAACACATAACGGCTATATGGATTGCCGCACCTGTGACACGGTAAATGTGAAAGGTGATGTTAATGCGCCACCATATGTGGAGTATAAAGTAGAAGGCATTATCGCGGGCGGATGTAGCACTGACAGTGTAGAGCTTTTCACCCGAGCTTATTTTTTCGATAATGCGGCTGTAGAAATTCTTCCGAAGGACCCCTATGTCTGTTTTGGAACCGTGGGCGCTACCCTGACCGCTACGACTTCAGGTGGACCCAAACCCCATACCTATTTATGGAGTACAGGTTCGACTGATTCCATGATTGTGGCCACCCCAGGAACCTATTGGGTGCGCACGATTGACGCCTTGGGCTGTTCCGAGGCCTATGATACGGTGGAGGTTCATGCCCAACCGAATTATGCCACGGCAGATGCAGGACCAGATTTCACTTCCTGTTCTATCAGTCCTACCGGAAATTTGAGTGGTATTGTTACCCACTCGTCTGGAGGCATCTGGACTGGAGGTGCTGGAACGTATAGCCCAAGACCAGATTCTTTGCAGGTGAGCTATACCCCTACCGCTGGGGAGATTTCCTCTGGGAGTGTTACCCATACCCTAACCACTACTAATGATTATGGCTGTCCGCCAGTATCCGACGAGGTCGTTCAATACTTTGAAGAGCCCCCAACCTTAAGTGCTGGACCGGATCAAACCGTCTGTTCGAACCTTTCATTGATTCCGCTTAATGGAACAACAACTGGAAATGGTGCACAATGGACCACCAGTGGTACGGGCACGTTCTTCCCGAATGACAGCACGCTTACAGCAGAATACCGCCCAAGTGCTGATGACATCACCAATGGAAGTGTCACCTTGACCTTGACCAATAGCGGAGATATTTGTCCTGGAATTACGGATGATGTGATTCTCACCCTAATTCCTGCTCCTGTGATTGATGCTGGTGTTGATGGAACGATTTGTTTCAACAATCCAGACATTGCCCTTAGCGGAACCGCCGAAAATGTGGACTCCTACACGTGGACAGGAAATGGAGGTACTTTCAGCCCAAATGCCACGGGTAGTTTGACCCCTACTTACACGCCGTCAGCGACGGAGCTGAATGCTGGAACGGTAACACTGACCCTTTCAGGTGGGAATACGAACTGTCCTACTATTTCGGACCAAGTCAGCTTTACGGTAACTCCTGCCCCAACAGTGAATGCGGGACCAGACCTTACCGTATGTACCAATGCCAATGAAGCCCAACTGAATGGAACGGTGACAGTGGCTACTGGTGGAACGTGGTCTGGAGGAGCCGGCACTTTTGTTCCTGATGCCAATACCTTAAATGCAAGGTATATCCCTTCATCAGCAGAGATGACTGCTGGTTCGGTTACCCTTACCCTGACTTCTACAGGAAACGGCACTTGTTTGCCTGTAACGGACCAAATCACTATCCAAATTTTGGACGGGCCAACCATTGATGCAGGTCCAGATGTCTTTGTCTGTGAGAACAACCCTCAAGCCTCACTTTCTGCAACAATTACTAATGCAAGCGGAGTGTCATGGACAGGCAATGGTGGATCATTTGCCCCAAACAGGGTCAGTGCGAATGTGGACTACATCCTAAGTCCAACAGAGGTAAACAGTGGACTTTCTCCGATTTATGTGGAGACCACCGGAAGCGGGATTTGTCCTCCTGCTCGCGACACCATTATTGTATTTGTTTCACCTGCCCCAATCATTGACGCTGGCCCCGACCAAACCCTTTGTGCGGATGCGCCAACCTTTACCCTGAACGGAACAGGCACCAATGCGGAAAATGTCCTGTGGTCTGGTGGAACGGGAACCTTCTCGGACAATACAAGCCTTACGTCAACCTACACACCTTCCCCAGCTGAAATCACTGCGGGAACGGTGACCCTTACTTTAACTGGTAGCAAAGCCAGCTGTTTGGATGTTACGGACCAAATCACTTTGACCATCACCCCTGCCCCAATCGTGGATGCAGGTAGTGATCAGAACGTCTGTAAAACCACACCAAATGTTCCTTTGTCTGGAACAGTAACGAATGCTACGGGCGGACAATGGTCAGGTGGTGCTGGCTCTTTTGCCAACAGTTCTTCTTTGACCACTACCTATCAGCCAACAGGTGCTGAACTCAACGCTGGGTCTGTAACGCTCACCTTGACCTCTACAGGCAATGGTTTGTGTCAACCAGTTTCCGATGACATCGTCATCACTTTCCTTGATGGCCCAACGGTAGATGGTGGCCCTGATTTATTTGTTTGTTCGAACAATCCTACCATTTCCCTGTCTGCAACCTTCACCAATGCAGGGGGTATCCAATGGCTTGGAAATGGCGGAAGCTTCAACCCTTCGCCAATTTCCCCAACTGTGGATTACACTTTGTCTCAGGCAGAAATTGACGCAGTCATTAACGTGCTTTATGTGGAAACCACCGGAAACGGGATTTGCCCACCTGCACGTGATACCATTGAATTTATTGTTACGCCTTCTCCTGTGGCTAATGCTGGCCCAGACATGACCGTTTGTGAAAACATTGGAGGCATCCAGCTCAATGGTTCGGCCACCTCGGCTACCACCTATAACTGGACTGGAGGTTTGGGAACTTTTAACAACCAAACCATTCTCAACCCTGTTTACACCCCAAGCGCAAGTGAATTGGCGTTTGGAAGTGTCACCTTGACCTTGGAGGCAAGTCGTGTAACCTGTTTCCCTGATACGGATGAAATCACCATTTCCTTTACTCCTGCACCAACGGTGGATGCAGGGCCAAACCAAACTGTTTGTGCCAATAATTCTGCGGTAAGCATTTCAGGTACAGTAACCGATGCTACTGGAGGTACTTGGTCTGGAGGGAGTGGTTCATTTGGAGACGCTAATAGCCTTAGCACCACCTATTCGCCAACGGCTACAGAAATTGATGCAGGAAGCCTTTATCTCTATTTGACCACTACAGGCTCGGGAACTTGTACACCAGTAACCGACAGCGTTTTGGTGACCATTACACCAGCTCCAGTCGCTGATGCTGGAACAGACATTACGGTCTGTGAAAACAATGGAAATGTGCAGTTGAATGGTGCAGTAACTGTGGCTTCAGGTGGAGTATGGTCGGGAGGCGATGGAACCTACTTGCCAAACGCCAATACCTTGAATGCCATTTATGTACCTACGGCCGATGAATTGGCATCTGGAAACTTCTCATTGACATTGACTACTACTGGAAACGGCAACTGTTTGGCAGTTACTGACCAAGTAACTATCAATGTTACACCAGCGCCAACGGTGGATGCTGGTCCGGACCTCACTTCTTGTAAAAACAATTCCGCTGTCACCCTCAATGGTAGTGTTACAGTTGCTACGGGCGGTCAGTGGTCTGGCGGAACCGGAACCTTCTCCAGCACTACTGATTTGGGCGCCACCTATACGCCATCTTCCAATGAGTTGATTGCAGGTAGCGTGATCCTTACCTTGACTACTACTGGCAATGGAAGCTGTATTGGTGTTTCTGACCAAGTCACTATCACCTTCACAGAATCACCGGTGGTAAATGCTGGTCCTGACATTACGGTTTGTGGAACGACGACCCAAGTACCACTGAACGGACAAGTTACTAACGCCGGTGGCGGACAATGGACTACCGATGGAACGGGTAGCTTCTCTCCGAGTGCGAACAACTTGGATGCGAACTATGTGCCTTCGGCGGATGATATTACGAGAGGCTTTGTCACCTTGACTTTGACCTCTACGAATAATGGAAACTGTTTGCCAGAGACGGACCAAATGGGCATCACCTTCGATTTGACGCCTTCGGCGAATGCAGGTCCAGATGCTACCGTTTGTTCCAGCGACTTCCCTATTCAATTGAATGCTACTGGTTCTCTTGG
Organism: Bacteroidia bacterium; assembly: GCA_030431525.1. Taxonomy (GTDB): domain Bacteria; phylum Bacteroidota; class Bacteroidia; order Cytophagales; family JAAEPT01; genus JAUIJC01. Next base: position 14,301 of record JAUIJC010000051.1, on the reverse strand, counting down.
TAGCTGGAGCGGAGGTACGGGCACCTATTCCCCGAATATGGGAACGGCCAATGCCCAATACACGCCTTCCGCCGATGAGATTACAGCTGGTTCAGTAACCCTGACCTATACGACCTATGCAAATGGTACTTGTCCTCCGATTAGCGATCAGGTAACTTATACGCTATTGCCAAGCCCAATTGCGGATGCTGGTAGTGATTTGGTGATTTGTGCTGACCAATCTTCTCTTCAACTTACGGGTACAGTCACCAATGCTACGGGAGGTAGCTGGACGACAAACGGAACAGGCAACATTTTGCCAAACCGTAACAGTTTGACCATTGATTATGCCATCACAAACTCGGACAGGACCGCCGGCCAAATCAGTTTTATTCTCCATACAACGGGTGGCTCTTGTTTGCCAACTACTGATACCGTCTTTGTAACCATCACGCCAGAAGTGGTTGTGGATGCTGGTTCTGATTTGATTGCCTGTGCTGATGTTACAAGCGTACCACTTTACGGTACCGTTTCAGTGGCTACGGGAGGTATTTGGAATACTTCCGGCACTGGTTCTTTCACACCAGATGCAAACACCTTGAATGCTTCTTATGTCCCTTCCCCACAGGATACTGTGAACGGAAGTGTTGTGTTGAGCTTGACTTCAACTGGAAATGGAAGCTGTCAGGCGGTCACTGAGGATATCACTTTGACCTTCACTCCTGCACCAACCGTGGATGCGGGAGCTGATCAAACCATTTGTGCTGATGAAAGTGGTGTATCACTTTCAGGTGTGGTAACTGTTGCCACAGGGGGAAGCTGGACCAGTAGCGGTGATGGCATGTTTAGCCCAAACAATGTTGACCTCAACGCTACCTACATTCCCTCAGCCACGGACATTGCCAATGGAAATGTGACCTTGACTTTGACCACTACTGGAAATGGCACCTGTCAGACCTATACGGATCAAATGGTCATCACCATTACGCCTGCTCCAACCGTGGATGCAGGAACGGACCAAACGGTTTGTGCCAATACGACGGACATTCCATTGAATGGCTCAGTAACCATTGCAACTGGTGGGGCTTGGACGAGTTCGGGTACCGGAAACTTCACTCCTTCTGCTGATGACTTGAATGCCTCTTATATTCCTTCGGCAATGGATACGGTGTTGGGAAGCATTACCCTTACCCTCACCTCTACAGGAAATGGCACTTGTCAACCGGTAACGGATGATATGGTCATTGACTTCTTGCCATTGATTCAACTTGAAGCTGGACCTGATTTCTCTGTCTGTGCTGATAGCGCCGGTTTCGCCTTGAGCGCCGAACTATATCACTCAAACTCCATCACTTGGGGCACCACGGGAACGGGAAGCTTTGATGACAATAGCATCACCACCCCAATTTATACCCCAAGCGCAACGGATACAGCAAATGGATCAGTAACCTTGTTTGCCTCTGCGAGCAACGCAAGCTCTTGTCCTGATGCCATTGACTCTGTAACGGTCACCATTCTTCCTGCCCCTGTGGTAGAAGCTGGACCAGACCAAACAGCCTGTAAGGATGTGGCCAGCATTTCCTTGGATGGATTGGTTAGCAATGCAGGTGGAGGAATCTGGACAACATCTGGAACAGGAACCTTCAATCCTTCGGCCGATGTGCTCGCCACCGAATACATCCCGTCTTCAGTGGATACCGCCAACGGAGGGGTAATTCTTACCTTGACCAGCTCTGCGAACGGCATGTGTCGTAGCGTGAGCGACCAATTGACAGTTACCCTCACTGAAGTGGTAAGGGTGGATGCTGGACCTAACCAAGACCTTTGTGGCAATACCACTGGAGTGAGCTTGGATGGTACCGTGATTACCGCCGGCGGAGGAATCTGGAGCAGTAACGGTTCAGGTAGTTTCCTTCCTAACGATTCGACATTGAACGCTACTTATGTACCATCCATGTCGGATACCTTGGTGGGCGATGTCACCTTGACCTTGACCACCACGGGCAACGGAGGCTGTTTGCCAAAAACCAGCACCATGGACATCACTTTCCAAAGTGAGCCTGTGTTGAACGTTGGCCCAGACCTGAATCTTTGTGCCAGCGACAATGCAATTAACCTTAACCCGAGCTTCCGAAATGCGGACGGTTTGAGTTGGTCAACTACGGGGCAAGGGAGTTTTGTGCCAAGCGCCACCGAGCCTTTCCCATCGTATACCTTTGCTTCTGCGGACACCTCTGCTGGAAGCATCAGCATCTTTGCGACAACGACTGGCACAGGTTTGTGTCCAGCGATTGGGGATACACTGAACATCACCTTTACTCCTGCCCCAACGGTATTTGCTGGTGATGACCAAACCTTGTGTGCCGATGTGGCCACTATTCCATTGAACACGGCTACCGCCACAGGTGGTACCGATATGGTTTGGACAACTTCAGGCACCGGTAGCTTTGCGCCAAATGAGCGCACGGTGAACGCTACCTATATACCTTCTACCTTGGACGCCGATATCGGCAACGTCACCTTGACCCTTACAAATAGTGGTCAGGGAGCATGTAGCCCAATCAGTGATGTAGTGACTTATGTATTCCAGCCAGTACCGATGGTAGATGCTGGACCAGACCAGTCCAGCTGTGCTGAGACCTCGAGCATTTCCTTGAACGGCTCGGTGAGCAATGCCACTGGTGCGGTTTGGAGCAATCCTGCTAATGGCACCTTCAGCCCAAGCGATACCGTGTTGAATGCGACATTCACCCCAGACAGCTCACAGATTGCACTTGGGTTTGTCGTGGTGACTTTGACAAGCACTGGAAATGGCGTCTGTGCGCCCGCAACCGACCAACTTCAGCTGACCATTATCCCAACGCCTACGGCTGAGGCAGGTCCGAATGTGAATGTGTGTCAGAGTACCGATAGCATTCCATTGGCTGGTGAAGTAACAACTGCTACGGGCGGTACTTGGACCACGAATGGTTCGGGTACATTCTTCCCGAATGCGGATGATTTGAACGCTGTTTATTTGCCATCGGTCAATGACCAACGTTCAGGCGGTATCGTGTTGACACTGACCTCTACGGGTAACCAAGGATGTCAGCCTGCCACGGATACCAAAAACATCTTCTTCTCACCACTACCTGTGGTGGACGCTGGTCAGGCAAGTTCATGTGCTGATGGAAGTGGTGTGCCGTTGAACGGCGCCATTGGTAATGCGACGGGCGCAGAATGGACAACTTCGGGTACGGGCTCCTTCAGCCCATCCACTACGGATTTGTCAACTTTCTATACGCCTTCGGCGGATGACCTCACTGCAGGCTCAGTGACCCTGACGTTGACCACAACGGGTAACAACCTGTGTCCTCATGAAAGCGACGACTTGGTATTGACATTGATTCCAACACCAGAGGCCGACGCTGGCTCGAACTTGACTACTTGTGAAAACTCCACCATTACCTTGAATGGTAGCGTTACCAATGCCACTGGTGGTATTTGGAGCGCATCTGGAGGTGGTGCATTCACTCCAAGCAACACGGATTTGAATGCCACTTACCAGCCATCAGGCATTGATATTTTCAATGGTTACATCGACATCACCTTGACGACTACTGGAAACGGAGTTGGCTGTCCTGCCAATTCGGATGTAGTTCGCATTGTGTTGACTGAAAGCCCAGTTTCTGAAGCTGGCGACCAAATTGAAGTTTGTAGCGATGCCACTGATGTGCCTGTAAACGGAAGCGTTCAAAATGCTGGAGGTGGTCAGTGGACTACTGCAGGAAGCGGAACCTTTGCTTCACCGAACAGTTTCTCTACGACCTACTCTCCTTCTGTGGCAGATACTTCAGCCGGTCAGGTGATGCTTTACTTCACCACCACTGGCACGGGAACTTGTAGCCCGCATACGGATAGTGTGTTGGTTGTATTCCAACCTTTGCCAACCATCGATTTGGGCACCGACCAGCAATACTGTGAGGATGTAGGAGCTATTTTCTTCTCGGCTGATTACAACGTTGCCACTGGCGTACAATGGGGAACCAATGGTTCTGGTACCATTACTCCAGACAACTTCTCGATGCCAATGCAATACACTCCTTCGGACGCTGATCGTTCAAACGGTGCATTCCTTATCACGGCAACCACTACCGGCAATGGATTGTGTCCAGCAGTATCGGATCAAATCTCCATTACGCTGAATCCAAGCCCAACGGTGGATATTCTCACCAACGACAATTTCTGTTCTGATGCTAACAGCATTCCGGTGCAAGGTAGCTTTACCAACGCCGATGGCATTGTGTGGTACAGCTCGGGAACGGGAACTTACGCCCCTAACGACAGTAGCCTAACGGCAAGCTATACGCTGTCCGCAGCGGATAAGATTAACGGTGAGGTTACGCTCTTCTTGACTACAGAAAGCAGTGACGGCTGTTTCCCTGCAACGGACTCCATCACGGTGACCTTGAACCCTGCCCCAGTGGCAATTGCTGGTCCTGATCAAACTGTTTGTGGTGACCAAACAACGGTGAACCTCAGCGGTAACGTTTCAGGAACGGCTACAGGTGGCACATGGAGCACCTTGGGCAATGGCACTTTCACTAATGCCAACCAATTGTCCACCGTCTATAACTTGACACCAACGGATATCAACAATGGTCAGGTCACCATGATCTTGACTACTACGGGAACAGGAAACTGTCCTCCGACGACGGATACTATGTTGGTGAACATCACCCCTGCGGCGACGGTTACTACCACCGATGGTGTATTCTGTTCGAATGAGCCATCTGTTCCGTTGGACTTGGCTATTACCAATGCCACGGGTGTGAACTGGACAACAGCTGGGGACGGTACATTCTCTCCGTCCAACACGGATTTGAATGCTGTTTATATTCCAGGCCCAACTGATCAGGCCAATGGCAGTGTGGATTTGAGCGTGGACGCAACTGGTGGATGTAATGCGGTAAGTGCCACCTTCACCTTGAACCTGATTGCCCCACCAACCACGGTGGCCAATGATATTTCCTACTGTAACAATGCCACTAATATTCCTATCACTGGTTCTACCAGCACAGGAAGTGGTATGTGGACAACAACTGGAAACGGTTCATTCACTGATGAGAATAGCCTGAGCACAGAATACTTGCCTGTAGCCAGCGATACAGTGAACGGTTACATCGAGCTTGTTCTTCACTCTACCAATAATGGCTTGTGTCAAAGCATCAGGGATACGATGCGCATTGACTTCACTCCTGCCCCAACGGTAGATGCAAGTGCACCAGTAACATGTTCTGATGCCACAAGCATTGCTGTAGAAGGCACGGTGACCATTGCGACCAGTATCAACTGGAGTAGCACCACGGGCGGAAGCTTCAGCCCGAACCCTGATTTGAATTCCAACTATACACCTACGGCTACTGACAGGACAAATGGCACCGCAACCATTATTGCAGAAACCGCCAATAACGGTACCTGTTTGCCAGTATATGATACCCTTACCCTTCAGATTGTGCCGACTCCGGCTGCTGATGCAGGAAATGATATCACAGTTTGTTCGAATGAATCCGAGGTGAACTTGAATGGTAGTGTGGTTGGCGCAACTGGCGGTGTATGGACCAGCACTGGTACTGGTGTATTTAGCACCAATGCGACCAATGCCGTTTACATTCCATCAGCTGATGATTTGACCAACGGTCCGATCACCTTGACCCTTCAAACCACAGGAACAGGCGTTTGTCCTGCTGCTACGGATGCAATGGAATTGAGCTTTGAGCCAACCGCTACCGTTGATGTCGGTCCAGACTTCACTGTATGTTCTGATGCCTCTGACATCTCCATTTCAGGTGTGATTACCGTTGCCTCAAGCGCTACTTGGTCAACAACCGGAACTGGAAGCTTTGGCTCTTCAACAAGTTCTTTGAACAATACCTATATCCCAACAGCCACTGATACGGCAAACGGCTCAGTAAGCTTGATTTTGAGCACTGCTCCAACAAGCTTCTGTCCGAGCGTAGTGGATACTTTGGTGGTTGAATTGTTGCCATTGCCAAGCATCACTCCATTGACCAGCGACATTTGTTCGGATGCGAACGGGGTGCCATTGGAGGTAAGCTTCAGTAATGCTACAGGCGTCATGTGGTCCACTGACGGTTCAGGTACATTTACCCCGAATGAATATTTGGCGAATGCTACCTATGTTCCATCAGCTGCGGATCGCACAGCAGGAAGCGTCTCATTGTTTGTGGAAACCACAGGTATGAGCCCATGTGAAGCTGCTGTGGATACCATCTTCTTGAATATCCAACCGGCTCCAACGGTTTCAGCTCAATCCCTATTGAACACGGTTTGTGCGGGTACGGGAACTGTTGATTTGGCTGCAACTGTCGAAAATGCAGGCGGTGTTCTCTGGACAAGTCTGGGTACAGGTAACTTCATTGATGACCAAGCCTTGAACACCACCTATAACTTGAGTCCTGCTGATACCTCAGCTGGTACAGTGAGCTTTATCGCTCAAACAACTGGAACAGGAAACTGTCCTTCCGCCTCCGATACCGTTTCGGTGAATATCATTTCCTTGCCTACGGTTATCATTAATGCTGGACAAGACTTGTCCATCTGTGCCGAGGAAACGGAAGTTTCCTTGAATGGTGAGCTTATCGGTGCCACGGAAGCTGAATGGATGAGCTCGGGCAATGGTGTATTCTCGCCAGACCCTTATGATTTGAATGCCACTTATTACCCTGATGCTTCAGACATTGCAGCGGGTAGCATTGAAATTGTCTTGGCCACTTCGAGTCTGGGTCCATGTCCGGTGGAGCAGGATACCATGCGGATTACGGTCTTGCCTGCGGCTATTGTCGATATCGGGCCAGACACTGTTTCCCTTTGTGGTGTAACTGACCAACTTGATTTGTCTGGAACCATCTTGGGTGCGCCAAACGGTCTTTGGAGTACCTCTGGTTCTGGTTCATTCAGTCCAAATGCCCAAAGCTTGAACACGAGCTACTTGTTCTCTGCGCAGGATGTTCAGGATAGCACGGTCATCTTGTCTTTGACTTCTACAGGAGGAAACTGTAAGTCTTCTACTACCTACAAAGTGGTTTACCTCACGCCATCCCCTGGCCCAGATGCAGGACCAGACTTGGCTTATTGTGAGGATGTGAATGACTTCTCCTTGTTCGGGCGTGTCGAATATGCGACCAACAGCACCTGGAGCACATTGGGTAGCGGTACCTTCACGGATGTAAATGACTTGAATACAAACTATCAGCCATCGGCTACCGATGCATCGAATGGTTCAGTTTCTCTTGTTCTTACATCCGAAGGATTCGGCTCATGTCCTGATGACATGGACACGGTAACCATCACCTTCCAAGGCTTGCCAACCGTGGATGCAGGACCAGACCTGTCCATCTGTAAGGACGCTACCTTGGTACCAATTGAAGGTAGTGTTACAGATGCCTCTGGAGTGCGCTGGAGCAACTTGGGTAACGGAGTATTCAGCCCAAGCCCAACGGATAGCATCACGAACTACGTTCCAACAACTGCCGACACCTTGAGTGGTTATTCGACGATTATCCTTGAATCTACTGGCAACGGAGCATGTCCTCCTGCCTATGACACCTTGGAAATCAACTACACGCCAATCCCTACGGTGGATGCTGGACCGGACCTCACCTTCTGTGAAGGCGAGACTAACATTCAACTTGGAGCCACGGTAACCATTGCTACTGGCGTGGATTGGACCTCAGATGGTACTGGTACCTTCCCAGACGCCTCCATCTTGGATGCCATCTATAATCCTTCGACGGCTGATGGAACATCAGGCCGAGTGGTATTGACCGCAACAAGTACTGGCAACGGAACCTGTCAGCCTGTTACAGACTTTATGCTTATTAATTTCCAAGCTCCACCATTGGTGTTTGCTGGTAACGATTTGCTTGTCTGTCCAGAAACTGATTCTATCCAACTACAAGGAATTGTGGATGGTGCTGACGGCGGTACTTGGGTGACCAACGGAGGTGGTACATTCTTCCCAAGCAACAATGTGTTGAATGCGATTTATGTCCCTGTTCCAAGTGATACCTCACTTGCCTCATTGGACTTTGAACTGACAAGTACGGGCAATGGATTGTGTACGGGCGCTGTGGATTCGATGGCGGTAAGCTTCAAGCCACAACCAGTTTCGAATGCCATCCCAGCGTTGACAGCTTGTTCTGATGCAACCTCAGTAACCTTGAGCGGTACGGTAACCAACGCCACTGGCGGCTGGTGGTCTGGTGGTGCCGGTTTCTTCCAACCCAATCCATCGAGCCTTAATGCGACCTACATTCTGAATGACAAGGATCGTGAAGCAGGCTTTGTCACCTTCACACTCACTACCACCGGTAGTGGATTGTGTCAAGAGGCAGAAAGCTATACGACCTTGACCTTAGAACCAGCGGCGATTTCCACGGCTGGCATCGACAAAACGGTCTGTGCTGATATCGATGGTGTCCAATTGATAGGTAAAGTTGAAAATGCGACGGGTGGTACTTGGGCCACTTCAGGCACTGGTACTTTCAACCCAGATGCTACTACGTTGGATGCGCAGTACATTCCATCTGCGGACGATATACAAGCGGGAGCTGTACAGCTTAGCCTGACCACCTCTGGTGAGAATGCAACCTGTCTTTCGAAAACGGACAACCTCTTGCTCACCATCACTCCTGCCCCTACGGTGGATGCCGGTTCTGTACAAACAGTATGTGCGGATGTCGATCAAATTGACTTGAGTGGATCGGTAACTGTTGCTACTGGAGGTATGTGGAGCTCGGGCGGAACTGGAGAGTTTATCACACCTACCAATGCCTTGGATGTTTCCTACCGTCCATCAGTAAATGACACGGTGAACGGAAGTGTAATGCTTTATTTCACCTCCACTGGAAATGGAACCTGTAATCCTGTTGTTGACTCCGTTGAGGTGACCATTACCCCAGCTCCAAAAGTCTTTGCTGGAGACGGCACCTTATGTGCGGACACCTCTGGAGTTGAGTTGAATGCCGACCAATGGCATGCCACGGGTGTACAATGGACAAGTGCTGGCACAGGTTCATTTGCGCCTAACGCCTTCACCAACCAGATTACTTACAAACCTTCTACGCCTGAGATTAATGCTGGAACAGGCACGCTGACAGCGACAACCACGGGTAACGGAACTTGTAAACCTGTATCAACGGATATAACACTCATCATTACCCCGTTGCCGATTGCTAATGCTGGCGATGACAAAATCTTCTGTCAAGGAAATGATGGTGTATTAACGGCCTACACACAGGATGATGTGTCCTACGCTTGGTACCAGCCAGACGGTACACTCTTGAATGAAGGACCTACCCTGACGGTAACAGCTAATAACACTGCTGACTATGTGGTTTCCGCCACAGACCTGAAAGGTTGTTCCACCTATGACACAGTTCAAGTAGTGCCGTTGGTGCCACCAACCATGAACCTTCCGGCTTACTACTGTGATGCGCCTAACTTGACCTTGGAGGTGAGTCCGACCAACAGTCCAGGAGTTGGCGAGTACTTCTGGTACTATAACACCAACTTCCTCCCTGAGTATGCAGGTCCATCGGCGCCATCCTCGGGCATAGGCGATTACTTGGTGATGTTCTCCTATGGTGATTGTCAAGTGATGGATTCAACCTTGGTGTTGCCATTGCCAGACATCTTAGGTAAGGACCGCTTGGTTTGTGAGAATGACATGATCACTCTTGAAGTGAGCCTAACGGCCAATGCCACTTATGAATGGTTCCTCAACAACGCTTCGGTTGGAACGGGATCTTCAATTCAGGTGCAAGCCAATAACCAAGTGGATAATTATGTGGCGGAGGTCACTGATGCCTTTGGATGTCAGAACTATGACACTCTCATTGTGGAAGGAAGACCTTTGCCACTCTTCGACCTCAATGATACTGTGGCCTGTGTGAATGACGCCGTAGTTTGGGACGCCACTCCAAGTAATCTCGGTTTGGATCCGTTGATGACCTTCTTGTGGACACCAAGCGAAGTGACTACGCCAACGAACAATCCAATCCTTTCGCCAACCGAATCTGGAGATTATATCCTCAGCTATACCTTGGGTGAATGTGAGGCTGGCGATACGGTGAATGTGCTCTTCAACCCGCGTCCTGTAACGGACATGATTGACGAGGAGACCATCTGTTTGGAAGAGGATACGGCAACCGTAAACTTGGATGCCGGACCTGGCCACCACTACTTGTGGCTCTATGACCAGTCAACTGAACAGGTGATTACCGTGGCTGATACGGGTTACTTCCACGTGTTAGTGTTCAACGAGTTCAACTGTCCTACACCTGACAGCATCTTGGTTTACAATGCTTGTCCGCCACAGGTGTTGTTCCCAAACACCATCACACCGGATTGTGACTGTCCAAACGGCTACTTCGGTCCAGCCTTCAAAAACGTCCGGAAATTCCAGATGTGGGTATATAACCGATGGGGTGAAATCATCTTCTACACAGAAGATCCTGACGAACATTGGGACGGTACCTACCAAGGAGTAAAAGTGGAAGTTGGTGTTTATCCATGGCGAGCCACTTGGGAACCGGAACACGAGAAGTTCGGAACCAAATACGAGCAGACCGGTAAGGTGACCGTTGTCCGCTAATCACAACAAAAAAATCCCTCGGAGTTTTCCTCGAGGGATTTTTCTATTTTGTGGCCTTCTGTTTTTAATCCTTTTTTGATGAACGCACTACTATTTCAAATTGACGCCTTTACCTCTCAGCCGTTTAAGGGGAACCCTGCTGGTGTGGTTCTCAGCGAACACCTTCCTCCAAGGGAGATGATGCAAAACATGGCCATGGAAATGAACCTTTCCGAAACGGCCTACATCGCTCCCACTGATGATGGCTACTCCATACGGTTCTTCACGCCTACCACTGAGATTGATTTGTGTGGGCACGCAACCTTGGCAAGCGCACATGTTTTGTTTGAAAAAGGATGGGTTCCAAGCGACAGCGCTATCACCTTTCACTCGAAGGCAGGAATTTTGAAGGTAGAAAAGCAGGGGGATTGGCTGAAGATGAATTTTCCTATAAATCCAGTTCAGCAGGACGAAATCCCTTCAGATTTTGTTTCCATTATAGGGACTTCGTGTTTGGAGTTTTACAAGACTGAAGATGATTGGAGTTTGGCTGTTCTTCCCGATGAGGAAACGGTCCTAAAATTAAACCCCAATATTCCCGCCCTTGCAGAAAGCTCCTTCCCATTCCTGATTGTCACCGCCTTGAGCGATGATGCAAATACGACCTTTGTATGTCGAGTATTTGTTCCAAAAGCAGGAATTGACGAGGATCCCGTTACAGGTTCCGCCCATTGTGCGCTTATTCCGCTTTGGACGGCAAAGACAGGAGAAACGGAAATGGTATCACGACAAGTCTCCAAACGAGGAGGGCTATTGAAACTGGAAAACCACGGAGAGCGCGTGGAGATCTCAGGACAAGCCATCACCATCTTTGAGGCCTCATTGAACATTTCATTGCAAAAGTGAAATAATAAACTGGCCCACAAAGGCATAGTTATTTTGTTCGCTGTTCGTGGCAAGTTGATACAGGGATAGCAGTAGCTATCGCAAATCAACTTGTCACGAACAGCGGGCAAAAGAACAAGCCGACTGGGTCAGCTTATTGTTTTTCTTTTGCATTAAGCTAACGACCATGGAAAAGACACAACAAGTGGAAAAGAAGAAATCGCGTTCGTTCGCCAAAGACATCGTTGCCATCTTAGGTATTGCTTTGTCAGGGACAATATTGATCGCCCCATCAGCTATTCCAGATGTAATCCCGTTTATTGGATTTATTGACGAAGCAATCGCCACCACGATTTTGCTCGGCTGTCTAAGCCACTTTGGATTGGACCTAACAGGATTCCTGAAGAAAAAATAATAAGGTGATATTGAATTCCCCATCGACAGATTAAGGGAATTCATCACACTTCGGGTCAGTTTTCATCGTTCTCCCTTATAGGAAAAGTGTTCAAGTGAAAGGAGTATTCTCCCCTCACTCAGAACGTCTTGTGTTTCACAAAACATTTAGAACGATGGTCAACCCCGTGCTGAAAACCTTCTTGGAGGAAAACAATGTGGATTACCGCATTGTCCCCCATAGGGAGTCGCACAGCGCCCTTAAGGACGCACAGGCCGCCCATATATCTGGTCACCATGTGGCCAAAACTGTGATGGTAGATGTGGACGGCAACTTGTGCATGTGCGTACTTCCCGCCACCCACCTGATTGACTTCCTCATCCTCAAAAATGAGTTGGGTGCTGAAGAATGTCGATTGGTAGGTGAAATGCGTTTCCAAAATGCTTTTGAAGGCGTTGTGGAAGTTGGTGCCATGTCCCCCTTCGGGAACATCCACCACATGCCAGTCTATGTTTCCAGATCTTTGGTGCAAGACGGCAGAATTGCCTTTAACGCAGGTTCACACCGTGAAATGGTGGAAATGTCGTATTGGGATTTTGACCGTTTGGTTAGTCCTAAACTTCTTAATTTCAGCCACCAACGCGAGGAACTTCGAGCGGCTTAGGCGAAAAAAAACTTCAAAACACTGGGAGGACCACTGTTCACCTTTAAACAAGGGAGCGGTGGTTTTCTTTTTTTTTTGCGAAGGACTGAAGTTCTTCATAGCGATAGGATCCCATCAACCCAAAAAAATTAACCGTTAGAATGCCTCCCAAGGCACCGCAACAAATTTCTTTCTATCTTCAGCCCTATCTTTCATTGGCTTTTTTTAATCGATTCAACCTATCCATGCTGAAAAGAAATTCTTGGTTCCTCCTTGGGTTGCTCCTCCTGTTGGGGGTGGCCTGCAAACCTACCCCAGAAAAGTCGGGTAAGGAAAAAGAAAAATTCAAGACCGAACAACATACGGATGCCAATGGCTTCCAGTATGAAACGGTGACCAACGACCCGCTAAACGCCCGCATCTACACCTTGGAAAACGGGTTGAAAGTTTATTTGACGGTCTATAAGGACAAACCACGAATTCAGACTTACGTGGCCGTACGTGCGGGCAGCAAAAATGACCCTGCTGATGCTACTGGCCTTGCCCACTATTTGGAGCATATCCTTTTTAAAGGTACCTCTAACATTGGCACCACGGATTGGGAAAAGGAAAGTGATTACCTCAACCAAATTGAGGAGCTCTACCAGACCTACCGTACAACGACTGACACGGTTCAGCGTAAAGCTCTCTATCACGAAATCGACAGCCTTTCCTACATCGCAGCCTCCTTCACGGTGGCGAACGAGTATGACAAGTTGTTGAGCGGAATTGGCGCCACTGGAACGAATGCCTACACCTTTGTGGAGCAAACAGTTTATGTGAATAACATTCCGTCCAATGAAATCGAACGCTGGTCTGAAATTGAGGCCGAGCGTTTTGGAGAAGTGGTTCCACGCCTCTTTCACACTGAACTCGAGGCTGTTTACGAGGAAAAAAACCGCGGATTGGATAGCGACCGACGCAAGGTTTGGGAGAATATGCTGAACGGCCTGTTCCCTGTTCACCAATATGGTTCGCAGACGACCATCGGTACCGTAGAGCACTTGCAAAATCCATCCATCACGGAGATCAAAAAGTACTTCACAAAGAACTATATCCCGAACAACATGGCCATCTGCTTGAGTGGCGACCTCGACCCAGAGGCCACCATTCAGGTCATTTCCAAGAACTTTGGCAAGCTCAAAAAAGGTGAGGTTCCTGCCTATACCCCACCCGTTGAACAGCCAATTACCTCTCCTGTTGTCAAGGAAGTGGTAGGACCTGATGCAGAAAATGTAACTCTGGCCTTCCGATTCGCTGGTGTGCAAGACAGCTCTTCCTTAAAAATGGAGCTGCTTTCCATGATTCTTTCCAACTCAGAAGCTGGATTGATCGACCTCAACCTTAACCAAAAGCAGAAGGTTCTTGGAGCTTACTCCTACCCGATGCGCCTTGTAGATTACTCGGTTCACGTATTGGCTGCCAGCCCAAAACAAGGCCAGAGCCTTGATGAAGTCCGTGACCTCCTTTTGGCGCAAATCGATTCGGTAAAACAAGGAAAGTTTGACGACTGGTTGCTTGACGCCATTATCAACGACTACAAGCTCTCACAAATGAAGAGCTATGAAAGCAATAAAAACAGAGCGGATGCATTTGTAACGGCTTTCGTCAATCGTCAACCTTGGGAAGAATTTATCAGCGAAATCGATGCCTTGGAGAAAATCACTAAGGAGGACATCATCAAGTTCACCCAAGAGAATTACGATGACAATTACGTCCTCGTGT
>JAUIJC010000050.1 GCA_030431525.1 Bacteroidia bacterium | reverse complement strand
GACGGATTTCGATGGCCAAAAACAAGCTTATCTCCTACAAACAATATCCTCAAGTCAAAGAACTGACACTCTATGACGAGGCCTCTCAAATCCCTGAGATGTCTCGCATCTATGAAATCTTCCAGCGCCGATGCTACAAGGCTGGCGCCATGGATTTCGATGATTTGCTCTTCAATACCAACGTGCTGTTCAAGCGCCACCCTGAAATCTTGGAGAAATACCAAGACAAGTTCCGCTACATCATGGTGGATGAGTTTCAGGACACCAACACCAGCCAGTATTCCATCACAAAAATGCTGGCTGACAAGCACAAAAACATCGCCGTGGTGGGCGATGACGCCCAAAGTATCTACGCTTTCCGAGGTGCCAACATCCAGAACATCCTCAACTACGAGAAGGATTACAAGGACATCAAGATTTTCCGACTGGAGCAAAACTACCGCTCTACGGGCACCATTGTAGAGGCGGCCAACTCGGTTATCAAACACAACTCCGAGCAGTTGAAAAAGACCACCTTCACCGACAACGAAGGCGGTAATAAAATTGAAGTGCTGAACGCTGGTTCCGACCAAGAGGAAGCTCGATTGGTAGCCAACAGCATTTATGAAATCAAGCAGCAGGAACAATGCAGAAACCTTGATTTCGCGGTCCTTTATCGCACCAACGCCCAGTCGCGTCAGGTGGAGGAAGCCCTAAGACGAATGGGCATCACCTACCGAATTTTTGGTGGACTCTCCTTCTATCAACGGAAAGAAATCAAGGACCTCTTGGCCTATTGCCGTTTCACGATGAACAGTGAGGACGAGGAGGCATTGAAACGCATCATCAACTACCCAAAACGTGGCATTGGGGCGGGAACCGTGGAGAAAGTCTTCCTCTACAGCCAAACCAACCGCCTTTCCCTTTGGGAAACATTGAAAAGTGCGCGTGAATACTTGCCACTTCGGGCGGCTAACCAAGTCCTTGGCTTTGTTTCCTTGGTGGAACATTTCCGCACAAGCAGCATTTCCCAAGATGCCTTTGAGACCATTCAGCGTATCGCACGAGAATCTTCGATGATTAAAGACCTCAGTGTGGATAAGTCTGTGGAGGGTCGAACACGCCAAGAAAACCTTGAGGAATTGCTGAATGGCGTGAAGGAATTCGTGGAAGACCCGAACCGCCAAGACAAGACACTCGGGGCATTCCTTCAGGAAGTTTCCTTGCTGACCGACGCCGACAAAAAAGACCACTCGGACACGGACTACGTCACCCTGATGACCGTCCACTCCTCCAAAGGGTTGGAATTCAAAAACGTGTACATCGTCGGCATGGAAGAAAACCTCTTCCCTTCGCAAATGATGGTGGAACGCAGACAAGACCTCGAGGAGGAACGACGACTCTTTTATGTCGCACTTACTCGTGCAGAAAAAAGGCTCACGCTTTCTTACGCTCAAACCCGTCTTCGTTGGGGGCGTTTGCAACGCAATGAGCCAAGCCGATTCCTGAGCGAAATCAATCCTTCTTACCTGAACTTTGCCCGTAGAAAAACTGCCGACGGCAAGGGAGAACGCCTAACGGCACATGGAGCCACCGAGGGCGCCAGCAACTTCGGCAACCTCATCGACAACATCCGCAAAAACTCCGCAAAGCAAGCCGAGAGGAACTACAAACACACGCCAAGTCCTGATTTCACCCCAGTGGACACCAGCGATTTGGCCGCTGGCATGCGGGTGGAACATATCAAGTTTGGCTTCGGAGACGTATTGGAAGTAAGTGGGTCTGATGCCAGCCGCAAGGCCAAGGTCAAGTTCGAAAAGGTCGGCGAGAAAACGCTTTTACTCAATTTTGCGAAGCTGCAAATAGTATAAGATACACTCGTATTGAAAAACCAAGTAGCCTGTACCAAACCAGCTCTTGTTAACTGTTCACTGATAACTGTTAACTGACGACTGCTTCCCACACTTGGTACTTGCTACGCTACTTTGTACTTTGCGCTACGAATATCTCAGAATCTATGTATAGCGAGGAATATAATACCAGACAGGAAAAAATCATCTTGAAGGAATATGGGCGTGGTGTCCAGAAAGTCGTTCAAGAAATCATCAAGGAAGAGGACAAGGCCAAACGTACCCAAATGGGCTTGGCTTTGGTCGAATTGATGAAGCGCATCAAACCCGAGGAAAGGGATTCCCAAGACGCCAACCAGCGCCTCTGGAGCCATATCCACGTCATTGCAGGCTTTGAAGTTGAATTCGAAAACGCCCCATATCCAGCGCCAAACAAGGAGGGATTGGAGCGCAAGCCTGACAAGGTTCCTTACCAAAACAACAAGATTGCTTACCGTCACTACGGTAAAAATATCGAGCTCCTTATCGAGCAAGGCAAGCAACTTGAAGATGCTGAAGAACGCGAGAAATTCGTGATTTACATCGGTAAGGTGATGAAGCGTTTCTACTCTGTTTGGAACAAAACCAACGTAGAGGACGAGACTATCTTGTCGGAAATCAAGCGCCTTTCCAAAGGTGAGCTTACCATCGAACTTGACAAGGTCAAAGCTGGCCGCTTGTTCGAAAGCTCAAAACCAAACTATTCGAACAACCAAGACCGTGGTGGCCGAGACCGCTCCAACGGTGGACGCCGCAACAAGCGGATGTCAGTTCGCAAAAACGTGAGATAAGCGCTTTCTTCCTGTTGGCAACATCATAGAGATAAGCACGGAACAAGTCGGATGGATACTTCGGAATCCCCTCTCCTGTTCCGTGTTTTGCGTTGAAACCAAGGAGTTCCCCTTGTGGGAAAAGACTTTAAGATTTTTCTTTTTCTACACGAATAACTCCTGAATATCCGTTCCTCCTAATACCCACTTAACTTTTAACCCCATTATTTATGGCTTCCTTTAAAATTACTGGCGGCAAAAAACTTAATGGCGAAATCACTCCCCAAGGAGCCAAAAACGAGGCGCTTCAGGTGGTTTGCGCCGTATTGATGACCGCCGAGCCAGTCACTCTCCATAACGTTCCTGACATCCGTGACGTCAACAAACTCATCGAACTCCTCGAGGTTTTGGGCGTAAAAGTGGAACGGTTGGGCAACTCCAGCATTCACTTCGACCCGAAGGATGTGGACATCAAACAAATCGAGTCCCCAGAATACCATGAAAAGGCAGCCTCTATTCGTGGCTCCGTAATGGTTTTGGGTCCATTATTGGCTCGATTCGGCAGAGGAAAACTCCCAAAGCCAGGTGGTGATAAAATCGGTCGCCGTCCAATGGACACCCACTTCATTGGCCTACAACGCCTTGGCGCTCGCTTCAACTACGACGCCCAAGACGAGTTCTTCGAGATTGACGCTTCGGACCTCCAAGGCACCTACATGCTTTTGGATGAAGCCTCAGTGACTGGAACAGCCAATATCTTGATGGCTGCCGTTTTGGCCAAAGGCACAACAACCATTTACAATGCGGCATGTGAACCTTACCTCCAGCAACTCAGCAGCATGCTCAACAGCATGGGCGCCAAGATTTCTGGAGTGGGATCAAACATGCTCACCATTGAAGGTGTGGATAGCCTGAAGGGATGCGAGCATCGCATTCTTCCAGACATGATTGAGATCGGCAGCTTTATCGGCTTAGCCGCCATGACTGGCTCTGAGTTGACCATCAAAAACTGCCGTGTGGATATGCTGGGACAAATTCCTCGCGTATTCCAACGTTTGGGCATCCGATTGGAAATCCGTGGCGACGATATCTTCATCCCTGCCCAGTGGCATTATGAAATCGACAAGCTCATCGATGGATCCGTCCTCACCATTGCTGACGCGCCTTGGCCAGGCTTCACCCCTGACCTCTTAAGCATCGTGTTGGTAGTAGCTACCCAGGCAAAAGGCTCTGTGCTCATCCACCAAAAAATGTTCGAAAGCCGTCTATTCTTCGTGGACAAGCTTATCGACATGGGCGCCCAGATTATTCTTTGCGACCCACACCGCGCGCACATCGTTGGTTTGAACCACGAATACCCATTGCGAGGCATCACCATGACCTCTCCAGATATCCGTGCAGGTGTATCCTTATTGATCGCTGCATTGTCAGCGGAAGGCACAAGCACAATTCACAACGTAGAGCAAATCGAGCGTGGTTATCAACACATCGACAAGCGATTGAACGCTTTGGGAGCAGACATCGAGCGAATCGACTGATTTCTCACTCACAATAGTTTGACTAAGAGGCTGTCTCGTATAACGGGACAGCCTCTTTTTTTTGGTCAAACATTTTTCAGGATTTCCTGCTTTTCATCCGAGGAAAGCATTTCTCCGTTAGAAACAATAAACCAGAAGAACCATACTCAAAAACGTAAGTGTCCTTAATAATTTTCAATGCACGGCTTCAAAGCAGCGATTTTATTCCTTCTCCTTAGCTTCTCCCTGAGAGGCTTTTCTCAGGAAAAGGAAACGAAGGAGGAAAAGCCTGAAGTAACCATTGGAGGTGCCCTGCGATTCAACTACAACCTCTCCACTTGGAAAGAGGGGCAAAAAGACCGCTATGGGGATTTTGGCTTCGACATTTTCAGGATAAACGCTAAGGCAAAATACAAAGGGGTAAAACTGGATGCCGAGTACCGACTGTATTCCCAAGCCTTTGGTGGTGGAATGCTTAAACAGGGATGGATTCAATACGATTTCAACGAAAAAGAGAATATTCAAATCGGGCTGACCCAAGTCCCTTTTGGCATCACACAATACAACTCCAACAACTGGTTTTTCAGCTTGGATTACTATGTGGGATTAGAGGATGATCACGACATGGGGATAAAATTCTCCCATGAAGATTCAAAGTGGGAATACAACTTGGCCTTCTTTAAAAATGCCGAAGAACTACGGTTTGGTAGTTTTTCAGATGTGTCCGACAGCCGATATTCCTACGATGTCGCCTCCATTGACGTAGACGCTGATGATGTATTAGAATACAGAAACAAGGAGGTGAACCAAATCAACGGAAAAATCAATCGCATTTTCGGGGACACCACCATTACCCACAAGCTCGGGATTTCAGCACAATATGGAGGGCTCTATAACCTCGACACGGAAGAATATGGAAACCACTATGCCCTTGCCGTCCACTACCAAGTGGAATGGAGCCAATTCAAGTTTGAAGCCCAAATAGCCAACTATAAATACAACCCAAACCATCCTTCGGGACAATCTGATGAGGTAATCGCCATGACTGCCTATGGAGCACCATACTTAATAGCCTCTGAAGCTTTTGTCTATACCCTTGGCATGTCCTACGATATTCCTGTGGATTGGGGCCCCATTTCAAACATTGAGATCTACAACGACTTTGGGGTGATGGACAAAGCCGTGAGCGGTTTTGAGGAATCCTTTATGAACGTAACGGGAATGCTCGTTACGGCAGGTCAAGTGTACACCTATATCGATTTTGCCGCAGGGGACAACCAGCCCTTCCTTGGACCTGACTATACCAATTCCCTCGCTGCAGGCACGCCCAACCAAGGTTGGGAAATGCGCTTCAACGTGAACCTTGGATATTATTTCTGATATAAAATTATGAGTGAAATTAAACGCAGTGACCAAAGGACGTTTTTGGGCATCAAGGCAAACGGCCCTGTCTTTATCACCTCATTCTTAGTTGTTTTTACCTTGGTGGCGACAACATTGATTGTGGGAAAACCGATGGAAAAATGGTTTGCCGACACTCAGAATTTCGTGGCAAACCACGTGGGATGGTTCTTTATCCTCTTGGTAAACAGCATGCTGATCTTTGCCATTTTCCTGAGTTTTGGGAAATACAGTGGCATCCGAATCGGAGGAAAAAACGCCAAACCAGAATTCACCCGATTAGGCTGGTTCTCTATGCTATTCAGTGCAGGAATGGGAATTGGCCTGCTGTTTTGGAGTGTGGCCGAACCGATTTTTCACATGCAGGGAAGCCCTTTTGTTTCCAATCCCGAAAACAAAGTAAAAGCCGCACAAGAAGCGATGGGTGTCACTTTTCTCCACTGGGGCATGCACGCTTGGGGTCTTTATGCCGTCATGGGAATGGCATTGGCGTTCTTCACCTTCAACAAGAAACTTCCACTAACCATTCGCTCCATTTTTCATCCCTTACTGGGAAACAAAATCCATGGATGGATGGGCGACATCATTGACATCATCTCTGTGATCGCCACCCTGTTTGGACTGGCCACTTCCCTTGGACTGGGGGTGCAACAAGTGAACGCTGGATTAGAATACCTATTTGACATCCCGAGCAGCACTACCATCCAAATTGTCCTTATTGCTATCATTACCTGTTTTGCCACCCTTTCATTGGTCTTAGGACTCGATAAAGGAATACGATTTCTGAGTGAATGGAATGTTCGCTTGGCCTTGTTCCTTTTGGTTTTCGTCTTGCTGGTGGGCCCCACACTTTTCCTGCTCAAATCCTTTATCCAGAACATAGGCCACTACATCTACGAATTCTTTGAACTGAGTTTCTGGACGAACTCCTACAAAGGGGTCGGCAAAGAGGTCAACTGGCAGAACAAATGGACGGTATTCTATTGGGCTTGGTGGATTTCGTGGTCGCCATTTGTAGGCATCTTTATCGCTCGCATTTCCAAGGGAAGAACGATTAGAGAATTTGTATTGGGTGTTTTGCTTGTCCCAACATTGCTCACTTTTCTTTGGCTTTCCGTTTTTGGAGGAAGCGCCCTTTATCAAGAACTGACAGGCAATACAGCCATTACCGAAGCGGTGGATAGAAACGTGGCAACAGCCATTTATTACCTGCTGGAACAATACCCTTTGACGACTTACGCCTCTATGGTCACGGTCATTCTGGTGGCAAGTTTCTTTGTGACCTCTTCAGATTCTGGATCCTTTGTGGTGGACACGCTAACCTCAGGTGGACGACATGATGCCCCCAAGGGACAAAAAATCTTTTGGGCCTCCATGGAAGGACTTATTGCCGCTGTCTTACTGGTTGGTGGTGGCCTTACCGCCCTTCAGACTGCTTCAATCTTGACAGGCCTCCCCTTTTCCATCATCATCATTGTCATGTGTTTCAGTTTTTATAAATCTTTGGGCGAATACAAGGAAGAACAGGATAGATTGGAAAAAGAAGAGAACCCCGAAGAGCCATAAAAAGCATATATCAACTTCTTAACTACCTTTGGGGCACAACAGTGCCCTTTTTTCTTTTTGACCAAGCCTCATTACATGGAAAAAATCAAACTTTTCGAATCCAAGGATAAAGCCCTTCAAACCATCGAAGACAATTCCATCCACACCCTTCGCATCGATGGAAAAGCTTATTGCCTTGGAAGAATCGGAACGGAATTATTCGCCATTGATGACACCTGCACCCACGATGGCGCATCACTTAGCCAAGGGGAAATCCGCAACGGATTGGTGGAATGCCCATGGCACCACTACCTTTTCAATTTAAAGACTGGGGAACAGCTTGGAGGGAAATGCCCAAACGCAAAAACCTTCCCCATCACCGTGGATGAGGAAGGCGTTTATCTCCAATTACCTCTTAATCCTACCGATTAATTCTTGATGACTTTCAGCACTTTGCTATTGGTACCATGTTCCAAAAACCTCAGGTAATAAACACCTTTTGGTAAAGCGCTCACATCCAAAACTCTACCCTCTCCACTCAAAACAACATTACCGCGAACATTCATCAAAGCGTATTGCACGGTTTCCTCCTCAACATTTTCAATAGTTAAAACATCTTCTGCTGGATTTGGGAAAACAGCCACAGAAGAATATGCAGTTTCTGATTCTACTGAAGTAATGGCATCAGTACATTCGCTTCGAATTCCAGTATTAAAATGTCCAAGATCAGAATCGATATAACACCGTAGATTGTAGTTCCTGTACCCTGCATCCACAACCATCCCTATTTTGCTCTCTATGTTGAATAAATAATGAAGATCGCCAATCTGCTCAACAATCTCGGAGGAATGCTGATAGTTCTGAACGCCATATACCGTATTAAAATACTGGTTATAGGTAACATAGAGGACTTTTAGTGTTTTGCCATTGATAACCCTTTCACCCACTGAATCCACCTCTACCACAATAGTGTCAAGAATACCCTGACTGTCCTTGGCACTTATGACCCAAGTATCGCCCTTAGAGGCATTGAAATTATATAGAACCTGAAATGTGTCGATATCAGGGTTCAAGAAAAAAACAGTATCATTTGACTCATATGTATCAATTTGTCCGCAAAAGTGGGTATTTATCCCGCAGTTGACATCCAACCGTTTACATTCCTTGCCCTTCACCGACACCACAGAATCACTAACAATGGTGGCATAAAAAATATTGGGTGACATTGCCTCGAATGAATCATAGTACCATTCCGTCCCTTTGGGAGCCCATTCTTGGGCAAAAACTACTGAACAAAGGAAAAAGGAGACAACACATGACAAAATCTTCATAAACCATTGGATAAAAGATGAAACAGAAACCTAAAATAGCCTCTAATAATTCTTTTTGAAAACGTTGACATGGTCAAAGAGAGGAAGGAAAAGTCCAATCCAATCAATAAAAACCCCAAAGGCGGAGAAACATTTCCTTAACATTTTGACAACGAAACACTTGCCATTACTATCATTTAGTGATATTTTGGTAAATAAGTTGCGTAACCACTAGGTTGTGCACTATTTTTTGGAACCAAAAGGCGGTAAACTACGTTAGACTTTTCTACCGCTTTTATCGGCAAGCCCCAGTTTTACAAGCCCATTGGCCAAGTTGACGGCCTGCCGTAGAGTTCTTTGGAATTAACTTAAAACAGCTTTTTTGCTATGCTTACAAACATCCAAAAACACGAGATTCAAACTGTTCTCAATTGCTTGAAAACAACTCCTTTTGTGCTTGACACCAAGCGCCTCATTAGCGTTTTGAAAGGAAATGAAACCGCTTTCAACAGAGTTTACTCCCTCAACCAAATCGAAGGTTTTGGAGCATTGAACGAGAAACAAGACCATGAACTAAAGATGTTGGTGGAACAGGCCATCGACCTCAACTTGGTGGAAATTCACCGCGTTGACCCTTTTGCCATGACGACACTTCGCATCACCAAAAGTGGATACTACTTCCTGAACCACGGTGCCATCAGACAACGCGTTGTCCCGAAGGCCACCATGGACAAAAAACTTTTGGCCGCTTAATGGGAAGTCTAAGAGATGAGTAAGAAATCCATCAACCAGCTATGAGGACACATTACTTACCACTGGACTTCCCGCAAAAAAGAAAAGGAGCTATTCCACACTGGAACAGCTCCTTTTTTAATGCTTGAAATTCGCTTAAAACCCTCCTCCCTGCATCATTGGGGAAGTCGGCATCAAGGATTCCACTACGGTTGCGCTCAAGGTCAACTGGACTTTCGGGTTATTCACATCGTTAGACATAACCGTTACCACATCGGTCACCTCACCCAATTGATTAGGCGTATAAATCACGGTCATAACCGCTGATTCCCCTGAAGCGATGCTCTCCTTGTCTATGGTGAAACTCACACAATGACATCCAGCCACCAGCTTATTGATTTTCAAAGGTTGCTTGCCAGTATTCGTCACCGTAAAAGTCTGCACCACTTTTTGGCGTTGCTCTGTTTTGCCCACATATTTTGAAGTCTTGTCCAAAACAATGGTCGGCGAGTTCTTCTTCTGCTCGGCTGTTGGAGCTGGCACATTTTCCACGCGCTCTACCACACCTTTGATGTAAAGCTTTTTGGTAGCTTGCGAAGCATTGGAGGTAATCGAGACAGATTTATTGAACTGTCCAATCCGTCCCTTGCTGTTATAAACCACCTTAATCACCCCAGTTTCCTGTGGCAAAACAGGCTCCTTTGGCCAAATCGGTGTGGTACATCCACATGAAGGACGCACATTTTCCAGAATGATTGGGGCGTTCCCCACATTGGTAAATCGAAACTCAAAAGTTGGCTTCTCGCCCTCGGTCACCAAGCCGAAATCATGACTTTCCACCTCAAACTGAAACACCCCCTGCGCCATCAAGCTCACGCTTAGCCCAAAAAAGATTGCTAACAAGAGAAAGGCTTTTCGTAACATTTTCATCAGATTTTTATTTTTGCAACTCAGAAACTCCCTTTGAATTGAGAGTGGCGGACAAGGCTTTATACGTGATATTGTCGTACCTTGTCATGAAGCCCTAAATTACGGGGATTTCAGATAATTTTTACTCGGAGGACATTTTACTCCACAGATTTCTTAGGCTATAAAGGCAAAAGCTTTGGATACATATACACCTATTCCACTGAGCAAAGAAGAGATTCTCAACGACTACCGCATCGCCGTTGAAAGCCGTGAGGTTAGTGAGTTGGGCTATAAGGAAGTATTCATGGGCAAGGCCAAATTCGGCATTTTTGGGGGCGGAAAAGAAGTCCCTCAGATT
The DNA here is from genome assembly GCA_030431525.1 of Bacteroidia bacterium. Lineage (GTDB taxonomy): Bacteria > Bacteroidota > Bacteroidia > Cytophagales > JAAEPT01 > JAUIJC01. Next base: position 11,926 of record JAUIJC010000050.1, on the reverse strand, counting down.
GCCTTGGCCCACTTTTTCAAGAATGGGGATTTCCGTTCTGGATATTATCGTGACCAGACCATGATGATGGCCATGGGCGCGCTTACCGCTCAACAGCAGTTTGCCCAGCTCTATGCCCATGCGGACTTGAAGGCTGAACCTGTTTCGGGCGGACGCCTGATGAACGGACACTTCGGCACGCAGTCGCTCAATGAAGACGGCAGTTGGAAGGAACTGACCCTCCAAAAGAACTCTTCCACAGACATTTCTCCAACAGCATCACAAATGCCCCGTTTGGTCGGTTTGGCCTATGCATCCAAAATGTATAGGGAAAACCCTGAATTGGCTGACATGAGCACGTTTTCGATTAATGGAAACGAGATTGCTTGGGGAACTATCGGCAACGCCTCCACTTCCGAAGGCTTGTTCTTCGAAACGGTGAACGCTGGTGGCGTACTCCAAATCCCAATGATTATTTCAGTCTGGGATGATGAGTACGGCATTTCCGTACCTGCGGAATTACAAACCACCAAAGGCGATATCTCAGCCGTCTTGGCTGGTTTCCAGCGTGATGAAAATGGCAATGGTTATGAAATCATTCGGGTAAAAGGTTGGGACTATCCTGCTCTACTTGAAGCATACGCCAAAGCCGAGAAAATCAGTCGCGAGGAACATGTTCCTGTATTGGTTCATGTCATTGAGCTGGCCCAAGTTGGTGGACACTCCACATCTGGTTCACATACCCGTTACAAAAGTGAGGAGCGTTTGCAATGGGAAGAGGACTATGATTGCAACAAAAAGTTCCGAGAGTGGATTCTTGACAATGGAGTTGCCACGGCGGAGGAGTTGGAAACAATAGAAAAGAAGGCTTCAAAGTCTGTCAAAGAGGCACGAAACTCGGCTTGGAAGGCTTTCACCCAAGAAATTAAGGAAGACAATTGGGAAGCTGACCGCCTACTGAAAAAGGCTTGGGAGCAAACCAAGGATGAGCACGCCAAGAAAAAAATCGCGGAGTTTAGGGATGAGATTAAGAAACAACCTTATCCAATCCGACGAGATGGCGTCCGTGCCATCAAACGCACCCTTCGCTATCTCCGCAACGAGGACCTTCCTGTAAAAGAAGAACTTCAGGACTGGAACACCAAGATGAGGCACCACAACCACATCCGTTACAGTTCCTCCCTCTATGGCCATGCACATGACTCTGCCTTGAAAGTCAAGCATGTTCCAGCGCAATACAGCGAGAAAAGCCCGAAAGTCAACGGCTTTGAAATCATTCAACGATGCTTTGAAGAGGCCTTCCGTCGCGACCCACGCATTTTGGCCTTCGGCGAAGATGTTGGAAAGATTGGTGACGTAAACCAAGGTTTCGCTGGACTTCAAGAGAAATTCGGAGAGCTCAGGGTCACGGACACTGGCATCCGCGAGTGCACCATGGTGGGTCAAGCCATTGGTTTGGCCATGCGTGGTCTTCGTCCAGTGGTGGAAATCCAATATGTGGATTACCTGCTCTACGCCTTGCAAATCATGTCCGATGACATGGCCACTTTGCAATACCGTTCTCACGGCACACAAAAAGCCCCAGTCATTGTCCGTACTCGTGGCCACCGCCTTGAAGGCGTTTGGCACTCAGGTTCCCCAATGGGCACCATTCTTCACGCTGTGCGAGGTATCTACTTCTGTGTACCACGCAACATGGTGCAGGCCTCAGGTTTCTACAACACGCTTTTGAAAGGAAGCGACCCTGCCTTGGTGGTAGAATGCTTGAACGGCTATCGCCTCAAGGAGACTGTGCCGGATAACATGAGCGAGTTCACCCTTCCTTTGGGTGTCCCTGAAGTGCTCAGGGAAGGAACTGATGTCACTATTGTGACTTATGGCTCCATGTGCAGAATTTGCCTTGACGGTGCCAAACAACTGGAAGAGGTTGGCATTTCAGCCGAGGTGATTGACGTCCAAACCCTCCTTCCATTCGATGTGAACAAAATGATTTTGGAGTCACTCAAGAAGACAAACCGCATCCTATTCGCTGATGAGGACGTCCCCGGAGGTACCACCGCTTACATGATGCAAGAGGTTCTTGAAAAGCAAGGTGGATACCGCTACTTGGATTCCCAGCCGAAAACGATTTCCTCTTGGGCTCACCGTCCGGCCTATGCCACTGACGGGGATTATTTCTCTAAACCTAACCCAGAGGATATCTTCGATGCGGTGTACGACATCATGCACGAAGCGCAACCAGCCGACTTCAAAGTCCTTTATCCAAAAGGACTGGTACATAGGGGCTAAGCCAAACCCATAAAAATTTAAAGGCATGGAAATCGGAACACTCGCTTTTCCATGCCTTTTTCTATTTTCGTGATTATGAGAAAAATTTTGTTCACGCTTTTTGCGCTCATTTCAGGAATTTCGGCCCAAGCCCAAAGGGCCAAGGGAGAACTCTCTTCCACCCGTGTCGTCAATTTGGACATCATGCGGGTATTCCCATCAAAACTGCCTGAAGTTTCATTGGTCTTCCGCGCCGAGGATTTGGATGGCAAGCCCGTTTGGGACTTGGAGAAAGAGCACCTTATCGTTGAGGAAAAAGGCAAGCCATGTGAGATTACTTCCTTGGAACCTATCTCCAAAAATACACCTATAAACGTAGGTATCGTCATCGACCACTCCGGCTCGATGGGGTTCGACCTTTACAGCTATTTTGATGTGTGGCGAGTGATCCGTGGACAGCGCGACACCATTATCCCATTGGAATACGCCCGCAGATCTGCTACCACTTTTGTCAACTCTTTCGACACCAAAAAGGATAAAATGAGTGTTGTTGGATTTGGTTCGATAGTAGATCTAAAAATCCCACTCACCAAGGATACAGCTCATCTCAACAAAAGCATTCGCAACATTGAATTGGATGGAAGCACAGCCTTCTATGACGCCATGATGGCGGGCATGAAACAGCTCAAAAACAAAAGAAGTATTCGTGCCCTGATTGCCATGACCGACGGACGCGAGAACGCTTCAAGCGCCAACTGGCAGAATGTAGTGGATTACTCCAACAAAGAGGAAATTCCGCTTTACGTCATTGGCCTTGGAACTGTGGACAAGGATACGCTCCGCCACATGGCTGAGGCAACAAACGGCCATTTTTACCATACCACCAAGTCATCTTCCTTGGTCAACATCTACAAGGACATCAGTGAGCAACTTCAGGCTTTTTATGTGGTGGATTACAAATCGCCAACGGTGGAGAAAATGGACCGTAAAAATAAGGTCAAAATCTCCTTCGATGTGAACACCAACCTGTTGGTCAACGACCCAACCAATCCTGAAGTGATTGCCTATTTGGAACAACGAGCATTTGACCAAAAACTAAGGAGTTATGGAGAGATTTCGGTTTACATCATCGGCGGGCTGAGCGTGATCTCCCTTATGTATTGGCGCCGAAAAAAGAAGAAACAGCGTAAGAAAAACCAGCAAGGCAAATAACTTACTTGAATTACCAAGAGCCGTTTTTTCATATCACCAGCCAACAGCTGTAAGCTTTGGCAGTGTGGTATGAAAAAACGGCTCTTCGAAAATACTCACACTGCCAAAGCCTCTGGCTGTTGGCAGGTACCCAAAAGCAAAACACCCATCAGATTAGCTCTGATGGGTGTTTTGCTTTTACAACTACTGATAAGGACTTAATCCCAAATGTAAACCACCTCTCCTGTGGTTACAGTGTTGCTGACATTTAATGCTCGATCCAAAATGGAGACCTCCAATCTTAAGGTATCGCCTTGGCTTAAAACAGGATTATTTGAACGAGGAATTACGACTAAATGAGTAATTACACCGTCAATGGGCCCTAATTTATCTTTTGGTACCAAAGGAGAAAACCTACCTCCCAAGGAAACCCCCAAGTCATCAATCTCTACAAATTCGCCATTCTCTTTTCGAAAAAGGGAAGCTCTGAAATTGGTGCTGAACTCATCAACAAAGGGATCCTTTCCAACATCACTCTCATCCAAACCCAAATCACCTTCCTTGTCCTCAAATCCAATATCAATGAACAAGGTGTCGATTCCTTTGGAAGGATTCGGAATCAAGCCGATGTCACGAAACTCGATTTGTGGCACTGTAGGATAGTCCGGCCCTTTATCACAGGAGGAAAAACCTATCACCCCAACCACAACAATCAATAACGATAAGATGGTGTTTCGCATAATAAGGAATGCTTTATAAAGCTAAAAAGTAACCCAATACACTATTTTTGCAAGCGTTCAGCACATAAACTGTGTACAATGTATCGTGTATTATGTACAATGGTTGCTCGATGGCAAAATTCATTGTACATGATACACTGTACTTAATACAAGCTTACCAGTTATCAGACTTATATATCATACGGGATAATGGACTTCAAGGCACAATTTAAGGAAAGACTTTTCAATACCACAGTTGCTGACTTTTCTGAGAAAGCCTTGGAACTGTTCCGCTTTCAGGCCGAGAATAATCCTGTTTACCGAGAGTTTATCCAACATTTGGGAACCTCCCCGAATCAGGTAACCACTATTGAAGAAATCCCTTTTATGCCCGTTGAGTTCTTCAAAGGCCACCAAATTCGTTCTGGTGAGTTTCAGGAAGAAGTCATTTTTACCAGTAGCGGTACCACGGGAACAGCCACCAGCAGACATTTTGTGTCGGATGCTTCCTTCTACCTTGCAAATACCGTTCGCATCTTTGAACACTTTTACGGAAAGCTGGACCAGTATGTTTTTCTGTGCCTGCTTCCCTCCTACCTTGAGCGTGAAGGTTCGTCCCTTATCCTAATGGCTGAGCACTTCATTAAGGAATCAAACGACCCAAACTCCGGCTTCTATCTTTATAACCACGACGAATTGGCCGATAAACTCGGTGAGTTGGCGACTTCTCCCAAGAAAGTTGTGCTCTTGGGCGTGAGTTTCGCCCTACTCGATTTTGCTGAGGCACATCCTCAGGCCTTGGAAAACACCATCGTCATGGAAACGGGAGGCATGAAAGGTCGGCGCAAAGAACTGGTTCGTGACGAACTCCATGAAATCCTGAAGAAAGCCCTCCAAATTCCTGCTATCCATTCGGAATACGGCATGACCGAGCTTTTGAGCCAAGCCTATTCAAAAGGGAACGGCCTATTCCAGACACCTCCTTGGATGAAAATCATGCTACGCGATGTGTACGATCCCCTTCGTGTGGATAACTCCCAGCGTGCTGGCGCCATCAACATTATCGACTTGGCTAATGTGGATTCCTGCGCCTTTATCGCCACCCAAGATTTAGGGCGTTACGTCAACGAAAGTGAATTTGAAGTCCTCGGTCGCATTGACCATTCGGATATTCGGGGATGTAATTTGTTGATTTGAGGAGAGAGACTTTAAACATTACAGGTTAGACATTAGCTTCCTCAACATTATCAAAGCTAAAATCTAATATCTAACCTCTAACGTCCCTTTCAGCCCAGCTTCGGATTATTCTTATGCCTTTCGGCATCGCGGATATTCTTCTTCTCGAAGTTCTTCTCCAATGCATCGGTAAGATCCACGCCCGTTTGGTTGGCTAAACAAATCAACACCCAGAGCACATCCGCCATCTCGTCGGCCAACTCCTTACCCTCATCGGATTTTTTAAAGGACTGATCCCCGTATTTTCTGGCCATCAGACGGGCCAACTCCCCAACTTCCTCGGTGAGAATCGTCATGTTCGTCAACTCGCTGAAATAGCGGACACCAACGGTATTAATCCAATGGTCAATTTTATCTTGGGCTTCTTTGATGGTCATGTGTCTGTGATGTATTATGTATCAGGTATTATGTACAATGATCCGTGCACCACTAATCATAATACACGATACATTGTACATAATACTTCATCAATCCTTCAACTTCTCCTTAAACACCTTCCTGAATTTATCCAGCTTTGGCTGAATGACAATCTGGCAATAAGGCTGGTTTTGGTTGTTGTTGAAGTACTCTTGGTGATAATCCTCTGCGGGATAGAACTTCTCAAAGGCGGAAATTTCTGTCACCACTGGATTTTGGAAAGCCTTCTCGTCATTCAGTTTCTTCTTGTAATACTCGGCCAGCTCTCGCTGTTCCTCGTCGTGATAAAAGACAACTGAACGGTACTGAGTACCCTTGTCGGCACCTTGTTGGTTGAGCGTGGTTGGGTCATGGGTTTGCCAGAACACCTCCAGCAATTCCTCGAAGGAAATTTTGGCTGGGTCATAAGTGATTTGCACCACCTCGGCGTGGCCTGTCAGTCCTGAACAGACTTCGCGGTAGGTTGGGTTATCCACCTTACCACCTGAATATCCCGACTGCACGGACTGCACCCCTTCCAATTCTTGGAAGATGGCCTCTACACACCAAAAACATCCTGCTCCAAAGGTTGCTTGTTTCATCGTTGAATCAATTTCTATGGTTGCGCTTGTGTCCGCCTTGTCCTGTGTCTGCGCCGAACAGGAAAAGAACAAAGCACACAGCAAGCTAATCAGCAAAGCTTTCATGATACGACTTCTTTGGTCCTTACTTTTAAAACATCGGAAAAGTAGTGGACAATTCATGCCCCGCAAAGGACAAACATTGGAATTAGTCATCGTGGAGACCGAAACCACGAATAACAACTTAGCCAACAGAACGTAATGAAGTGGTATTCATCCTATTTCGTTTTCATGTCGAAGAAAACTATTTTTGATTAAAATGAAAAAGCACCTTTATATCATTGCAGGTCCCAATGGAGCAGGAAAAACAACCGCCTCCTACACCTTCCTACCTGACATCTTTGAGTGCTTTGAATTTGTGAACGCTGATGAGATTGCCAAGGGGCTGTCTCCCTTCAAGCCAGAAAGTGTTGGCCTACAAGCAGGAAGGCTAATGATTAACCGCATCAGGGAGCTATTGGACAAAAACGAGTCATTTGCTTTCGAAACTACCTTGGCCACAAAAAGCTATGCCTCGCTTATTCGACAGGCAAAACAAAAGGATTATGAAGTCACCCTCATGTTTTTTATGTTGGAATCTAAGGAGCTGGCTATTGAGAGGGTAAAGACAAGAGTTGCCGAGGGTGGTCACAATATACCCACTGAGGTTATAAAAAGACGTTATGATAACGGGCTAACCAACCTTTTTAACAGATACATTCAACTCGTAGATCAATGGTTATTGATCGACAACTCGGACGAACCCTCAAAAATCATTGCCCAAGGTAACCACGAGGGTATTGATATAAAGGATAAAACGACTTGGAACACACTAAACCAAAACTATCATGGAAAGTAAACTAACAGACCTTGAAAACAAGGTGCGCACAGGGCTTGGCCTAACCTATCAGCGATTGGTTGAATTCAAAAAACAGAAGAACTCTCCTTTGGTCGTTTCCAAAGGCGGAAAAATTGTTCGTATAAAACTTTCTTCGGAAAAGGGTGAAAAATAAAGGGGGGACAACCTAATCGTACTTTTTTGTTTATATGCACTGTCATCCTAAGCGTTAGCGAAGGAGCTGACTTATAATTGCTATTCACTTTTTCAGATTCTTCCTTCGTCAGAATGACAGCCCTTTGTTTCTGAAAGATGCTAGGAAAAATTACTTCCCCAAATCAACAATCATTGTATCCAGTTCCGCTTCATCATTCCTAAACGCAATTTGAATTACCCCTTTTTTAATGGGAGTCACCAGTCCTTGAAAGCTTTTTAGCTCTCCCTCAAGCCTGTGGTTTGTGGAATCATTTTGATCATGAGGCAATTCGGGAAGTTCCCAATCCCATATCCCAAAAGCATACAATTCTACCCAACGGTTATTTCTATAGGTCGCCAAATGCCATGTATTTAGATTTGACCAATCCGCATGATTGACCACATAGGAAAGCTCGTCGGTGCCATCGCCATTCAAATCCCCTTCATTTTTCAGGTAAGACAAACCCAGATGAAAAGGTGAAGCAATTTTCAAGGTGTCAAGCTTTTCATCGTCAGATACGACAAAGCACTGAAGCTTCTTTTTAGCGTTCAATGACAACAGGCTATCGTAGGTAATTCCTTCGAAGAACTTATTGGTTTCCTGTTTAGCCTCCTTATCAAAAAAGCGTTCCACCAACTGCTCCTTTTTTCCGTCCCCGTTAAAATCACCTACAATCATGAAACGGTAGCCAAACACAGGTTTGAGAATCGTATCCTCTTTTTCCTCTTCCTTAAGATGAGTTTCGAGAGAATCCGGATTAGCTGATTTTAAGGTATCATTTTCCACGCTGGAAAATCTCTGCACCTCAAAACCTCCTTGCAGTTCTTTTACCTTGTCCTGATTTTCATTTTGAAACTGGCAAGACAATACAAGGAACAATAGAAAAGCAATCAAAATCTTGGAAATCCTCACGTTGGTAAATTGAATTGGTGTTTTGGAGACTAACAGGTCTGAAATCCGCACTGTCATCCTGAGCGTTAGCGAAGGAACTGACTTAAAATTGCTATTCGGTTTTTCAGATTCTTCCTTCGTCAGAATGACAGCCTATTGTTTCTAAATAGTTCTTTGAAAAAGGGATAAAACGAATTCAAAATCTAACAGTTTTCCCAGCCTTATTTGGGCTCCAAAAATATTCTTTGTCGAATTTTATTGATTAGAACCCAAACAATTCTAACCATCAAATTCAGACAAAAAACCCCAATCCACATCACTATTAAATACGCTGTCAAATCCCAATCTCTGGACAGGTCTTTATTGAAGAGCACCATGTCTTCATGAAAGAGTATTAATAAGAAAAGGTTAATGACAAAAGAAGGAGAAAACCACAACAACTCCTTCTTAACAAAGTTTATCAAGCTCGTTTTATTCATATTCAAGGGAGGTATCATAGCTCCAACACCTTCTCCCGCATCTCATTCGCGAAAGGCGCTACATCGCCCTCAGGAGCAGTCATTGGCTGAGGTTTTCCAATGGTCAAGGTGATTTTTCCACCACGGATATTCAGCGTATTTGCTGGCCACACCGTTGAGGCCCCACGAATCCTGATGGGCACGATTTCCACCTGAGAGGCTTGGGCCAACAAAAATGCGCCACGCTTGAACTGTCCCATTTTTCCCTCCTCGTGGCGCGTGCCTTCTGGAAAGGTCAGCACATCCTTACCGCCAGCTACCAGTTTACCAGCCTTTTGCAAGCTTTCCATGGACTTGGCGCGATTGCTTCGGTCGATGAAAATCATGCCTGAGGCCCAGATAAACCAGCCTACGAATGGCAGTTTCTTCAATTCATTCTTGGCTACAAAGTGTAACTTTCGGGGTATTCCACGCATGATACAGGGAATATCCGCGAAGGATTGGTGGTTCGACACAAACACATAGGGCTTGTCCTTCTCCAAATTCTCCAGGCCTTCTACCTCCAGCTTCACGCCCATCATCCAGACGATGCCCGGACTCCACAAGGCATGGGCGAGGTAGAGCAGAATTCCTCGGTTAAAGGTGACCAACAACACGAGGAGTGCGAAGGTGATGCAAAGCACCGTCCACAACGCAATCCCAAACATCCGTATATAAGAAAACATAGCGTGCAATTTTGCCCATGAAAGGAAGTACAAAAATATGGATTTGCCTGCTAATGCTCTCGATAATGTGTCAGCAAGGCTTTGCCCAAGACAGCACAAAAACCGACAGCACGAAGAATTTTCGCATTACAGGCGGAGCTATCCCCACCTATAACTCTTTGTATCGCATTGCCCTTACGGGTGCCGTTTTCACCTCGTTCAAACTCTATCCCGACGACTCGCTCACACAACGTTCCAGCATGGAGCTCTCACCATTGGTCTCCTTTTCGGGGGCGGTGGCATTTCCGCTGTACACCAAATTATTCTTCCGAGAGGACAAATGGCGCATCTTCAATACCACTGCCTTTCGCAGGGTCCCAGATAAATATTGGGGCATTGGGTACGACCAAAACATCAATGATGAGAACGAGGAAGAATACCTGCGGAAGCAGTTTATGTGCTATACCACGCTTTATCGGCGCATTATGCCCAAAGTGTATGCGGGCATCAATTACGACCTGAACTACACAAGCGCCTCCGATACGGAGAACGCTCCCTTGTTGGAAGCCAATCCTGTTGGATTAAAAAACTGGAATTCGGGGCTTGGACTGACGCTCTCCTATGATAGCAGGGATGTGACCATTGACGCCTTTGAGGGGATGTTCCTTGAATTCAGAAGCATCTTTTACAATAAGGCCTTTGCAGGTCAAAACAACTATGAGGTGTGGCTGTTGGATTACCGCCAGTACCAAAAAATCAGTGAGAAGAAGAATCTGATTTTGGCGTGGCAAGCCTTGGGACGATGGGCCGTAGGCAATGTGCCCTTTTCGGAATTGTCTTACCTGAGTTCCCCATGGGGATTGAGAGCCTATTTCTGGGGCAGGTATCGGGATAATCTTGCGCTGTTGGGGCAATTGGAACTCCGCTACTTGAACCTTTGGCGAAAGCACGGTTTGGTGGGATGGATAGCCGGAGGCACCATGGCCAATAATTTTGGGAGAATCGACCTCGGGGAAATCTTGCCTGAAGTTGGAATCGGCTATCGCTTTGAGGCCTTGCCAAGGGCGAACCTCAGGGTAGACTTCGCCTTGGGAAGGGAAGCGAAATTTGGATTGAACGTGCAGTTTACGGAGAGCTTCTAATACCTCAGGCCATTTCTGAAATGTCCTTTTTGGACTTGCCTTTCGATTTAGATTTCTTCCCAATCGTCGCGCCCTCCGGCAAACGAATTTTGATTAAGAATCCTTGACCTTCTTCGCTGTACACCTCGATGCTTCCTCCCAAGGATTCCACTTGGGATTTAATCAAAAATAGACCAATGCCCTTGCCTTCCACATGGAAATAAAGGCGGGAATACATTCGAAATAAAGTGCCGTCCTGCAGACTTTTCTTGGGCACTCCCATCCCATTATCCTCCACAGAAAGGACAAACTCGCCCATTTCCACACAGGTACTGATTTTTACAATCAAGTCCCTTCCGTCTGCCCTAAACTTCAAGGCATTGGAGACTAATCCGTGCAGGATATTATAGAAGTAATAGGTATTGGTGAAGAGCTCCTCTGCTCCCTTAAAATCAAACTCAAACTTCACTCCTGAACGCTTCACCTCGTCCCATAAGGCCTTCAGCACGCGATTGGTCACCTCCGAAACATCGACCAAATCCAACACCCCTGCCCTGTTCCTACTCACGGAAATCGCCTCATTCAAATCACAAATTGTTTGGTCCAAAGCCTGTGCTTCTCCTTCTACCCGCTCCAAAATCACTTTGTTGAACGAATCTTTTTCCCCTTGAGAAGTAAACAAGGGGGTAAGCCCGAGAATCCTTGCCACCGGTGCTCGCACGTTGTGCGACAGGATATAAGTGTATTCCTCCAAGCTGTGGTTCATCTCCAGCAACTCGCGGTTCAAGGCATCCAATTTTATCGAACTCAAACGCAACTGCTCTTTGTAGGCGTTGAAATACTCCACCAAGGCGATGAATAAAATCACCAGTCCCACAAAGGAGCACCACGGCAAAAACTTCATCCACAGCGAGTGCTTCGTAATCATCCCCTCAAAAAAGGCGACGAACTGAAATATCGCTCCGAAGAAAAATAGAAAGGCCAGCACGAAGAACCTGCCCACTATTGAACCCTTCATCAAAACAGAAAAGCCCAAGCCCAGCAAAAAGAAAAAGACCAAGAACAAGCCCGCGCGATTCAGCCAAAAGGTCCACTCCCATTCGCCAAAAAACGCCATTCCTGCCGGAACAGCCCAAAAACAAGCTAAAAACCCAATCCACTTTTTCTTCTTCGGGAAATAGGTTTTCAGCTCCAGCATCTCTCGAGAAAACAACAGAGATGTGGTAACCAGCATGAACGTATAAAGCACACTCCAGCCACTGGGCTCAAAGTGCATGACTCCAAACAACTTCAAGGGAAGCTCGCGGGC
>JAUIJC010000049.1 GCA_030431525.1 Bacteroidia bacterium | reverse complement strand
GCAGTATATCAACAGCCTTAACAACAAGGACCCTTTAAGCTTGCTCACATTTTTATCGACATTGGTGAGTTTACTCAGGGAAGACAGCTTTTTTTCTGGAACATAGCCCAATACACGAGCTAATGATTTCGTTTTATCTACAGATAATGAGTCCATTTTCCTGTCCGTTTGATTATTTACTTATATGACGCTGGACAGGGAAATGGATTTTTCTTTTTGAAAAAAAGTTTTGAACACGAGTGGCGCAAGGCCCTACGTTACGGAGACTTTAAGGGGTTGGCTGATGATGGTCAGGCCCTACGTACGGACAGGGTGACCTGTCCGTACATTCTTCAATTGAAACGGATATGGCATTCAAATTTTCAAGGACATCGAACGAGCGTAAGGCCACGGTGCATGCGGATTTGCAACGTGTGCTGGACGAGGCGCTGAGACGTAGCCCGATTGATTTTGGCATTACTGAGGGACATCGGACCACTGAACGCCAGCAGGAGCTTTTTGCCATCGGGCGCGAGCTTCGGGACGGCAAGTGGGTGGAGGTATCGAGGAGGGTGACGAACTGTGACGGCGTGGAGAAGAAGAGCAAGCACCAAAGTGGTGAGGCGGTGGATTTGTACGCCTTTGTGAACGGCAAGGCGAGTTTTGACCAAGCGCATTTGGCGTTGGTGGCTGGTGTTGTGCTGTCCACTGCCAAGGATATGGGCGTGGATATTCGCTGGGGTGGCACTTTTGGGAGCAAGGATTTGAAGGGCTGGGATTACCCGCATTTTGAGTTGCGAGGCTGAGGCCAAGACGGTGGCTAAGGCGTAGGGCGCAAGGCCCTACGTTACGGAATCCATCCATAATCCAAAGAAAAGGGAGGCAGTTTTAATCTAAGAACAACATGGCACGAACACGGGAATCCATTTACGAGGAGTTGATTGCTGAGAAACAGCGTGTGGCCGACCTGTCTTTGCTCTACGATGATAAGGAAATCAAGGAGGCGCTATCGGAGATTTCCGAGGTGCAGAGCGGTAGCCGTGTGTCGCTGTGGCGGTTGTGGCTCTATATCGTGAGCTATGCCATTTGGTTGCATGAGCAGGTTTTTGACCTGCACAAAGAGGAGGTGAATTCGTTGATTTCTTCGGCCTTGGTGCATACGGATGACTGGTATGCCGAGAAGATGCTGTTGTATCAACATGGAGATGTTTTAAAGCTTCACCCAGACACCAAGCAACCTTATTACGAGGTTGTTGACGAGGATAAGCAGGTGGTGAAATACGTGGCCGTGACGGGCAAGGGCTTCGCTTTGGTGAAGTTGCGCGGGGAATCGGGACCACTTAGTACCGATGAGCGGGACGGTGCCGAAGCTTATCTCAGGGAAATACAGGAACCGGGCGCCCAGCTGGGTGTGATTTCCTTGCCTTCGGACAAATTGCGCCTGTACGCCGACCTGTTTTATGAGCCTGAGATGGACCGTGCGACCGTGGAGTCGGCGGTGCAGGCGACGGTGGCGGATTTTGTGGATTCCCTGCCGTTTAATGGCACGATGCTCCGGAATGACCTGATCGCAGAGGTGCGCAAGGTGCCCGGCGTGCGGGACTTTTATGTGACCGTGTTGCAGGGCCGTGCGGACGCTGGGGTTTACGAGGAAATCACTGACCGCTATTACGCGGCCTCGGGATGGATGGAACTGGACGACTACCTCATCAATTCGATAGCGGATGTTTGACGTTGATTTTCAGGCCTTGGCGTACCGGTTGCTGCCGAGCTTCATGCGTAAGTGGATGTGGGCTTGGGTGTCTGTGTTTTTGCACGGCGTGCGGATGGTGCACGACGATTTGCGGGGCTACCGTTCGTCCGTTCGGGACCAGTTGATCTGGGGCCGCGCAAAGCTGACCGTGGAGGCGCTTTTGCGGGAGCGGTTCAACGAGACGAACATCTTCCTGATCACGCAGAGCGTGGAGGATATTGAGTTTTTGGTGTCGCCTGCGTCCTTCAATTCAAGGATGCCGATGGTGAGGCCTGCCTCGGACAATGGAAAGGCCATTGTTCGGCCTGCGGGTGCTACGCTGTATTTGCAACAGACGCAATTGGTGGTGCAGGTGCCGACGGCCATGCAAACAGAGGAGGATGCCTTGAAGGGGTATTTGAGGAAATACCTGCACACGGGAATCATTTATGAAATCGCCTATCAATAAGCCAAGGCAGTGTCTTGGCTCTACGAGAATCACAACACCATGAAAAAATTCAATATCCCCTCGAAAGGCTTTGTGGCCACCAATGAGGACTTCGGGCATTTGTACCAGACGGTCAAGGACCTGTACGACAACTTTGCTGGCCTGCTTGCCGAGAGTTCGGCGCCTATCCGAGTTTTTGGTGTGGAATGGACGGTGAATGGTCAGGACTATGCCTGCACAGAGGGCTATATCCTTTACAGTGACACCATTTACAAGGTGGACGCCTTTTCGGGCACTGCGACGGGCTCGCAGGTACCTGTTTTTAATGTGGTGAAGACGCCTTTGGTGCATGAGCCCCATGACCTCTATGAAGGTTATGACAAGGTGGGGAGCTTTACCATCACCGAGGAAGAAAGGCTGGTGCCGAGCTTCAACGCATCAGGCACGGGACTGTTCGATTGGGACCACATTGTGAAGAACCCATTGGCGAGGAATACGGAGGCCATTTTTGGTTTGCAAGGCCTCAAGCCGGGCATGATCGTGGACTTCTACGGCCAGCTGACCAATTTCGACGCCACAGGCATGGGCATTGGTGACATGATCGGCTTTGCTTTGTGCAATGGCCAGAACAATACGCCTGATTTGAGGGGTCGTGTGACTGTCGGTTTGGCTGATCCTTCGACACCGAACGGGAACACAGAGGCGAATTTGAGCGAGTACTTTGAGATTGGGAACCATGGTGGTGAAAGGTCCGTCGGATTGACCACAAGCCAGTTGCCTAAGCATACGCCAAGTGGTAAGGTGACCAATAAGACTGTGGAAATTGAGGTGACCAAAGGAGGTGTTGGATTGGGGACTAATTATGTGGAGATGGAGTCCACGGATACTGGAGGCTCGGGAAATGTTGCGGCAATGAATTGGAGCCAGCCCACTTTGGGTAATGATTTGGGATGGGAGGCTGAAATGGCCTCCGATGGTCTTACGATGGATGAGATCGGTAATGATGAAAACCACGAAAACCGCCAGCCATTTATGGTGTTGGGCAAGGTGATGAAGCTCTAATCCCAAGAAAGCACGCTTATGAAACGTAAGAAAAGGACTGTGGAGTCCATGAACATCATCGACTTGGCGATTACGGAGACGGGAAGCGCCGAGGGGCTTGTTGACTTTCTGAAGACGAACCCGAATTTGGATGTCAATGGGGTGATTCAGGGAGGAACCGAATTCATCTCGGACTCTGATCAGGTGCGCAACAGCAAGATGGTGGACTATTTTGGGAATCTTCAGGTGCGTGTAAACACGGGTGACTTGGGTGTTCCAGAACCTCCGTATTTGTCACCGATTGGCGGTTACATAGGCAAGGCCGGGCTTGAGTGGGTCGGTGGCAACCCATCGTCCAAGCATGAGGTGTGGCGCAGGAAAAAGGGCGGTACGGAGTTCTTTAAGGTGGCCACTGTGGATGCAGGGCTTGATTCCTATTTGGATGAGGGTTTGGAGCATGGCGCCACCTATGAGTACAAGGTGCGTGTGGCCGAGGTTGGTTCGCTGGAGTTCTCAAACACGGTGGAGGTGTCAACCTTGGCGCCTGACTTGGTGATTCGCTCAAACAGTCCTGAGAATGTTAGTATTGCGGGAACGGGCACTTGGGTGCATGAGGGTGGTTTTTCCTACCTGTTCGCGACCTCGGGAAAGGAGGCTGTGACGGCTCTGTACCTGTGTGACGCGCAGGTGCAGGGTGTGGTGGATTTGTCGAGCTCGAGCTGGACGAACATGTCTTATGTGTGCGTGAACAACGCCACCAACCTTGATTTGCGCCTTGGTGACTGGATTAACAGGGACTCGGTGCAGGTCAAGGCGGTGAACTCCTATGTGTTTAAGGAGGCTTTAAAGCCCTTTATAGCGCATGTCAGGGCGGTGAACGGTACGGCCTCCAATACGGGCAGGGTGCTGGACATCGGGGTAATTACCTTGGATTTGGACTCGCAGGCGGATGCCCAACTGATGGATGACATTGACTTCCTGACCAATAATGGTTGGGATGTGAAGATTGTTTACGGCAAGCTGTTATCCTTTAAGGTGCAGACAAGGACGTTTGTGGATTTGCGTGGACGTGTGGCTGAGAACGCTGGCGAGGAGCTTTGGATGAAGGGTGGCGAGGTGTTCGAGTCGGGTTATGTGGCGAATACGGAGACGGTGGAGCTTTATCATTCAGACATTGATGCCTTAGCTGAGGTGGATTTGTCGTTTTTGGGGCTGAATGTGTTGGACCTGTCGCAGTCTGTGTTTGATGCAACTCAAGCACGGGTGATCAATGTGCAGGGAAATGCCTTGGCTGTGGATGATGTTGTGAATCAGCTGGAGGTTACCCAAGACTTGACCATTGATATGCTGGGGGTACAGAGCCAAGCCAAGGTCGCTGGGCAGTGGGACTATGACATGCACGTGAACCGTTTGGCGGTGTTGGAGCAAGTAGCGATTGATTATGGTGTTAATGTGGTTGTGAACAAGTTTTTTGCGGGTGTTCAGGAACTTATCAGTGCTCCTTTGGAGACAGTGCATGGGTCTGATTATGGTCTAACCTATATCACTGATGGTCAATACATTTGTGGGTCAAGTTTGGATGGAACGGTATATTCTGTAGGTTTAGTCATCAATGGCAGTGGTAATTTTGAAGCCAAGGACAGATTATGGTTCTTTTATACCTTTACTGACAATCGAGTAGTTAATATCATTAACCAGCCATTGGTTAATGATATGCGTTTTGCGACTGGAACAGTGTTTAATGGTTACCTGAGTTATCAATTCAGCAACTTGGGGGTTGGTAAGTTGGATTTTTCAGGAGTCGATCGGACTTCTACAAATAGTCTAACTGGGATGCAATTCATTCAGAACCCCAACCTGACTGAAGTTAATTTCAATCCTTTAGTAGAGATTAAGACCAATGTTTCCTCTATTGGCGGTGGGATTTTTTTCTCGAATTGCCCATTGCTTGAAAACGCTGTGTTACCGAAAACTGATTATCTGCAAATACGCTTTTGTCCAGCTACTAATTTTGTGCATGCCATTGGTACAAATTATAAGCGACTTAAAATCGAAAGCACAAACATTGAGTCCTTTGATTGGAGGAATCATACCGATGGTAATACATTCAATATCTTGGATTATCTATATGTTGTGGATAACCCGAATCTGCATACATTCTACTTCCCTGAGAATGCTTATTTCAATGAACGGTTTTTCTATATGTACAATAATCCGCTATTGTCTGTGAATCCATTTGAGTATGTGCAGGGAACTAATCACTGGGGTAATAGTTCGTCAAATAGACAACGGAATTTTAGTGGATGTGCTTTGATGGACGCAGAGGCTGTACTTCAAAAAATTATGCAAATGACAACTACTCCTACGACTGACGGATATCATCGAGGAGGTATTAACATGATAGACTGTGCTAATACTGGAAATGCCACTGATGAGGTTGCAACGTTACTTGCACCTCCTCATGATTTTTCCAACATTGTGGTCTAAAAAATCAGCCCTTAAGCGGAGGTTAATTTCTGCTTAAGGGCTGATTATTTTTTGGTGCATTTGGGCTGCTGTTGGAGATGCGTTTATTTTTGCCGTTTATAAACTCCGTGGTAAAAAATTCTCTTGTTTATAGTTGCTCTGCCAACTGTTCCCGCAATTCACGCTTCAAGATTTTTCCCGTGGCGTTCATCGGCAATGAGTCAACAAACTCCACTTTGCGTGGACACTTGTAGTTGGCCAAACGTTGTTGGGTCCAGCGCATCAACTCACGTTCCTTTAGTTCAGCTTCTTCTTTCAATACCACAACGGCCTTGATTTCTTCACCGTGCTTGGCGTCTGGGATACCGATGACGGCTACTAAGGAAACAGCCTCGTGTTTGATGATACACTCTTCTACCTCGCGCGGATATACGTTCAGGCCATCGCGGATAATCATGTCCTTTTTGCGGTCCACGATGTAGAAGTAGCCTTCCTCATCCACTTTACCCATATCGCCGGTGTGGAACCAGTCATTTTTCAGCGCCTCAGCGCTTTCCTCAGGCCGTTGCCAATAGCTCTTCATGACATTGTGCCCACGGATAACCACCTCGCCTTCTTCGCCTACAGGCACCTCGTGGTCGTTCTCATCAAAGATTTTCATGTCCACGCCCCAGACAGGCTTGCCGATGGAGCCCGCCTTCGAAGGGAATTCCAATTGGTTGAAACAGGCAATAGGAGAAGTCTCCGAAAGTCCGTAGCCTTCCAGAATAGGCGCCTTAAACGTGGCATCGAAATCTTCCAAGACCTGAAGCGGTAATGCTCCTCCACCAGAAACGGCCAAACGAAGGTGTTTTTTGACGGTATCCCGATGCTCCTCAAGGTTTGGAGCGTTGAGCAATGCCCAGTACATCGTAGGTACTCCCGCAAAGAAGGTTACTTTCTCCTTGACCAAAATTTCCAAACAAGCCCTCGGGTCGAAGCGAGGAAAGAGAATGCCAGTGGAGCCATTCAAAACCGAGGCATTCATCAAAACGGTTTGCCCGAAAGAATGGAACATCGGCAAAGCAATCAGGCATTTGTCCTCAGGGGTAAGGCGAAAAAGGTTCGGCACCAACTGAGCATTCTGCATCATGTTGGAATGGCTCAATTCCGCGCCCTTTGGCTTGCCTGTCGTTCCCGAGGTGTATAGGATGATGGCCGTGTCGTTGGGCTCTGTGCAAACCGTCTCAAACGTATCAGGTTGCTCAAGAATAAGCTCGTTGAAAGACGATGCCTCATCCACCAAAGGCGTTGCGTTGGCGGGATTCTCAATCACAATGAACTCCTCGCAATTTGGGGCTTGCTCAAAACCCGCCTTACCGAATTGGGCGATAGGCAACTCTTTGGAGCCTTCAAAACAGCAATAGACCTTGGCGCCAGAGTCATTCAGGTGATAGGCGATTTCCTCTGCTTTCAGCAAGACGTTCAAAGTAACTACCGTGGCGCCCGTCTTTAGGATGCCATAGTACACCACAGGGAAAAATGGCACGTTCGGGCAGGAGAAGGCCACCCTGTCGCCTTTGCCCACACCTTTTGCCACTAAGCCGTTGGCCACTTTATTGGCCAGCGCATCGAGTTGCGCAAAAGTCATGGCGCTGTCTCCCAAAACAAAAGCTGGATGGTTTGGTCGCCTTTTGGCGCTTTCCGAAAGAATGATGGAGAGGTTTAGCATTGTAGGATGTTAGAGTTTAGACATTAGATTTTAGCGCCATATGAGGCTAACAGGACTTTAGACATTAGACGTTAGATTTTAGCTTTAGGTGAGGCTAAAGTCCAATGTCTAATGTCTAAAGTCCCCTTTTAGTTTTTCATCCACTTCAACAAATCCCCGTAGCCCACTTTTTTGCCATACACCAAGATGCCTACGCGATAGATGCGGGAGGCAATCCAAGTAACCACTACAAAGCCGATGATAAGGCAAAGCATGGATAGGAGCAGTTCGCCCCAAAAACCGCCCTCGGTCTGTAAAAAGGGCATTCTGGCCATCATTGTGATGGGCGATGTGAATGGAAAAATGGACATGAACTTGGCCACAGGGCTGTGAACGTCTTTCAGGATGGGTTGCACCATGATGACGCTGAACAGCAAGGGCACCGTCAAGGGGAAAATGAATTGCTGGGTGTCGGTGTCGGCGTCCGAGGCGGAGCCCACCACGGCGAACAATGCGCCATAGAGCAGGTATCCTCCCAAGAAATAGAAGGTGAATACAAGGGCAAAAGTTCCGAAATCAATCTGGGAGAAGGCGCTGACCAAGGTGTTCATTTCCATAGCCAAATCAGCGTTTACACCTTGCGAAAGCGTTTGTTGGAGCATCTCGTCCGAGAAGCGGTGCATCTGGAAATGGTCGGACAACCACCAGCCCAAAAGCCCGCTCAGCCCGAACCAGACAAAGAATTGGGTAAGTCCCAGCAGGCTGATGCCCAAGATTTTTCCAAGCATCAATTGCCAAGGCCTAACCGTGGAAACCATCACCTCGATGATGCGGTTGGTCTTTTCCTCCACAATGCCCTTCATCACCTGAATGCCATACAGGAAGATGAAGAAGTAGATGAAAATCACAGAGGCGTAGCTCAGGAAGGTGAGTAGCGCCCCGCTTTTGTTGGCATCATTTCCCATCAACAGGCTGGATTCCCAGTGAAGCTTGGGAGCGTTCTCGCTAAGCGCCATTTGCACCTCGCTTTTCAGCAAGGCTTCCTGCGTGGGGTTCTTTTGTTTGAAGTAGAATGTCGCTTGGTTGGGGCCCAACAACATCAACATGGCCGTGGCATCACTGTTTTGGTAGGCGGTTTTGACGGATTCCGCATTGGTCTCCATAAAAATGAGTTCCCGTCCAGCCAGCTCCGTGGTTTTCCCTGACAGGCGTTGCTGTGGGTCGTGAACCAACACTTGATAGTTGCTCACCTCGCCTCCATCGTCGGAGACCAACCAATACGGCAAAATCATCATCACCGCCATGATGACTGGGCCCAGCAGGGTGGTCATCAGGAAAGTCTTTCGGCGAACGCGGGTGAGGAATTCACGGCGGATGATGTGGAGGATGGTCATGGTGGTAGGGTGGAGGGACTTTAGACATTAGACGTTAGCCCAGTGCAGGTTGTGCTAAAGTCTAACCTCTAATGTCTTTCTCAGTAATAATCTGTAAAAAGATATCCTGAATCGAAGGCAGTTTTTCTTCAAAGGCGTGCACCTCAAAACCGTTCATAAGGCCTTGGAGCAATTGGTTGTGGGAAATGTCCTCCAGCAATCGCAGGCGATAGGTTTCCAGTCCGTCCTTTTCTTCCTTGGAGACCAATTCGCATTGCTCGGGAAGCACAAAATTACCCTTGCCCTTAACCTCAAAAATATTGAGGTGATAGCGCTTTTTGATGTCAGGGATAGCGCCTTCCAACACCTTTTTCGATTGGTTGAGCAGAATCATGTGGTCGCATAATTCCTCCACGGATTCCATACGGTGCGTGGAAAAAAGGATGGTGCAACCTTGCTTGTTCAAAGCCAAAATCTCCTGTTTCAAGCGCTCGGCGTTGACGGGGTCAAAGCCCGAAAAAGGCTCGTCGAGGATAAGGAATTCAGGGTCGTGCAAGACGGAAGCGATGAACTGCACCTTTTGTTGCATGCCTTTGGAAAGGCTTCCCACCTCGTGGTTTTTCCATGCCTCTAACTCAAAGCGATGCAACCACTTTTCAAGCTTGGCCTTGATTTCCTGATTCGGTAATCCGCGAAGCTGTCCTAAATACGTCAGGTGTTCCTCCACCCGCATCTTTCGGTAAAGCCCACGTTCTTCGGGGAGATAGCCGATGCGTTTGAGGTGCTTTTCGGCAAAGGCCTCTCCATCAAAGGAAATTGTACCTTGGTTGGGCTTGATGATGCGCGTTAGGCATCGAATCAAAGTGGTTTTTCCAGCACCGTTATGCCCGAGTAGCCCACAGATTTTTCCCTTGGGAATTTCCGCCGAGAAATCACTTAGGGCGGTGTAGTCGCCATAGGTCTTGGTCAGCTTGGCAATCGAAAGCATGGCAATTATAAATGCTTGGCCACATCGACCTTGGAGGCCTTGATGGCAGGTTGGATGGACACCAAAAGGGTGACGAAAAGCGTGATGCTCCCTGTGGTGAGGATGTCAAACCACTCTACTTTGAACGGGAAGGCGTCCGTGATGGCGGTTTGCACATTCATCTTGTAGAAGCCGTAGTGCTCCTGCAACAGGCAAATGCTGACCCCAATGAACAGCCCGAGTGTGGTGCCGACCAATCCAATCAAAAAACCTTCGGCCAAGAAGATGCGACGGATATGCGCTTTGGTGGCGCCCATGGATTTGAGCACGGCAATTTCCTTCCGTTTGCTGATAACAATCATGGTGACCGTCAGGAAGGTATTGAGCGAAGCGATGGCCAATACGAAGGATAGAATCAGGAAGGAAACGAATTTTTCGATTTTAATGGCCTTGAATAGCGAGGCGTGGCGCTCGTTGCCCATTTGCACTAAAAACTCTTCGCCCAGTTCCTCTTGAAGGTTTTCCTTTACGTCATCGAGGTCGGCGCCCGAAATGGTTTTGATTTCTAAGGCACTACGCTCATTGTCGTATTCAAAAAGGTATTGGGCTTCGCTAAGGGGCACGAAGACGTATTTGTCGTCGTATTGGCGCTCCAATTCGAACACCCCGCCAGCGGAAAGATGTAGGCGATTAAAGGATTTCTCGTCCTGACGGATGTATTTCTTCTCCCGTTTTGGATACCAAATCTGCAAGGGCTGGAGGTGATTGCCCAAGGAAATCATCAGCTCGTACTGGATGCCACGACCAAAAATGGCCTGTGGAATTTCCTTGCGCCAAAAGCTGGTATCGCCTGAAACCAGCTTGTCGGCCATGCCGTTTTGCTTCCAGAAATTGTCCCCAACGCCTTTTACGCGCACCACCTTGTCCAAGTCGCGGTAGTGCATAAATGCATCATCCTCGATGATTTCAGTGACAAGGGCAACGCCTTCGACCTGCTCGATTCTGCTGATAAAGAGGCTGTCTACAGGAAATACTTTTCCCTTCTTGGGAACAATGACAATCTCGGAATCAAAGGTGTGGTGCACGCCCTGAATCAGTCCGCTTAGCCCATTGAAGGCCGACAATATGCCGAACAATCCAATCACGCCCACTGCCAAAGTCAGCATGGAAATGATGGACAGCACATTGATCATCGTCTTGTTCTTGCCAGACAAAAAGTATTTGCGGGCGACGAAAAAGGGTAAAAGCATAGGGGGGGAGTACGGAGTATTGAGTACAGAGTACGGAGCCTCTCACCATATTGGGAAAGCTCCGTACTCTGTACTCAATACTCCATACTATTTAGATCAATCTTCGTCCTCAGCCGGTGGAATGTCCAAGCTGTCGATCAGTTGGTCGATTTTGGAAGCTTCCTCTGAAGTATCGTCGAGGTAGAAGCGCAACTCAGGCATCTTACGCATCTGGTTCTTAAGCTTTTTGCTGAGCTCATAACGCAGGTGCGTCAAGTGCTTCTCGTTCAACTCATCCACGAGTTTTTGCCCCTCAGGGTGGGCTAATATGCTTAGGTAAACCTTGGCCAATCCCAAATCTGGGGTCATACGCACAATGGTTACCGTAACAAAAGCACCGTGGAATAGCTCCTGACCATGCTTTTGGAAAATATCGCTGAGGTCGCGCTGAATCAGACGACCCAATTTTTCTTGTCTTTGACTTGCCATATCTCAATAACGAACAATCCACAAAAATAATCGCCCACGGGTCGGATTACTAACTCGTGGGCGTTTTGTTGCGAATGAGAGGTTTCTGTGAATTAGCCCCGAGGAGCCTTTTCCCAATCCTTTTTAATGTTTTGGAGTTTGTAGAGGTAAGGGATTAAAAGTATCAATTCCAGCCTGAAATTCAGTCCAAAGGTATTTCCTGTGAAGTTAAGCATGGTGTAACAGCAGATCAGAATGCCAATAATTGCATCAGTTTGGGCCAGTTTGATTCCCCAATCCTTTTCAGTCCAAAGGCCAAAGGAAGCCATGCCTTTCAATGAAAATATGGCAATGAGGATGATGCCAGTGATGGAAAGTGGATTGTGAGTTTCTAAGCCAAGCAGTGATAATTTAAAGCTGAGGTTCATAAAACCCAGAATCAATCCCAAGGGGGCAATGGCGCCCATGATCATAAAAATCCAAGCGAAGGTCTTAATCCACCATGGCAAGAGTTTTCTTCGTCTTTCTAATTGTTCGCCGTTTATGTCGAGGTCTAAGATTTCTTGCTGTTCTGCCATAATCGTTTGATTTAAGTGCCCATTGATAAAAAATGGAAGGGCGATGTTTGAGAAGTTTTTTGCCCCAAGTTCGTGATTATCGGGAGGCTAACCAATTGTGAGTCATTGGAGCCCAAGGCAGAACAAACAGAAAAGCGGCGCCCACTGTGGACGCCGCTTTTCTGCATTCTAAGGATATGATGTGCCTTAAGAGGCTTGCCGCTTCATTTTTTCGAGCTCGGTCTGTATAAACTGGAAGCGCGTTTTTATGGCCTTTGTGTTCTCGAAACTCATGTAGTCATTGAGGTTGACGGTAATGGTTTCCTGATTGACTGGAGTGATTTCGATGGAAGTGAGCTTGATGTTGATTTCTTGGATTTCGTCGATGGAATCAATGTCCAGTAGTCGGCCATTGGATTTAAGGGAAAAACCATGCTCTCTGAATTCAACAAATGAGCCTTCAATGCGCTTGAGTTTTTTGCGGTGAGAGATGTAGTAGAGCGCCCCAAACAGAGGGAAAATGATGATATCCAACAGTTTGAAAATATCAACAAACCGGTTGATGGTCGAATAATCCTTGGTGATGAACAGCGCCATGCCGATTAGGATAAGCAAGACGGAAACGCTCTGCATATAGGTCAGGCGCTTCTCCATCTTTTTGGTATCGAACCTTTCGATGTATGGGTTCTCCGGCTTAAATGGCTTGGGTGACGGTTTGGGTACCGTCCTTTTGTGGCCGTTGGCTTTTCTGTTTTCAACTTCCTCTTGGGCAGCCTCGATGGCTTCCACAGTATAATCGTCTTGGTTATTGAGGATTTGGTCGAGCTCCTCGTCGGTTTTATGGGCCATTATCTGTAAAAAATGGTTTTCCTTCATGGTGCGTAAAGGGCGGAAGGGGGTAGTTTTCGGGCGTATTTATATAAGGCTGATGATATTTTTAAACGTTAGGGAAATACAGTTGGTTAGGCTGAATGAATTAAAAAAGCCCCGATAAGTTTTTTAAAACCTATCGGGGCAAAATCCTTTAAGCGGAGGTAGTTAATCACAAGTGCCATCCGGCTTGCAAACCTTTCCTTCGGTCATTTCCAGCTTGACTTCGGGATTGTCCTTGCGCCAATCAGCGTAGGCCTTTTCCAGTGTTTGGAGGAACGCTTTTGACTCCTGAGCGCCAGAAACTCCGAATTTTCGGTTCATCACGAAGAAAGGAACTCCACGCAGACCGAGCTGGTGGCCTTCGGTGATGTCCGCCTTCACAGCGCCTCTGTACTTACCAGATTCTAAAGCCTCTTGCAAACCATTGGTATCCAAGCCTACTTCTTTGGCCAATGCCAACAAGGTTGGGAGATCGTCCACGTTTTTACCCTCGGTGAAGTAGGCCTTGAGCAGGCGCTCCTTCATGGCGTCTTGCTTGTCTTGTTCATGTGCGAAATGTAGCAGGCAATGGGCGTTGATGGTGTTGGTGGCGTGGACTTGGTCAAAGCGATAGTCCAAACCAAGCTCAGCAGCAACTTCCGTCACGTTCGCGCACATGCCCTTGGCCTCGCTGAGGCTAACATTATATTTTTTGGAGAGAAGCTCATAGATGCTCACCGTGGTGTCCGTTTTTCCGTCGGGCATCAGTTCGTAGCTTTTCCACTCCACCTCGATGTATTCGGCATGTGGAAATTGTGCCATAGCGGCCTCAAATCGGCGTTTTCCGATATAGCACCATGGGCAAATCACATCGCTCCAAATCTCAACTTTCATCTTCATAACCGTATCGTGTTTCTGTTCTTTCCCGCTTTTCTGGCCTGTGGTCGAAACCAAGCCCAAGAGCAAGGGGATAAAGAGCAAATAGGAAAACCTCCTTTTCATTTCCTTAAGTTAACAAGTGAGGGAATGGGAGAACGTCAAGAAAACGACAAAGGGGAGGGAAGAGTTCAGGTTACCCCCCATCCTTCATAATCCTATCCGCCATGGCTGGCCACAGTCTATTGATGATTTTCAGGAGCTTCACTTTGCTGATGCTGACCTCGTAATTGTCCTTGCCAAAGGCGCGGATAAATTCCTCGACAAGCGCTTCGGGACTCAGTTTGTTTTTCCCACGGCCCGCCGTCATATGGGTGTCCACCAATGGCGGAATGATTTCGAACACCTTGGTTTTGGCGTGTTCCAGTTGGAAGCGCAATGATTTGGAGAAAATGTGAATACCCGCTTTGGTGCCACAATAGACGGGCGCCTGCTTTTTGGGGACCAAGGCCAAGCCCGAGGAGATGGTGACGATGGCTGAGTTTTCGTTCCGCTCCAAAATGGGTAAAAGCAGGGTGGTGAGCTTGATGGGGGCGGTCAGGTTGACGGCGATTTCCAGATCGATATTGTTCAGTTGCTCAGCACCTTTGATGATGGGATAGTTCAATTGGATGCCGGCATTGTTAATCAAAATGTTGGTGTCTGGATGGCGCTCCTCGATGAATGAGGCCAATATTTTCAGTTCCTCGTTCTTGGAGAGGTCGCATGGAAACGGAATGATGCGCTCGTCTCTTTTAGTCAGTTCATCTAGTTTTTTGGCGTTTCTGCCCACGGCAATGATGTGGTTGTCCAGACTCAAAAATTTGTCGAGCAAGGCTTCGCCAATGCCTGATGTAGCGCCCGTAATGAGGATTTTGTTGCCTTGTAGTCGCATAATATTAAGGGTATCAAGTAGCAGGTATCAAGATGTCATGCTACTTGATACCTGTTACTTGTGTCTTTTTTCTACGAGGCATTTTCGCCTTTATTTGCGTGGCATCCATTTACCTATGTAAAGAAATGGACTGTTCTTGGGCGGTGCGACGGATGCGACTAAGCTGGGTGGGGGTTACGCCGAGATATGAGGCGATGTGGTATTGGGGAATTTGTTGTTCCAGTTCGGGATATTCCTGCTGGAAGATGTCGTAGCGCTCTTGGGCATTGAGCAATACCAGTTCGATTTCCCGCTTTTCTTTGGCTACGAAATACAGCTCGGCGAGCCTCCGAGAAAAGGATTCGATTTCAGGAAATGCTTTGTAGAGTTCCCGCAGGGCGTGGTAATCTGCCGTCAAAATGTGGCAATCGGTCAAGCATTGGATGTCGATGAGGTTCACATTTCCAGTGACCAACGACGAATATGCTCCGATAAAGGAGATGGGCACATTGAAAAACTTGTTGTACTCCGTGCCTTTGGCGTTGCGGAAAAATGCCCTTGCCACGCCCTTGGTGAGAATGCCAAACCGCTGTTCCCTGATACCTTCCTGCGCAAAAAAATCACCTTTGCGAAAACGCTCCTCTTTGAATAGCTCCATAAAAGCGTTGAAGGCTTTATCGCTCAAAGGGGAGATGTGGTTGAGGTAGGTTTTGATTTGGGCGGTCATGATTTTTCAAAAGTGGGGCAGATCTGGTGGGTTTTTAAGACCAGTCAAGAAAATTATTGGGGTTGATGGCTTTGTAGCCAGTTTGCATCATTGGCTTTTGAGGTGAAATTCCACATCAATTCATTATCTATTCTTGAATCCAAGTAGATTTTATCGTCTTCCAATTTCCACTCGATGTTGTAGTAGTCGAGAACCTGAGTAACATTCTTTTTATGGGTGTCCGTCAAGGAATCTGGAATCACAACCAATTCATGACCATTGAAAAACTGTGGTTGGTATTCCTGATATTTTGAACATGAAAATGTAAGGAGGGCAAGGCAAAGGATAGGAAAATACTTTCTCATGATTTCTTTATTAAATAGAACTTTTATTCAGCATCGTTTTCCTCACCAATTTGACGAGTATCCAAAAAGAGCCAGACGGTGAATGCGATGAAGGTTGTCGAAAGCATCCAGTTGTCATAAAGTCGAATGTTTAGCTTTGGTATAACGACAAACCATACCACTAATGACCCAATGGCCAAACTGCTTCTAACAGCTAGTGACAGGCTTTTGATTTTGTTGATGATGCTTTTCATTTTTCCCTTCTGATAAGAAGATATCCATTCCCTCACAGGTGTTCCCGATTTGAAAGGGTTGAAGTGTTTGGTGAAGTAATCGATAATTTTGGATCACTTGTCAGTGATTTGATTCTGAAAATTACCTTTCAAGATTTTGTGAAGCAAAAAAGCCCAAGCGACTGCCTGGGCTTTTGATGATTTGAAACTTAATCGGTTACTGAATTTTCATCACACGCCGTGCCTCGGCTTCCAAGTTTTCATAAGGCGTACCTTCTACGGTGACACCAACAAACTGGATTTTTCCGCCCTTGAAGGTTCCAGGTGTTTTGTATTGTTCGCTGACGGCATCACCACTGTCATAGCCTACGCAGAGGCCATCGCCGGAGAGCGTGAATTTGGCCGGTTGGGTTTTCATTTCACCTTTGGCTACGACTTTGTCATTGATGTACAGCTTCATGCTACCGAGGGTTTCTCCGTATTGGCCAACTGTGTCCCGAGTGAACTCCATGCCCAAGGTATATTTGCCTGTGTTCAGGGGAACATTCGAAACGAAGGTCTGTTCAGGCTTGATGCCCAAGAAATTGTACACGTAGTACAGCTTCTTGTTTTTGATGAACAGGCTGTGCCCACCAAAACGGGAGCCTTGGGCGAAGATAACGCCTTCAGCATTCGCATCCGTGATTTCCACATTCGCCAAGATTTTATAGTTGCGTCCACGGATATTCACAGCCACACCTTCAGGAACAGGAACGGTATTCGGGTAATAGATGTAGCGGTCGCGTGGTGGCTCTTGGGTTGGGCGTTCAATGCTGAGAAGCTCAGTAGCACTGCGGTCGTCTAATGGAAGGACCTTATTCTTTTTGGCCTCTTCAAACCAAACATCAATCAACTCCTTGAGTTTTTCGGGGTTTTCCTCAGCTAAGTTCTTGGATTCTGAGCGGTCCTCGGCCACGTTGTACAACTCCCATTTGTCTTGGTCAAAATGGCCTTTACCGGTAATTGGGGCGTGTATAGCGGACGCTTTCCAGCCATCTTTCCAAATGCCTCGGGTTCCCAACATGCAGTAATACTGCACCTCTTTTTTGGTAGGCGCATCGGGTTCGGCCTCAAAGGTGTAAGCCATGGAAACGCCGGACAATGGGGTCTGTTCCACACCATTGTACACTTCTGGCATTTCAACCCCACAAATTTCCAGCAGGGTAGGAACAATGTCCACACTGTGGTGGTACTGATGGCGGATTTCACCTCGTGCTTTGATGCCCTTCGGCCAAGAAATTACTAGTGGGTCATTCGTTCCTCCAGCAAACTGGGAATAGCGCTTGAACATCTTGAAAGGGGCAGAGAAAGCGGCAGCCCAGCCTGTTGGGAAGTGGTTGTAGGTTTCCGGTCCACCCAAAACGTCCATGTATTTTAGGTTCTCCGCCATATCATCCGGATAGCCATTGAAAAACTTATTCTCGTTGACGGATCCAAAGGGACTGCCTTCGCCAGAGGCGCCATTGTCGGCAGCATAAAGAATAATGGTGTTTTCCAATTGGCCAGATTCCTCCAAGTAGTCAATGACACGGCCAATCTGAGCATCGGTGTATTCTGAGAAACCAGCATAAACCTCGGCCATCCGTGCAAAGAGTTTTTTCTCGTCAGTGTTCAGGGAATCCCAAGGAATCACATGGTCAGCAGGGTTTGCCATATCCTCGGGAATCGGATTGAGTTCGGTGTCTGCTGTGTTTTCAGGAAGGATACCTTTCTCAATCATGCGCTGTACCACCCATTTGCGATAGGCTTCATAGCCTTCGTCAAATTTGCCTTTGTACTTATCCGCATATTCCTTCGGAGAATGGTGTGGAGCATGGTTCGCTCCCGGACAATACCACATGTACCAAGGTTTTGAAGGATTGGTGGCATTCTGATTTTTAAGCATTCCAATGGCGTGGTCTGCCAAATCCTTGGAAAGGTGGTAGCCTTCTTCGGGTGTTGCTGGTGCTTCGATAAAGTGGTTGTCTTCCACCAAATCGGGGTACCATTGGTTGGTTTCTCCACCGACAAACCCATAGAACCTGTCAAAGCCTATGGAAGTAGGCCATGTAGAACGACTTCCGCCAGGGGCTACGTCCTGTTCAGGTACGTTATGGTTTTTTCCAATCCAAAACGTACTCCATCCATTATTTCGGAGGATTTCTGCAAAGGGTGCACAGTCTGCAGGAACGTGTCCATTTGAGCCAGGGAAGCCGTCAGCGGTTTCTGTGATGGAAGCCATGCCGTTGAGATGGTGGTTGCGTCCAGTCAAGATTGTAGAGCGGGTAGGCGAACATAGGGCTGTAGTATGCCATTGGGTGTAGGTTAAGCCATTTTCGGCAATCCGCTCCATGGTAGGCATGTTGATTTTCCCGCCATAGGGTGACCAAGCGCCAAGTCCCGTATCATCGAAGAGAATGAAAAGAATGTTGGGAGCATCTTTTGGAGCTTGTTTGGGTGTGTATGCAGACCAATCTGGCTTTGAGTCTCGTACATCCAACTCGATTTTTCCCTTGAATTTAGAGTCCTCGGACTGCTCTGTTTGCTCCTGTGAGGTTTGGGGTGGTTTATCTTCTATTCGTTGGCAACCCACCACCCAAAGGGTGGCCATCAGTATGCAGATTGTTCGAAAGGCTTTTTGCATTGCTTTGTCGATTTATGACACATTTGTCTGTATCAGCATGTAGTAGGAACCCATGGAGAATGGATTGGCCAGACGTTAATCTCATTAACGGAGTAGCTTAGGGAAGAGTGATTTTCTGATGGATTCTTCCCAAAAACGGAAGGTTGAATGCGTACTGGTAACCAAAAAAATGAAGCCTCAAAAAATATCTGTAAAAGTGGTTTAGAGCATGATTTATCTTGGTAAGCTTCTTCCAAAATATCCTTAAAACGTAGCGTTTTTGACCTTGTGTTTTAGCTAAAATCCTTTGGGTTTTTCCTTCGGAATCGATGGGCTGGTTATACTGATTGAGTTCAGAGAATTTTTGACCATTAACCAACCAATCATGAAAGGATTTCGACTGCCTGCCTGTTTTTTTGTTGTGTTGCTATTGGGCCTGAAAGGCGCCTTTGCGCAAAGCCCAAGCCCGATGCCTTTTACCATCGAGAATAATTCTGAGTTTTCTGACGATGAGCTCTATGTGGCCATCGTGGGTGAGGACTTGTCTGGACCTCCGGGGGCCTATGTGTGGGTGGATATGAAAACAGGGCAACAGATGCCGATGGATGCGTCTTATAATACGGTTCAGGGGCCAATGTATGGCGGAAATAAAGGGCCAGGCCAAGAGGGGAAGTATGCCAATTGTTTTACCAAGCTGAGTGAAATTCCGAATAAGACGGTGTCCTTGGCCGGTATTCAGGGCTGTCGGATGTTTATCTCCGTCAAAGAGCCTTTGTACCTCTATTTTTTCGGTTCTACGGGAAGTGTGAAAGGTTACAGCTCGCCGAACCATACGGACCCGACCGATCCGAACACGGGTATTTTGTACGAACTGATTGAGTTGACATATAATAACAGCGGTTTTTGGGGGAATACCTCGAGGGTGGATTCCTACCATTATCCGATTGCCTTGGAGCTTTTCGGGGAGAATGATTTCCACCAGAAGACGGGTGAGTTGCTGTCACATGAGCAAATCGGTGATTTGTACAAGGCCAGTGTGCCGGTGGAATTTCAAGGGTGTTATGATGAGGAGAGCGGTAAAATCGTGCAACCGACCAAAACGGAAGCTTTTGCTGATGGGACCATCGGGACGATGCCAGATGTTGGGCCTTATGTGAATTACATGAAACCCTACATCGATGCGGTGTGGGAAAAGTATAAGAATGAGGATTTGATTTTTTATTCCGGCGAGGCCGGTGTGTGGAAGGGCCGTGTGATTAACGAGCGTTTGGAGATGGTCTGCCAAACGGGCGGATTTACAGGCCGGAAAGGGATTGTGGTGCGTCGCCCAACCACACAGGAAGCCTTTGAGGGCAAGGGCGTATTGGACAACCGTGTGGAGGATGGAACAGTGGATTTGGTGGTTCAGGCTCAGCTTTGCGCCGCATTGACCCGCCATATGGTGGATGTGACTACTCCGAATCCTGGAGAGCAAGATTGGTCCGATGAGTCGAAGTATTATCAGGAATCACCATGTAACCACTACGCCAAATTTTGGCACCAACAAGGGGTGCGCTATGACGGAAAGGCCTATGGCTTCGCCTATGATGATGTTTTCGACCAGTCATCCACCACGCATACGCCGAATCCGACCAGCGTGAAGGTGATTTTGGGAGGCTACTATAAGGAGGAAATCGTTGCCGTTCAGGAGCCTTTCAACGGTGTGCGTGCAATGATTCCAGGCATTATTGAAGCCGAAAACTATGACGAAGGTGGCGAGGGTTTAGCCTTTCACGAAACGACGTTGGCGAATGAGGGAGGTGCTGACTACCGAGACGATGCTGTAGATATTGAAGTCAATGGCGCTGGATATAACCTTGGTTATTTGTCAGCTGGAGAGTGGTTGGATTACAGTGTGATCGTAGAGGAAACTGCTGATTACACACTGGCGATTGAATTTGCCGCCGCCGATGAGAATGGAGGTGGTTCCTTCCGCATCCTTTTGGACGATCAAGAGCTGGTTCCTGAAACGGCTACTGGAAGTACTGGTGGCTGGACGGTTTGGCAGGAGCTGGTCCTTGAAAACATTGCATTGACCGAAGGAGAACACACCCTCACCTTTGAGGTGGTGAAGGGAGATTTCAACCTTGACAAAATGAGCTTTGAGAAAGACATCCCCGTTGTTCTTTCCATTTTTAGCTCGGAGAATTCGGGCGCCTCAATTTTCCCCAACCCCGTCTCCGAGCAACTTTTTCTTTCGCCTTCCATCGTCAAGAAAGGTTCCGTTAGTGTGTTGGACGGAACCGGAAGGCTTGTTCTCCGCAAGGAGGTCAATGATGGGGCGCTGGATGTTTCTTCATTGAGGAACGGAACCTATGTGTTGAGGGTGGAAGCGGATGGCGAGTTGATGGTTTTCCCTTTTGTAAAACAGTAATCTGGTAGAGACAAGGCAATGCCTTGTCTCCCTAAAAAATACTGATTTGGGCCAATTGACAGTGATGTCCAAGGATTGTCCGGTATCAATATGATGTGAAAATCACTTAAGTTTTTTCCTTTGTAGACGAACAAGGAAAGTTGGAATCAACAGGTGGGAGGGTGAGATTTTGGTCAGTAAGTATCATCCATAGTTGCGTGGGCTTTTGATTGAATGTGCTGCCAATTCCCCAATGGTTTTCGGTTGAAAAGCGCACGGTCTGGCCAATCAATTCTCCCCTCCGAGTTGATGAGTAGGGTTAGTTTGGTGTTTGGAAGCACCGCCTTGTTGGCGGTGCTTTTTTCATTTTAAGAGCTATTTCCATGAAGAAGATTTTCATACTACTGCTTTTCATACCGTTCACATCTTGGGCTTCTGTTTCCATTCCCTTGGATGAGATTCAGGAGGATCATCTTATCAAGGGGCAAGAATATGATTTGTTTGAAGATGATAAATCGACTCTGTCTTTTGAGGAGGTGCTGGCGCATCCGGAGTGGTTTTCCAGTCAGCATGAACAAACCGACAAGGTGAGCCATACCCGAAGTAATTATTGGGTAAGGTTTCAGTTGAAGGGCAATGCATCCACCGAAAAAAAGGTGCTGGAGGTGATTACCCCTCAAACGGATAGCGTTTCGCTGTTTGTTCCGCAAAAAGGTGGGGGCTACAAGGCCAGTCACGCTGGGAGCTATTTGCCAATTTCGGAGCGGGAATACGCCCATAAGAACTTTGTGTTCGACTTTCAGGGCAACACTGATTTTTCAAGACCTTTTTTCTTCCGCGTTCATTCCTCCAACAAGGTTGGCTTGCTGTTTAAGCTTCATTCCCAAAGCCATTTTACGGGTTACAGCCTCAAGGAATATTGGCTACTCGGATTCTATTATGGGATTCTTGGGCTGTTGATTCTCTATAACCTCATCGTCTTCTTTTATCTCAGGAAGAAAGTTTATCTGGCCTATGTGTGCATGGTGCTGTTTTCCATGGGCTTGTCACTGAGTGATGATGGTTTGGGAGTGGCCTATGTCTGGTCTGCCCATCCCGAATGGAGTCAGGCGCTGGGACTTTTTGTATTGCCCTTGGGTTTTTTGGTGGCTTATACCTTGTATGCCGTTACGTTTTGGAGCGACAGGTTTTCTTGGCTCCGAAAAGTTGCTTTGCTGAGTACAGGCGCATTTTTGCTCTATTTCTTGGCTCTTCAGCTTCTTCCAGAAAAGGTCTATTTTTCCAAAGTTTATGCTCTCCCGTTCATAGTAATTTATGGTGCTAACTGGTATGCCTATTTGGTAGAAAGGTATCGTCCGTCAGGCTTTTTTGTGCTTGGAAACACGTTTGCGCTATTCGGGTTAATTGTTGAGCAACTCCGGCTGTTGGATATTCTTGAGGGCAATGTGTTCACCGTCTATGCCTTCGAAATGGGGATTGTCTTGGAGTTCATTTCACTGTCCTTGTCACTGGCTTACCGTTTTAATCGGGAAGGGCAATTGCGCATGGAAATGCAGGAGGAGCAGATTGACCTCTTGAAAG
This sequence comes from Bacteroidia bacterium, assembly GCA_030431525.1. Taxonomy (GTDB): domain Bacteria; phylum Bacteroidota; class Bacteroidia; order Cytophagales; family JAAEPT01; genus JAUIJC01. The sequence continues at coordinate 383 of JAUIJC010000049.1, read as the reverse complement.
AAAATGAGGCTTTTCAGGTGGAAAGGATGAATATGATTCGTGAGAAGGAGGCCTTGACGCAGAAGGTAAATCGGGAGTTGGAGCAGAAAGTGGAAGAGCGAACACGGGAAATCGCCACGATGAACAGCAACCCTCAAAAGCTGGTGAAGGACCTTGAAGCCATGAGCCTGACCTTGGACAAGGAAAACTGGCAATTGAAGCGGGTTATCAAGGAGGAGAAACAGGCCAAGCTTTCAGGACTAACCGCTACGATGGAGGAGGTGAAAATGCTTTTTCCTACCAGAATCAAATGCCTACAGTTTTTGGAGCATTTGAAGTGGTCGGAGGGATTCAGCTGTAAAAAATGCGGCAACGAGAAGTATTCCGTCAATGAGGAAAACCGT
>JAUIJC010000048.1 GCA_030431525.1 Bacteroidia bacterium | reverse complement strand
GGAAACCCCGATAGGGCTATAAGTGCCGTAACACTTTCAAAAAAGTTGTATGAAACTATCTCAATTCAAGTTTGACCTCCCAACCAAGTTGTTGGCCGAGTATCCTGCTGAGAACCGTGATGAATCACGTCTGATGGTGGTGAACCGTGAGACTGGCACCATTGAGCACAAGGTGTTCAAGGACGTTGTCAACTATTTCGGTGAGGGCGATGTGATGATCGTCAACAATACCAAGGTTTTTCCTGCTCGCCTCTATGGCAACAAGGAAAAGACTGGGGCTAAGATTGAGGTCTTCTTGTTGAGGGAATTGAACCAAGAGTCTCACCTTTGGGACGTATTGGTTGATCCTGCTCGTAAGATTCGTGTAGGAAACAAATTGTTCTTCGGCGACGGTGATTTAGTTGCTGAGGTTATCGATAACACGACTTCCCGTGGTCGTACCATCCGCTTCTTGTTCGATGGTCCAGACGAGGAGTTCTACCGCATCATCGATACCTTGGGGATGACTCCATTGCCAAAGTACATCAAGCGTGAGCCAGAGCCAGAGGATCGTGAGCGCTACCAGACGATCTTCGCTGAGGAGGTTGGTGCCGTAGCGGCCCCAACTGCTGGTTTGCACTTCACGCCACAGGTAACGAAGCGCTTGGAATTGAACAGCGTGGACATCGCTCCAATTACATTGCACGTTGGTTTGGGTACTTTCCGTTCCGTTGACGTAGAGGACTTGACCAAGCACAAGATGGATTCGGAGAATTTCTTCGTGCCACAAAGCACTGCTGATATGGTGAATAAGGCCATTCAAGGCAAGAAGCGTGTGTGTGCTGTGGGAACGACTTCCATGCGAAGCATCGAGTCTTCCGTGTCTGCGGCCAACTTGTTGAAGCCGAATGAGGGCTGGACTGATAAGTTCATCTTCCCTCCATACGACTTCAAAATCGCGAACTCCTTGATCACTAACTTCCACACACCTGAGTCAACCTTGTTGATGATGACTTGTGCCTTTGGTGGTTACGACCTCATTATGGAGGCCTACGAGGAGGCAGTGAAGGAAAACTATCGCTTCTATAGCTACGGTGACGCAATGTTGATTCTTTAATAGTTGTATCAAGTACAATGTATCATGTACAATGATTGCCCAGTGGTGGAGCTCATTGTACATAATACATGATACATTGTACAACTATTCCCTGTCCATGTTTTATGGGCGGGGATTTTTTTTTGAACCTCATTGGAAAGCCTTCCGTACAAGAGAGGAGTTTACACTTTTTCAACTCCATTTTTTATGAAGAAGGCCTTTATCATTTGCGCTTTTTCGGCTGTGTTGAGCTTTGCTGGATTTTTGAAGTATTCCGCAATGGCGATGCATGCAACCATCCTTTCAGAGCAACAGAATATTGAGAATAGCATCGGGCAGGAACGTTTGGCGGAGGCCAATCCCTGTGCGAATGACAATCAGGCTGATTGTCGAGAGAAGTTCAAGGCGACTGTTCCCATCAATGTGAAGTGGGCCAAGGTGTTTTGCCTTTATGACATCACAGGGAAAAAGATTTTCGAAAAGAAGATTGCTGGCGCCAAGGAATTGGAACTGCAACAAACCGCAGGTTTCTATGTCTATAGCTTGGTGTCCAAAGATGGACTGAGGCGTTATACAGGAAGTGTGGCGATTGATTGATGCAGATAAAATGGATGCAGGTATCAAGTACAATTTATTATGTACAATGACCTCAGCCAGTGGACAATCATTGTACATAATACACGATACATTGTACAATTGTCCAGTAGTCTGATACAAGAGTTAGAACAGCTATATAAGAACAGGATACAAGAAAAAGATGTGTTTATGGTGAAGCGCTGACATATTTAGCTTAGATATTTTTAGACAGGCGCGGGCCTCCAGAGCGATTTGCTTTGGGGGCCTCTTTTTTGCAATTTTTTGTTCCCAAAGGCGTTCTCCTTTTGATTCATCCAAACAGGAGAATCGTTCGCCGAAAATGGGCAACTGTTTTATGGTGATATGGGGCAGGCTTCGTTTTAGAAGAAACCCCAAGAGAACTGATAGGGGATGGGGTGTATCGCGTGATTAAGGAGCGAAAAGCCAACTGTGATGGCTGATGCCAAAAGGCAAAGATTCATAGTGTGCTTTTTTCGTAAATTTGTCATGAAATCCAAAGAGCTATGAGAGTTTATTCTGGGCACGAATATGATTACGAAGAGGAAGTGCTGGTTGATGAAGGCACTTCTGAGCATCACGACCTTATCGTTTTCAACGATGACGTGAACACCTTCGAACACGTGATTTATACCTTGATGGAGGTGTGTTCGCACGGACGCGAGCAGGCCGAGCAATGTACCCTTATCATTCATTACAAGGGGAAATGTACCGTCAAAGGTGGTGCTTACAATGAGCTGGTGCCAATGTGCCGTTCCATCTGCGAGCGAGGAATCTCCGCTGAAGTAATGTAATCAATTGATATGTCCCTTTATCCTCGGAAAAGGGTGGTAGATAATCATTAGAGAGAGGGTGTCATCCCTCTCTTTCTTTGCAAAAGAGGAATTGTAACCTGAATCACCAAGGCTTAGTTATTTTGTTCGCTGTTCGTGGCAAGTTGATGAAAGGATAGCCGTAGCTATCGTAAATCAAGTTGCTACGAACAGTGGGCAAAAGAACAAGGCGACTGGTTCAGGTTAATGTTTTTCTTTTGCTAATGTTTAGTGGCAACTATTTGGTCGGTTCCAAACTTTAACCAGCTCTGCGGTGTTGCCATTCCCAGAATCATTCTTTTTACGACCAGTCATGAATTTCCCTTCCAAACTCGTTGAGCGTGCGGTGGAGCAGGTGTCTCGGCTACCGAGCATCGGCCCAAAGTCAGCGCTTCGGATTGTGATGCAATTGCTGAAGGCCGACCCCAGCCAGACCGATGAGTTGGCGGAAGCCTTGAGGGATTTGCGCCATAACATTCAGTATTGCCAGAAATGCCACGCGATTTCAGATGGCCCTGTCTGCAATACTTGTTTGGATGTGCGTCGTGAGCAGTCAGTCATCTGCGTGGTGGAACAGACGCGTGATGTGCTGGCCATTGAGAATACGAACCAATACAAAGGTCTATATCACGTTTTGGGAGGAGTCATTTCCCCGATTGAAGGCATTGGCCCCTCGGATTTGTATATTGCTTCCCTGCTTTCCAGAATAGCTCAAGAAGAGGTCAAAGAAGTGATTTTGGCTTTGAGTACAACGATGGAAGGTGATACTACCGCATTTTATTTGGCCAAAAAGATCCGCGAGCAGGGCGTGAAAGTAAGTACCATTGCTCGTGGTATCCCGATGGGAGGAGAGTTGGAATATGCTGATGAGCTTACGCTTGGCCGAAGCATTATGACCCGAAGAGAACTTGACAGTTAACAGGTATCAGTTATCAGTTAACAACAGTCCATAACTCAACTGTTGATAACTGCTAACCGTTAACTGCTAACTGTTAACTGATAATTGTTAACTGTGAAATTATCCATTGTTATTGTTAATTATAATGTCTGCTATTTTTTGGAGCAGGCGCTGAAGTCCGTCCAGAATGCCATTGAGCATATGGAGGCGGAGGTGTTTGTGGTGGATAACAATTCGGTGGATGGTTCCGTGGAAATGGTTCGCGAGAAGTTTCCATGGGTGCACCTGATTGCCAACAAGGATAACACGGGCTTTTCCAAGGCGAACAACCAAGCCATGCGCATCGCCAAGGGCGAGTACATTTTGTTGCTCAATCCTGATACGGTGGTGGAGGAGGACACTTTCGAGAAGTGTTGCGCCTTTATGGACGAACACCCTGAAGCTGGCGGTTTGGGTGTGAAAATGGTGGACGGCAACGGCATCTTCCTTCCAGAATCCAAACGAGGTTTGCCGACGCCTTGGGTGGCATTTACCAAGATTTCTGGCTTGGCTTCTTTTTTCCCAAAGTCAGAGAAATTTGGGCAGTATCATCTCGGTTATTTGGATGATGATGAAACCCATGAGGTGGAAATCCTTGCTGGGGCTTACATGCTCATGCGCAAGGAGACTTTGGACAAGGTTGGCTTGCTGGATGAGGATTATTTCATGTATGGCGAGGACATCGACCTCTCATGGCGAATCGTCCAAGGCGGATACAAAAACTACTACTTCCCAGATACCAGAATCATTCATTACAAGGGCGAGAGCACCAAGAAAAGCTCCGTGAACTACGTCTTCGTGTTTTATAACGCGATGGCCATTTTCGCCCGAAAGCATTTCTCGCCGAAGCAGGCAGGGCTGTTTAGCTTCCTGATCAATATCGCCATCTACATGAAGGCTGGGATGGATATCGGGATGAATTTTTTCAGGCAGATTTTCCTCTCGCTTTGCGATGCGGGAATGATGTTCGGAGGGCTTTATTTCCTTCAAGATTATTGGGAGAGCACCTTTAAGCCAGAGGCCTCCAAATTCCCGCCCGAATTGATTACTACAGCTTTCCCTGTTTACATTCTGATTTGGCTGTTCGCCAATCACTTTAGTGGAGGTAATGACAAGCCTTATCGTTTGGGGAGAATCCTTCGTGGCGTGTTGGTCGGCACCTTGGTCATTTCGGCCATGAGCAACTTTGTGGACAGCTACCGCTTCTCCAAATCCTTGATTGTGCTTGGCGGGGCTTGGGCTGGATTCGTCATGCTGTTTAACCGCTTGATGGTTCATTTCCGTGAAAATGGAAATCTAATCCTTGGGCAGGAGCGTGAAAAACGCCTTGTCTTGGTGGGAAGTCCAGATGAAGCCAAGCGTGTGGAAGGCCTGTTGGATAACCTGCAACTCAACCTGAATGTCTTGGGTTTTGTGGGCGCAGGCGAGCAGGAATCCTCCAGAAAGGAAGGGTTTCTGGGCACCTTCTCGCAATTGGACGAGGTGGTGGAAATCCACAAGGCCGATGAGGTGGTTTTCTGTTCCAAAGACATTTCCGCCCAAAAAATCATCGGGCTGATGATGGAGCCAAGAAGCCGTTCCATCGAATTCAAAATTGTCCCTGACGACAGCGATTACGTCATCGGCAGTAATTCCAAGAACAGGCCCGGCGACTTCTATACCATCAATGTAGAGCTGAATATCCTCAAGCAGGGCTCCATGCGTCTCAAGCGCTCTTTGGATGTTGCCTTGGCGGTATTCCTCCTGCTCAGTTTTCCGCTGACCTGCTGGTTTGTGGAACAAAAGGGCGGGCTCTGGGCCAATAGCTGGAAGGTTCTTTTCGGCAAATGCTCATGGGTGGGCTTCGGCGATCGCGATGATCTGACACTTCCAAAAATCAAAAAGGGTGTGCTCACCACCAAGGGGACCGACTATCCTGATGCTCGCTACGCCAAGGATTATAATCCATGGATGGATTTGCGAATCATTCTTGGTGGGTTTGGGAGTTTGGGAGGTTAAGCCTTAGGAGTATCTCTTGATCTTTCTGAAGTTGATATTGGTGAAATATATACTGTCCGTTGCGCAGGGCCTTTCGTCAATAGGGTGGGAGTTCCCAAATTCTGGGTCAACCCCTCCTCTGTCCTCCCCTTATCCAAGGGGAGGAGAAACCATCAGCCCATGGTCTGACAACAATAAATGGCAATATTCTCTGTAACATTCTCCTCCCCTTGGATAAGGGGAGGACAGAGGTGGGGTCGAAATATCAGTGAAGTCTTCCATCCTACAAACCAAAGAAATAGCAAATCCCCATTTCCAAATTCGTGGAAATGGGGATTTTTTTAATGTTTAGTTAAACTAAAGGTTATTTGGTCTGTCAAAGCCGGAGTTGAAAAATTTTAAACGTTTTTAGCATGTACCAACTAAAGAAAGTTCTTGGTTTTGTAATGGCGCTTGGCGCTTTTATCACGCTTGGAGGGGAGTCTGCTTTTGGGCAGGTTTTCCAATATGATAGCCTGTATTATGTGGATGCTCAAGGCAGAGTTGTGAGTAAGCAGTATCAGCAATCTGATGCTGATGGAAATCGCATTCTTTCGGCTACAAAGAGATTTGATGAAGAATCAAAAATAGAACGAGGAACAAGGTTTGAGATAGGGTTTGACCAGAACGGAAATAGAAATGAAGAGGTGGTTAGTGTTTGGGATACAGTAGCCAATCAATGGGTGCCAGATACAAAACGAAATGATGTGTTCCATGAGAAGGGAAAATTGTTGACGAGTGAGAGATATCGTTGGAATCAATCTTCTCTGGAATGGGAAGGTGAGATGATGTATCAGTATACTTATTCTGACACGGGAGAACTTGAAATAATAGAACAATTTGAATGGAATGATTCCCAAAACGATTGGTTGCTAATTCAAAAAAATCAAAGAACCTACAATCTAACTGTGAACGGAAGTTTAAGTATGGAGTTAAGTCAAATCTGGACTCCTGAGGAGAATCAGTGGGTGAATAGTTATAAAAGAGAGTTTTCTTATCAAGAGAATGGACTGAAGGAGAGTGTGGAAGGCTTTTTATGGTTGGACGGAGAATGGAAAGAAAATAGCAGGAAGGAATATGAGTATGATGAGGATGGAAAGGCATTAAGTTTTACGCCTTATTCATGGAGTGATGAGCAAAATGAATGGATAGAGCAAAGTCATAAGGTTACATATTTGTACGATGCTGATGGGCATCAGATAGAGTGTGTTCAACACGCATGGGATGGTGATTTGGGTGAATGGCGTGAAGTCTATAAGGGTTATTTTCAATATCAATATGAGGATGTGATGAGTCAATTGGAGTATCAATACTGGGATAGAAATACCATGAGTTGGGTTGGCTCCACTAAATCTCTCCACCATTTTGTAGAAGATACCATTTGGGTTGGTCGTGATAATTATACGTGGAATATTGAAACGAGTGAATGGGAACTTTATACCACTTCAATTCTCTACCGTGATGGAGAAGAGTTCAGTTCACAGCCCCTCAGCGTAGAAGACGAACTCAACCAATACCAAGTCTCCCTTTATCCAAACCCAACCCAAGGCGAGTGGAAAGTGGAATTCCCAGAGTCAGGTACTTATACCATTGAATTAAAAAACATGGCCGGAGAAGTAATTGAGCAGATTGAAGGAAATGGCAATTTCTATTCTGGTCAGTTGGATGTCCCTGCTGGGGTGTACATTTTGTCGCTTCGCACGGCTGGTGGGCAGTCGATACAGAAGTTGGTAAAGCAGTAAACGGTCCGTTGCGTAGGGCCTTGTGCCCTTCGAAGCAAAGAAATAGCAAATCCCCATTTCCAAATTCTTGGAGATGGGGATTTTTTATGTCAAATGGCCAGTCTTTTAGAATTTAAATCAAGGATAATTGTAAAAACAACTATTGTATAGAGGTTTTAAATCTTGGTTAAGAAGGTCAATTTCTTCCATTGTGGTTCTATTTTTTGAGTTGAATGACCCTAATTTTGGTTTTGCTTTTTGGGGATTTGGGCAAAGACTTTTTTCAATCATTGAGGCACACGAAAAAAGAGTGAACAATTACCTCTAAAAATTTAGGGGCATGAGGTAGTTGTCTGTTCACAAACAAGATCACCTTTTTATTAACCTTTTAATTCTTATGAGACACAGAGACAATGTGTTCAAACACTTGTTGAAGGGGCTACTTATGCTCTTTTTGATGGGGGCTTCGCTGACGACGGCGTTGGCACAAAACTTTGATGTGTACGGAGACCGTTGCGACGGCAAAGTATATTTCAGGGTTTACACCAAAATTTGGGGAAAGGATCCCGCTTTCATCACAAACTCGAATAGTAATCCGGCAAGGCTCCAGTATCAGGATGATAATGGCTCTTGGCACAACCTCTTCTCGGTTTACACCTTTGAGGATAATGGCACCTACTTCAGTGGCTGGACGAGTAATGGCGCCAGCTACGAGAGCTACTACCTTCCAAAGAATAATAACTGGGAGTATTACGAGATTTCTTGGGTGCCCGACAAGTTCAACGTACCCGTTAAATACCGTTTGGTAAAAACTGGTCAAGGCGGGGAGAACACCGAGAAGGAGGCCTCAACCCGTGGTGCTGGACTACCAACGGGCTTGAATGCCTCAGATGCTCAATATTGTGATAAAACCACTATTTCGTGGATCAATCCAGACATGAGCAACCTCGTGAACAACTGTGCAGGCGCACAGTGGGAGGTGCTTGTCTATCGCGGTTATACCTACATCGGTAGTGCGGGGCAGAATACCTTCTTCGAGGATACCGGCGGAAACAAGGGTACTTCCTACAACTACCGCGTTCGTATCCGAAGCACGATTGACAACGGATCAACTTATCGCTACAGCGAGTATTCGGATGCAAATGCTGGGTCGAGAATTGGCGTTCCCTCAGCGCCAACCATTAGTAGTGCCACTACGACCAATTGCAACCAGATAAAAGTAACATGGACAGCAAGCGTGAACCCCAGCGTTTTTGAGGTCTACCGTTCCACTTCATACAACGGCACCTACAGCAAAGTAGGGGAGACAGCAGGCTCATTGCGTGACTACACGGATACGGACCCCTCTGACCGTACCCAAACCTATTACTACCAAGTGAAGGCCAAGAATACCTGTGGCGACTTGAGTGGTTTTTCAGGGAAAGTTTCAGGCAAGTTAAATGCCTATCCGAGTGCGCCATCCAATGTCCGCGCCAGCAATAATGTGGACAAGATTTTGGTGCAATGGAACGATAACTCCAGCAATGAACGTGGCTTCCAAATTGCGCGAACGCATATTTCTTCTGGTATCGTTACCAACTTCACGGTGAATGCCGGTGTGACGCAATACGAAGATGCCGACGTGGCGCTTTGTGAGGAATACAAGTACGAGATTTCCGCGTTGGACCCTTGCTATCAAACGGACACCAAGGGAGGTAATGTGACCACAATCCTCACCCCAAGTCTGGGAGGATTTTTCACTTCTACGGGTTTGGAGGCTTCCAAAGGCTATTACCCGACCAAGGTGGAATTGTCGTGGACCCCACAGCTTCGTGAAAGCCTGATTGATAGCTATAAGATTTATCGAGCTATTCAGGGAACCTCTGACTCAGTTTTGGTGCAGACGCTTTCGGCAGGGACTAACTTCTGGCAAGATGAGTATGCCGAAGCAGGCACTTTGTACAGGTATTCCATTGTTGGTGTAGGCACCTGCGGTGATTTGGATACCGAGACGAATGTCGCCACGGATGTCGGTTTCCGTAGCCCAAGCGGAACGGTGGCCGGTCAGGTGACTTATGGCAATGGCGTGGCCGTAGAGGGCGTTACCGTATTGGTGGAGCACTCGGCAGGACCTCAGGGTTCCAGCCTTGATTTTGACGGCTCTGGCGATTACATCGAATTGCCACATACCAGCGCTGTGAGCTTGACGGATGCCATGACCATTGAAATGTGGGTAAAGCCTGACGGCGTTTCCTCAACCTTTGGCTTGGCGAACAAGACCAATGGCTCCACTGGTTTTGACCTTTCTTATAATGGATCTTCCAAGCAACTGAACTTTACCGCTTACACCAATGGTGGCGTGAAGCAGGCGGTTGCCTCCAATCCATTTACGACCAATCAATACACCCACGTAACGGCGGTATTCAACTCGACTTTCATGAAACTCTTCGTGGATGATTCGCTGTATCAAACGGTAAACACGGGCTCAGCCCTAAAGAGCAATTCGTCCAACCTGATTGTTGGATCGGCCTCTAACAAATCAAACAGCTTCTCGGGTAATCTCGATGAGGTGCGTGTTTGGAACACGGCCGTTTCCGATGAGGACGTTGTGTTGAACTACAACCGTGTATTGAGCGGAAATGAAAGTGGTTTGATGGCCTACTGGCGCATGGACGAAAACACGGGAGACCATGTGTATGACGCTTCTTACCAAGGAACAAACACCTACAATGAGAACCACGGTGAGATTGTAGGCGCTTCTTGGTCGTCGGACATTCCAACCAACGAACAGCTTGGTTTGAAAGGCATCACCAACGCGCAGGGTAACTACACGATTAACAACATCCGATACCTCGGCAGTGGCAACAACTTTACCTTGACACCTTACTTGGGCGTCCATGAGTTCAACCCAAACAACACCATTTTGTACATCGGGGAGAACAGCTTGGTACACAACAACCAAAACTTCGAGGATGTCTCTTCTTTCAAGGTGACGGGTAGTGTTCGCTATGATAACACCACTTGCTACGCCAAGGATATTTTTGTCTTGATCGATGGCGAGAACGTTGTCAAAAACGGGGAGCCTGTAAAAACGGACGATAACGGGCAGTTTGAGATTGAGGTGCCAATCGGAGAGCACAGTATTTCCGTGGAGGCCTCAGGCCACGTGTTCTCTGTAGGTCAATGGCCGACAAGCAAGGCCGTCCATGATTTTCAGGACAATGTTTCCCAGATTCAGTTCATCGATTCCACCATTGTTCAGGTCGTAGGACGTGTGGTTGGCGGTACCCGCGAGGGAGACAAAAAGCCGGCTATGGGTCTTTCGACCAACAATATCGGTCAGGCCACCATCACATTTACTTCCCAGCAAGGCGGTGGTTGTAAAGTGGAAACTATCCAGACTGACCCTGCAACCGGTGAGTACAGCATCAACCTGCCACCAATGAAATATGTGGTAACTGAGTTGAAGGTGAACAACAACTTGGCGATTGATTTCGGAAGCTTGGATTTGGTGGACCTTTCGGTGATTCGTCCGTTGGAGACCGTTTATGATACCACTTACAGTTCAGGTGGTGCAGTCATCGGCATTGACTCGGCCAAGTTCAATGTGCAAAACGATTACATCTATCGCGTCGAGCCACAGATCAGTGTACTGAATAGCGATAACAGCGTATTCAGCGGGGATACTTCGGTGACTTATACCCAGTATTTGCCGAACAACCAGTCCCGCGATATTGAAATTAGCTTAGTGAATGGAAGCGTTTTCAACTATCCAGTATTTACCGAAGGCACGAATTACTCCACCAAAATCAAGGTGTTCGAGAATTATGTGAACGCCGACAACACCAGCCTAACAGACCAAGTGCCTGTGACAGATGGAGCGGTGACCATCAAGAACAATTTGGCGCAGGTGGTGGATGTGGAAGATGTGTTGACCGATGGTGAGTTCACTTACAACTTCGTGGGTGGTTTGCCGAATACTCTGGCCAACCAAGCCGACACCGCCACCAGTTATACCCAAGTGATGGAGGTGGTAATTACCACGGCCAAAACCCAAGTGAGCTGGTTGCCGAATGGCAAGCCTTACCGTGGCTACTTGTTGGGTGGTTTGCCGAATGGCGAAAACTTCGTGACCAAAGGCCCTGAATTGGTGGACATGATTCTCCGCGACCCTCCGGGTAGCGGAAGTTATGCTTACATGGAGGCAGGAACTTCTAAAACGGACTTCTCGGAGTGGATCGTTGGCGGAGGTGCTACGGTTGATCTCCAAAAGCGCGTGAAGTTGGGAACCAAGTTCTCCGTTGGTCTTGGTTTGCAAGTGGAGACTGAGGTAAAAAATACCTTGGTGGCTGGCTTGGAAGCTACCTTGACTGGCGGTGACGGTGGTGCGTTGGAAACAACTTACAGCACTTCGACCCGCTTCCAGACTTCCGATGGATCATCCTTGAATGGTGCTTCTTCGGATTTGTTTGTGGGTAAATCCATGAACTTTATCTACGGTACCACGGTGAACGTAGAGTTGGTTCCTGACTCAGTTTGTTACGATGGTCGCGTGGAATGCTACGGACCAAGTCTCAACGGTTTCCGAGTGGGTAAGCGTCTTGGGGTTTATGCCTCTCCGGATGATTTTGCCACCACGTTTATCTACTCACGCGACCACATCGAGAACTACTTGATTCCTGATTTGGTACAAATCCGTAATGGCTTGTTCGACCGTCCTGCTTACACCAGCAATATTCTCGGCGATCATTCTAACTACGGAACCAACAACGACGACCCTGTTTGGGGCAACAGTGCGACGACCACGGATTGGTTGACCCATGAGCCAGCTGACTATAACGGTCCGAGCTATAAGTTTGACACCACTGGTTTGGAATCTAAGGTCGATTCCATCCGTTGGTACAACCAGCAGATTCGTTTGTGGGAAGAGGCCTTGGCGGAGAACGATCGCGAAAAATTCGAGGTCTTCCAGAAGGGCAATCCAGAGCGCAACATTTCCTTTAGCGCAGGTCAGAGCTACGAGTTCTCGCAGACCAATGACACCGTGGAGGTAACTACCCACGTGTTTGACTTGGCGGTGAACGAGAAGTTTGCCTTGGTGATTGGTGCCGAAGTGCAAGGTAGCGGTATCGAGGTAACCCAATCCCTGAATATCCACCAGACTTACAATGAAACGTGGGGGGATCAAACCACCGAAAGCAAGACCTACGGCTATGTGCTGAATGATCCAGACATCGGTGACTTCTTCAGTGTGGATGTCTTCAAATCCACCTCTGGTAACGGTCCGTTGTTTAAGACGGCTGGTGGTCAAAGCATGTGTCCTTGGGAACAGGCCACCACGGTGGACTACCCTTGGAAGGAATATGCGACCGTTTATGACACCACTTATCAGCAGGTGAATTCTTCCTATGATGCGGACACCACCATCAATTTCTCTTACTACAAGTTCGTATTGACCCCTCGCCAAGAGTGGACGGGTAGCTATGTAACGACGCATTTGGGCAAGCAGTTGAGTGTGCAAACGATGCGTCGTGAGTTGCCAACCATCGATGCTGATGTTTACACCCGATTGAAAGTGCCGGAGGATGAATCGGCCATTTTCAATATCACTTTGGGTAACAACAGTGAAAGCGGTGACATGCAGTGGTACCGTTTGGCTGTTGTGGAGGAATCCAACCCGAATGGTGCTGAGTTGAAAATCGACGGGGTGAACCTGAACCGCATTTACTCGATTCCTGCCGGTGCGACCATCACCAAGGAGTTGCACGTGCGCAAAGGTTCCAACGAGGATGACTATGCAGGGCTTCAGTTGGTCTTGTTCTCAACCTGTGAATATGACAACTGGACCAATGGTGGACAGCTGGTGTCTATTGATACTTTGACCATCAACGCCCATTTCATTCCTTCGTGTAGTGATGTGGAAATCTTGTATCCAGACGACCAATGGGTGGTGAACTCTTCCTTCAATGACACCTTGCAGGTGGTGATTGGAGGTTACGATATCAACAACCCAACCTTGGAAAACCTCAAGTTCCAATACAAGCCTTCTTCAAGTGCGAATTGGATCAACTTGGAAACCTTCCATGCGGACACGGCTGGCATGAATGACCCTACGGCCAAGCCGATTCCAACCAGCTTGCCTTATGTGCAGTACGATTGGGATATGACGCAAATCACGGACGGGGATTATGACCTTCGTGCGGTATCCACTTGTCCGTTGGCCGAACAGACTTCGGCGACGCACAGTGGTTTGGCGGATCGCATTAACCCACATGTGTTTGGTAGCCCGCAACCGGCGGATGGCATCCTTTCACCAAATGACGAGTTGGTGATTCAGTTCAACGAGAAAATCGACCTTGGAAAACTTTCTTACTCCAACTTCGAAATCAAAGGCGTGTTGAACGGAACGCCGTTGAACCACCAGTCCAGCGTGAGTTTCGATGGCGTGAATGATCACTTGAAAGTGCCAAGCGGAATTGGATTGGCGAATCGTTCTTTCTCCATCGAGTTCTGGGCGAAGCGCAACGGTACAGGTGCCGAGGCCATCTTCAGCGAGGGCGCTTCCGCGAATGAGGGCGTTTATGTTGGTTTCAACAGCAACGACGAGTTGGAAATGGTGGTGAACGGTACGGCCGTTAATGTTGACCAAAGTGTGACCGACAATCAGTGGCGTCATTATGCCATCACCTTCGACAATGTCAACAAGGTGGCTCAGTTGTTTATCGATGGCGACATGATTGACAACAGCGCTTTGAACGTGACTTACGGAGGAACGGGCGACATGTATATCGGTCGTGCCGGCTTCGATGCACAGCGTTATTTCGAGGGAAATATCCACGAGTTCCGTATCTGGAGCACCGTCCGCACACAAGGCGAATTGGTGGCCAACATGAACAACTCCCTCAGCGGAGGCGAGTATGGATTGATTGGCAACTGGCCAATGGACGAGGCTTTGGGCAATGTGGCCAAGGATAAGGTCCACAGCCGTAACGCGGAGATGAATGCTCAGTGGCAAGTCTTGCCAAGCGGTCGTTCTTATGAGTTTACAGGAAGTGATTTCATCGAGTTGGATGGTTCTCAGTTGGCCTTCAACGAGGAGATGGATTTCACTATTGAATTCTGGTTCAATTCAACGAACAGCGCGAATGCAAGCCTGATTTCCAACGGTAAAGCGGACGGCACGGATGCCAACCCAACTGGTTGGAGCATCTCCACTGATGGCACGGGAGCCTTCCGTGTGGATAACAATGGCAAGACTTTCTTGGCGACGAGCAAGTCCTATAACGATGGCGATTGGCACCACTTTGCTTTGGTGGTGAATCGTGCCGGTAACACCAGCGCCTACATCGACGGCGAGTTGAAGAAATCCCAGTTGAGCGATCAGTGGCTCGGCTTTGGTGGACCAAAACTCTTCGTGGGTGCCCGAGGTTGGTACACCGGAATCGTGCAGTCCAATGACAATTACTTCTCCGGTAAAATGGACGAAGTACGTGTTTGGAAAATGGCGCGCAAGCAGACCCAAATCCAAGAGGATATGATGCACCGCCTCAACGGCGATGAGATTGGCTTGATGGCCTATTTGCCGTTTGAGAATTATCAAGACGATGCGGGCATTTTGCTCTTGACGGAGACAACCGAGGATCAGTCTTCGGTGGATAAAACCTCAACGGCGATTGGAGGAAGCCACTCCGTGTTGACGCCAAATGTGAAACTGGCTCGTCCGGTGGAGCAGGTGAATTTCACTTATTCTGTGAATGGCGATCAGATTCTCTTTACGCCAACCGATCCGGCCTATTTGATCGAGAAAACCATCTTGGACATCACTGTTCGCGATGTGTATGACTTGAACGGAAACGTGTTGCAATCGCCGGTAACGTGGAGCGCCTATGTGAACAAGAACCAAGTGACTTGGGAAAGTGCGCAGTTCAGCTTCACTAAGCGTCAGGATGAGCAGTTGACCTTCACGGCCAGCATCATCAATTCTGGTGGACAGCAGGAAGGCTTCAGCATCGACAACCTGCCGGAATGGTTGAACGCTTCGCCGTCTTCGGGAACATTGGAGCCGAACAGCACGCAGGAAATCACCTTCACCATTGTCGAAGGCATGAACATCGGAACCTTCAGTCAAGACATTTACCTCAACACGGACTTCAACTTCAGCGAGAAGTTGCTCTTGAACGTGGTGGTATTTGCCGAGGCGCCTAACTGGGATTTCGATGCCGCCGCCTTTGAGCAACACATGAGTGTGATTGGTTATGTGGAAGTGGAGGATGTCATTTCTGTGGATGCCAATGATATGGTGGCCGCCTTTGTGGATGGCGAATTGCGTGGCGTGGCCAACTTGCAATATGTGCAGGAGTATGACCGCTACTTGGTCTTCTTGGATGTGTACAGCAATCTTGGCAATTCTTGGGAGTCTGAGGATGTCCAGTTGCAAGTGTGGGATGCCAGCACAGGCAAGATTCACGGCGACGTGACTCCTGATTTAACCTTCACCTTAAACAATATCATCGGTACGCCATCCGCGCCGCAATTGATTGCCGCTAACGATGCCTTGGTTACGAATATTCCATTGGTGTCCGGTTGGAACTGGTTCTCCATTTCAATGGATAGCCCAGAGGCCAATAACGTGGAGACCTTCTTGGATGACTTGACGCCAACCAACGAGGATGTGATCAAGAATCAGCGTGTATTCTCGCAATACAATGGCTGGTCGGAAGCTTGGTACGGTGATTTGGCGCAACTCTATGGCAACTGGGAATCCAACCCGATGAACACCGAGGAGATGTATATGATTAAGGTGGCTAATGCCGATACGATTCGCTACCTCGGTACGCCAATCGATCCTTCGGCGACCACCATCACCTTGCAGAGCGGTTGGACTTGGATTAGCTACCTGCCTCAAGAGCGCATGACCGTAGCCGAAGCTTTGGGCAACTTGAACCCCTCTGCTGGTGATGTGATTCGCGGTCAAAAGGCATTTGCTATGTATGACGCGAACATGGGGTGGATTGGAAGCTTGCAGTACATGGAGCCACACCACGGTTACAAGTACTATGCGGCGTCCTACAAAAGCTTCAACTATCCGGCAGGTTCTGCGGTGCTCGGCAATGCCCGTGTTGCGGGAGGCGAGGATGCGCCTTACCAATCGGATACGTGGAGTGTGAACACACACGCCTATCAGTTTAACATGTCGGTAGTGGCGGCCCTCAGTGAAGAGGATGAAATACTGATGGCTGAAGACCTGATTTTGGGTGCGTTCAATTTGGACAGCACCCAAGGTTCCGCAGTTCCGCGTTATTTGGAACAGCTGGATAAGTGGGTGTACTTCATCACCATCCACAGCAACGATGTCGGTTCCCTTATCAACTTCAAACTCTTGTTGGATCAGTCTGGCATCGAGTACGAGGTGCAAGAGGACCTGACCTTTGTGCCGGATGGCATTCAGGGAAGTGTGGATAACCCATTTGTGTTGAGCCTTGATCGCATCGCTTCAGTTGCGGAGCCAACCAATGGCGCTTTGGCGAATGTTTATCCGAACCCATTCCAAGATCAAGTAACCATTCACTTGGCTCAGGATGTCGGAGAAGATGCGACCATCCAAGTCCTTGATTTGACGGGCCGTGTCATCGCTGACCTTTCAAACCAATCCGGTTCTGAGATTACTTGGCATAGCGATGAAACTTCTGGTGTTTACATCATCCGAGTGGAGTCTGCTGGTCAGGTGGAACAGCATCAGGTGGTGAAACAGCGAAGCAAGTAATCGAAATAGGAGTGGGTTATTAACCCATTTCTAATCATGCAAAACACCCCTTGGATTCATTTCCAAGGGGTGTTTTTTGTTTTTCCGAAGGAGTGTTAGAAAGGGTTTTTATGATTCCTATTCGATAGGGTGGTAGGGACTGGGCTTGGTTTAAAAAATAGGCTTAATACTGTATTAACATCAATTACTTTATAGCTTTGTCTTCAGTTTTTGAGGTTACCGCCTGCTCTTTTTATAAAAGTTATTGTTCGGCAAGCCTCTTTTTATTCATCATTTGATGGCTGTTTTAAAGCGAGTTTTTTGCGTCAGCCATTACTAAAATCCTTTCTATGAAGAAGTTAGGTTTACTACTGTTTACATGGTTATTGGCTGGCTTGGCTCAGCTTTCTGCGCAAACAGAGGCTGTTCTAGTGGATAGTCTTCGTTATGTTGATGATAACGGGCGTGTGGTTTTTAAGTCAATCTTTGAGTATGATGATGATGGGAATCGTACTCTATTTGAAAACTATGATCTCAATTTGACTACTAATGTTTTTAATGGTTCTCAGACCAAGAGTACTTATGATCAGCATGGCAATTTTACTTATAGGGAGGTTAGTAAATTGGATGATGCCACGCAAGATTGGGTTCCTTCCTCAAAAAATGAATATGTCAATGATGCCCAAGGGAATCCTTTGAGTGCTAAAACCTATAAATGGGATATTCTGTCAGCCAGTTGGGTGGGGTCTTCTTACTATGTCTATGAGTATGACCAAGAAGGGAACACTACCTTATTTAGTAGTCATAATTGGGATACAAATAGCAAAGACTGGGTTCCTTCTTACAAAGACGTAAATGCATTTGATGCTAATGGCAATGAAATCTTGAATGAGTCATATGATTGGGATGAAACAAAAGGAGAGTGGATTAAAGACTACAAATATGTTTATGAATATGATGCCAATGGAAATAGGCTTTTATATGAATACCATAGCGGTGACGAGTTAGCGAACACTTGGGTGCCTGAGACAAAAAAGGTGCAGGAGTTTGATGGGAATAATCAAAGAACGCTTTTGCAAGATTATCAGTGGAACTCCACCGATAATGATTGGTTGGAATTCCAACAATATACTTATGCCTATAATGCATCTGGTCAAGAAGTAGAGACCATTCGCTTCTTTTGGGATGATGATTTAAAAGTTTGGGATGAATATTCAAAAGGAGAATTCTCTTACCGTCAAGATGGTCTGCGAAGTGAGACGGTGAATTATCAAAGGTCTAATGGTCAGTGGGTCTTTTTAGACAAAGATGTTTACACCTATTCGGCATCAGCTAAGATTCTTTTGAAAGAAGAGCTCCGTTGGAACAAAAGTGAACAGGTTTGGAAGGATTCAGGTAAGACTGAGTACACATACAATGCTCAGGATTCCTTGGTACTATCCGAATACTACCTTTGGTCTTTGGGTGCTTGGAAAGGGAATGATAGGGATGTTTATACTTATAATGGCAATCGTATAGAGCATGTAGATTTTAATTGGAATAGTACGTTGTCTGATTGGGAGAATAATTCAAAGAAGGTGTTGGATTATGATGCTCAAGGAAATGAAATATTGAAGGAGACTTTTAATTGGGATGATGTAAAGGGTGATTGGAAAGGGTCTACAAGGTATGTCAATGAATATGATTCGGAAGGGAATAATATTTATTCGGGCAACTTTTCTTGGAATGAGGCTGAATGGGACTGGGTAGGAAGCACGCAGTATTTCAATGAGTATCAACAGGGGTTTAGTTTTCCAATTCTAACAGAGTATTATTCGTGGGATGCTAATTTGAAGCAATGGGTAGGTTTTTATAAAAACGAGTATTCTGCGGAGAATGACCAAACGATTAATTGGTTTGCTTCATACTATTGGAATGATACCATTATGGATTGGTCGGGGACAAAAAAGTGGAATTATACATCTGAGAACCATGGACTCTATAGTTGGAATTACCAGTCTCTCGAATGGGAATATCTAGCATCGTATGAGGGTTATAAGGACGGCAAACTCCAAAACAAAGTCCTCAGCGTAGAAGAAGAACTCAACCAATACGAAGTCTCCCTTTATCCAAACCCAACCCAAGGCGAGTGGAAAGTGGAGTTCCCAGAGTCAGGGGCCTACACCATTGAGGTGAAAAACATGGCCGGTGAAGTGATTGAGCGGATTGAGGGGAATGGCGATTCCTATTCAGGTCAGTTGGATGTCCCTGCTGGGGTGTACATTTTGTCGCTTCGCACGGCTGGTGGGCAGTCGGTACAGAAGTTAGTGAAGCAGTAAGAGAAACTTAAGTCAGTAGATTGATTGTTCCCCTTGGGCTAATGGCTCAAGGGGAATTTTTATTTTTAAGGCTGAAACTTCACATAGTGCTCAGCCCACCCTTCTCATAAACTGAAATATGTTTAGCTCACTATTCAAGAAACTTTTCTTCTCTTCAAAAGAAGAGCAGACTCCACCCATTCCGATAACTCCAAAAATCGAGAAGCCCGTTAAGCCAGAGATTGATAATTACATACCAGTGCTTGATCAAGAAGTAACAAGAGGTATTTATCGTCATGGGCTAAATGAACTTCAGTTGAAAGAATTTTTTGGAAAGAAATTAGCGATGAATTTTGAGGGAACGGGCATGCCAGAAATAGGAGAGTTTAATTTTCCAGGGCCGTTCTATACATGGGAAACAGATGCTTGTGGGACAGGAATTATCGAAGCACCACATAATGTTGTTTTAGACGATTGCTGGGAAGAATATGTGATGATTCAACCACGTACTAAACTGGAGTTTGAACAATTGTGTACTGCGGGTGCGGTCGAGCTTTTTTGTGGGTATTTCTGTGATGGCAATGAGCTATGGACTGTCCAAAAAGTGAGGGACTGGTGGAAAAACAGGGAAGACTACATTGTTCAGCTTTCCTCAGCCAGTTTTGAAAAAGCTAATTGCGGACAGAATAAACGCTACATCGCTTATTTGAATGGAGAGGCAGAAATGGATCTTAGGCGGTACTGTTACTTTTTGGAGTATGGTGTTTATCCAGAGGCGTCCAATCTTGAGCTTCCTTTACTTTGATTGATAATCATGGATAAACCCAAAACCTACTGCAACTACGTTAGCACCCTTCCAGCTGACAACCTCCATCGCATCTACCACGATACAGCTTATGGTTTTCCCTTGGTCTCGGACAATGAGCTCTTCGGACGCTTGTTGTTGGAAATCAATCAGGCGGGCTTGTCGTGGGATACTATTCTTAAAAAGCAGGAGAATTTCCGAGTGGCCTATGCTGGGTTTGATATCGAAACGGTGGCCAATTTTTCGGAGGCGGACAGGGAGCGGTTGTTGAACGATGCGGGCATCATCCGAAATAAGTTGAAGGTCAATGCAGCCATCCACAATGCCCAAGTGATTTTGGGATTGCAGGAGGAGTTTGGCTCGTTTAAAAACTGGTTGGATGCCCATCATCCGAAAACCAAGGCCGAGTGGGTGAAGCTGTTCAGAAAGACCTTCAAGTTTACGGGAGGGGAGATTACCAACGAGTTTTTGATGAGCACGGGTTATTTGCAGGGAGCGCATGAGCCCAGTTGTGCGGTGTATCAGCAGGTTTTAAAGAGAAAACCAAAGTGGAAGGAGGGGTGATTAGAGGCTAACCCTAATACTGTTGCATTAAGGATGGAAACTCCCAAACTCTGGGTCAACCCCACCTCTGTCCTCCCCTTATCCAAGGGGAGGAGAATGTTACAGAGAATACTTGCCAATTCTGGGTTTAAACTATGTAATGGTGGTTTCTCCTCCCCTTGGATAAGGGGAGGACAGAGGTGGGGTCGAAATCTCGAGCTTAATGCAACAGCATTGAGGCTAACCCTTATGCTTGACTTTCAGGAGTAGGTCCATATTTGAGCTGAAGCCCGAAGAGGAAATTCCTCAACACTTGGTCCTTGCAAAGTCTGTATTGGCTTTGGGTCGGTTTGCGGAAAAAGGCGCTGATTTCGTGTTTGCTGATGCGAAACTCGGCGAGTTCAAAGATGTCGAGCAGGTCATCTTCCTTTAGGTTGAGGGCGATTCTCAATTTTCTAAAGATGAGGTTGTTGCTCAAGCTCTTTTCAGCTTTGGGTATAGTGTCGTCTTTTTTGCCTCGCCTTTTTATGATGAAGCCGTTCAGGAAGGTAGCGAGTTGCTTGTCGATAATGCCTTGAAAATCATCGTCGTCTTCCTTTTTTAGCCAGCTACTAATCTGAGCCCGACTGGCTTCCATGCCTCCCAAAGCAAAAAGCTCCATCATGTCAGAATCAGAAAAATCGAAGGTGAAGCGGAGGCGGCGTAAGATGTTGTTATTGCTCATGATGTAGGGAGGTAACCAGTGGAAAGAGGTCTGCAAAATTGTATGATCCTTTTTGCAGTCTGCAAGATTGCTTAAAAAATGCGAGCAAAGTAGGAGTACTTTATTTCTTTCCTTTTTGTGTTACACCTTAGTCTTTACTCCATCATATCGATGGATTTTCCGAAGGTCAAACACGATTTGGCTGTTATCGTCCACATAGAAAGGCTTGTGGAATTTCGCATTCCAGATCAATTCCTTGCTGGTATAGGAATGTGTTTGGTGGAAGGTGTCGTCATAGCCTGACACCAAGATGAGCAGTTCAAGGTGCTTGTCTTGGTAGCTGTTCAAAAAACTTCAAGTTTACGGGAGGGGAGATTACCAACGAGTTTTTGATGAGCATGGGTTATTTGCAGGGAGCGCATGAGGCGAGCTGTGCGGTTTATCAAAAGGTGTTGGCGGAAAGCCCAAAATGGGCGGAAGGCAATTCGTAATCAGAGACTGATTTTCTTCTTGAGTTGGTTGGCAGTTTGTCCGCCATCAATATGGCTCCACCCAGGAGGCATAAAGAGGTATTTGAGTTTGTCAAACAGCCGTGGGGCACTTTTTACATCCTGCCAAAGGGTAATGAACTCGTCCGTTTGTGAGGTCAGGAGGTTTTCAGGATCAAGGTCGTTTCGGATGCCGTAAACAGGTGGTGTATTCTCGTCCTGTACTTGAAAGGTGTTGAAGAGCTTATCCCAAAGACTGAAGGTAAGGCCATAGTTGGTATCCAAGTAAAGGTCATTTTTTGCGTGGTGGAGGCGATGCGTGGAAGGGGTGATGATGAAGTTGCGAAGCCAAGCAAATTTTGATTTTGGAAGGATGTGTTCGCTGAAATGGAGTGGAACGCCATACAGTTGTCCGACACCTTCTACGATAATGATGAGCAGTGGGTGAAACCCTAATAGCGGGAGCCAAAGTGTTAGGTGAGGAGCCAAGAGAAATTCCGCAAAGGAGCCTCGGAAGGAAACAGAGGTCTTCATTTCCTTGGGTGAATGATGCACGCTGTGGATCGCCCCAAAAAGGCGGACTTTGTGTGAGAGCCAATGAATCAGGTAGGACATGAAGTCATAGCCGATGTAGGCCAACACCCAAACGTACCATTCGAATCCTAAGTCAAATAGTCGGTGCTGGTAGGACCAGAACATGATGGAAAGCGTCAGCCCCATATTGATCAAAAAGATGGGGATATAGGTGAGGATGCCACTCAGCACATTGGTGACTCCTTCCTTGTGGCTGGTAATCTTCTTTTTCTTTGAGAGAACAACCCATTCGATGATCACAATGCTGAGGGCAACCACCGTCATGGTAAGCGGTACCATTTCAGAAAAATAGCTTAGGAGGTCGTTCATGGGTATTGTGATGTTTCAAAAATTGAAAAGGAGAACGAAGCTATGAAATAAGTGGCGGTTTGATAAAAGTGCAATCGGTTAAAAAATGATTGGCGTATCGTTATACTTTTAATTCATCATAACGATGGATTTTCCGAAGGTCAAACACGATTTGGCTGTTTTCATCTACGTAGAAAGGCTTGTGGAATTTTGCGTTCCAGATCAGTTCTTTGCTGGTATAGGAGTGGGTCTGGTAAACGGTTTGGTGGAAGGTGTCGTCATAGCCTGAGACCAAGATGAGGAGTTCAAGGTGCTTGTCTTGGTAGTCCTCCTCGCGCCAATGCTGCAGTGGGCTATTTTCATTGATTTCATGGACGATGGTCCAGCTCATGGGGAAGAACATGATGTCGTTGCGTTCCAGTTGCAGGTCTTGGTATTGGCGGTGGTATTTTTTGCCGATTTTTTCTTCCCAAGACAGGATGACCTTGGCCTTGACTTCTAAAAGCTGTGAACGACGGAGGTTGGCGAAACGGAATTGGATGCTCTGTTTGCCGTGGTAGGGGGCGATTAAGGCATTTTTACTAAAGACCATATTGGCCCGTGGTCGCGAGAATTTCCCGTAGGTGACACCCGTGACGATGGCCACGGAAATAATCCCAATCAACATTTCGATGGAAGCGATGATGTTGGGCAAATTTCCCAAGGGCATCAGCCCGCCATAGCCCACCGTGGTGAAGGTCTGGACGCTGAAATAGAAGGCTTCCAGATATTTTTGCCCTAAGGTGTAGGCTTCGATATTGAATTTACTGACTCCCACCATCACGTAAATGG
>JAUIJC010000071.1 GCA_030431525.1 Bacteroidia bacterium | reverse complement strand
AATGTATACTCGTCATGGCAAAAAGGATTTGTTTATCAATACCCTGCCCAACTTTAAAGGAGAGTTTAGATTTTCAGAGCCGAAATTAATTCATCCTATCGATGATGCTGAATTAAGAGAATTTCCAAGAGCCGCAATTACCTATGCAAATCCCTATCGGCTAAAGGAAGAAAATGGGAAAATATATTGTTTTGGACGCTGGACTGGATTTAAACCCAATGTAATGTGGTCTACTGATAATGGCCAAACGTGGTCCAAGAGTAAGGTCTTTATTACAAATTATCCTTTCGACCAAAATAATAGGCCTTATGTTAAATATTTCTCCGATGGAAAATCAAAAATTCATATTGTATTTACCGATGGGCATCCGCGTGATGAACCCACCAACTCGGTTTATTACGTCTATTACGAAAACGGGATGTTTTATAACGCCTCTGGAGAAGAAATAAGTACCCTAGATCAAGTTCCATTTGAACCTAAAGATGCCTCCATTGTATATACATCAAATGCCCAAAGTGGTCGGGCATGGATAGCAGATATAAGTCAGGATGAATTAGGAAACCCCGTTATACTTTACACTAAGAGCCCCACCGAAAACAATCATGAATATTGGTATTCAAGGTATACAGGTAATACTTGGATAGATTATAAGATTTGTGATTCGGGGAAATGGTTTCCACAAACTCCTGAAGGACAGAAAGAACGGGAACCACATTATTTTGGAGGATTGACGGTCCACCCTGACAACGCCAACATTATCTATCTATCAAGGCAAATTAATGGTGTTTTTGAAATAGAACGCTGGACAACTGATGATTTTGGAGCCTCATGGAAATCAGAATCGATAACCAAAAACTCTCAATATGATAATGTTAGACCTTATATCCCACATGGATTGAAGTCTAATGGCAAGGAAGTTGTGCTTTGGATGGAAAATCAATCATATATTCATTATACCAATTATAAAACAGTCATTAAGTATGCGATTAAAGTACAGTAGTATTCATATTAAATGATGGTCACCAATTACTGCAACAACAAAACACAGCCCAGCATTCCCATTTTATATGAGATGGCCAAGGCCTTGGACGTGGACGTCCGGGAACTGTTGGAGCCTTCCAAAGAGTAATCCTGTCATTTCGAACCCTGTCCCGAGCTTGTGAGGGAGCTAAGGAGCGTGAGAAATCTCACAGTTATCAACCAAAAGAAAAAATAGATTTCTCAATCGCTACGCTTCTTCGAAATGACCTTACTGTTCCTACCGTTCTTACTGTCATTTCGAACCGACTGAAAAGGAGTGTGAGAAATCTCAAAACTATTAAAAACAAAAAACATCAATAGATTTCTCAATCGTCACTGCGCTCCTCATTTCGAAATGACAAATTCCAATTCATTGGTCATTTCGAACCGACTGAAAGGAGCGTGAGAAATCTCACAGTTAGCAATAATGGCGCCGTTCCCACCTACCCCTCCAAACGCCCCAACAACTTTAAATAACATTCTTCCGCCACAGGCAACAAGGCTTCTCCCAAATAGGTAGTGGGGTACTGTGGGGCTTCGTCCAAAAAGGTGCCATACGCCTCTGCAAAATCATCCATTTGGTGGGGTGGCACTTCCATAAGTTGGGCTACAATAGTGATCAGGTCCAAAGCATACAATCCGCCATCGTCCAAACCCATATGGCGGAGGGTTTCGGTAAGTTGGCTGTGCTTTAAATCTTGCTGTATGAGCTGCACCACAAGTTCTCTGTTGTTCATTTTATATCGTTTTTCAATATAAATATATATTGTAATATATTATTTCACAACATTTTTTTGTATTGTATTTTGCTATATGATAAAAATTCAGCTTGTGATATGGTATAATTTCATATTACAAAGTAATATGCTGTGGTATCGCATCTGCGTATGAATAGAATCAAAGCCGTATTAAAACAACAAGGCAGGACCCAAACTTGGCTGGCCGAGCAAATTGGCAAAAGCTATGTGGTGGTCACCAATTACTGCAACAACAAAACACAGCCCAGCATTCCCATTTTATATGAGATGGCCAAGGCCTTGGACGTGGACGTCCGGGAACTGTTGGAGCCTTCCAAAGAGTAATCCTGTCATTTCGAACCCTGTCCCGAGCTTGCGAGGGAGCTAAAGGAGTGTGAGAAATCTCAAAACTACCAAAAACTTAAAAACATCAATAGATTTCTCAATCGTCACTGCGTTCCTCATTTCGAAATGACATATCCCTTTGATCACAACTTCCAAATAGATTTCTCAGTCGCTACGCTTCTTCGAAATGACAAACTCCACTTTATTTGTCATTTCGAACCGAACCCGATAGGTATCGGGAGAGCGTGAGAAATCTCAAAACTATCAAAAACTAAAAACATCAATAGATTTCTCAATCGTCACTGCGTTCCTCATTTCGAAATGACAAAAGTTGATAATATGCTAAAGCCTACCCATGCTGTAACACATGGATCATAATCCCGTCTTGTAGGCAATCATCAAAAAACCTAAACATGAAAAAAGCCTACGCTATCGTAGCACTCTCTTTATTTTTCCTTGCCGCATGCTCCAAAAGCGATGAGCAACCCAATCCCAACGAAGACGCCTACCTACACATTCCCGACCCCCATTTTGAGACCGTTCTGGTGGAACAGGGCATAGACACGGACGGTACCGTGGACCAACAAATGCTGCGCACCGATGCGGAAAAGCTAACCTATTTGGACCTCAGCCCTTCGGGCCAGTTTGGCGATATTGCCGACCTCACCGGTATTGAAGGTTTTGTAAACCTAAAGTTCCTGTCCGCCAGCGGGCAAAAATTGGAGGAAATCGATTTAAGCGCCAACACCCAGTTGGACACCTTATACCTGCAGGCCAATTACCTTACCCATATTGATCTGGCCAACAACCCCAACCTTTTGTTGGTGAACGCGGAGTCCAACGAACTGACTTCCATTGAAGGTCTGTCCGAGGCCACCCAATTAAAAAAGTTGTACCTGTCCTTTAACAACGTGGAAGATCTGCAGTTGGACAATCCCGATTTGGAGTTGTTGCACATGGGCCAGAACCTGTTAACATCCATTGATATCAGCGAGGCGGTGAACCTCAAGAACATCTTCTTGATCAGCAATGCACTCACCACGGTGGACCTTAGCCACAACACTTTGGTGGAGACTATTCTACTTTCGGACAATACGATCCAAAACATTGACCTTTCGCACAACGGCAACCTGACGCATCTGTATATTTCGAGCAATACACTGACCAGTCTCGATGTGAGCAACAACCACGAACTTATCGATCTGCGTGCGGATAGGAATCCGACCTTGAGCTGCATCAAAATTGGGTCCAGGCAGGAGATTCCCACCGTATCAAAATCGGATTACCAAGAACTGAACACGGTTTGTGAGTAGGGGGATTTAGATTTCTCAGTCGCTACGCTTCTTTGATAGGGGGATTTAGATTTCTCAGTCGCTACGCTTCTTTGAAATGACAGAATCCACTTCATTGGTCATTTCGAACCGACTGAAAAGGAGTGTGAGAAATCTCAAAACTATTAAAAACAAAAAACATCAATAGATTTCTCAATCGTCACTACGTTCCTCATTTCGAAATGACACACCCCTTTAATCACAACTTCCCAAATAGATTTCTCAGTCGCTACGCTTCTTCGAAATGACCTTACTGTTTTTATCGTCATTTCGAACTGACTAAAGGGAATGTGAGAAATCTATACCACATCATGGTCTAAAAATTTCCAATCCGGGTTAAATGAAGTGATCAACCTATCTTTCTTTTCCCTACGCCATTTCTTGAGCTCCTTTTCACGGGCAATAGCCATTTGAATCGAGTCGAATCGTTCATAATACACGAGATGGTAACAGTTATATTTTCCAGCAAAGGATTGTTTGGAGTTTACACTATCGAAATAATGCTCTGAAAGCCTTCTTTGAATGGTATTGGTGACCCCGATGTAGAGTACTGTCCTTTTCTCATTGGTGGTGATGTAGACAAAAAAAGGTGAGAGCATTGCTTTTCTGGTTTTAGATTTCTCAATCGTCACTGCGTTCCTCATTTCGAAATGACTTAGCCCCTTTCTTAGTCATTTCGAACCGACTGAAAAGGAGTGTGAGAAATCTCAATACTATTTAAAAACGAAACCTCCAATAGATTTCTCAATCGTCACTGCGTTCCTCATTTCGAAATGACAAATCCCTTTGATCACAACTTCCCAAATGGATTTCTCAGTCGCTGTGCTTCTTCGAAATGACGCTAAAACACTTTTCGGACCGCCTCAATGGTCCTGTCCAGATCGTCGTAGCTGAGGGCATCGTTCAAAAAGTAGCTTTCAAAGGCAGAAGGCGGCAAGTATACCCCGTTCTCCAACATGCCGTGGAAGTATTTCTTAAAGGTATCGTTGTTCCCTTTGGCCGAGGAGGCAAAAT
>JAUIJC010000004.1 GCA_030431525.1 Bacteroidia bacterium | reverse complement strand
AAGACTACTTTTGTCTTGAATTCCGACGTGAATTTTCTGCGCTTGGACATAGGTCATAAAGTTACTTGAAACTTAACTTAACCTGTGGTCCAAATTTCAGGGGGAACTATATCCTTCTAATGACAATATTTGTATTTCCTGTTTATTTGAATTCAAGTTGGGAGACTTGAACGGTTGTGGGTCCGAGAGTGCTTCGATGAACTCTCGAACCAGAGCATGGAAAATATAAACAATATGAAGACTCTTCAATTTATCTTGATTCTATTGGTAGTTTGTTCTTGTAGTTCACAGGAAAAACCCCATCCAAACGAAAAGCCTTCATTTGCAACAGCTATTGAAAATGAGGGCTATAACTATATTGGAGTGACTGAAACTCCAGCAGGAATTTGGGATACCTTAATGTTTGGATATACTGATAGAAAGAACGGTATCTATCATGAAAGAGAGGAGAGATTTAAAACCCTTAGAATAAGTGGATATAAATTTGAGGAGGCATCAGATAATATATACAAGTCTAGACTGATGATCTACAAATTTGAATTCGAAGACTTAATGGAAGAAGAACGATTTGAGAACTTTCAGAATTACATTTGGAACTACCAACAACATTCAAAAAACCAAGTCAAGTTTTACAAAGAAGATGAAAATTGGTTTCTAAGATTTGAGCCGATGCCCTAAAGTATCAAAAACTAATTCTCCTCAACCAGCCCCACTAGCGCGAGAGTTCAGCGTAGCGCTCTCGTGCTTACTACAATCAAGTCTCCGGACTTGCCCATTCTCAAACAACAATCGCTACCTCCTTCTAATTACTAAATTAGTATATCCAGCTTATTTGAATCCAAGTCAGGAGACTTGAGCGGTTATAGGTCCGAGAGCGCTTCGCTGAACTCTCGAACCAGAGTGCTTTTTATACAACTATTATCTGTGAGCAATAAAAAATGAAAGGATTGAAAATAATAGACAATGAATTATGTTGTTTCATCAAAGATGCAATTCTGAATGAAAACGACACTTATTTTCAGATAAATGGAGATTACATAAATGGATATAATATTCAAAACGCTAAAAAAATTGAAACCATCGATGAAGATAATTGGGCGGAATTATATCCTTCACTTAGTTATGCAACTAATGAATTTCACGCAATAGCTGGAGAAACAAGTTGGGGAGGAAATGGATTTGTCGCATTAAAAAGAATAAAGACAGATTCGTTTAAATGGATTTTACATTTATCGACTATGAATAACCCTAAAAGAATCACTATAGAAAATGACATAATACGAGTAAGGACTGACTTGAATTACCCACATGGAGTTGATTGTATAATTCCGATAGAAAATCCTGAAAAATTTAAGGCCATAAAATCCACTGCTAACAATGTCTAATATTAATACGGGCTCTAAAAGCCAACTCCCCTAACCAGCGCAAGTCCAACCACCCCCTCAGACTTGCGCTTTTTTTATGCCCAATCCTCTAGCCCCAAGACCTGTCAACCATATCCCCTAAACCACAGGTAGGATTTTTGAGTCCAAGCCTGTTTCAATATTACGCCTCTCACCAACGCATTAACCCTATAAATTTTCAAATCGATCAATGAAGCTTCTATCATTTCTTGAAAACCAGAACCTCTTTACAAAAGAAGAATGCTCCTTCATTGACAGTGCATTCGAAAAGCAGAAAATTCCCAAGGGGACAGTGATTCAGAAATTGAACGAGTTTTCGGATAACCTCTATTTTCTGGAAAGTGGGCTGATTCGGGCCTACTATTATTTGGATGGAAAGGACATCTCACATTTCTTCATTGATGAAAATTTTTTCGTTGCTCCAATTAATAGCTTGTTTTATAACAAATCAGAACCTTATGAGTGGGAGGCGATTGAACCTTGTGCGGTGAGAGTTATTCGGTATGAAAAGTTTCTGGAACTCGAGAATGAATACCCAAGATTAGCCCGTATGCTTCTGGATTTCTGCGTGATGATGCTGGACCTACTTTCTCAGAAGCTCAACCTCATTAAATTCCAAAAAGCGCACGATCGGTATGCCATCTTTTTGGAAATGTATCCTAACCTTGCCAACAGGGTTGCCCTTGGCGATATCGCTTCTTTTCTCGGTGTTACCCAGCAAACGCTTAGTGTTATTCGGTCGAAAAAAGCTTAGAGACGCTCGTTTTTTAATCTAGATGAATTTTTTTCTCCTGTCTCTTGGTCACATTTGTACCCTTTGGAGACCGACAAAGAAAATTCTCGCTTCCTATGAAAAAACTATTACTCCTTCTTTTTACCATTCTTTCCACCATTGTTCATGCGCAAACCATGGACGTCATTACCTCACTTAACAGTCCAAGTTCGATTGCTTTTCGTGGTGACGCGATGTACATCTCTGAGGAGGATAGGGTGATTAAAATCGACCTGACAGATCCTAACCTCACTCCCGTAGATGTACTCACCGGTTTTATTGGTGGCTCTCACTTACTTATCGATGGCGATGACTTATATGTCGCCCTTTACACGGGAGGAAAAGTCGTCAAATTGGACCTTAGTGAAGACAATCCCACTGCTGTGGATGTCGTCACAGAAGTATATGGTTCTAACGGCCTCGCTTTAAAAGGTGATTTCCTTTACATCGCTGAATCAACGGAGGATAAAATCTCGAAAGTTGATTTGACCCAAGAAAATCCTGTCGCTGTGGATGTAGTTACAGGATTAGAATTCCCAAATGCCTTGTGCCTCAATGGAGATGACTTGTACTTTATCGAAGTAGGCGAGGATAAAATATCGAAAATTGACCTCTCTGAATCACAGCCAACACCTGTAGATGTTATCACGGATTTGGAGACTCCTTCGCTGGGCTTAATTCTACTCGGTAATGAGTTGTACTTCTCTCAATATGAAGGAGATAAAGTGTCCAAAATTAATATCAATGACGCTATTCCAACAGTTACCAATGTGGTTACAGGAATAGATGGACCAACCCAACTTTTACAGAGAGATGATGAGTTATTTATTGCGGTTAGGCTGGAGAATAAAATATCCAAGATTGAGGACTTCAATAACAGTGTTTTAAGCACCACTGAGCTTGACCAAGCAAGCATTTCTCTGTACCCAAACCCTACGATGGACTTCATTAAAATCGAAGGATTCACTGAAATTCAAAGTGGTACGCTTTATAATGGGGAAGGCACAAAAGTTATGGATTTCACATTACAAGACGACTTAACTCTAGACGTACAAGATTTGGAATCTGGCATCTACTTTTTGGTTCTTAAAAATGGATGGAACCAAAAAATCGTTAAGAAATAAAGTTTGAGAAATAGCTTTTATCACCACAACCAGCGCAAGTCTTAGCAATCGCAAAGGCTTGCGCTTTTTTATTGTTCCATCTTCTTCCTCACTCCTTGGGCACACACTACCGTTTGGTCTTAGACTCACGTAGGACTAACTTCATGGAGGCATCAATTTGGGTGAAGGCTCACCACGGGAGAATATGAAAGAAGGACTTATAAACTTGTTAAAATCATCGAACATTTTGACTGATTCGGAGATAAATCATGGAATACAATATTTTGAACATCAGTCTTTTAAAAAAGGGAAAACATTAATTCGCTCGGGAAATATTTGTAATTGGATGGCATTTGTAAATGCAGGCATTCTGAGAAACTACTACATTTCCAGTAAGGCCGAAGAGGTCACCTATTGCTTAACTTTCCCCAACAGATTAATATCGGCGTTCTCATCTTTTATAACGCAAAAAGAAACCTTCGAAAACATTCATGCATTGACCGATGTAGAACTCCTTGTCATTCAACGAAAAGACTACTATGACTTAATGAATTCGAGTAAAAATTGGCTAAAGTTTTCAAGGTACGCTTCGGAGCAAGCATATATAGAGATGGAGAACCGATTACTTGCCCTACAAATGGAATCGGCCAAAAAGCGTTATGAAGACTTGATGAAATTCAATCCAAATTATATCCAAGAAATACCACTAAAGTACCTCGCATCCTACCTTGGCATCACTCAACGGCACTTAAGTCGTTTGAGAAAGGAAATCTCATAATTGGACATTTGTCCTATAAATAGCTTCCTATGCTAAATACCTTTGTATTAATCAATTACAATACAACTATGACTAATAAAAAGGTGTTAATCATAAACGGACATCCCGACAAAGAAAGCTTCAATGCAGGACTTGTAGATGCCTATAAGAAGGGAGCTGAAAATTCAAGTGCACAGGTTGAGCTCATCACTATATCAGAGCTGGACTTCAATCCCAATTTGCAATTCGGATACCGCAAAAGAACCGAATTAGAACCAGACTTGAGGGAGGCCATTAAGAAAATCAAGGACGCAGACCACATTGTATGGGTTTTTCCGATGTGGTGGTATGGATACCCAGCAATGATGAAAGGCTTCATTGACAGGACCTTTTTACCTGGCATTACCTTCGACTACGTTCCTGGAAAACCGTTGCCGAAACCGCTTCTGAAAGGTAAAACGGGAAGAATCATTGTGACTGCAGACACTCCAAAATGGTATAACAACCTTTTTATGAGAAACCCTGCAATCAATCAATTGAAGAAAGGGACATTGCAATTCTGTGGCATAAAACCTGTGAAGGTGACCTATATCGCTCCCATCAAGGATTCTACTGAGGAATTCAGAAAAAAATGGCTGAGAAATGTAGAGCAACTTGGGAAAGCTAATAAATAATATGGCAGGCCAATTGGCGTAAGTTTGAGCAATCGCAAAGACTAATCGTGATATGTGACCAAGCCTATTCCTTACCTAAAAAGGGCATCAAAAAATCATTACTCGTAGAATTTTCCATCACCCGACAATGCAAAAAGAACGATGAAGACAAATGTATTCGACACTTCCAAGTTGACCGATGAAGACAAATCTCTTCTTGAATCATTCCAAAAACGAAGGGAGCTTCTCCAAGATTTCATTGACAAAAATGGCCTAAAACTAACCATTTGTCCTGGTTGCGGATTCCCTACTTTTTCTAAACAATGGTTCCAGGATATCTGTAGCGTCTGCAATTGGCAACATGACGGACAGGATGACCCTTATGCAGACGAAATCTGGGGAGGCCCGAATTATGAGTTATCATTGACAGAGAATAGGTTAAACATCTGTAAAACACTCGCAGAGAAATCAGAAGAACATAATGGGGAAATAAAAAAGGAACCTAATGAAATCCTTAGTGTAATGAATGAACACCAAAACCGGATGAATTCAATTGAGACGAGCAAGTTGCTGACTGCCTTAAGAAATGACCCTTTATGGAAAGAGTGGAATGAGGCCAGCAAAGAAATCCTAAATGATTTAATCAACAAAAAACCTCAAACTGACAATAGTGAGTAAAAACATTACCTCAGTGGTTTAAACCACCTCCCTCGCCACATTTTCACCCTGAAGCTCCAACAACCACTGCTCTCCTTCTGCCCAAGAAGTCACTACTTTTACAGGAATGTTCAGTCTATTAAGTCCTAAGGCCATGGACGCAATGATACGGCTCAATTGATTTTTCGCTACGATGGCGATGGCGTGATACTTCTGAGGATTCAGATCCTTCATAAAAAGGCGTCGGGCCTCAAACGAGATTTTTCGAACACCTGTGGCATCGGTCAGAAAGTAAAAACGCTTGCCTTGGCGTAGCCAGTCTTTGAAATCAATGCCAGCCTGAGCTTTCTGCACATCATATACCGCACCCTCCTTCGCCTTGGAACATAGGATATTTTGACTGGTAATCCAGACCTCAGATGTTTCTGTATCGTAAATCTGGCCTACTTGCGGTAGGTTCATAAAGTTGCTATTTGACTATACCGTAGCCTGCACTACAATAAGTTTAAAAAATCATCAGCTGTTAGAGAAATATAATAGTTGATGACAAAACACGTAAAACGATCCTCTGCTGAAAAGAATACTTTCCAGAAAGCAGAAGTAAGAAAATACGTAAAGAAAATTCAGCGATTTAGATTTCTTGAAAGGACAAGGTAGCCAAAAAGCAGTGTCCGTCAAACCGTTGAACCCATACCTGCTTCATGGTAGTCCTGCTATTACCATGAATTGGTTTTGGGACAAAATTAAAGAACAATTATCATTTTCATTTATCGGATAATGTCTGATATCGTCTGAAGGCACAACATATGTCTCTGCTCCTATTTTTCTAAGCCAAAATTTTATAAAGACGACTATGTAGCTCAAGCCTCTAAATTACATCACAGTAAAAAAATCAGAAGACCTAACTATGATACTATCAAATGATAGTATCTGGAAGCATAATTATCATAAAAATAAAGAATGTAAGCCCTCCTACCTCACCAACAAAGAAGAATCCCCATAGCTCAAAAACCTGAATTCATTAGCCAAAGCGTAGTCATACACCTTTTTCCAGTCTTCGCCAATGAAGGATGAGACCAAGGCCATTAAGGTGCTCCCCGGCTGGTGGAAATTGGTAATCAGGCCATCAATAGCTTTCCATTCATAGCTTGGTAGGATAAACAGGGAGGAATGAAAATCTACTTCTTGAAGCCCTTTTTGGGATAGGTATTCTACAAGAAAGGCACAGGCTTGCTTAAAGCTCCACCCAGATGGAAGCTGATAGGCATCTTCCTGTGTAATGTCCAACAATTCATTGCTTCCTTGTTCCTTCATTTTGGTGGCCATCCAATACAGGCTTTCCAGCGAACGTGAGCTGGTTGTCCCCACGCTAATCACTGGGCCATCATGTTCCATAAGCCGTTGAATCACCTCCTTTCTAATCACGATACGCTCCCTGTGCATCACGTGATCGACAAGCTTTTCTGCCTTCACGACTTTGAAAGTTCCAGCTCCCACGTACAAGGTCAGGTATTCCAGTTGGTGACCTAACTGTTGCAAATGGGCCAATTGATCGGGCACAAAATGTAATCCCGCCGTTGGCGCGGCGACCGCTCCTTCATTCTTGGCATACACGGTTTGATAGTTCTCCTTGTCCTCTTCTTCGGTACCTCGATTGAGGTAAGGAGGCAAAGGGACCTCGCCAGCGGCGTCCAAAATGGAAGAAAACGGAATGCCACCTTCCCATTCGAAACGAATCAGCACATCATTCTCCCGCCTCTCGTGAATCGAGGCCTTGAGTCTAGTTCCAGCAATATCCAGCTCAAGTTTGTCGTCCTTTGGAAACTTCTTAAGGTTTCCAACCATGCATTGCCAGATGCAAGTATCCGTCGTATTGAGCGCCTGCTCCACTGTAAGATCATGTGGTTCAAGGCAAAAAACCTGAATGGTGGAGCCTGTGCTTTTCTTAAAGTAGAGGCGCGCGGCCAACACTTTTGTGTCGTTGAAAACCAGCATTGAATTCGCAGGCAGATGATTCTCCAATCCGGAAAATCGGTCTTCCTGAATTTCACCTCCCTTATAAACCAACAACTTGGACTGGTTCCGATCGGCCAGCGGATACTTGGCAATCCGATCGTCGGGAAGGTTATAGTGAAAGTCTTTTGAATTCAGCTGTTCTCGTTTCATGGTGCAAATATACTACAGGGAGTACAAAAGGCTCATTCTTCAAAGTATTGAGTACTTCATGCCTCGCATGCTACACAAGACAGAAAGCACCATTTTCATCCACAATTGGTTCCACTGGACACTTAGACTATATTTGAACCTATACTGAAACATAACCTTTGGTCTTATCAACAATAGATTCCAGAACATTTTTGAATTAGCGATATGTCAATCTCCAATGAATCCGAATTAAAGGGAATGAAGAAGGTGAGTGAAGTTGTCGGAACTACACTCAAGCTGATGCGGGAATATGCCAAGGTGGGCATGTCGACCAAAGAACTGGATGAATACGGAGGGGAAATATTGAAACATTACGAGGCCAAATCCGCTCCCTATGAAACTTATGGGTTCCCAGGCTATTCCTGCATTAGCGTAAATAAAGAGATTGCTCATGGGATACCTTCTGCTAAAAAAATATTGCGAGAGGGGGATTTAATCAATATTGATGTCTCGGCAGAACTTGATGGTTTTTGGTCTGATAACGGATGTTCCTTTGTCCTCGGAAATGACATCCATCACCACCAGCCACTTGTTGATGCGTCCAAACAGATTCTATTCAAGGCTATCCAAAACATTAAAGGAGGTGTCAAGATTTCAGACATTGGCCACCTCATTGAAACGGAAGCTAAAAAACGGGGATTCAAGGTGATTAAAAACCTTGCTGGTCATGGTGTTGGCAGAAGCTTGCACGAGAAGCCTGAAGACATCTTGAATTACAGGGTAAAAACCAATCAAGAACGTTTTAGAAAAAACACGACTGTTGCCATTGAAACCTTTATTTCAACGGATTCAACCATAGCCATGGAATTGAATGACGGCTGGACACTGGTCGGCAACAAAGGAGGATATGTCACGCAACATGAACAGACGATACTGGTCACTGACAGTACTCCAATCATTCTAACGGAATCGAATGACCTCTGGAATGTATAAGGCCTTTATTTGACTCAAAAAGGATGGTATTTATCGCTCCCCTTCGAAACAAGGGATAACATTTTCAAGTATGAATTTTTTTCTCACAACAGCTTTTGTCTTCCTTCTTACGCTTGCTAGCGCCCAACCAAAGCTTATCATCCCACACGAGCATTTGGGGTATGAAATGGAATACTTCGACAGCCTCAACAATCCAATAAAAACCAATATTGCCCATGGTGAAACTTGGACTGCCGTCTACATTGACAGCACAAGCTTCACCACAAAAGTTGAGACGCTATACTGGGATACTACCCAAGTCTTAACCATTCAATCTGACACCATCTCTCAACCAAAATTCTACCTACAAGGCGTCGATAGCATTTCAGAACAAGGGAATGGCACTTCATTCCATTGGAAAGATTTTCATTCAAAAAAACCACTGAGGTGGATGACCAGTGGAAAGACGTTTATTATCCTTCACAAACAGGATCCAAACTCACGTATGCTGGAGAAATACAAGTATGGAGAAATAAGGGCAAGGGAAGATTATTTCCTTTTTGAAGGAGTACCTGATTCTATCGTTCAAAAACTAAGTATTTCCGAGAAGAACGTGGTTCACCTCCGATGGGCTGGAGATTTAAACGGTGATGGAGAACCTGATTTTTTCCTGCAACCTCACTCGCACCATGAAACACAAATTTTTGAATTAATCATGTCGAGTAAATCCAATGGAAAAGTGAAGTGGAAAAGGACTGCAAGGTTTACTGAATGGAGTTAAGGCCCCAAGTTTCAAAACTCATTTACAATCAGACAAAGTCCTCAGAACAAATCACTTCTTTCAGCTTTTTGGTGACCATGATGTGACCACTCTTGGGAAAATATC
Organism: Bacteroidia bacterium; assembly: GCA_030431525.1. GTDB lineage: Bacteria > Bacteroidota > Bacteroidia > Cytophagales > JAAEPT01 > JAUIJC01. The sequence continues at coordinate 141,554 of JAUIJC010000004.1, read as the reverse complement.
TCCATTTACTCCCGCTCAAACACTAATCACGTAGTAAAAGGTATGCTTCATTAGCATACCTTTTTTAATGCCTAAGGGATCCAAAAGGCGTTCCAGTTGAAGAGCTTATTGTTTAATTTTAAAACATATCCCTTAAACAACCTATTGTCCGAATTCCACAATTCGCCATGTTCCCCACCCAACTCGCTGACATTGAAAACCGCATCAAGTCCATTGATCCTAAAAGATATGGAGCCACCAGAAATTTTAAGGATGGAGCGGTAACGCGTTTAAGCCCTTACATTTCCCGTGGGGTGATTTCAACAAAGCAGGTTTTCCAATATGTCCTGAGCTTGAATTTGCCTTGGCCAGAAATCGAGAAATTGGTGCAGGAACTGGCTTGGCGGGACTATTGGCAACAGGTGTGGATCGCCAAGGGCGATGCTATTGACCGCGACCTGAAACATCCACAACAGCCCGTTATTCATTCTGAAATGCCCAAGGCCATTGTGAAACACAACACAGGCATTGAGGCCATGGACAATGCCATTGCTTCCTTTTATGAAACGGGCTACATGCACAACCATATGCGGATGTACGTGGCTTCGGTGTGCTGTAACATTGCCCAAGCTCATTGGTGGCAACCCGCTAAATGGCTATACAGTCACCTGCTGGATGGGGATTGGGCAAGCAATGCCCTGAGCTGGCAATGGGTGGCTGGAAGCAATGCCAACAAAAAGTATTACGCGAATCAGGAAAACATCAACCGCTATTTTGATAGCGAACAAAAAGGCACTTTTCTGGATGTCGGTTATGATGATTTTGAGGGAATGCCTGTTCCTGACCAACTGAAAGAAACCGTCGCTTTCACCACAGAAACGAAACTCCCCACCGTTCCAAAACCCGAACTTTCCGATAGGCCAACTTGCGTCTATAATTATTATAATCTCGACCCCAAATGGCATGAGGAGGAGGATGTCCAGCGTGTTTTGTTGCTGGAACCTTCCTTTTTCAAACGATATCCAGTCACGGACAAATGCATTGACTTCGCACTCCAACTCTCGGAAAACATTCCTGAGCTTAAACTTTTTGTGGGACAATTCAGTGAACTGCAATCCATGATTTCTCCTGAAAACATCATTTTCAAAGAACACCCAAACAACAGCCATTATGAGGGAAAGGAGGAGCCACGGGATTGGATGTTTGAGGTAAAAGGCTACTACTCTTCTTTCTTCGCCTTCTGGAAAAAGTGCAAAAAAGAGCGATTGCGATGAAGGGCAAAAAACATAACCTTCCCCAGAAAATATGTCCTGTTTGTGGCCTGCCTTTTACTTGGCGAAAGAAGTGGGCGAAGAACTGGGAGGAGGTGATTTACTGTAGCGAGAAATGCCGACGAAACAAGGCTAAAGCCAAAGACGATGAGTAAAGTAGGAATTCTTTTTCCACACCAACTTTTCAGCGAGCATCCCATCCTCAAAGATTGTGATGATATCTACTTGGTGGAAGAACAATTGTTTTTCAAGCAATACGCCTTTCACAAGCAGAAAATTGCCTTTCATCGGGCCAGTATGAAGGCCTTTGAGCAGTTGCTTTCCAAGACAAAGACAAGTGTTCATTACATTTCCAGTCATGAAGCATTAGCGGATATCCGAAAGCTGATTCCCGCTATCCATCAGGAACATCAACCTGAGGAACTGCACATCATAAACCCCACCGACGACTGGCTTCTGCAAAGGATTGAAAAAAGCTGTGCAAGTTTAGACATAGTGCCAATCATCCATGAAAACCCGCTTTTCCTGCTTTCGTCGGAGGAACTCCCACCCTTCTTCAGGGCGGATAAATCGTCCTTTTTTCAGACTACTTTCTACAAGCAACAGCGAAAACGATTGAATCTCCTTTTGGAAAATGATGACTCTCCTGTCGGGGGAAAATGGACTTTCGACACTGAGAACAGAAAGAAATACCCCAAGAAAAAAACACCGCCCAAGGTCAATTTCCCCGACTCAAGTCACCTTTGGGAAGAGGCTGTGGATTATGTAAAAAAGCATTTCCCGAACAACCTTGGCGAATTTTCCCAAAACCCGATTTACCCTTTCACGCATGAACAGGCTCAGGCATGGTTTGAAGAATTTTTGAAAACGCGTTTCGAGGAATTTGGAGCCTATGAGGATGCGATTGTCATGGATGAATCGATTCTGCATCACAGCCTCCTCTCCCCGCTGATAAACATTGGCCTCCTTCTTCCAGAAGAAATTGTGGAAAAGAGCATTGCCTTTGCAGAAAAAACGGCGATTCCCATCAATTCCACCGAGGGCTTTATTCGCCAAATCATTGGCTGGCGCGAGTTTATCCGTGGCATGTATGAATGCAAAGGAGGCTATTCGCGCACCCGCAATTTTTGGGGCTTCAAACGGAAAATGCCAAAAAGCTTTTACGATGGTAGCACTGGAATTCTTCCCTTTGACCACACCATCAAAAAGGTCTTGGAAACGGGCTACTGCCATCATATCGAACGCCTGATGATTTTGGGCAACTTTATGTTGCTCTGTGAGATTGACCCTAACGAGGTTTACCAATGGTTTATGGAGCTGTTCATCGATGCCTACGACTGGGTGATGGTGCCCAACGTTTATGGTATGAGCCAATTTGCGGACGGAGGATTGTTTGCCACCAAACCTTACATCGCGGGATCCAACTACCTGAAAAAGATGAGCAACTACCCCAACGGTTCATGGCAGGAAACGTGGGATGGGCTTTTCTGGCGATTCATTCATACTCATCGAGATTTCTTTGAGGGCAACCCAAGACTTTCGATGATGGTGCACACCCTCGAAAAAATGGATGAATCCAAGCGAGAAAAGCATCTGAAAACCGCCGAAGCATTTCTGAACAGCCTTTAGCCCCCTCAATCTTGGAATCGTAGCCCTCAAATTTTTCCTTGCAAAGCGATAATGATACTTTTGTAAATATTTCAATGCTGAACTATTTATGACCTTAGTATTCATCGCTCTACTATCTGTATTTGCCCTGATCGGGATTTCCTCCTCCTTCAAAAAGAAAAACAACTCCAAAGACTATCTGTTGGCAGGCCAAGATGTCCCACCTTGGTTGGTCGCTCTCTCGGCGGTAGCCACCAACAACAGCGGTTACATGTTCATCGGGATGATTGGCTACACCTATAAAGTAGGTTTGCAGTCCATCTGGCTGATGGTCGGCTGGGTCATTGGCGATTTTATCGGGTCGATGCTGGTGTACGGCAAGCTGAAACCCTATAGCGAGAAGTTCCGCATCTTCAGTTTCGGGAGCCTGATTGCCAACAACAAAGGCCAAAACAGTCGGGTCATCCAATTAGTAGCCGGCCTAATTAGCCTGATTTTCCTTAGCTCTTATGCGGCGGCGCAGTTCAGTGCCGGTGGCAAGGCCCTTTCTTCAACCTTTGGATGGAGCAATACCCTTGGTGTGGTGCTTGGTGCAGGGCTCGTGGTGGCCTACTGTTTTTCGGGAGGAATCAGGGCATCCATCTGGACGGATGCAGCGCAGTCTATTGTTATGATTTTTTCCATGGGCATGTTGCTCTATGTGGCTGTGAACGAAACGGGTGGTTGGTCCGATGCTGTGGATAAACTACAAGATGTCAATACTGATTATTTAGCCGTTTTGAGCAAGAACAAGTCGCTTTCAAGTGCGCTTCTCTTTGCCTTTGGATGGCTGTTTGCTGGCTTTGGGGTGGTTGGCCAGCCCCATATCATGGTGCGCTACATGACCTTGGACAAACCCGAAAACATTAAAAAAGTACGTTGGTTTTATTACCCTTGGTACATCGCTTTCTATGCCATGGCCATTGGCGTTGGCTTGATGGCACGCATCACACTCCCCGCATCTGAGGCTTTTGATCCTGAATTAGCCCTGCCCATGATGAGCATGCAGTTGCTCCCAGATTATTTGGTTGGGGTTATGTTGGCGGGAATTTTTGCGGCGACAATCTCCACGGCTGACTCCTTGGTAATTAGCTGTACAGCCTCGCTGAGCAATGATATTTTCCCTCGATTCAAGCACAATTACAAGGTGGGAAAAATGTTCACCATCGGTATTGCCCTCTTTGCGATTGCCTTGTCCCTGCTGGGAAACAAGAGTGTTTTTGAAATCGTGATTTACTCTTGGGCGATTCTGGGCACCGTATTCGGGCCGGTGATTACACTACGAATGCTTGGAAAAGAAATCTCACAAGCGTCGACGCTAACAATGATGATTTTGGCTGGGGGCACCACCATTCTCTGGAATATGGTTGGGTTGAGTAGTGTGGTATATGAAATGTTGCCGGGTATCTGTGTTGGATTCCTTGTGTATTTCGGAATGACGGCTTTTTCATCGAATACAGCAACAAGTGGGAATAAGGGGAAGACGGTGGCAGATTGAGAGTTGGAGCCTCAATGTATTTTAATGTGGGGTTGGTCGTAACGAAAAAGTAGGGCTATACGCCCTACTCTGACAGATTTCGCCCTTACAGGGCTTATAATCCGACTCTGATTCCCAATTCCTCATAAACGCGAAAAGGGTGAGAGACGAATCCCCCACCCTTTCAATCAAACGCAAAACGTTAATGTCTTCAGCCTCGTTCGGCGATAAAATCCGGACGGGGCTTCATGCCTCCAAAGGGCTCCACCAAACGGTTTTTCACCGAGTTTAGGACAAAGAAAATGTTCCTTCTGGCCAATGGCGTGATGTTGCTATTTGAGCCGTGCATCACGTTGCAATCAAACAGGATTAAGCTTCCCGGAGGGCATTCCGCCACAGTAATGCCATGACGATTGTACATCGTTTCCAAACTTTCTTGGTCAGGGACGCCATATTCCTGTTTGCGCAAAGATTCCTTGTAATGGTCATCCGGGGTCTGCCCAACGCATGCCACATACTTTTTATGGGAACCTGGCATCAGCATCAATGAGCCATTGTAACTCTTGTTCTCGGTCATGGTCACCAAACAACTGATGGCGCGCATACGTGGCATGCCATCCTCAATGTGCCATGTTTCGAAATCAGAATGCCAATAAAACTCCTTGCCATTGAATCCTGGCTTGGCATTAATCCTTGCCTGATGGACATAAGTCTCATCATCCAACAAGAAGTTCACACGACCTTTGATGCGCGGATCATTGGTGAGCTTTTGATAAAGCTCGCTCAACTTGTGTGGCGCAAAAATGGAACGCACGATTTGGCTTTCCGGCTCCTTGATAAACTCTTCCTTCTGTACCAACTCAGGAATAGAAGCCAAACGCTCAAACTCGTTGTTATAAGCCTCAACCTCTTCCTTGCTGAATACATCAGGAATAATCAGAAACCCATTTTTATCGAAGTCCTTTACCTGCTGTTCCGTCAAAAACTCATTGGAGGTTTCCGTGGCATACACCACCGGATCCTCACGGTCCAACCAAACAGGCCTCTGCTCTACCCTTGAGGGATATAAATCTTCCAACACCATCTCCATAACACAATCGTCTTAAGCTTCTTGCTCCTCCACCAAAGCGTAGCTCCCATCTGGCTGATGCGTTTCCTGCCCAGTCACTGGTGGGTTGAAGGCACAAATCACAGTCATCTCGGTCACGCCTCTCAGAATATGCTTATCGTTTTCATTCAAAGCATACATGGTTCCCGGTTCGATGATGTAGGTCTTGCCAGCCTTCAAATCGGTGATGGTGCCCTTGCCTTTCACACAAAAAACAGCCTCCAAGTGGTTCTTGTACCACATTTCCAGCTCAGCTCCTTCCTTGATGATGGTCTCATGAAAGGAAAAGCCCATGCCGTCTTTTTTCAGTAAGTACCTCCGGCTAATCCAGCCATCGGAATGCACCTCATTTCCTTCTTCGCGGACGTCCTTTAGGGTTCTTACAATCATGCCTCAACTTTCTCGGTTACAGTTTCTACAGCCTGTTCAAAAATCTCAAGTCCTTTCTCCAAATAGTCGATATCGATGTTCAATGGAGGAAGAAACTTCATCACATTATTCCCTGACCCGCAAGACTCGATGATCAAACCGTTTGCAAACGATTCCTTACCAATTTCAGAAGCCAAATCAGCGTCTTTGAACTCCACGCCGACAATCAGCCCCTTACCACGCACCTCGGCGATAAGCTCAGGGTGTTTCTCGGCAAGCTCATTCAGTTTCCCAAAAAGGAACTGGGAACGCTCTTGAATCTCAGCTTCAAACTCTTTGTTGCGCCAATACCTCAGAATGGCCTCGGTCGCTGTAACGAAAGCAAGGTTGTTTCCACGGAAAGTACCCGTGTGCTGGCCCGGCTCCCATTGGTCCAACTCTGGAGAAATCAACACCAAAGACATCGGCAAGCCGTATCCACTGATAGATTTCGACAGGGTAATGATGTCTGGGACAATGCCCGCATCCTCAAAACTGAAGAACTTACCTGTACGTCCGCACCCCACCTGAATGTCATCGACAATCATCAAAATGCCGTGCTTTTTGGTGATGCGACGCAACTTCTGCAACCACTCCTTTGGCGCCACATTCACACCGCCCTCACCTTGGGTCGTCTCCAAAATAATGGCAGAAGGAATGTCAATACCACTTCCCTTGTCCTCCAAGACTTGCTCCAAGTAATCAGCGCTATCAAAACCGCCTTCCACATAACCGTAGTAAGGCAAAAAGCTGGTGAACTGGTTCAGCTCATTCTCCAAACCCTTGCGGTAATGCTCATTGGCCGTCAGGCGCAAGGCACCCTTACTGTGGCCGTGGTAAGCATTCGTAAAGGTGATGATATTGGTACGTCCCGTGGCGATTTGTGCCAATTTGATGGCCGCCTCTACGGCGTTCGTTCCCGTTGGGCCTGTGAACTGGATTTTATACTCTAAATCCCTTGGCTCCAAAATGTATTTGTTGAACACATGGAGGAAATACTCCTTGGCCTGAGTCGCCAAATCCAAACCGTGCGTCACGCCATCCTTCTCGATGTAGTCAATCAACTTCATCTTCAGGTAAGGATTGTTATGCCCGTAATTCAGGGCACCAGCACCCGCCAAGAAATCAATGTATTTGGTACCATCCTCGCCTTGAATCACCGCACCTTTAGCGGATTCAAATACGGTTGGAAAACTTCTGCTGTAGCCCCTCACATGGGACTCGTGTTTCTTTACTTGTTCCATCATCAATAAATCAACGGTCCTATCTTATACAAGTATTCTGAATCATGGCTTCCTTCGAACTCGGAAGCATCGATGTAGGTTTCTTTCTTCATTTCCGCCCCGTAGCCACGGGCAAAGGAGGAAAACAGGCCAATTGAAGCGCCGTTATCATCGGAAATGGTAGCCTCGACATACTGAACCTTCTCCTCACTCTTCTGAATGATAAAGTCCAACATTCGCTTGGCCGCACCTTGCCCTTGCAGGCGTTCATCCACGCAGATCTGCCACACAAAAACGGTTTCCTTGTCGCCCTTTCGCCTGAAGGTGGACACGAAACCCAACACCTCCTCCAACTCCGAGGAGACAATGATGGCGCAATGGTCCTCAAACAAGTCGCTCAGCATGAAATAGCTGTACTCAGAATTGAGGTCCAAAGTGCCCGTCCTTTTGATCAACTTCCAAATCTCCTTGCCGTCCTTTTTCTCAGGACGCTTTATGGATAACTCCATTTAACTCTTTGGTTTGAACTCCCCTTCTTGGTTGATGGTCACATCTGGCTCCCCCACAATCTTCTCTCCAGTGGCCAAAATGGGACTCGAGTCCACCTCCTCGGCCTCTATGGACCGAATCAGTATATCCAGGGATTTTAGAATTTGCTGTTGCTCCTCCTCAGAGAGGTTCCCGAGGTTATTCTCCAGCTTCTTGTGGAGGAACATGGGCGAGTTGCTGAGGATTTGAAGCCCCATCTCAGTCAACTCAATCTTAATTTTCCGTCGGTCCTTGTCCGAGCGGACGCGCTTGACCAGTAATCGGGACTCCAGCTGGTCAATGATGTTCGTGAGCATGCTGGGCGAAAGGTTCAGCAACTTGCCCAACTCCGAAATGGACTTGGAGCCGTACTGCCTCAGGTAATCCAAACAGGCTAACTGCGAGGAATTTAGGCCAATCTGCTCCTTGAGCCTATTGGAGTAAATGTCCACTGCGCGCATAATCTTCCGAATGCTTGCAATGATTTCGTGTTCGATTTTCATTCAAAACAATATATTTCAGCGCTGTAATATTTGCAAAGTAAATGATTATGTAGCGTAATACAAAGCCGACGGCTCTGCTTCCCCCACTTTCCTAACCTATTTCCCTTCAAAGAAACACACCACATAACCCACTGTACCACAACCACTAAAGCACTGCATGTAACAACATTTTCCTAATCAGACTTCTCTATTAACGCTTCTCCAGCTCCCCTATTGATAGACAAACGCTTAGGGCATAAAAAAGCCCGAGAACCTGGGTGGGTTTCGGGCTGCATTAGATTTTGGGTAATTTGACCTTCTAAATACAAATGGGATTTAATATTCCTGTTAATAAATGACTACTGAAGAAATTATTTCATTCCTAAAATCAGAAGCATCCCCTATTGAGGACCGACAATTTGGTTTAGGATATAGAGCCTCTGTCTATTTAAAGGATGGCACATATCTTCCCGCCGTTATCTTTCGAAATCCTAGCAGAATAGTTGATCAGGCGATAAAACGGCTTAGAGAAGAGAAATCTAGAACCGGTATTTTTAATTGGGGAAATGACAGGAACAATTATCGAGATATTGTCAAACTCTTCGTAACCAATGGAAACAAAATCAATGATTTTGATATTGACTCTATTAAAAAAAGTCCATTTGCGTTTCCTCAAAAAATACTGGATACTATTAAGGGAGAAACAACCATGGCATGGACAGGTTTTGTAGCCAAAATGACTGATGGAAAAGTATTCGGATTTGGAACGTCATTCCGAACAGAATTTTTTCAAATGCCCGAAGGATATAGTGGAACCGATATTGAAGAAATCATTAATCATTCTTATTTGTCAAAATCAGGGGAATTGAGACCCCATCAAGTTCCATTCTTTGAATATCCCGATGATTATGATGTCCAAGCAATTCATAGGGAACGTCCCTATTTTGAATGCTTTATTGACGGATTATGAGTTAAGAGCCAATGAAATGAACTCCTTTCAATAGAACCTTAACAAAAACACCCGCAGCTGAACAACAATGATCTACTGCGGGTGTTTTTTAATATTGTCAATTTCCCTTAACTCAAGCCTTCGGAGGCATCACTGTCGCCTCTCCATCAATCACCACCTTGCCCAACTGGTTCTTGCAAGTAGTTTTCAAAGTCACCGTCTTTTTCTTGTCTTCTTTAGCAATCACCTCAACGGTAGCGGTAATCTCATCACCGATTTTCACTGGACGGAGAAATTTCACGGACTGGGCCATATAGATGGCGCCGTATCCTGGAAGCTGGCAACCCAACACCCTTGAGATCAATCCCGTCACCAAAATGCCGTGAGCGATATTCTCCTTGAAAATGGTGCCTTTGGCGTATTCCTCGTCCAAATGCACAGGGTTGGTGTCGCCGGAGATTTCAGCGAATTGCTGCACCATTTCGCGAGTAATCACCTTGGTGTAGCTTTCCGAGGCGCCGATGTTTAGTTCTTCGTAGGTCATTGTTTTTTTCTTAATGGTCTAAAAGGACGCAAGTATCAAGACTCAAGACGCATGCACATCTTGATACTTGTGTCTTGTGTCTTGTGTCTTGTGTCTTGATACCAAATACTCAATATTCAAATCAAAGATCCCCCAACTGCGGGCGAATCAACAACTCTTCAACCACCGTGTATGGCGAAAGCGAATAGGTGGCAAAAACTGTTTCAGCCACGTCCTCTGGCTTGATAAAACGCTCAGGAGGCAAATCGACGCCATCCCAGCTAGAAGTCAGCGTTGGACCTGGAAGGACAGCAGTCACTTTCACATCGTGCTCCTTGAGCTCCTCCCGCAATCCCTTGTTCATACCGAGCATGGCATGTTTGGAGATGCAGTAGGAACCGCCGTTGATGTAGGACTGGATACTTGCAGTAGAGCAGATATTGAAGACATAACCCGCCTTCTTTTCCACCATTCTCGGCACCAACCCACGAACAATGTGATAAGCGCTGTAAAGGTTGGTCTGCATGGTGAGCTCCATGATCCCTTCGTCCTCTCCCAATATTTGTCCTGGCAAAAAGACACCTGTATTGTTTACCAACACCTCAACATCTCTGTCCAAACCTTTCACGAAATCCACAAAGGCGGTCACTTCCTCTCGCTTGGAAAGGTCGCTTTGCTGGGTATAGACTTTACAGTCTGGATTGATTTGGCGAAGGCTGTCAGCCAGATGGTCCAAATCCCCTTGTTTTCGGCCACAGGTGACCACATCAAAACCTTGGGAAGCAAACTTCTCGGCGATGGCCCTTCCAATTCCGCGGCTTCCTCCTGTTACTACAAGCAACTTATTCATTTGAAAACAATCAGATTCGACATGATTTCGCCCCGAAAATAAGGACTTTTGAAAGAGCATTCCCCTCCGCTTTCGGTTGTTCCTCCAAATTTCCCCATATTTGCCTTCCTATGATTAGCTTGGGTAAATACCTGATATTTCTGGGAGGACTGTTCAAAAAACGTGAACGCTTCCAAGTGTACCTCGAACAGTTTTTTGAGGAGTGCATCCAAATTGGAGTGAACTCCCTGTTCATTGTCGGCATTGTCGCCATGTTTATCGGTGCTGTAACCTGTGTGCAGACGGCCTACAACATGGTCAGCCCTGTCATCCCCAACTACATCATCAGTACCATTGTTCGGGACATGACCGTACTGGAACTGGCCCCAACCATTACCTGTATTGTACTGTCTGGTAAAGTCGGCTCACACATTGCTGGCCAGCTAGGCACCATGCGCGTCACCGAGCAAATTGATGCTTTGGAAGTAATGGGCATCAACGCCTCGTCCTACTTGGTGTTGCCAAAACTGATGGCCGCAGTCGTGATGATTCCGATGTTGGTCGTGCTCGCCGCTTTCCTTTCGATTTCTGGCGGATACTTGGCGGGCACCATCACAGGCGTGATTAACAGCCACGACTTCCTTTACGGCATCCAATACGACTTTATTCCCTTCAACGTCCCATTCGCCCTAATCAAGTCGGTAGTATTCGCCTTCCTGATTTCTACCATCTCTTCCTTTAAGGGTTACTATACCCGCGGAGGTGCCTTGGAAGTGGGACAAGCCAGTACACAAGCGGTAACCAATAGCTGTATTTCCGTTCTACTGGCTGACTATCTATTGGCGCAACTCCTTCTCAATTAATTCCACTGAGGACAGACTACGTGCAGGATGATTGAAATCAACAACATCAAGAAGGCCTTTAGCGGCAAGGAGGTGCTCAAAGGCATCAGCGGAAAGTTTTACCAAGGGAAAAGCAACCTCATTATCGGTTCCAGTGGTACGGGTAAAAGTGTGTTGCTGAAAAATATTGTAGGCCTTATCCAGCCCGACGAAGGTGAAATCCTTTATGACGGCCGTGACTTTTCAAAGCCCGCTGCCATTCAAGAAATCCGACGTGAAATCGGGATGCTCTTCCAAGGAAGTGCCCTTTTTGACTCGATGACCGTCTTGGAAAACGTCATGTTTCCCTTGAAGATGTTCACCAAGATGTCACCACAAGAGCGAGCCGAAAGGGCTCAATACTGCTTGGAGCGTGTAAGCTTGGACAAAGCAGGTTCTTTAATGCCCTCGGAGATTAGTGGTGGCATGCAAAAGCGTGTGGGCATTGCGCGAGCCATTGTGATGAACCCTAAGTATTTGTTCTGCGATGAACCAAACTCTGGTCTTGACCCACAAACGGCCATTACCATTGACGAGCTGATTCAGGATATCACCCAAGAATTCAATATGACTACGGTTGTGGTTACCCACGATATGAACTCGGTGATGGGCATTGGAGACCACATCATGTATCTCTGCCAAGGCCACAAACTTTGGGAGGGAAACAAAGACAACATCTTGGACACCGACTGTAAAGAACTCCAAGAATTCCTGTTCTCCAGCGAGTTGATCAGAAAGCTGAAAAGCTGAGTAAAAGGAATTAACCCAACACAATAAAGGGATGAAATCTACGATAGATTTCATCCCTTTATTGTTGATAACGAAGGAGAAAATGCCCCCAAAAAGGCTCTGAAGTAGTAGCCCTGAAAGGGCGATTCTCCATAGCAAAGGACTTCAGTCCTTTGTGTCTATCAATATACCTCCCCAAAAATCCCCAACGTCGCGAAACACTACTCCACCCTCCCCTTCGGAGGAACAATAATCTTTTCAGGTTTTTTCAGGTGAACCCTTTTCTCGCGATTGAAGAGATCGCGCCAGAACGATTTCCACTTCACATAACTCCAAACCACCATCAGCACACGCCACTTTTCCCAAAAGCCAAGACGGAACTCTGTATCCTTTACTAAGACTGCTGGGGTTTTAATAATCTTGTCGAATAATGCCAAATGGTAGGCATAAGCCAAATGAACAGCGAATCGAACATTTTCAGGAATGCGGTTCAACATTCTGGCTGCCTCTCGGAAATCAGCGCGGATATCAGCAACCAACTCCTCTTTATTGCGCTCATTGATAAGCAACAGGTTTTGACCTCGGAAAAAGAGCCTGCCCAAACGCTCAAAATTCCCTTCTGACTCAGAAAGCAATTGCACTTTTTGGAAAGCACTGCCCATGCTCATCGCCTCCTTCTTGAACTTTTCGAACAAACGGCCGTCGCCCTGTGTTAGAATTCTGAGGCCGATAAGTCCAACCATTTCTCCTGAGAGTGGACGGAACTCATTCCTCGAATGCCAACGGCCTTTCAGGTAGTTCCATTCGGCTCGTGAGCTTTCCAGAAAGACATCGACCAGCTCTTGTTCCACATCACAAAGGACAGACTGTTTTTGGAAGGCCCTGAGCACTGGATTCACTCGAAGACGTTGCTCCATGTCATCTAATGCATTGGCCGAATACTTATTCACTATTCTTTTTCGTTCCTTATCCCGACAGAAAAAGAGGTGTGGCGACCTGAGGGCCAGTCGCACAAAAGCAAAAAGCGCTGTAAACGGCTCCAATAGCCCATTACTAAGAAAAAATGACCACCAAGAGAAGAATTCTCCGAAGCTGTCTTTAAGGCGAATATTTTTTGTTTGACCGTTCATAGGCATTGTCCTAAAATCTCCCACCCCGAAAAATGACCTGATGGTCAGGGGTTTTGATATTTCTTAAGACGAAAAACATTGGCCTTAGGATTCGACTTCTAAAAAAAATCTTCGTTGGGAGGCCGTTGCACCCAAAACGCATTACCCGTATCTTTCACCCATGAGAAATCTGCTTTTATTGTTTTGCCTATTCTTTGCCCTTCAGGGCGCTTTTGCACAAACAGATAGCACCACTGCCCCTCCAAAAAAAGACAAATACCTGCGTTTTTCTAACGACGTGGATCCTATGCTTTTGGAGGAGGAACAAAAGAAAGAACCCAAGGAATTCAAGAAGAAAAAGCCGAAGCGAAAGGTCTATTACGGCATAAAAACCCGTCGGATGTTCCTGCGTGATGGCTATGGCAGTAATGAGAAAATCACCCTGTTTCATTACGTGAAGAATCCTGAGGAACCGAGCATCTATGCCCAAGACGTTTTTTGGTATGATTTACAACGCCAAAAAATTGTAAAAAAACAGCGAATCAAGTCTGACGAAGTGGAACGTTACCGCTTACTTCACGGCCCTTACAAGGAAACCGTTGGGGGGAACACCACGGTCAATGGCGTGTTTTACTTGGGCACCAAACATGCTCGCTGGGAGGTCTATGCCAAGGCAAAGGATGTTCAGTTCAAGAAAAAGGATCCTGACTACCAAGATTCCATCTATGTAGAGCAAGATCTCCTCAAAAAGGAGAAATATTACCACGGCTGGCCCAAGGATTCGGAAATCACCTTCTACGACCCAAAAAAGGAGAAAATCAAGGAAGTCATCCCAATCGTAAATGGCGAGAAACATGGCACCTACCTTTATTTCTTCGAGAATGGAAAGGTTAAGGAAGAAGGTGAATACGTCCACGGTATGAAAGCTGGAAGATGGACGGAATACTACCACGGCAAGCGCTCCCATTTCCGCAAGAAAATCACCATGTACCCCAAAGACCCATTGAAGGAGACCTTTGAGCCCTATGTCCAGATGGAATGGGATGAAAACGGAAAGGTGATTTACGACAAGGAAGTCGAGGACAAAAAGAAGAAAAAGAAAAAGTAGGCCCCGTGATTTTCTCATAATCACTGAAGCTCCATCATTCAAATTTCTTCTTAAACATCCCCAAAGGATTGGAACAACAAACTCCTCCTTTGGGGATGTTTTCGTTTAGTTCATCGAAGATTTCCTTTCAGCCCATACCCCGTGAAATGTTCTCATCGTTTCTCTCCATAAAGCGGGAGCAATGAGTCCAACAAGACGCAAATGGCTGAAAATCACTGCACTTTTTTTCCTATCCGTCATTCTCATCATTGGAGTGGCGGGCTACTCCTTTTTTAATTCTGTCAAAAACGGCAAATACGGTCAACTGCCTGACATCACACGCCTTCAGGGCATTGAACACCACGAGGCTTCCGAAATCTTCTCGAAGGATAGTTTGTTGCTGGGACGCATTTTTGAGGAAAACCGAACGAACATCACGTTTGAACAAATCCCGCAACACTTTATCGATGCCTTGGTCGCCACCGAAGACATCCGTTTTTATGAACATGAAGGCATTGACTACAAAAGCCTTAAACGTGTGGTATGGAAAAGCCTGCTCCAAGGAAAACGCTCCTCTGGAGGCGGTAGCACCATCACCATGCAATTGGCCAAAAACCTCTTTCCTCGTGGGGAACACGGCAAGCTTTCGATGCCCATCAACAAGCTGAAAGAGTGCATCATTGCCCACAGATTGGAAGAGCTTTATGACAAAAAGGAGATTCTCGTCCTCTATCTGAATACCGTTTCTTTTGGGGAAGATACCTATGGATTAAGCGTAGCATCAAGGCGCTTCTTCTCAAAATCCGTCAGCGAACTCACCCTTTCTGAATCAGCCACTTTGGTTGGCTTGCTCAAGGCGAACACCACGTTCAATCCTCGCCTCCATCCAGAGGCCTCCCAAGAGCGTCGAAACATTGTGCTCTCCCAAATGGTCAAATATGGCTATTTGGCTGACAATACTTTCGACACCCTTCGCAACAAACCCATCATCCTTCACTACCAAAAAGCCCACGTCTTTGAGCGGGTTGCCCCCTATTTTTCGGAATACGTCATTGATGAGGCCCAACGGATTTTGGAGGACAGTTCAAACACGGGAGGAGTTCGCTACAACCTGTTTACGGACGGACTCAAGGTGTACACCACCCTAAATCCTGCCTTGCAAACCATGGCAGAAAAGGCTGTGGCCAAACGCATGATTCGTAACCAACGGGTCCTTAACGACGAAATTTTTGAAAACAAGCGAAAGTGGAAGTCCGCTCTGGATTCCATTGTCATGGAAAATCCTTGGTTTGCGAAAATCAATAAGGGTGATAAAGACTACAAAAAGACATTGGACAGCCTCAAACGGATTGAGCTCACCTTCGAAACCTTCGACAATCTGTATGGAGAACGGGACACCACCATGAGCGTATATGACTCCATCATCCACCAACACACACAGCTTCAAACAAGCTTTGTTGCCATTGACCCTGCCTCCCTTGAGGTGCTGGCCTATGTGGGTGGAATCTATCACAAACATTATCCCTATGACCATGTGCAAGCCAAAAGACAGACTGGTTCCGTTTTTAAACCAATAGTCTATGCCAATGCACTAAATCAAGGAATCAGTCCTTGTCGTCTATTTTCAGACACGCTCATTGAGTTTCCAAGTAAGGAAACTGGGGACAAGCCTTGGGCACCACGAAATGTAAACCGCGAATACAAAGGCTATTATACCATGGCAGGTGGATTGGCTCGTTCGGTCAATACCGTCACTGCCCAGCTCACAATTCGCTCTGGCGTGGAAAATACAGTTGAGCTTGCCAAAGCCATGGGCATCAGCTCATACCTCCCTTCCGACCCTTCGATTGGTTTGGGCTCAGGTTCGGTTTCCTTATTGGAGATGACCACAGCCTTTGGGGTTTTTCTCAATGACGGAAAGTATCAAAAAGCGCATGTCATCCAACGCATTGAGGATGCCCAAGGAAATGTCATTTATGAAGCAAAGCCAAGCTCAACGCCTGTACTGAAGAAAAAATACGCAAGGCAAATCAACGAGATGCTTCGCCAAACCGTGGACAACGGAACCGCTGGTTCACTTCGTCGAAAATTTAAATTCAGTGCCCAAATGGCTGGAAAAACAGGAACATCCCAAGAAAACAGGGATGGCTGGTACATCGGTTATACCCCAAAACTTCTGGCGGGCTGTTGGGTAGGCGCCGATGACCCACGAATCCACTACCTATCCACAAAACTTGGTCAAGGGGCTAAAACAGCAATGCCTATCTGGGCGGAATTTTTCTCGTCACTTCAAAAGGAAAAGCAATTCAGGAAAAGCTATTTCGGGGAATTCAAGCGAACATGGATTCCATGCCCATCATACATTGACAGCCTTCCTGCCGACATGGAAATGATTGAAGCAATCCTAAAAAAGAATCAGTGGACCATTTCAGATGATTTAAGGGAAGAATTGGAAGAGGAAATCAAAATCATCCAACCCATTCCAAGCGAGGGTGAGGTTCTGCCCGCCGTTCCTGATTATGAAAAGCATTTTCTCAAAAATCCACAACCCACCAAGGATAGCCTCATCAAAAAGCATCCTCAAGATGCGTCAACTCCACCCGCCCTTGATAGCATTGCACCGCAATAACATCAAAGCGCAGGCGTCCCTCCCAGCCTTGTTCAAAAATGTAATGTTCCGCTGAAGACATAATTCGTTCAATCTGTCCTTGGCTGATGGCATCTTCTGGCCGTCCATAGGCCTTTCCTGTTCGCGTCTTCACTTCGACAAAAATCATCAAATCGTCCTTGCGCATAATCAGATCAATCTCCGCCCTTCCATGACGGTATTGTCGTTCCAACAACGAAAACCCTTTCTGCTTGAGGAATTCAACCGCTTGGTCCTCTCCCCGATTGCCGAGATTTTTTCTTGAAACCATAAAAAGATGGATTGTTCAGATAAGAATTGGAGAAAAAAGCCAATAAACCCTTAATTTGAGCTACCGTGGTTTGAGGGGTTTATTGCCCATATCAACATACATTATCAACGCATTTTTATTTTGGACTTTCCTTATGCTCAAACAAATCAATCCAACCAGCACAGGTGCTTGGCAGGCACTTACTCAGCATTTTGCTGAAGCCAAGAATTTCAACATGAAGGAGCTCTTCGCTCAAGACCCAA
Source organism: Bacteroidia bacterium (assembly GCA_030431525.1). Lineage (GTDB taxonomy): Bacteria > Bacteroidota > Bacteroidia > Cytophagales > JAAEPT01 > JAUIJC01. The sequence goes on along the minus strand of JAUIJC010000004.1, from coordinate 124,164 downwards.
AGCGCTTCGAGAAATTCTCCCTTCAGTTCGAGAACATCCTTCTTGATTACTCGAAAAATATCATCACCGAAGAGACACTATCCCTTCTGGTGAAACTTGCTGAGGAAATTGACCTTCAGGACGCCATCAACCAGTTTTTCGACGGAAAGGCCATCAATGAAACCGAGGGTCGCGCGGTACTCCACACTGCCCTTCGCAACCAAAGCGATGAGCCAGTTTATGTGGACGGCGAAAACGTCATGCCTGAGGTAAACCGTGTGTTGGAGCAGGTAAAAGCATTCTCCGAGAAAGTCATCTCTGGCGCTTGGAAAGGGTATACGGGAAAAGCCATCAAGGATATCGTCAACATCGGCATTGGCGGTTCTGACCTTGGTCCTGTCATGGTGACTGAGGCGTTAAAACCTTATAAAAAGGAGCACATCAACCTCCACTTTGTTTCTAACGTGGACGGCACGCATATCGCCGAAACATTGAAGGGTTTGGACCCAGAGACCACGCTCTTCATGATTGCCTCCAAGACCTTCACCACACAGGAAACCATGACCAACGCCCACACGGCAAGGGATTGGTTCTTGGGCTTCGCCGATGACGAGGCACATGTGGCCAAGCACTTCGTGGCGCTTTCTACAAACGCTAAAGGCGTAGCGGAATTCGGTATCGACACCCAAAACATGTTTGAGTTCTGGGACTGGGTTGGCGGACGCTATTCCCTCTGGTCGGCTATCGGACTTTCCATTGCTTGTGCCATCGGCTACGAAAATTTCGAGGAGTTGCTGAAAGGCGCCCACGAAATGGACAAGCACTTTAAAGAAAGTGCGTTTGAGGAAAATATGCCTGTACTGTTGGCCCTTATCGGCCTTTGGTACAACAACTTTTTTGAGGCAGAATCAGAAGCAATTCTCCCTTACGACCAATATCTCCACCGCTTTGCCGCCTACTTCCAGCAAGGTAACATGGAGAGCAACGGTAAATATGTGGACCGTTCAGGCAAGGCTGTCAACTACCAAACTGGACCAATTATTTGCGGTGAGCCGGGCACCAACGGGCAGCACGCTTTCTACCAGTTGATTCACCAAGGCACCAAGTTGATTCCATGTGATTTCTTGGCGCCAGCCATCAGCCAAAATCCAATTGGCGACCACCACGCCAAACTCCTTTCCAACTTCTTCGCCCAAACAGAGGCCTTGATGAACGGAAAGTCTGAGCAGGAAGTCGTTTCGGAATTGAAAGCCTCAGGCAAATCCGAAGAGGAAATTGCACGCCTCGCTCCTTTCAAAATCTTTGAGGGCAACCGCCCAACCAACTCCATCCTGTTCCAACAGCTTACCCCGAAAACCTTGGGAAGCCTTATCGCCATGTACGAGCACAAGATTTTTGTGCAGGGCATTATCTGGAACATCTTCAGCTTCGATCAATGGGGCGTGGAGCTTGGCAAACAGCTCGCCAAGAAAATTCTTCCAGAATTGGAAAATGGTGAGGAGATTTCAGCCCATGATTCTTCGACCAATGGCCTCATAAATGCGTTTAAAAGCATGAAGAAAGCCAACCTCGCATTTGCCGACAACGTAACATCTTAAGTATTAGAGGCTCTGGTTCCCTTCCATCTGAAACCGGAGCCTCTTTACTAATTTTGTTATCTTTGTCGTTTGTGGCAAGAGGAAGATTATGCGAGACAACCTTTATCCTTTGAAATTTCACCCCATCTTTAAAGAGAAAATCTGGGGAGGCCAAAAGATAAAATCCATTCTGAACAAAGACTTCTCACCCCTACCAAATTGTGGGGAGACTTGGGAAATTTCTGGTGTAGAAGGAAATGTGTCTCACGTTAATGGTGGAAGTTTAGACGGTAAACCGCTTACCGAACTAATCAGCTCCTTCAAGGACGAATTGCTGGGTAAGAAAGTCTATGAGCAATTCGGCGATGAGTTCCCCCTTCTAGTCAAATTCATCGATGCCAACGCGGACCTTTCCGTCCAAGTTCACCCTGATGACAGCTTAGCACAAGAGCGCCACGACTCCTTCGGTAAGACCGAAATGTGGTATATTTTTCAGGCGGACGAAGGAGCTCAATTGGTTAGTGGATTCAACAGGGAAATCGACCCTGAAACCTACCTTAAGTTTCTAAAAGAAAAACGCCTACTTGAAATTCTCAATTATGAGAATGCGAAAGCAGGTGACGTGTTCTTCCTTCCGGCCGGACGGGTGCATACCATCGGTAAAGGATTGCTCTTGGCAGAGATTCAGCAAACCTCGGACATCACTTACCGCATCTACGATTTCGATAGAATCGACAAGGACGGTAAACCTCGCGAGTTGCACACTGATCAGGCCTTAGAGGCCATCGATTATACCCATCACTCAGATTACCGCACAAACTACGTTTGTAAACGTAACCAACCAATTTCATTGGTGGATTGCGAGTACTTCACGACGAACAAACTGAACTGCAATCAGCCAGTTACCCGTGATTACTCTACCCTAGATTCCTTCGTGATTTTTGTTTGCTTTGAAGGTGCGTTGACCATCAAACATGAAGACAAGGAGTACAAGTTTGAAAAAGGAGACGCAATCCTTCTTCCTGCATCGATTAAAAAAGTGGAATTGATTCCTTCTCCTGAATTCAAGGTTTTGGAGGCTTATGTTCCGGCTTAGACTTATTCACCTGCCAACAGCTGGAAGCTTTGGCAGTGTGAATAAGTCTAAGCCGGAACATAAAGAGCTCTTTTTCACACACACTGCCAAAGCCTATCGGCTGTTGGCAGGTGTACCACGCTCATACCCCATTTTTTTTAAACTTTTTCAACAATGCTTTCCGACCAAGGAAAACTCCAGTTTGGGCATTTCTACCATATCTACAACCGAGGAATTAACAGCACCAATCTTTTTTTGGAGCAAGAAGATTACAATGGATTTTTAGAGCGACTAAAGAAGTACATCACACCAATAGCCAAAGTTTACGCTTACTGCCTACTGAAGAACCATTTCCATTTGCTGGTGAAAATTCAAACTGAAGATCATCTTGAAAATACCATTAAAGAATGGAGAACATTTTCAGCATCTCGGAGGGAAAACTTCCCCTCACGTCAATTCTCCCATTTTTTCAGTTCCCACACACAATCCATAAACTTCAAATATTCACGCACAGGAACCCTTTTTGAGCAACCTTTCCACAGAATTGCCATTGAACAAGAATCCCATTTTACAAGGCTAATCCAATACATTCATCACAACCCGCAATCCCATCTATTGACCAATAACTTTGAGAAATGGCCTCATTCCTCATTCAAAGCCCTTTGTTCTGATACAAAAACCCTTTTAGAGCGAAACGAGATTTGGGAATGGTTTGGTGGGAAAAGGAATTTCATTGCCTTTCATCAACAATCAACCACCTTGAACCTTCCCGATAATCTTCTTTTGGATTGAAGGTTATGTTGCAAAAACACCTGCCAACAGTTGGAAACTTTGGCAGGGTGTTTTGGCAACATAACCTGATCTTTTACCTGCTCCATTAGTCAATTCACACTGCCAAAGCTTACAGCTGTTGGCAGGTGATTAGACTAATGGAGCTTACTCCGCCTCTTGGCAAGCGGGAGACATAATCGTAACTTTGCATGAAATTATCCCCGCGAGCTTATGCAGAATCGTGTTGTCCAGTTCCACAAGCTTGGCCTTATTCCCTACGAGGAGGCCCTTGAACTCCAAAAATCACTGTTTGATCAAACAGTCCAGCTAAAAATTGCTAACCGCAAGGAGCCGGAAAACGAACAGCCTACGGAGAACCACCTCCTCTTCTGCCAACACCCACATACTTACACCTTGGGTAAAAGCGGTTCAAAGGACAATCTTTTGATTGCGGATAAAGACTTGGAAGCCAAAGGCGCTACCTTCCACCCTATCGGGCGTGGAGGTGACATTACCTATCACGGCCCTGGCCAATTAGTCGGTTATCCAATTCTCGACCTCGACAACTTCTTCACGGACATCCACAAATACCTGCGCTTTTTAGAAGAAGCCATCATTCTCACCTGTGGAGATTATGGTATTGAGGCCGGACGCATTGATGGACTCACAGGTGTTTGGATTGACCATATCGAACAAAAGAACCCACGAAAAATCTGTGCTTTCGGTGTGAAAGCCAGCCGTTGGGTGACTATGCACGGCTTTGCCTTTAACGTATCTACAGACCTGAATTATTTCGGAAACATCGTGCCTTGTGGCATCACGGACAAGGATGTGACTTCTTTGGAAAGGGAATTGGGGCAAGCTCCTTCCATGGAAGAGGTGGAGGAAAAAGTAAAAGGCCATTTGGCTCAATTGTTTGAAATGACCCTTGAAGAAAGCAAAACCTACCAGCCATGAAGAAAGACATTAAAATCCCTACCGCTGAAAAAGTCTCCTTGGCCATCACCCGCAGAAAAAACAATGCGGGCGTTTATGAATGGATTGCTTCCTTGCTCAACGAAAACGACTTCACTTTAGAAACAGTGATTATCAATAGTTGGGGCGAAGGTGAAATCAATGGGGAATCGAAAAAAACGGCAACGGTTCGGAAGCTCTTCAACTCATTGGAGGCCGACAAAATTGCACGCATTGAGCAGCTTATTCCTGAAGTCCTCAAACTGAATAACCATTTCCGAGTCAGCTATTTTGCCAACGGGAAAATGTTTGAAATCAGCTTCAGCTTCAGCCCTGAGGAATTGAAAGAAGATAGGCTGATGTTGATCTCTGAGCTTGGTGAGGTTGGAATGATCAAGCCCTAATTACTTTTTCAGGAGTCGATACACCATCGCTCCTCCCTGCTCCTTGAGCAAATAGATACCCTCATTCAAATTCTCTATTTGGATGAGGGTATTAGCTTTTAGGCCATTTTGTATCAATCTCCCTTCTAAGGAATAGAGATCAAAGACTTGTCCTTCTTTGGCTCTAAGTTCAAACTGATCATTCACTGGATTTGGAAAAACTCCGCCCTCCTCTACTTTTTCTGAAATCGTAGACAAAATGATAAACTCTGATGCTTCCTGCTCTCCCACCACTACAGAAGAATCTTTTGTCGAGGACAAATAATAATTCTCAATCCAGAACTCAGGCCTATGAACACAGGTCCCAAATTCACCTTGATACTCACAGTACAAGGGATTGATAACGTTTAATGCCACCCAACCATAAAAAACTGCTCCTTCCCGTTGGTATAGAAATCCAGCAAACTCCTCCGCACCATACATCTCAAAGGAAAAGCTTACCCTTAACGAATCTCCTGATATAAAATTCAAAGTACTGTCAACCACATCCCCCTTTCTCAGTGGAAGTATTCCAGTTGAATCTCCAAAAAAACTAATTTCATTACCCCTTACCCACATTATCATATCGCTCCCATATTCATTTTCTCTGTTTTCCTCTCTCAACTGAAATAAGACGGAATCATTTTGAACAGCTGATAGATAGGTGCCTTGTGCATGACAAAAGAAAAAGCAGGAAAGGAAAAAGGAGACAAACAGGAACGCTTTCATAGAAAAATGATTTAAAAAAGATTCAAACAATATAAGACATCTACGCAAAAAACGGTTTGCGTAGATGTCCTTTCAAAACCTACATCCTTACCAAATAATCCCCTTCCAGAACAGGAATCACATCAAACTCGTCCGTCGTCAGACAGAAACGTAAATCACGCTCGATGTTCATCTTGCTAAGGCGACGGAAATGAGAACAGTTGGAAAGGAAGGAGTAGAACTCATCGTTGGAAGCCTTATATGTTGCCAAGGCCACCATGGCAGCATCATTTTCCAAGGATACCTCACCGTCCAAAGCATCGATCAAAGCTCCAGCATATAAGGTGTCCTCCAAATTTACTCGGCCTTTCCAGCCAGCGCAGTGCACCACAATATCCTCAGAACGGGTCTTGAGGTATTCGGCCATAGCCGAGAGATTGAGCAGGGAACCTACCAATACCTGAACAGCGTCCTTTGACTTGTTAATGGCCAAGGTGCCATTGGTAGTCGTCATGGCCAATTGCTTACCCTTGACATCATTGTCGATATAGCTGAATGGCGAGTTGCCGAAGTCGAAGCCCTCCTGCTTTTGGCCATTGCGCTCGGCGGCACCCAAAAAGCCTTCGGCTTGCAAGGCTCTGCATTCTTCCAAATCACTGACTGGCTTGATGCGCTCGATGCCGTTAGCCAAGGCAGTGGTCATACAGGAAGTGGCGCGTAGTACGTCAACCACCACCACAATTTTATCAGAAAGGTTGTATAAGTGAATCAGCTCAGGGCTGAGGCAAACATCTATGGATCTCATTTGAAATGTAATTCGTGTAGGGGCAGACCTGTGTGTCTGCCTAAAATGCGACGGACGGACACATAGGTCCGCCTCCACGGTAAAAAACCGCGATTTAGCAATTACAAAAACGGCAAGGCAACCACCTCGGCCTTCAACAACTTCTTGCGGACAGCCACATAAATCTCAGTGCCAGCCTTGGACAATTCTTTAGGCACATAGCCCATACCAATCCCCACATTCAAACTTGGAGACATGGTTCCTGAAGTTACCACTCCAATCACTTGCTCTTGGGCATCCTTCAGCTCGTAGTCTTTACGTGGAATGCCCTTGTCAATCATTTTGAAGCCCACCAATTTCTTGGAGGTTCCTTGCTCTTTTTGGGCTTTCAGAGCCTCACTGTTCACAAACTCCTTGGTGAACTTGGTCACCCATCCCAAGCCAGCCTCCAACGGCGAGGTCGCATCGTCAATATCATTGCCATAGAGACAATAGCCCTTCTCCAAACGGAGGGTATCCCGCGCTCCCAAACCAATCGGCTTGATGTCAAACTCGGCGCCTGCCTCAAAAATCTTGTCCCAAAGCATCTCGGCTTGGTCATTCTTGACCATCACCTCAAAGCCACCGGCACCAGTGTAACCTGTGGCCGAAATAAAGGTATTCTCCAAGCCAGCAAGCGTCAGCTCGGCAAAGGTGTAATACTTCATGGCGGACAAATCAGCGTCCGTCAGCTTTTGCATGGTTGCTACGGCTTTTGGACCCTGAACGGCAAACAAGGAATACTCATCAGACACATCGGTCATCTTCGCCCCAAAGCTGTTTTTGGAGGAAATCCAATTCCAGTCTTTTTCAATGTTGGAAGCATTCACAACCAAGAGGTATATATCCTCTGCAAGGCGGTAAACCAACAGGTCATCAACGATTCCTCCTTGCTCATTCGGAAGGCATGAATACTGGATGCCTCCATCCTGCAATTTTGAGACGTCATTAGAGGTCACAAACTGCAACAACTCCAAAGCGCCTTCACCCTCTACTAAGAACTCGCCCATGTGCGAAACGTCAAATACGCCTACGCCCTCGCGGACGGTCATATGCTCTTCCTTGTCTGAGGAGTAACGCACCGGCATATCAAAACCGGCGAATGGAACCATCTTGGCTCCCAAGGAAACGTGTTTATCGAAAAGGGCTGTTTTTTTCATAGCTTAATTCAGTATCAAGTACCAAGTATCAGGTACCAAGAACAGCACACACTCATTGCTTTGTACTTGGTACTCAATACTTGGTACTCACTCAAAACAATTCCATCTGCTCCCCTTGTGGCAAGAGAGCAAACGAGGTGCGGTGATGTGGTGTAATCCCTAAATCCCTTAACCCTTGGCGGTGGGCCTTGGTTGGATACCCCGCATTTTTCTCCCAACCATAGCCTGGGTATTCCTCGGCTAATTTCTCCATCAAATCATCGCGATAGGTCTTTGCCAAGATAGAGGCCGCCGCAATCGAAAGGAATTTACCGTCACCTTTCACCACACATTCATGGGGAATGAAGGCTTCATCTGCCTTATAAGGCTTGAAACGGTTTCCATCCACCAAAAGAAATTCTGGTATCTCATCCAATGCATCCGTAGCGCGGTGCATCGCCAAGAAAGAGGCGTTCAGGATATTGATCTCATCAATCTTTTCAGGAGAAACTTCTGCTACCGCAAAGGCAATAGCATCGCGTTCAATCTGCTCTCTCAGGGACTGGCGTGCCTTTTTTGAAAGCTTCTTGGAATCGTTGAGGTCGGCATTTTTATAATCCTTGGGCAAGATGACCGCCGCCGCCACTACGGGTCCGGCAAGGCAACCTCGACCTACCTCATCCAAACCAGCTTCCAACTTATCAGGGGTAAATGATGACTTGAGCACGCACAAAAGGTTTGTTGGGAAACAATTTTTGGCAAAATTAAGCGTATTCTCCGAAGCGAGGTAGTGTGTTCTGCATTAAGTCAGGAACCCAACCTCCAAGACCATTCTTTTAGGCCCATGATCAACGAAAACAAAGTGGACGAATCAAAAAACCCTTGGACCATACTTGAAACCAGACAGGTATATGACAATCCATGGATTTCGGTCCGTGAAGACAAAGTCATTTCCCCTGGCGGGCAAGAAGGCATTTACGGGGTCACCAGTTTTAAGAATCGCGCCATTGCCATTGTACCTGTGGATGAAGAAGGATTCACTTTTTTGGTGGGGCAATACCGTTACCCTTTGGAGGAGTATTCTTGGGAGATTCCGATGGGCGGAGGCCCCTTGGAAGATGATGACTTGGATTCAGCCAAACGTGAGCTTCGCGAAGAAACTGGATTGGATGCCGAAAACTGGGAAGTCATCATGCGCCTGCACACCTCCAACTCAGTCACTGATGAAGAGGGCTACACTTACTTGGCGACAGGGTTGACCCACGGAGAATGGGAACCCGAGCACACCGAAGATTTGACCTTGATTCGCGTTCCTTTTGAGGAGGCCATTGAAATGGTCATGGACAACCGCATTACGGACGCCATTAGCATTGCTGGCCTTTTGAAGGCCGAAAAAATATTGCGTCAGCGCAAAATGATATAAGTTTTCAGGGCTTCCCTAAAAGGGCTTTTTTTCACAGCACAGGACTTCAGTCCTGTGCGTTTTTTATTTCTAAGGAATCACTTTCTAAAGTAAGCTCCACCCCTCACTCCATCTTTGAAGCCTGCCAAAAGTCGCTGAGGCGAAACCCCAAAGCGTTTGCTGAACAAGTGGGAAAAATCAGAGAAACTGGCAAAGCCTGCATGGTTAAGGATAAGGTCCGTTTTTTCTTTATTTAACAATCCCGCCACTACCACAGCAAGGCTTGTCCACAAGATAAATTCCTTGACAGACACTCCTGTTTGGCCATAGAATTGAAAATTCAAGCGACCGAAGGTGTAGTTCACTTTTTTGGCGACCTCCTCTTCCCAGATATCGTGGGAAGGGTTTCGTTCAATCATTTGAAACGCATTGTCCACTTTCGGCGAAAGCTCTTGAAGATGATGTGGCTCATCCAGCCAGTTGCTGAATACGCTGTCCATCAAGGTACCCAAACCCTTAAGGTTTTTTCGTTGGAAATAATCCCCAAGCTCTTCCAGGAGGTTCTTATCCAACTCACCCAAACAAGCATATTTTTTTCCCTTCAAAGCCTTAACACGAAAGGAATCCTCTTTCTTGCTATCCAGCATCAAGCAAATCAAGAGCCCTACACCGTCCACCTTGCACTCATAAGTAGCATCCGAATCAATCACCACCGCAGATTGCTCTTGCCATTCCCCATCCAAAGGCCGAAAAGAAAGTTTTCCTTCCAAGGGAACCACAATATGAACCGTGTCATGATAATTCAGGGAGAGGTCCATATTTGGCTGTGCAAACAATACAGAGTCCCTCAAGAAAATGGCGGTCGTCGGCACCCCTTTCCCCAAGGTTTCCCATTCCCAGTTGACGGTTTCCCCATCCACAAGTTTCCCCACCAAGTTGTCGAGCCACTTATCTTCTTGTTGTTCCTTTACCATAGTCACAAGTTAACCAAAACCAAAAAAAAGAGGCTGTCCGAATGAACAGCCTCTGATTCCAAAATTGACAATTTACTTTCTCACCTTGATGGTCGTGCCTGGAGTCAAAGAATAATGCTCTAACTGGTTTGCCTTACGGAGTTGCTCAAAGGTCATTTGGTAGCGTTTTGCCACCGAATAGAAGGTATCTCCCTCCCTAACCTTATAGTCCTGATAATCCACAACTTGAGCATTCCCATGTTGATCCATGGAGTAATCGCCCATTTCTACCCTGTGGGTACGAACGAACTCATCTGGAGTCATCTTAACGTTCTCTGCCACGCGAAGCACTTGACCGACAAAAATCCTGTTTTTGTTCAACTGGTTCCAGCGCTTGATGTCTTCCACTTGCGTTCCACAAACCTTGGCAATCGAAGAGAGTGTGTTTTTAGGCATTACCTGATAATAGCCAGAGCCATCATACTCTGCATAGAGCACCCCTTTGTTATATCCTTTTGCCGTTACGGTAAAAGTCTTCTTAGTAGTGGAATCTTGCTCCTCAGCTTCCCCTTCACTTTCCTCAGCATTCTTGACACGAAGTGGACGGTAACTTTTCACCTCGTCATCCTTAATGTCATTCAACTCCTTCAACTCTTGCTCAGACATATTGAATCGACGGGCAACATCACGCAAAGAAGTGCGTGGTGGCACCACATAAGCACGAGCCTTAGACTGGTAAGCACCACCGCCAACCACATAAAACTCTACTCGGCGGTTCAAGCTTCGGCCAGAGGCATCACTGTTAGAAGCAATTGGGTTGGACTCGCCAATGGTATTCACGACAATATTACTTCGGGAAAGACCTTTGGCAATCAAATAATTGTAAGCCGTGTTACCACGCTTCAGTCCCAAGTTCAAGTTATAGTCATTGGTTCCCTGAGAATCCGTATGCCCATTAATTTCAAGCTTGAGCTTTGGATTCTTCTTGGCATAGGCGACCAACTCGTCCAAGACTTTTTTGGCCTCCGGCCTAAGGAAAGACTTATCGTAGTCGAAATAGATGTTTTCAAAAAGAACCTTGGATGAAATCAAGCCTTGCTCCGCTACCGCCAAAGAAGTGGTATTCACCTGCCCTTTAGCCACATCTACCCTGACACCTTCCACATGGTAATTACCATCGTCCAGCACTTCAACCTTGTAAGCTTTTGAAGGATCCAAATCACTGAAGACAAAGGCGCCATCTTCATCAGTATTGGTTCGCTTCAATTGGTTGCCTTCTTGATCAAACAAGCCAACACCCACATCTGCAACTGGATTGCCATCATCATCGACAATCACTCCAGAGATAGAAATCGGACCGCTCTGGTCATCAGAGACAATGAAGTTCTCATTCTTGCTTCCTTCAATCTGAAGACTATCCAGTTTGTATTGCTCATCCGTAAATAAGCTGTTGTCTGGCTGTTCGAGCAATACCCTATAATCCTTATCAGCAGGAAGGTCCGCAAAGACAAACTCACCCTGATCATTCGTAAGTGTTCGCTTTAATACTTTTCCAGTGGTATCAGTCAGCAATACGCCCACACCTACTGCAGGATTGTTATCCTTATCGTAGATTTTTCCACGGATTGTAATCAAATCAATCTCACCCAAGGTGTCACGCTCGATTTCGGTGATCAAAGCCTCCATACTCTCGATGTTGAACGTATAGATGTCATCACCGCCTAATCCGCCAACACGGTTCGAAGACATGTAACCGACAGTGTCACCCAACACAAAACCAAAATCCTCGCGGTGGGAGTTGAACGGCAAACCAAGGTTACGAATCGTATCCAAGTTCTCCCCTCTCGCCAAGAAAATGTCCAATCCACCAAAACCCTCTCGGCCATTGGAAGAAAAGAACAACAGCTTTTCTGGGGCATAGTAATAAGGATAAACATCAGCATAAGGAGTGTTGATCTCCTTGCCCATGTTCACGGCCTCTCCCCAATTATCTTCCTCGTCCGAATTCTCCAATACAGCATACCAGATATCGTGCATTCCTTGGCCACCAGGACGCTTGGAAGAGAAGTACAGCGTATCACCTGTAGCACTCAAACTTGGCTGAGCATTCCAATAGCCAGGTAGGTTAATGTTTTTATTCAGCTTTTCAGCAGACTGCCATTTCCCATCCTTTTGGCTGGTCACATAAATGGCGCACTCTACCGCCTCTTTATTGGCGTCATCGCAACGCGTGAAATAATACTTGCTTTGGTCTGGGGTAAAGACACCTGTACCATCATTGAACTTACTGTTCACCCGCTCAAACTTGCTTTGGCTTTCATGGGACAAATCCACCCACATGCTATCGTTCTTATCAAAGCGATAGTTATCCAAGAAAGCTCCACCATAGCGCCCATAGATTTCTTGGTTCTTTTCCAAAATCCTGTCCGAGGCAATGACAATGGAAGTGTCATTCAAATAAAGCGCCGTAGAGAAATCCGAATTTGTAGAGTTAATTGGCTCGCCCAAGTTTTGGAATTTGAAATCCTGACGTGGACGCTTCAACTCCTCAAGGGCCAACAAACAGCCCTCTCGCTCCAAGCTGGCCATCTCCATAAAGTTGACCTCACCTGCAGTTTGACTATAGGAGGTTAAGAAATCCTCATACTGCTTTTCGGCCTGATCAAACTGACCATTGTCCTTGAGCATTTGAGCATAGTAATACCTTGCCAGTGGATACTTCTGCCCTTGGTCCAAGGTCATTACTTTGTGGTAGCCCTCCTGCGCCTCATCATAGGCATAGATCAATCGATGACATTCTGCCACCTGATACAACAGGTAAAGGTCCTCAGGGTTCTCCTCCATGGCCTTGAGGTAATACTCCTTGGCATGGAAGTAATCCTCCACCTTAAAGAGTTTGTCCCCAAGATTCACATCTCTTCCACTCGGCTGGGCAAAGGCTGTCGAAAGCAAAAAACTGAGGGCAATCACCCAAAATGCCCTAAAATATTTCACTGAATTCATTGTATTGGAATTCTGCTGGTTGGTATCAATTATAAACAGATTACATTCTTGGCGTAGCGATACGCTTCATCTTGCGGTCATTCACCCTACGAAGCGTCAAGGAGAACTCATAGGCACCGCGCCCCTTGGTATTGTACCTCAGATTGGAGGTGTTCAAATCATAGCTAAAGCCAAAAGTGTAGGCCTTGCCCCCAATACCCGCCATAAAGATGAATGAGTCCTCCAACCTGTACCAACAACCCGCCAGCAACTGGTTTGGCGTGAACGGATCCATCACCTTAATCGGCAAGGTATAAGTGCCATAAAGCCCCATGTTGACTTGGTTCATCTGATTCTGAAGATTGACCAACAAATTCGGGGACAGCGTGAATGAATTACTCACTGGCAAATCCATGCCTCCATGGAAATGCCACAGGACTGGCAAATTGCTTTTCTGATCATCGAAAAGGGATTCATTCGGGCGGTTCAGGTGATAAGCCGACGCTCCAACGAACCAGCTCAATTTATCCCTTTGCTGATGGTAACTCTTGGTTTGGTTGCCGTCATAGTAATACACTATTCCAGCACTGAAATCAGGGTAGAAACTGGTCTGGTTAAAAGTGTACTCACCCGACTCAATGCTGGCATCAAAACCTACAAACGGATTGAACTGCTCCCCCCATTGCAAAGCATTTGCATCAATCCTTTTCTGGACAATGCCCGCCTGCATTCCGAAACTCAAGCCTTGGGACTCATCATCGGTCAAATGAAGGTTGTAAGCCAAACTCAGGTTTGCTCCCAAGGTCCTCAGGGAAGCGCTTCCCGCCTGATCCCTGTAAATGGAAACCCCAAAACCTCCGATGTGTTTCCGACGGACATCACGGTTGTAATACGGCACCACGGCAGACAACTGAGAGGTGACATACGGGTCAACAATAGACGACCATTGGTTTCTATGGTTGAGGGTTCCCATCACCTCCTTCTCCGTGCCAGCCAACGACGGGTTGAGGTACAGTTGCGAGGCGTAGAACTGAGAAAAGGTGGCATCCTGTGCCATGCCTTTTCCCGCCACCAGCGCCAGGCCTAAAAATGCCCACCAGCCCATTAAGCTTTTCAGCGACTTCATCTCTTTAGTGTTTTATGAGTGTTTCTAAATGCTGTATTACTTCATCAGGTTAACCGTGCCAGCCTGTGACAGGGAAATACCGTTATTGTACTGCCCTTCCAAGACGTAGGTATAGACACCCAGCACTTGCATTTCGCCATTCGTGCCTGTTCCATCCCATCCCACTTGGCTCGCCACGTCGTAGCTGTCTGTTTCATACACGACATGCCCCCAACGGTCATAGACTACGAAGCGGAAGTTCTCGTCTGACAATCCAGTGCCATAGACCTTCAAGGTCTGGTTCTCCGCCATGGTTGCGTATGGCGAGAAGGCATTTGGCACATACACCAAGCGAATGTCCGCCAAACGGATTTGAACGGTATCCATATCCACACAGCCCGTTTCCTTTTCAGTCACCGTCAATGTGGTGTGGTAAGTCCCTTCAATGTCATAAGCAATGTCATGTGGGCCAACCGTGGTGGCATCCAACAAGTCGCCTCCTTCGAATTCCCAGTTCCAAGTCACATCAGTCCCTACAAGCAAATTTCCTTCGTAGTTGACATGGTTGTTGGCAAAGGAAATCAAGGTGTCCGAAGCAAGAATCTCCACCTCTGGGTTTGGCGCTACATCCATGCCTGAAGAATCTGAGGCCACACAGCCATCATCGTAAAGCACCCTGATTCCTACAGAAGTGGTCTGGCCTATTTCTGGCCAATAAATGGTCTGGCCCAAACCAGTGGAATCAATTCTGCCTTTTCCTTGAGCCAACTCCCAAGTGTATGTTCCTCCTACTGTGCTCGCTGATGCCGTCAATGCCAATGGCACGCCACCGCAAGCATAAGCTGGCAAGCTATCCAAGGTCACGACAGGCAATTCCTTTTCAATCACCTCAACCGTGTCAGAAATCGAACAACCTGTTAAGGAGTCCGTCACGGAGAGATCATAAGTACCAGAAAGGTTCACAACGATCATCGAATCCGTGCTACCCGTTGACCAGAGGTAAGTCAAGCTGTCCTCGGCAACTGGGTTCACTTGCACAGATTCATTTTCACAGAATGCTAAGGTATCAGGCAAGCTCATTTCTGGAAGTTTGTGAACAACCACCGTATCCCAAGCCGACAAGCCGTAGCAACGTGGAAGCAAGCTGTCCGTGAAGACTGCCCTGACGTAGTAGTCGTCAGCCTCATCACCAATCAACTTCCAAAGGGTATCCTCTTGAATGATGTTGTACACCCCGAAATCTTCCCAAGATTCTGTCAGAGAAGAATCAGCACCTGAACCGCCCTTAGCCGAAGCCCTCAACTGGATGGTATCACCCAAACACACATCTGCCATTCTACCAAGAGTAACCTTGATTTCATGGTTGCGATAAACATCGATGGAGTCTTCAACTGTACAGCCTGTCTCGTCTTTTACAGTCAATGAATAACGGGAAGCTGTGTCCAAGCCTTGGGCTGGAGGATTCACCTGAAGGGCGATTGTATCCAACAAGAAATCAACTCCATCTTCCTTCCATTCATAAGTGTACACCCCAGTACCACCATCTGAAACCGAACTCAAAATCATTTCATCCTCGAAACAGAGTTTGGTGTAGTAGCTGGTATCAATGTCCGTTACCAATTCTTTGATCATCAAGTCCACATCCATTTGCGTCATGCAATTGCGGAGCGTGTCTTTGACAACCACTTGAACCGTCGTGTCATTCAGGGCGTCGAACACCAAGCTATCGGCATAGCCAAAAGTGCTTCCATCCCAGCTGTATTTGAGACTGGCAACATCATCCGCCACCAACTGATCAACTTTTGCAGTCACTGAGATTTCAGGACAAACCACTGGGTAATCCAATGTCAATGCGCCTTTCAATTCTGGGAATGAAATGGCGACCTCAATGGAATCCGAAGGACAGCCATAAAGGTCCTCCGCAAAACGAGTAATGGTTACAGGAGACTGCGCTTGGCTTCCATCAATAATCATTTGTCCATCCACATCCGATACGAGTGGAAGACTGCCTGAATTCTCAATGAAACCATACTCATAAGAACCTGCACCTCCCGTTACGGAAGTGTTCAAAGTGTCATTCTCGCCCACACACACATACACCACAGTGTCGGTATCTAAAGTGAGTTGAGAATTCCAGTACACATAAAGGGAATCATTGTCCTTACAGCCTGTGCCGTCAGTGACTTCAAGCTGAATCAAGGAGTAATGAGGACGGGTAACTGACTGGTCTTTCACCTTAGCCAAAACCGTTGCCTCATCTGTAAGGGTCAAATCAGCTTCCAAGGTGGACCAAGTAAAGTTGTAGTTGCCATCCCCTCCAAAAGTATTGGACGCATCCACCTGCATTTCTTCGATGCCATAACAAGCCACCAAAGTATCGAGCATATCTGCCTCTCCGGCAACCGCCTTAAACTCGATGACTTTTACCAAGACAGAATCCTCGGCCTCACAACCTGTGCCTTGGTCTGTAACCACGGCCTTATAGGTTGTCGTGGCATTGATGGTCGCTACTGGGTTAGCAATAGTTACATCATCCAAATCAGCATTTGGTGTCCAAGTATAAGTCAATGGGCCTTTTTGGTCATCCACGACTGCCACTTCTAATTGGGAATCCAAACCGGCACAAAGGCTGTCGAACTGAGATGTGGCTTCCACCACAAAGTTGACCCCAATCACGGTTACCGTATCGTAGCCAAAACATGCGCCATCAGGATTTACCTCCGTTAGGCGGAGATATACTTGAGCGGTATCATTATCAAGCGCAGTGACTTTGTTGTTGGAAACAATTACACTTGATGGAGCCGAAGAAGAAGGCACCCAATCCACATGGTAATTGGCTCCTGTCTGAACCACACCTGGGATAAGCTCGGCTTCATCTGGAGTACAGATATAAAGTGTATCGTCAACGGCATTTACCACCAAGGCTTTGCGCCAATCGACATACAGGGAATCTTTCGAAGTACAGCCGATGCCATCAGTCACCTCCAAAGAAACCTTGGTGATAGATGGGCGGGAAACGCCATTGTCAATTAACTGATCCAGATCCAAGCTTCCGTCCTTCACATCAGCGCCAGAGGCTGAACTTGACCACTTATAGGTGTAGTTGCCATCACCGCCGTAAGTGTTGATAGCTTTCAGCGAAACTTCATTTACACCGTAGCAAGCCATGATGGTGTCCACCACATTGGCATCCCCTGCCACAGCTTGGAAGTCATTGACCCTCACTGAAACTGAATCTTCAGCCTCACAACCGGTACCGTTGTCGGTTATCAATACCTTATAAGTGGTGGTTGCCTTTACAGTTGCCAATGGGTTGGAAATCGAAGCGTCATCCAAATCACCAGCTGGTGACCAAGTATAAGTCAATGGACCTTTTTGGTCATCCACAACATTCACCTCCAACTGGTTTTCCAATCCAGAACAAAGGCTGTCGTATTGGGTCACTGCTTCCAGTTCGAAGTGAACTCCAATGACCGTTACGGTATCAAAATTCTGACAATTACTTGTGCTGTTTGAATCAGTCAAAGTCACGTAAGCGAAGCTGGTATCATTATCCTGCGCCCAAACGACATTGTTTCCAGACAAGTACATTCCTGCAGGAGCAGAAGCGTCCATGCCCCACTTCAAAGAATAATTACCACTAGTTGGCACTGTCTTAATCTCAAGTTGGGCGCTGTTTGGAGTACACACATAAAGGGTGTCATCCATGGCCTCCAAAGGCAAGACCTCTCTCCAATCCACCACTAGTGAATCTCGGGAAGTACAGCCAATACCGTCAGTCACATCCAAGTAGATGGTGCTTTGCGTTGGGCGAGTAACACCTTGGTCAATCACCTCTGCCAAGGCCTGATTGGCGTCATCAATATTGATGTTCGCATCGGCCGTAGACCAAGCAAAGCTATAGTTTTCATCCCCTCCAAAAGTGCTTGTGCCATCCAAGGCAAGGGTGTCAACACCATAACAAGCCAACAAGGTATCTACTCCTGTCACCGCTTGGAAGTCAATCACCTTTACTGACACAGAATCCTCGGCTTGACAGCCAGTTCCATTATCAGTGACCAAAGCCTTGTAAGTCGTAGTGGCATTTACTGTTGCCAATGGATTAGCAATGGAAGCATCATCCAAATCACCAGCCGGTGACCAAACATAAGTCAAAGGACCTTTCTGGTCATCCGTTACATTGACCTCCAACTGGTTTTCTAATCCAGCACATAGGCTGTCATATTGGGTCAAGGCCTCAACCTCAAAATTGACCCCGATTACCGTTACCGTGTCATAGCCGTAACATGCACCATCAGGGTTATCCTCCCTGAGTTGGAGATACACTTGAGCGGTATCATTATCCAGTGCAGTGACTTTATTTCCTGAAAGGTTTACACTTGATGGAGCCGAAGAAGATGGCAACCATTTCACATGATAATTAGCACCTGTCTGAACTACACCAGGAATAAGCACCGCCTCATTTGGAGTACATATATATAAGGTGTCATCAACTGCATTTACGACCAAGGCTTTGCGCCAATCGACATACAAAGAGTCTTTCGAAGTACAGCCGATGCCGTCTTTCACTTCCAAATAAACTTCGCTAATGGATGGGCGGGAAACACCATTATCAAGCAACTGGTCCAAGTCCAAGGTGCCGTTTTTTACATCAGCGCCTGAAGCTGAGGTGGACCAGTTATAAGTATAGTTCCCGTCACCACCATAAGTGTTTGTGGCTTTCAAGGAAACTTCATTCACACCGTAACAGGCCATGATGGTATCGACCACATTTAGGTCTCCCGCCACAGCTATGAAATCCTCAATAACAACTTGAACTGAATCCTCAGCCTGACAGCCTGTTCCCAAATCTGTCACCAACACCTTATACATGGTCGTGGCAGTTGGGCTGGCTACTGGATTCTTGCTATTCGTTACATCAAGGCTGGAAGCTGGTGTCCATGCATAGTTGAAAAGTCCCTTCCCGTCATTTGCGGTAGACACATCCAACACATTATCCAATTCGGCACAGGTGGTATCGTACTGGGCAGTTGCTTCCACTACGAAATCCAACCCAATCACCACAGCAGTATCCGTGGTTTCACAACCAACCGCATCAATCGCCTTGACCACCACTGTAGCAGTGTCATTATCCATGACGCTCACATTACCGGAAGCATCAATGGAAGCGGAAGCCGAATTACTAGTAAGAAGGCTCCAAGAATAATTATAGTCTGCAACGCCACCAGTAGTATTGTTCACAGTCAATTGCTTTGCGCTACCTCCACAGAGATATACCGTGTCGGAAACAACGGTTTGCAACTGCTCATTCCACGCAACTACAATGGAATCTTCGGCCTTACATCCGATAGAATCCTGAACATTCACCCGAAGCAATGAATAGCTTGGACGAACAACCCCATTGTCAGACGCCTCGGCAATGACGCTATCCGCATCGGCAACCAACACTTGAAGATCATCCGAAGTCCAAGCGAAGGTGTTTCCTCCAAAACCTCCATATGTATTGGAAGCATCCAACTTCACCGTTGGTTGGTCAAAGCAAGTTTGAAGTGTATCAAGTACCCCATTGGCTCCGGCAACCGCTACAAAATCAATCACCTCAACCTCCTTGCTGACCGTTGCCTTACATTGGGTTCCAGCATCCGTAACCTCCACCTCAAAAGTGGTGGTGTTTTGTAGGGTGGCCACAGGATTCATTTTTGAAGCATCATCCACATTGGAAGCCGGCGTCCATGAATAAGTGAAACCTCCCTTTCCGTCATTCAACACGTTAGCGAAAAGGCTGTCGCCCAAACCAGCGCAAATGCTGTCATATTTTGCTACCGCTTCCACTTGGAACGAAACAGCAATAGCCGTTACTGTATCAGCTGTGTAGCAGTAATACTTGTCGTAAGCATGATAAATCACCTGAGCGGTATCATTATCAATACCTGAAATCTCTCCAGTCAAGGTATCCAAAGTCATGGTTGCAGGTGCTGTTCCTTCAAAGCCCCAGCAGTGATTATACCCTGGCGTACCACCCGTGGCAGTGTTACCCAAAAGTTGACCCGAAGAAGGAGTACATATATAGAAAGTGTCTTGGGTAGCTTGAACAGACATTGGCGGGTTCCAATACACCTCGGCTGAGTCATAAGCCCAACAGGTCAATGAGTCCGCTCGGCCTTGTTTCGCCAACTCAATTCCAAGGGAATCGGTCATTCCCATGTAAATCTTAGTAGTGCTTCCAGGCGTGCCTCCTTGAATAGCAACCGCTGAAGAGCTATCGTCTCCCGCAACAAAGTAGCTGGTGCTCGGAGAACCAATCGACCATGAGTAACGCAAGGCATCACCCGAAGTGAATGGCACTACACCCTCCGAATTGTATCCCCACATATCCACCATCATGGAAGAATCACAAGAGATGTCGCTAATCACTTCAAGGCTTGCGACAGGTTTGCGAACCGTAATCTCAAGCGTATCCTTCGCACGACACTTTTTGTCCACATCCTCAACGGTCAAGAAATAGCGCTTAACGCCTTCGTTAGTTGTTTGGATGATGGCCAATGAATCTTTTACAGTAGCCGTTCCTGTGGAGCTGGCATCACCCGTCCACTTATAATTGTACTGCAAGCTTGGGCCTTGAATCACCTGGGCTTCCAACGTATCAATCATCCCTGGACAAATGATATTGTGCTGAGCAATAATCTCGGCCTCAAGGGAATTCAAATAAAGCGTTACCGTATCCCAGACCTCACAACCTGAAACAACATCGGTAGCCTTCAAGAAGATTGGAGCATCACGAGGAATCGGAGAAGTAGCAGTAACATCGAAGCTCGTTTTTGTTGTATCCAAATCTGGGCTCAACACCACTAAATCCTTGGCCTGAATCCACCAAGCATATTGGAAGGCTCCACTTCCGCCAGATGCTACAGCCGAGAATGTATAATCGGCATTCAAAAAGTCACAAATCAAAAGAGTATCCCCTTCCAACTTTTGCTTACCACGAAGCAAGTGATCAACCGAATCGATGTTCACATAAATAGGATCGTGAACATGGAGGGCCAAGGTATCATAAGCCCAACATCCGTCGTTATCGGTGACCTTAACAACATATTCTCCAGTTGCATCGGCGGTGATTTTAGAAGTAGTTTCTCCAGTATTCCACTCATAGCTAGCATAAGCAGGGCCAGTGGAACCAGCAGAACGGATCACCTCAATTTCCGTGGAATCGCCATAACATAGGGTATCCTCCCCTGCCAAAGCAAACTCAACCCCCGCAAAACCGCTGACGGAAACTGCTCCTGCACCCTGACAGCCATTGGTGTCAACCACAGAAAGGTCAAAACGACCATAATCCGTCACAACCTCAAAAGTATCTGTACCCAAGGCAATGGTGGAACCTCCTCCCTCTGGAGTGAATTGCCAAGAATAAGAAGTATAAGAACTACCTGCCGAAACAGTATCCTTATTCAAGGACGGTGGACAAATCGAGTAATCGGCTCCCAAGTTTGGAACAGGCAAGCCATGAACATTCACCTCAAACTCCACGGAATCCTTACAAACACCTAATGTGTGGTGGAAATACAGCTTATGCGTTCCAGCTACTGTTGGGTTGAACACCCAATAATTATTATCAGCCGTTTTAGAGATCAAACCCGCATCAGAAGTATAATAACCATCAACAGTAGTTGGGTTAAGGGTGTCCGCCAAATCATTGAGACAGTAATCCGAATTCAAGCTATCAAATGGATTCCTGAGATAGTCCTCAATTTGCACCCTGCGCACCTCATCATTTTTGGTGTCAGCGATGTCCACAAAACCACGAATGAATGCAGATACGGCAGTTGGGCCATTCAAATCCCCTGGGCTGATTGTACTAAAAGCAGAACCTTGAATCGTAGTTACCTCATCATTTAAGTAATCTACCTGACGGACCACATGAGTTACATCATCAGAAACGAATAGACGGCCTTGGCCATCAACCGCCACACCAACTGGCGAGATAAACTGAGCCGAAGCCAAAGTACCATCCGAATAACCAGGCGTACTACCTGTAACAGTAGTCACTACACCAGAAGCGACATCAACCTCTTTAATAGAATAAGATGCCTTGTCAGCGACGTAAAGTTTTCCATCGTCGTAGGCCAGGTGATGAATTTCAGTAAACTCACCTCCCCCGCCAGCAACAGTTCTAACATTGCCGTTGGAAAGGTCCAACTCACGAATCAAATCCGCTTTGGAGTCCGAAGTATAGAGGAATGTGTGGGTGTCATCAATCGTCAGACCCAAAAAATCGTGGTCGGCTGAAAGCTCGCCACCAAGAAGCAATGAATAAGTTGCACCTTTTGAATATGAATCCGTGCCAGCGTTGTAATCAATCTTCCGCACCCAGTCATCCACGGTCTCCACAACATAGAGGTTTCCAGATGGATCCAAGCTAACTCCAACAGCCCCGTTCAGGTTGTTGACGATTTCAGTCTTCTGACCAAAATTGTCGATGCGATAAATCACATAGTCTCCAGAGATGGTACGGCTGGACACAAAAATATTTCCGTCACAATCTGTCGCTATGCCTTGTGGAGATGCAATCGCCACGGAAGACGTTGCCGAGCTCACCGTAGAGTTACAAGGTGAGGCATAAACTTGTACAGTTTCTACCTGCTCCTTACCACAAATCTTATAAGAAATCTGATGGGTTCCCTCTCCTGCCTCATAGGGGTCGAAATAGTGAAAATCTCCAGCTACGTCGTATTTCACACCATTGCCAGAGAAAACACCACCCTCAACCTGAGGTACCAATTGAGAAAGGAAACTTGAGGTACAATATTCGGGTTCGAGCCCTGAAAAACCTGCCGAAGCACTCACGCCAGGAACAGTTACTGAACCGAAGTTTCCTTGGGAACTAACATCAAAAACCTTTTGCGGAAAGTCTGCCCAAGCCATGATGGCTCCCTTACCCTTGACATACTTCACGATAAAGTCATTGTAGCAATTTTTGCTCAATGGAATGCTCACCTCCGCCAAAAACACAGAATCCAGCCCTGTGCCAGGCCCAGCCAGAAACCCTGGCGGTGGATCCATATTTAAATCCACCGTGTTGCTCACTTTGATTTGAACATTCAGCTCGTGAGGAGAAGCAGGCACTACAGCCCCAAGAACAATCGGCTCGAAATCTGGCCCAAAGGTCTCTTGACTCCAAAAGCCTTGGTCCGTGATTTTGGCATTCGCCATATCAAGGTGATTGATATTGGAAATCCCCAAAATCAAGTCAGCCCCAACGAAGGCAAATGGATCAGTTGCATCCTTCACCCCCAATTGAATGACCAAGCTGTCGTTCTGGACATTGGCGTTAAGCACCAAGCCATAGTCGAAGGTGTTCCAATTCGCGACCGAAACATGGCTCAGGGAAGTTAGTCCCAACACCACAAGCAACAGTCGAATTAAATGCCCTTTGAAAAAACGCATAAGTAGAAGAAGGACCGTTTTAGCGATCCCCATTTGGTAATACTTTTCTTGCTGAAATTATCCTTTAGCCTTTTGGAACAGGGGAAATGACGATATCCCCCGCCAACGATTCATCAAAAAGTTGGAAGTCGAGCTCATTTACCCAGCCATCCATATTGAGGTCGGCCTTGTGATAACCGTAACCCTCATACATAAACTGGGAAGCCACCATGTTAATGTAGTCGGCCATGTTTACTTTGTTATCCCCGTTTAAGTCACCAAGCCTCATGAACAGCGCATTGTTGTTCAAGGTACCTGCTTCCTTCTCTCCAAAAACCTCTGAGGGATTTGTCAAATCGACAAGAAAAATTCCAGCGTCAGAAGGTATGGGCATGGAGCTCATCAATGCAAGGTGGTTTTGATGGCGAACCTCGATGTAGTAGGCCTCGCCAGCTACTGCCCGACAAAACCTCAATTCTTCCTCCAAGCCTGTGTTGAAATCTTTGGCAATGCCATTCTTCGTAGCCCAAGCCTTGGTTGAATCCACATAAGAAAAATCATTGGCACTGCGCAGGTAAACCGTAATGGCATCCACGGCGTCCTCAGGCACATTCTCCCCCTCAAAGCGAAGACTTAAAACTTCCTGCAATTGGCCACCATATCCTCCCCCAGGAGAAATCGCGCCTTCAAGCATTACTTTAAGTCTTAGTCCAATGCATTCCGTGGCTTTAGCAAAGCCTGGCAAGGTTAAAAAAGCGACCATCAACAAGGCCCCCAAGTTCCTGTTCTTCATTGTTTCAAAGAAAAATTTGGGGCAAATTTCCCCCCTTAAAAATCCAAATACAACTATTTGAACAAAACTTGAACAGTTACTTTACGAATAGGAAGTTCTCAGGGGTTTGAAAATCACTACTTAATTCATAAGTTCCCCCCTCCTACGCTTCTAAAGTACCATTAACAGCAAGGTACTTCTTTTTACTAAGGCCGACATTTTTTTATGGACCTGTTGAACATTTTTCTGGAACGCCTCCAAGACATCATTGAGATGACCGCCATCGAGATTGGCACCTTCAAAATCAAGATTGGTCATCTTTTGGGCATTGCCCTAATGATACTCATTGGAAGGCTAAGCATTTGGCTGATGAGGCTCATCCTCATCAAGCCCGATGTGACAGACTCTCAGCAGAAAGGACGGAAATATGCCCAATATCAAATCTCCAAGTATGTCATTATTGCCTTAGCCGCACTCCTATCTTTAAACATCCTTGGAACCAATGCCACCCTCTTACTAACCAGTTCCGCAGCTTTATTGGTGGGACTTGGATTGGGGTTGCAACAGTTCCTGAACGACATCTTTTCAGGACTTATCATGTTGATTGAAGGCCCTGTCTCTGTAGGTGACATCATCGAGGTGGACGGAGAGATTGGAAGGGTTACCCAAATTCACTTTCGAACATCAAAACTCTACACAAGAGACCAAACCTATATCATTCTTCCCAATTCCAAAGTAGTCAACGGAAGCATACTCAACTGGAGCTACCAACGCTATGAAACCCGCTTCTCTGTGGAAGTTTCTGTCGCCTATGGCACAGATGTTCAATTGGTGATCCAACTTCTGGAAGAAGCTGCCAGAAGCAACTCAAAGGTAGAAGAGTCACCTCACCCAAGAGTATCCTTAAAAAACTTTGGCGCAGACGGCCTCGAATTCACCTTGTTTTTTTGGAGCTCCTACATTTTTGAAATCGAATTTGTCCAAAGCGAGATCAGGATAGAAATTGAACGCAAGTTCAAAAAGCACGACATTCGTATTCCGTTTCCACAACGGGATGTGCATATCAATCCGAACGCTTCGTAACAATGTTCTTCTTCCTCTCCAAAACGCTGTTCTACCTTGCCATGCCAGCGATTTGGCTTTCCATCTTGCTGTTGTACGCCATTTTTGGAAAACGAGAGCACTTAAAAAAATGGAGCCTTTGGGGAGTGGGAATCCTCTTTTTCATCTTCACCAATCCTTTACTAACAGCTGAATCATTCAGGCTTTGGGAAGGAAGACCCACGCCCATCGAGCAGTTGGATTCCGATTATGACATTGCCATCGTTTTGGCGGGTGTCATTAACATGAGCATCGAACCAGAGGACCGCGTCTATTTCCAAAAAGGAGCTGACCGTGTTACCCACGCTCTTCAACTCTACAAAATGGGCAAGGTGAAAAAGATTTTGCTCAGCGGTGGTTCAGGCGCATTAATGGGGCCTGCCAGCGAAAAGCAGGAGGCTGTTAAACTTGCCCAGTTTCTTGAAATGGCCGGAGTTCCCAAGGAAGACCTCATCATTGAACCTACCTCCCACAACACGCATAAAAACGCTGAAGAGTCCGCTAAAATCATCAAAAGCCAATACCCCAATGCGAAATTGCTCCTGATTACCTCAGCATTCCACATGCGCAGAGCTAAAGGGTGTTTCGAGAAACAGGGGCTAAAGGTGGATACCTTTTCAGCAGATTTCCACACCTCTGACCGACGGATTACCCCAAAACACCTCATCATCCCATCCTTGGTGTGCATGCCCTCTTGGCATATCCTTTTCCATGAGATGTTGGGCGTGGTTGCTTATAAGGTGAAAGGCTATATGTAATCCAAAATCCAAACTGGGTAATTGTACAATGTATCGTATATTATGTACAATGACTCCTACACAGCTAAGGTCATTGTACATAATACATTGTACTTGATACAAATATTTCAAAACCTCCATACACTAAACTTGATTTGGTGACGTTCAACAACGGATTTTTCACACCAAACCAGTTTTTTGATGAAACGCCTTTTGTGTTGCATCCTCACCCTGTCCTCTTCCCTGACATTGTTTGGACAACATGCCAAAAAACCTGTTTCCATTTATCTGGTTCCAGAAACGGGAGTTGAATTCCTACTCTCGTCGTTTGCGGATAAAAGTGAAGCACCTGATTATGTAAGTCGGATTACAACTTACCCTGCCGACAGATACGGGCTTGGACTAAAAATCAAGTTTCAAGAGGTATGGCATTTAGAAACTGGCTGGAACTACGGCGGGATAGGACAAGCCATAAGGCTAAAATCCTCTGCGTTCATTTCGAACGAAGGAAATTACTTACCTGTTTCCCGAGTGTTTGTACAAATTGGAAAACACCTCAAAGAGATTCGCATCAGGAAAAGCCCCAAAAGCATTTTTAACAATCTTCCGTTTCTTAGGAAGAAACATTACCTCAGCATTTTTTCAATCCAAGGCATCTTAGGATTGACCTATGACCATCTCTACAACGCTGATACGGGTTTCTTTAGCATCAATTATTCCTCAGGTGGAAACTCCTATCAATTCACCGAAAACATACAAGAATCCGAGATACTTAAAAAACATGGCTGGAGCATCTACACAGGCTTTTTCATCCAATTTCTAAACAGTGGCAAAGAGCGTCTTCGCTTCGCCTTTATCTATCAACAAGGACTTCAGCAAAGGCTATTCACTGAATGGACCATGGGCTTGGGGAATTCGACACCAAACTCATTTCAAACAATTTCCAGAGGGAGCATGTTTGCAATATCCGTCTCCTACCCTATTCGCCTCATTACCTTTGGAAAAGAAGAGGCTTCGTTACCTACCCCGTAGGAAACTTCCCAAGGTCTTTCCATCAAGCCTAAAAATTTGATAGCTTTAGGGATTGAAACCTGTTTTTTCAATTCTTAAAACTCATATACGATGAAAGTTACCGTAGTAGGTGCTGGAAACGTGGGCGCAACTTGCGCTGACGTTTTGGCTTACCGTGAGGTTGCCAAAGAAATCGTCTTGTTGGACATCAAAGAAGGTGTTGCAGAAGGCAAGGCATTGGACATCAACCAGAAAGCTCCCGTTACTGGCTATGACAGCTGGGTGACTGGTTCTACTAACGACTACAGCAAAACTGCTGGTTCTGACGTTGTTGTGATCACTTCTGGTCTTCCACGTAAGCCTGGAATGACTCGTGACGACTTGATCGCTACCAACGCTGGCATCGTTAGCTCCGTTACGGAACAAATCGTAAAATATTCTCCTGATGCTATCATCATCGTTGTTTCCAACCCATTGGACGTGATGACTTACGCCGCTCACGCCACTTCTAAGTTGCCACGCAACAAGGTGATGGGTATGGCTGGTATCCTCGATACTGCTCGCTACCGTCACTTCATCGCTGAGGAGTTGAACGTTTCTGTTAAGGAAATCAACGCTGTATTGATGGGTGGCCACGGTGACACTATGGTTCCATTGCCACGTTACACTACTGTTGGTGGTATCCCTGTAACTGAGTTGGTTGACGCTGACAAGTTGGAGACTATCTTGGTTCGTACGAAGCGCGGTGGCGGTGAGTGCGTGAAATTGATGGGTACTTCTGCTTGGTATGCTCCAGGTGCTGCTGCTGCTCAGATGGTTGAGGCTATCGTTAAAGACCAGAAGCGTGTATTCCCAGTTTGCATGAAGCTCGAAGGTGAGTTCGGCATCGACAACTGCTACCTTGGTGTTCCAGTTGTTTTGGGTAAAAACGGCATCGAGCGCATGTTCGAAATCAAGTTGAACGCCGACGAACAAGCATTGCTCGAGGATTCTGCCAAAGCGGTAAACGACGTGATGGCTGCTTACGACAACTTGGCTGCTGAAAAGGCTTAATTATTCAAGTATTATGTACAATGTACCAAGTACAATGAATAGCTCTTCGCAAATCATTATACTTAATACATGATACTTTGTACAAAAGACTAAACCATATTTCACACATGGCTGACAACAATTTCGGAGTACCGCAAATCAGCAAGTTCATCGATAACCTTTCCCTCTTCGATGGCAAGGAAGAACTCATCAAAGCTTACGCTGACAAATTCGAGGCTGGCGTACGTGGCAACCTCGCTGGTTACGACATCAAGGAGTACCCAAAAGGTATGGCGAAAGTGATCAAGTTCTAATCGAACTTTCACAACGAATTCATAAAGAGGCGGTTCCATTGGGACCGCCTCTTTTTTTGAAAAAAGTCCAAAATCAGGGCACTCTTCGGCACAGTTATTTGTTTGCTTTGGCGTATCACTCACGAAATATGTAATTTCGCACAGACACCCCAAAAGGGCATTTTTTTATACTTCATAACAAGCTAAATGCCAATGAAAAATAAACTTTACATCACCTGTTTTGCCTCTTTAATTTCTTTGGGATTAAGCCTGACCGCCAGTGCTCAACACTATAAAAACGAAGGAACCTATACCAATACGCTAAAGGAGGCAAAAGCCAAAATAGCATCAGACAAGGAGTTTAGGGCAAAGACAGCCGCGGAACAACAACAAGTCAGGGACTCCCTTTCCAAAGTCCACACAAACATTCAGAAAGAAACTACCCAAGTTTCCAACCTGACTGAAACCATTGGCAAAAACCGCCAAGAAAAACAACGACGGGAAGCCTCCCTGAAAAACCATCAGGTTGAGGGAAAATCCATTGTAATAGAAAAAACTGCTTGGCAAGATTCCCTTGCCCAACAACAATCCCAACTGCAAGCCTTATCCACCCGAAAGGAGGAAGAAAAAACCATTCTTGGCAGGATTCAAGACAGCCTTTCGGCGGTATCTGCACAACTGAGTGCAAAAAGTACTGCTTGGAAAGAGAATCAAGCTAAAATTGAAGCTCTCCAAAAAGAGAAGGCACAAGCTGAACAAAACTATCAGAAGGACGAAAACCTGTTAAAAGAGAAAGAAGCCAGCTTGGCTTTAGTAAAAGACTCTGTTAAAAACAGCTTTAACCTCCTCCACAAGACCAGCCAAACGCTGGACCACTTGCTCAAGGATCACCATTCCAGCGTCAAAAAGCTGGAAGACAACCAGACCGCTATCACCGACTTGACCACAAAACGTGATCAAGCCACCAAAGAGCAGAAAGAGAGCGAAAAGGAATTGGCCAAACTGAATAAAGAATTGGCACCAAAGCGTAAAGCTTTGAACAACCCTAACCTTTCGCATGACGAACTGCACACCCTGAAGCAAGAGGTCAATAAGGGCAACCATCAAGCAAAACAGCTTGAGGACAAACAAAAAGGTTTTGAGCGAGACATCATCAAATTGAATGCTTCCATCAAGCAACATAATGACGAGCGCAAACAACTTGAGGCCCATGACCAAAAGATGCTCTCGGATATTGATTCCCTTCAAACTCAATACGCCTTGTTAGAGGGTGAAAACAAGGGTCAGTCGCAACGTCGTGACATCCTCATCAAAGAATTGGAAAGACTCAAAGCGGAGCAACACACCCTTCACGCTTCAGTGAAAGAGGCTGAACATTCCATTCATTCGCTCACCAAGGAAGGCGGGCATCTTCAAAAAGAATTGGAGGAAACCTCCAACCAACAACAAGCCATTTCCAAGCGAATCACTGCCCAACAGGAACGCTCCTTTGAGGCATCAAAAGCTTACGATGTCGTTTCCCGAAAAACGGAAACCTCTACCGCTAAAATCCAATCGCTGGAGAAATCACAACAGGCAAACCTGAAATTGCAGGCGCTCCTACCCGCCAGCATTGACTCTTTGGGACAATTGATTCTCAGTGAAGAAGATGCCCTGCACCAGACTCAGCGGGCTTTGGAGAACAACAAACACCAAAAGGAAATCCTTCAGCCAAAATTGGAGGCGCTCAACGCCCAGTTGCAAGCCTTGGAAAACAAGTCTGAGGACATCCTTCTTGCTGGTATTCAACTTGGCTTGGCCAAAGACCTTGAAGGTGCTTCCAAGAAATTCTCAAAGGCCAAGGAAACCGCTAATCAAAACCCGATGCCTTTCTATTTGGCGGGTTACACGGACTATATGCTCAATAAATCAAGAGAAGCATTGGTCAACCTTGAGCAGATGATTACGATAGCTCCAAAGGATTTCCGAAGCTATCTTCTTCGTGCCGAAATCAATAAAGGCCGTGGAGATTATCTCGGGGCATCCGAGGATTATTCCCTCATCCTTTTCGTGGACAGCCTCCACACAGAAGCACGTTATCAGCGAGCAATTCTCTACAATGATTACCTCAATGAGTTTGATCGTGCTTGTAAAGACTGGACCAAAGGCCAAAAAAATGGGGATACCAGAGCTTCACAAAAGTTGGCAGAAAACTGTGGCAAAGAAGTAAAGCGCTACTACTCCATCCATCAAATCACTGGAGTTTCCAATGATGAGGTGTATGGCTCCCAGCCTGAAAAACCAATTCAGGTAGGCACCAGCGAGAATCCAATTCCTACGACTAACATCGAGGCTTACCTAAGCCTGTTGCGTGACGCCAAGGGAAACCCAGTCGAATTTATCCGCCAAGGATCTTGTTGCCCTCACCCATCAAAAAATGGTCTTAACGGCCAAGCTTTGTTGGAGCGCTACTTAATCACTTACCGTGATGAAAAGGGCAAGAAGCAACAAAAGACATTGTACTTCACCTACTACGACTATGACAAACCTGTAGCCCCACAGGGCTTTCAGGCAAATACATCAGTGGATGAGTAATAACAGCCATTAGACATTAGACATTAGACATTAGACATTAGAAAGGAGCTAAAGTCTAACATCTAATGTCTAACGTCTTAAATTTTTGAACTTCTGCGAAGCGTCGTTTGTTTTTGGTGTTATGGGACCGATACACCAGCTCAAACGACGCTTCATTTTTTTCTCTATTTCCATTGTCTCGCTCATCATTGCAGTGCAAGCTTTCATCCGTGTTAGCATCGGCGCTCAGGAGTCGGACATGATGGCTATTCAATCAGCCGTACAACAGTCTCATACGGGACAGGAAATGACCAAAACCCTCCTTGCCATCGAGCATCACACCAGCAAGGACAAAGAACTCACCCAGCTAAAAGGAAAGTTTGAAGACCTTTTTAACCAATGGAAAAAGCAACATTTCCTTTTGGTAAACGGAGGAAGTAATAACAAGGAAGACTTTCTGAACAATGCCTTCTTTTGGAGTGATTCAGACCTTCTTCAGTTCAGCTCCAATACGGAATGGAAAAACTCGGATAGCATTGTCCGCCTTCTTGAAACCGCTACACCGAGTTTCCTCACCATCAAGGAGGAAGTCGAGCAGGTGATTTCTACCAACTATGCGGACAACCAAGCCAGCTTGGAATCCATTCTGAACAACGAGGACAAATACAACCAATCCATCATTGCCACGGCCACCCAGTTTGGTAGCATCCACAGCAAAAAAATGGACTGGACCATGTTCCTCCAATTGATGGCAACAGTCCTCCTAAGTGGCGGGGCACTTATCATGGTTTGGAAAATCATCTTCACTCCTGCCCTCTGCCAAGTCAAAAAAGAAAACCTCAAGCAGAAAAAACTCACCAACAGCTTGGAGCTCAGCAACCGCCAATTGCTAAACAACGAACATCGCTTGCGCCAGACCATCGAACAAATCCGACGGACAAAGCGAACCTTGATCGAGGCGAACAAAAAGGCCGAAGAAGCTGGCAAGGCAAAGGAACGCTTCCTTTCCACCATGAGCCATGAACTCCGCACACCGCTAAATTCTGTCATTGGATTGGCTCACCTTCTGTTGGAAGAGAGCAAGGATAATTGCCAACGCGACAAGCTGGAAACGTTGAAGTTTTCCTCTGAAACACTCCTATCATTAATCAATGATGTGTTGGACCTCAATAGGCTCAGCGAAGGAAAAGTGAGATTACACAAGGAGGATTTTG
This sequence comes from Bacteroidia bacterium, assembly GCA_030431525.1. Taxonomy (GTDB): domain Bacteria; phylum Bacteroidota; class Bacteroidia; order Cytophagales; family JAAEPT01; genus JAUIJC01. Next base: position 92,138 of record JAUIJC010000004.1, on the reverse strand, counting down.
ACTTGCACAACTTTGTACACGAAACCATCCAAACCCTTCGTCCACAAGCTGATACTAAAGGACTCAACTTAAAATTGGAGGTGGATCAAGAAGTTCCAGAACACATCCATGGAGACCGATTCCGCTTGAGTCAAATCCTTATCAACCTGCTTGGAAACGCCATCAAATTCACCGAACAAGGCGAAGTTTCCCTACATCTTTCCATGAAAGAACAGAAGGGCAAAAAGGCGCAAATACACTTTGAGGTCAAGGACACTGGTATCGGAATCCCGAAAGAAAAACAGGCGCATATTTTCGAACATTTCTGCCAAGCGGACGATGAAATGACCCGAAAATTCGGTGGCTCAGGGTTGGGACTAAGTATTTCAAAACAACTGGTTGACCTCCATGGTGGAAACCTTCAGGTAAAAAGCGAGGAAGGGCAAGGTGCCAACTTCCACTTTACCATTAAAGTTGATGTCGCCAAAGCACCTCAAAGACTCCTTCCAAAACATCAGCCAATGACAACCCAACCGCTCACTGGGATGAACGTTTTGATGGCTGAGGACAATCTCCTCAATGTGATGGTCGCCCAAGAATTCCTTGAAAAATGGGGTGCCAAGGTAACCGTGGCCGAGAACGGCCGACAAGCCATTGACCACTTCTTGGAGAAAGATTTCCACTTGGTGCTCATGGACCTTCAGATGCCTGAAATGGATGGTTATGAAGCTTCCAAAGTCCTTCGCTCTGAAAAGCTCAGCAATAAAGTGCCAATCATCGCCCTGACTGCTGAATCCGAAGGCGACCTGCGCGAACGCATCATGAACCACGGCATGAATGATTTAGTGACCAAACCATTCAAGCCCGATGATCTCCTCAACGCCATCAAAAAGAATATGGTGGCGTAAGGATTAAGAAAAGAAATAGGCCGTGAACATCTTAACGCTCACGGCCTATTTTCTTTTATCACTTGTCCTGCCATTGTTTAAAGCCTCCATAACGATCCCTACTTGTCGGGAGCCTTACTGGTTTTTGATCTTCGAAAAAGACCTTTGCTCGACGGTTTCTCCAGCCAGCCGAAGCTCTATCAGCCACAAAAAACACTTTAAAATCAGACCGCTCTTCGGGTTGTACATAAAAAATTTTTCGGTCTCCTTCATGTTCCCTTGCTGAGAAATACCACCATCCATGATTTCCCTGAGATTGATCTTTGGTTGGTGCTCGCCACACAAATAAATCAGCTTCCAGCGAATCATCCACTATCTCAACCATTGCGGTCGCATAGAGAGAATCATAAACGGGATAGACACGCTGTGAAAACAGCTTTCCCGTCAACATCAGACATAAAGCACACAATAAAGCTTGAATCCTCATCAATCCGCTCTGTTGTTTCCTAATGAACGGATTCAATCCCAACCAAATTTTATCGCAATATTGCTTTATATTGTTTATATAAAAATCAAAAAAGCGCCCACAGCAAGCTGGGGCGCCAATGAAAATCAATCGTATTCGATAACCACATTCCCTCCTTTCGGGTGGGAAACACAGGTCAACACATAGCCTTGGGCAATCTGGTCTGGAGTCAAGCCATCACTCTCCGACATGGCCACCTCACCTGAAGTGCAACGACCCATACAAGCCGTACAAAGTCCGCTTTGGCAAGAGAATGGGATATCGATTCCAGCATCCAAGGCCGTATCCAAAATGCTACGTCCTGCTGGCACATCCAGTGAGAATTCCTCACCACCAACAATCACTTTTACCGATTGGTCGCTTTCATCTGAATGCTCCTTACGGTAATTATCCTCCTTATTGCTCACAAAGCTTTCTCGGAACACCTTGGAGTTGTCCACCTTACGTTGCTTGAGGCAATCCTCAGCCACAGCCATCAAGCCCTCAGGACCACAGATGTAATACTCAGTGTTATCACCTTGCTCAATGTTAAATTGAGATAGGAGATTGCCCATTGCACTTACATCCAACCTGTTTGAGGCTGGGGCTGATTTTTTGGAGAACAAACCAAACAAGCCCTTTTTCTTCTTAGGCTCCTCTCCATTTCCATTGCTGTAATGGTTCACCAAGCGGAATCGACCTGCATACTTTTCAGCCAACTGATCCAAGGCTTGTTTGAAAATCACAGACTCCTCGTTGCGATTCACAAAGAGAAGGGAAACCATGCTGGCAGACTCCTCTGTCAACACCGTCTTGATCATGGACATCAAAGGCGTGATACCGCTACCACCACCAATCATCATCAAATGACGCTGGTTTGAAGCCTCTGGATTCACCACGAAATTTCCGATTGGCTCCAACACTTCCATCTCATCACCCACCTTCAGGTTATCTGGCAAGTAGTTGGAAACAATGCCTTTTGGCACACGCTTCACCGTTACAGCAAGGTCAGCATCCACCTTCGGCGCAGAACACAGGGAATAAGCCCTACGGTACTCCTTGCCATCGATCTTCACAATCAATGTCAGGAACTGGCCTGCCAAATAATTCATGCCCGAAGCAGGCTTCTCAAATACAATAGTGATGGCGTCAGCAGTCTCTTTGATAATCTGCTTAACCTTTAAGGTTGCCTCAGCAATCATAATCTTTATGGGTTAGTCTTCGGAGAATGAGCCTTTTGACTTCTTTAAAAAGAAAAGCCTCTTCCGATATTTCAAATCACGTATAGGAAAACAAAGATAAAGTAATCTGCTTACCCATCCTGTTATGAGCAAATTTTAAGGTAGATAAAGGCTAACATTTGACTGTTCTCGTTATCTTAATGGAGAATTCCTCATGATGTGAGAGAAACACAGAAGCTGAATAATCGGCCACTAATCGCTTTTTTATGGTCAGTGAAATTACCCAAAACATCCGCGTAAGCGTGAAAACAAGTTTCCAAGAAGAGTATTCCAGCCCTTCTCAGGAGCATTTTGTCTTCATCTATCAGATTCAGATTGAGAACAATAGCGACTATACCGTTCAGTTGCTTCGCAGGAAATGGGAAATTTTTGATGCCAATGGAACCTACCGCCAAGTGGACGGCGAAGGTGTGATTGGTCAACAACCAATTTTGGAACAAGGTGAAAACCATGAGTACACCTCTGGGTGTAACCTGAAAACAGGCATGGGCAAAATGAAAGGCACTTACCTTTTCAAAAGGTTGGTGGATGACCAAGAATTCGAGGTGACCATTCCAGAGTTCAACCTCATTGTGCCCTATCTCCTCAACTAAGTTTTTTCCCACTATCTTTAAGCCCAAAATCAATCGCTTAAAGAGTGGATCGAATTCACTACGCTTATAACTTCCTGAGGCATCGCTTGTTCGCCAAAGACGAACATAGTGTCCACTCTCCCTTCGTTTTCAACTTTTATCTGGACAGCATCAGGGCAAGGGAAAAATACTATGTCTTTGATGCTATTGAGGCCGTTCGCGAAGAGCTTCTTCAATCGGATGAACGCCTTGAAATCACTGATTTTGGTGCTGGAGCGGTTGATACCTCCAAACACAGGAAAGTCAGCTCCATTGCTCAATACTCCCTGAAGCCAAAGGAACAGGCGGAAATGCTTTTCCGAATCCTTCGTGAATTGAAGGCTAAGAACATTCTTGACCTCGGAACAAGTCTGGGTATTACCACGGCCTACTTGGCGAGTTCTTCCAAAGACGCCATTGTGCATACCTTTGAAGGCTGTCCCAACACCGCCAATTTTGCCCAATCCACTTTCAGCAAACTTGAGATTGAGGATATCAATATCCATCAAGGCAATATTGAACACACACTCCCTAAAGCCTTAAAAGACCTCCCACCACAAGACGTCATCTTCTTTGATGCCAATCATCAAAAAGAAAGTACTTTACGTTATTTTGAGTGGTGTTTGGAAAAGGCGCATAATGAATCGGTCTTTATCTTTGATGACATCTATTGGTCGAAGGGCATGACCAAAGCTTGGCAAGCCATTTGTAAACACCCGAAAGTCACGGTGAGTATCGACCTGTTTGATTTCGGGCTTGTCTTCTTCCGCAAAGAACAAGGCAAACAGCACTTTACCTTGACCACACAACCCGAGAAACATCCTTGGATGATTTAAATTTCAAAGGGAAAATATCAAGCAAACAACGTCTATATTGAACTCTTTGCTAAAAAATCATTGTTCCCCTTTTGACAGACTTGGTCCAGTTTCGGAAATAATCTATCTTCCTTGCTTTTCGAGGTATGAATCCTCTAAATTTACCAGTCGCCTCTTACAAACCATCTAAGCATAAATACTTCTTTGTGTAGCTATGACGGAAACTAAAACGCCACCACGCAAAAACGGACAAAAGATCCTTTTTGTCGCTATTATCGCTGTCCTACTTGGCCTTTATGGCATCCTCCTCTACTGGGGTGTGGACACTGAGAAAAAACTTGAAGCTTCTCAGGAAGTAACAGAGCAACAAGCTGAAACTATCGCCGAAAAGGAGCAGGAGCTTGACCAATTAGAGCAACGTTTCCAAGCGGAAATCGAAAAAGCTCAAGAAATGGGTCTTGAGATTACGGACTTGAAAACAGCCTTGGAATCAATCAAAGAGGAAAAGGAGAAGCTCAAGAAGGACAATAGGAACCGTCAAAGTAAAATCAATGCTCTTTCCAGCAAAATCAGCGGTTACCAAGAGCTTTTGGAAAAACGTGACAAGGACATTGCGGATCTTCGAGCACAAACAGAAAAGCAACACGAGCAGATTCAGGAGCTGAAAGGCAACATCTCTGAGCGTGAGGACAACCTCTCCGAGGTTCGTAACGAGCTTGACGAGAAAAACGCCCAAATCAAATTGGCTCAGGTGCTTTCTGTTCGTGAGTTCAAGGTGAAGGGAAAAAACAAGAAGGGTAAAATCAAATTTGAGGAGGATCAAGAGTATCGCTCCAAAGACATTGAAACCCTCTTGATCGACTTTGAATTGGCGCCAAACAAAGTTGCCGACGTAGAAAGCAAAACGGTTTACATGCAATTGCATGAGCCTTCAGGTGCTACTGTTTCCGACGCATTGTTGGGTGGCGGTGAGTTTGATGCAGAGGGCGGAACCCAGCTTTACACTTCTAAGCAGGACGTTCTCTACGAAAACGATGGCACTCAAATGACTTTCAGCTTCCAGCCAAACGAATACGAGTATAAAGCTGGACGTTACAGCGTAGACATCTTCTGTGAAGGCCACAAGATTGGTACTGGATTCTTCCGTGTGAAATAATCCATTCCAACAAAAAACTTTAAAGCTGTCCCACACCTATCAACAGGTTGTGCGACAGCTTTTTTCTTTTTCCCACTTTTATCAGACATCCCATGAACAAACCTGCTGAGTCCATGAAAGGCTCGAAGAAAATCCTGATTCTTGTCGTTTCCCTTGTGTTACTTTTTGTTGGCTATCAAGTCATTTCCTTTGGCATTGGCGCCTATCAGTTCTATCAAGATGTTTCAGTCTTGGGCAAAGGCTTTTATAACATGGCTCAAACACTGGAAACAGGCGACCCAAGTAATCTGGGGGACAACGAGCTAATGATTGTGGAAAACACACTTCAGGAAGCTTTGGATGAAGCACAAGCCAAAGGAGAATCCACAGAAGAAATAGCGCTTGTCTTAGAAGAAGTCCAACAGTTTCGGGAACAGCTGAACGGTAAGGAAAAATTGAGCCCCGAGGATTGGCAAAACATCACCGAACGGGTAAAAAGTCTTGAGCAAAAGTTCAATGAAAATCAAAACGAAACCATCGATTAAACAAAAACGGGCAATGATAAACACATTGCCCGTTTCATTTTTATTGGCCTTTCACCAAGGCTTCTAACACCTCAAAGGTAGGTGGTTCCACTTTTTGCTTCTTCACCTCCTTCTTCATCTTCTTCAAACCATCCTTGGCATCTTCTTGCTCTCCTGAAGCAATGGCCAAGGCTACCTTGGTTCCCATCAGCCACACATCATTCTTATTCTCTCTCCCCAATTGGTTAAGCCATTGGTTCAATGCCAGCGACTGGTCCCCTTCCTCAAAGCGCTTTAGTGCATACAAATGCTTCTCCTCTTCAGAAAGTTGTCCTTCCAAACCTTTCAACAGCTTCCACACCATCTCTGAATTTCTGGCTCCCAAAGCATATTGCAGATTCAAACGCTTGATGCGCTCATCACCATCCACTTCCAGCATCATTTCCCGAAACTGAATGCTCCGTTGGCCTTGACCAAACGTAAACGCCTTTTGCTCCAAGGCACGATCATTTTCAGGCCTTTGTGCTAAAACTACAGCCTCCAATGAATCCACCAAATCCTTCTGAACGTTGAAGTAAGCCGTCAACTCGGTTTTCTCTTCCTTCTTTGGGACATCTTCCTCATATCGTTTGAGCTCTCCCAAAAACCGCTGAGCAGGAACATATCCAGGAATCTTCCCTTTCAAATTTCCTTTGCTATCGAAAAACAACATGGTAGGAAAACCCGTCACCCTAAACTGACGCGCCAACCGAGGCCCTTCCCCCTGCTCCGCATTCACCTTTAAAACCAGGAAGCCATTGTTCAAGGCCTCGACTACTTGGGCATCCCTGAAAGTCGTTTGGTCTAATTTCCGACAGTATCCACACCAGCTGGTGTAGAAATCCACCATATAGGGCTTTCCCTTGCGAGAGGCTTCCTTGACCAATTCCTCATAACTTCCTTCAAACAATTGAAGTGATTGAGCGGATGCGCCCATCCCTCCCAACAGCATGAATATCAAGCCAAAAGCAACTATTTTCTCTAACCTCATAGCCATTCATCTAATTCTCTGAAACACTTATCTAATAAACTACGAATAAAACCATTGATAAAAAACGAAAACCATGCTACCTTTGCGGTTCTAAAAACCAAAACATTTTAGAAAAAATGGAATTGCGTAACTACGAGACGGTGTTCATTTTGACTCCCGTTTTGTCTGAAGATCAGATGAAGGACGCCGTCGCCAAGTTCGGAAACATCCTTAAAGAGGCTGGTGCCGAAATGGTTCACGAGGAGAACTGGGGCCTTAAAAAGCTTGCTTATCCTATCGATAACAAGAAAACAGGTTTCTATCAACTCTTCGAGTTCAAAGCTAACCCAGAAGTGGTGGCTAAGCTTGAGCTCGAGTACCGTCGTGACGAGCGTTTGCTTCGTTTCATGACTGTTACTCTCGATAAGCACGGTGTTGCTTACAACGAGAAGAGAAGAAAAGGTTTCCCTAAAGCTGAACAAAAAGAAGAAGCATAATGAGCTTGGTAAACGAACCCATCCACAGCAAAAACCAACAAGTTGGTAAAAAGTACTGCCGTTTCAAGAAAAACGGTATCAAGTACATCGACTATAAGGATCCTGAGTACTTGTTGAAGTTCCTCAACGAGCAAGGTAAGCTCCTTCCACGTCGTATTACTGGTAACTCTCAGAAATTTCAGCGTAAAGTGACTCAAGCTGTTAAGCGCGCTCGTCACATCGCTTTGTTGCCATACGTTGCCGACTCTTTGAAGTAAATTGTGTCACGTATTATGTTGCATGTATTATGACTTGCACTGTCATTGTACATAATACACCGTACATGATACACCAAAAGATTTGATCTAATGGATGTTATCCTGAAACAAGATATCACAGGACTCGGCTTCAAAAACGACATCGTTTCAGTTAAGCCTGGCTATGGTCGCAACTACTTGATTCCTCAAGGCTATGCAATCATCGCTAACGAGTCAAACAGAAAGCAACTCGCTGAGAACCTCAAGCAAGCCGCTCACAAAGCTGAGAAGGTAAAAGCTGACGCTCAAGAGAAAGCTGAGAAGATTGCTAAAATTGCCCTCACTATCGCTACTAAAGCTGGTGAGTCTGGCCGTATTTTCGGTGCCATCACTACCCTCCAGTTGGCTGACGCCATCAAAGGTGAAGGTGTTGAAGTTGACCGTAAGCAAATCAGCATCAACGGTGAAGCCAAAGAACTTGGCGACTACACTGCTAGCATCGCCCTCCACAAAGAGGTTTCTGCTGAAGTGAAATTCTCTGTTGTAGCTGAGTAAGCTAAACACTGCTTTAAGCATTTTAAGGCTGTCTCCATTTGGGGACAGCCTTTTTTTATTCCCCACAAGCCAGTATAAAGCCTTCTCTCCAACCTCTTAACCCTTGATACACAAAAACCCTTATTGTTTACTCAAGCACCCTCAACACCTCACAGAAGGCAATCCACAAATATGGTTAGTCATGAAAGGGACTATCCTTGAAATAACCAACCTAAAGTCCCATTCAAATACTCTTCCCTCTGTGCTGATGATGGATTAAAAACAGAATTTGAAGGTTAGCTAAATGAAGCTCAAATCAAAGACTTGCTATTGGCTGTAAACCACATAAAGGTGCATTCTTCAGCAACTCAATTATTCAACAAAATATAAGAGGAAATCCCAGGCTGAAATGGACAATAACCATTAATTACACACTCTATCAATCATACAAAAACCCCCGCCTCATTCCTGAAGCGGGGGTTTCTATTTCTAAGGGCTTGGGCCCTATCCTAAATTTCCATTCTTATCTCGCGATGGTCACTGAACCGCGGTACGACTTGTCGCCCGTACCCAACTCAATCACGTAGAAGTAAACGCCGTCAGGAAGCTCCTTGCCGTCGCGCGTACCGTACCAGTCACCGTTATAGCCTTCAAACTTGCGGTAAACCTCGTTGCCCCAGCGGTTGTAGATCTTCACGCTGGCTGCAGGGTAGCTCTCAAGACCGCCGACAATCCAGTTGTCGTTGTAGCCGTCACCGTTCGGTGTGAAGGCCGCAGGGATTTGAACTGGCTTGTACACATAAAGGATGGCTGAAGCTGTATCACGGCACCTGCCCAACTCAGCAGTCACGTTGATCTGAGAGAGCTCAGAGGCGTCAACCATTGTTACCTGAGCGTTGTCCGGTGAGAAACCAACATTGTTACTGGTCGAAGACCATGTGTATGTGTAGTTCTTGCTCGCGCCAATCTCCTCGGCAGCAACCTCAACAGTCGCGTCCTCGTCGTCCGTACGGTCAAGCTCAATAATGCCTGGAAGCACCACGTTTACGTCAAGCTCGCCAACCGAGTAAGCCGGACCTTCTTGGCCACAACTCCAGTCCTTCTCGATATACACTTTGTAATCGCCAGGTTGTGCAACCGTCGTGCGCTCGATATCGTTTGAGTATGCAGACCAGATGCCACCCACTGGACGGTAGTACCACTGGTAAGCATAGCTTGGGTCAGACTCACCGCTAAGCAGGAACACCGTCTGATCGTCATTCTTACAAAGCGTCGAATCGCCATCAGGAATGATCTCCGTATTTGGAAGTGCAATGACATCAAAGGAAACTCGCGCTACAAGCGGTGCGTTACAGCCCGCTTCCTTGGTCACTTGCAAGATGTCTGAAGTCAGCATCGGATCAGTACCACTGACCGTCTGGCTGGCTGGCGTGTTGCTCGGCATCCACGTCCAGGTATAAGTACCGCTCTCAGCGCCAGTCTCCGTAAAGTTTACCGACTCAGCGCCACAGAGGTGCTGCACGTAAACCAATGGGCTGGAAGAAAGCTCCTCCTTATTATCCTCATTTGAACTAATCAAAGCAATGGTTGGAGCAAGGGCCGTAAAGTCAAGCTCAAACTCATCAGTCATGCCTGCAGTACACTGCACATTAGAGGCCAACTCGCCGACCACCTTCACCTTGTGGAGAGCTCCATCCATGAAGGTGTACAAGAACGGGTTGGAGGTGGACTCTGAAAGGCCGTCAACAAACCACTCAAGCTTGGACACCGAAGCATTTGCATTGGCAGTAAAGGTCACTTCCTCGTCCTTACAACCAGCAGGCAAGCTAAAGTCTACAGAAGGTGCAGGCACAACGTTCATCGTATAAGAAGCAGGATTCGCGCTTTGACCACAGGCATTGCGAGCATGTACAGTGATTGTCTCCGTCGGGTCACTCGTGAAAGTATGGCTCTCACTGTCGCTGTTACCAGCAATGCCGCTGGACCAAACATAGTCCACCACGCGGGCTGGGAATGGTGTCGCTACAGACAGGTTTACCGTCTCTCCAGCACAAACGTCGGTCACACCACCCGCTGCAATAATCGCTGTCGGATCCTCCGGTACGTCAGTCACGTTGAACACGACCGTACGCTCGCTGGCTGGACAGCCGCTGGCCGTGGTCTTGGCAATCGACCAAGTCACCTCAGTCTTGCCCATTCCCGTTAGTGTCACCCCTGATTGGGAAGCCGTGTTCGAGCCGTTGACCAAGGCAACGCTCGTCCCTGAAACAACTGTCCAGGTACCTTGCTCACCGCTAGCGGCCGAGGAGCCATTAAAATTGATAGTTCCATCATCAAGACAAACATCTACCTCCTCGTCTTGCGCAAGGGTCGCAGTGCCGTAAGTAATCTCGGCTACTGTGATGTCAGAAAGCTTATCGAGCGTCACATCCACAGAGGAGTGATCCACACATGTACCATTAGACACCGTCCAGCGGAACACCGATTGACTGCCATTCACCAAGTTCTCCACCTGGGCAGCAGGATTGTTCTCCTGTCCAGAAACAATATTACCTGGACCGCTTATCAAGGTCCATGCACCTGTAGCCGTGGTACCACCAGATGCCAGGCTAGCTGCCTCGGCGTCAAGGTTGGTTGGGTTCGCACAGGTTGGTACAGTCGTCATGGTTGGGTCAGCCAAGGCCGCCGTTTCAGGTGCCTCGTCAACACTGATGGTCACTGTCGCTGTCTGAGCAGCACAAGGGCTGCTGGCGTCAGCCACCTCCCACTGCAACACGTTGTCACCAAACGGAAGGTTCGATACGGTTGCGTCATGGGCGTTCAAATCACTGAAAGAAACAGAAGTTCCAGCATCACCGTTGCTGTTGGAAACAAAGCTCCAAGTACCAGTCTCGGTTGCTTTTAGGCTTGCATTTGCGCCCAACTGATGGGAAGTTCCTTCACAGATGGTAGTCGCGCTGCCAGCATCAGGAGCGGTAATGCTACCCACACGGGTAATGGTGATATCGTCCGTCTTGGCCGTACATACGCCATTCGGACTGGTCACGATGTAGGTTACCGTCACGGACTCACCTTCGTTGTTGATGGTCAACGCTCCAGCAGAGCTAATGCTACCCTTGGTCGCATCATCAACACTCCAGGCACCGGTACCGACCGTAATGGCGTCAGCCGTCAAGGTAAGGCCAGTCGTACAAATGTTCGTTCCACCTGTAGGTGATTGGATCACCGCGGCGCTTGGCTCGGCATCCACCTTTACCTCCCACTCTGGGGACTCCGCATTTGGTGCCGTCACACAATTCGAGCTGGAAACCATTGCCACCTTATACTTATAGGTTCCGGCCGCAGATGGTGTCACCGAGAAAGTCGCCGTGCCAGAGGCTGTACCCTGACTCACATAGCCGCTTCCAGCGTCTACGAAGAACTCATAGGTAGGCGTGCCTCCTCCATTTACTGGAGCAGCTGTAAAGTTCAAGCCTGTGCCCACACAGATATCGGTCTGGCCGGCATCCTCGTTGATCGACACAGATGGAGTTACAATGGAGGTTCCATTGATGGTCACAGATTGAACGTCTGCAGGACAGGCGTCATTGGCGCTGCGCACCACCCAATCGGCGGTGAATGAGCTACCTCCTGTCAAACCAGAGATATCAGAATCATAAGCGTTAACGTCCACCACTCGACCAGCGACGGAGACGTTCTCCCATTTACCCGTACCGCTTGTAGCGTTTGTTCCAGGCATCTTGATCACAGGATCGTTCGGGCAGATGTCAAAGCTGGTAGAGGACAAGGCAGGAGCCGATGGCTCCGCGTCAACAACCACAGTAGCTGAGCCTTTGGTACCAGCACCGCATTTCGCATTGCTTGGCTCAACCTCAACCACAAGGCTATTTCCAGCCTGGCCGGCAAAACTCGGTACGGTCACTGAAGCACTAGTTGTCGTACCAAGAGCGGTACCACCCACTGTCCAGGTGTAGTCGTCAGCATTGCTAACTCCTGTTACTGTGTATGTCTCATTGGTGGTGCTCTCACACACCGTCAAATCACCAGAAATCACAGGAGTTCCGGAAACAACAGCGTTAACCACTACGTCAAGCTGAGCACGGGAGCTCTCACAATTGTTCTCTTCCTGGCTTACATAATAAGAAGTCGTACCGGCAGTAGCTGTGGATGGCGTAGGAGCAGTGGTGCTGCCTGTTCCGCCAGTCGCCGAAGTATACCAGTTCAAAGTTCCTGTGCCAGTCGCACTCAAAACCGAGGCTGTCGCTCCCTCACAGTACTCCACAGGAGAGGTCACCGTCGGAGTGCTTGGAATGGCATTCACCTCAACATCGAGCTGAGCGCGGGGGCCCTCACAGCCATTTTCAACCTGGCTTACATAATAAGAAGTCGTACCGGCAGTAGCTGTTGAAGGGGTTGGTGCGCTGGTGCTACCCGAACCGCCTGTGGCAGAAGTATACCAAGTCAAGGTTCCCGTACCCGTGGCACTCAAGGCTGAGGCTGTCTCTCCTTCACAGTATTCTACTGGGGAGGTAACAGTCGGAGCAGAAGGCAAAGCTTTGATCGTAACGTCAAGCTGAGCGCGGGGGCCCTCACAACCGGTAACCGTCTGGCTTACATAATAAGAGGTTGTTCCAACGGAAGTTGTTGTAGGCGTTGGAGCTGAAGATGAGCCTGTACCACCTGTTGAAGTGGTGTACCAAGTCAATCCCGTACCCGTTGCGCTCAATGTAGAGGCTGTTTCTCCCTCACAGTATTCTACTGGGGAAGTTACTGTTGGAGCACTTGGAGTTGCATTTACAGTAACAGAAACCTTATTACTCTCAGGTGATTCACCTGTACAAGATCCAGAGCTTGTAACCGTTACCCAATAATCCTTAGCTGCTGCAGCGGATGTCGTAGGAACGGTATAATCTTGGAAGGTAGCTCCAGAAATAGCGCCATCGTCATTATACCATTGGTAAGTGATCGTACCAGTAGTGGCAGCATCAGGAGTAGCTGTCAATACTAACGTCTCACCCTGGCAGATGCTTGCTGTTCCAGTTTTTACGGAGGCAGTTGGAGCCAACTGTGTACAGCAATTAGTACCAACAAGCTTAACGGGAACTGGTGCACATGCTGAAGAGGATTCAAAAGTGAGCTTTCCAAATTCCGTCTTACCAGTAGAAGTAACATCTACATATCCAGGAATACTAACTGTGCCAACTCCATTATTAAATTGAAATTGAGTATTAGACGAGAGAGTATATGATCCTGGAGTCAAAACCCAACCTACAGGAATAATAGTTTCGGAACCACAATTAGTGGATACCCCATTTGCTGAATAATTAACTGGTCCTGTTATACTAAAATTTGCGTTACCCTTAGATGATGCATTTCCACAACCACCAACCCAAGTGGCTGCTGTCACAGCAAATGACTTTAACTCAACCGTTTGATAGACCTCAAGAGTCATTTGATAATTGCCATCTGGATAACCAGTGCGAGTATCTGGACCTAGAGTTGGACTGAGAGCCTTAGTTTCAGCACTCTGAAGATACACATAGCTCTCCCCTTCTACTTTCAAAAGGTCAGGAAGTTGAACAGGTGCACCATCTTCAATACCAATTTCATTGGCACAAGAAGCATCTTCACACCATTTCCATTTTTTCCCATCACCAATTTCTAAGTCAACATTACTTTGATTGGTACAAAAATCAATTTGATCTGGTGTTTGAGGAAAGTTTACTACCAACTCTACAACAGCAGTTTCCTTTACTACACCTGTATTAAAGGAGATATTATCAATTGCTCCCTCATGACCTGACGTTGTGCTTCCAACTTCTGACACCATGAATGTTACAGAGGTATTTGTTCCCGAATTCCAAGTCCCTGAAACAACACTCCAATTACATCCACCAGAAACCAAAGCTACCTTATTACCTGCAGTTAAAGCTCCAGACCCATCAATCGTAAGATCAATAGGTTCAGGTTGTGCATCATTGTTTCCTCCTACTAAGAGCATCATATTCAATGATCCTGCCTCAGGCCATGGCAATACATCAACTGAAAAAGTATAATCTGTATTTGGCTTCACCGGTTGAGAAACCAATTTCCAAATTGGATTATTTCTTCCTTGATCTGCAGAATTTGCGGTTCCACCAGTTGCTGCATCAAAGAGCAAAAAATTACCCCTATCAGATACTTGCCCAGTAATAGGGTCAGTCCTTTTCGTTAAGTCTGTATTGGCTGTACACCATCCCTGACTATAAGCATAAACTTCATCATCTACCCAATATCCGCTAGGCACGGTAGCCCAGTCATATTGCGTAGGCAATGCATAAGTGGTAGAAAAACGAGGATTATCTTTATCGTAAGCATCAAAGGTACCATCAATAGCGACCTCCCCTCCTAATACATCCGCCGTAACTTCAACAGTATAAGTACCATTTTCAGAAAACTCTACAGTAGTCGTAGGGCCTGTCTTAGTGCTCATCACACCATAACCTTGAATATTCTTATCTGACCAAGTATAATTTCCAATTCCTCCTTGAGCTTCTAAGTCAACAATCCCTCCACAAGCATCAGAAACGACTGAAACAACGAGGTTGGCAGAATCAATTTTAATGGTTTTCTGCGCGTAACACACTGCAGCATCAATATCAGCAGCATCATTCACAACACGCAAGGTATAGTTTCCGAAGGCAGTTGCACTTAATGATGATTGACCAGCACCACTGGAGGAACTTAAAAGGTTACCATCAGCATCATACCAGAAGTAATGCATGGATGAATTAATATCATTGCCTGCTGCATCAATATTAACTGGAAGTTCGCTCGCCTTAAAGGTATTTACCGGAGAAATGGTGGTTAAGTTAAAATCATCTTCAACAGGAGTACAACAATCTGATGATTCCGTCACCTGAACAGTCTCCAAATTACAGAGGGTAGTGATTGCCCAATCAAAAATCAAAGGTGATCTGTCATCAGTACCCACCTTAGTGGTTGGATTTTCTGTTTGGATAGTACTACTCGCATAGTCACCTCCTGGATACACATCTTTATCCCACCAATAAAAATTATCGACAGCAATACTATTTCCATCTGGCCCCTTTGAAGAGCGTAATTCAAGCCTTTGGCCATTACCGACAGGGATGCTATCAATACCAGTAACAGGAAGCCTCACCTTATAGAGATTTCCAGAAATATTCTCAAAATCAGACTGCATTCCCACAAAACCAGTGGAATAGGTAGTATCAGTCCCGAATATGTGAGCAAATTCAAAGTAATAGTCCTTATTAGGTTGTGTCAGCTCTACCACAACGGTTACAGAATCAAGCGAAAAAGCTTCTTGAGCATCAAACGTCATTGAATACTCAGTCTGATCAGGGGCATAAAGCCCTCCACCAGTTGGTGCTTGATATGTAGGACCCGCATTTTGAAGGACCTCCTTAATATAGTAGTAGTCATAAGTCCCAGATGAAAGAATTTTCGTTGGTGAAAGAAAATTTCTACCATCCCCATCAACACCATACTGACCATCAAAGAGTCCATTACCTGATTCATAATACCAATGGTAATCAACATCAGGATCAGAGTCGTCAATCTGAATTTCTGCTTGCTGCCCAATACAGAACTGTTTTTTGGGAATATTGGGCACGTCACATTGAGCAAAGGCAACGTGTTGTAATCCTCCTCCCAAAAGAAGCAGTAATAACACAAGGTGCCTTACAAGTAAAGACTTCATCATAAGTTTTTGTGGTTTTCCAGCGTTAGCACCAATAAGCGACGGACAACGAAACTTTTTGGCATACTACCCGTGGATACAAGATTTAAGGCTTATGTAACCTTAAATGTACCATTTTTTCGTGGTTTCCTCATATAGGGAGGTAGGCCACAAAGGGGAGAACATTCCCAAAACAAAAAAAATTCGGCTGCCGCATTTGCAACAACCGATTCATATAGGATTTTTCTAGGTATCTGTGGCCCTACTCCACCCAATCCTTCAAAGACTTGTCACCCACAACCACATCCTCCAAAACATACTTTCCACCCATAACCTTGACTTGAGCAAAAGTCTCTACACTATCTTTCCTTTGTACTTCTCGGAAAAAGCTTTCCGCCTTGGGAGCCTTATCCTCTCTCATATAATAGCGATCAAATGGATAGCTGAATTCCAATGCAACCGAATCCCAATCCTCCTCTCTGATATCCCAATGATAAGGAAGATGGACACGCTCCACTTCAATAAAATCACCCTTGGAAGGCTTGTTTTGCCTTAACTCAGTGACTAATGCAAAGCCCTCCTCATCCGTTCCTAACACTGCATAGGCCTCGGAAACATCTTTCCAAGCCTCAGGATTATTTACCCACAAACGCTGGCGACCATAAGACAATCGAACATAGCGGCCACGAAAAACATCCGCTGGATCCACAGGCTTTGTTCTAAAGCGATAAAGGACTCCACTTGACTTTACCTTTTCAAACTTGAACACCATGCTGGCTGGCACAGCCAACTGAATGATGGCCACCGCTGCAAAGAGGCCGAGAATGACTTTCTTATCTAATTTCATAATCGTCTCATTTTTATACTTCTGACAACTCACCCTTCGAATCATCCTGCTTTTTTCTCCTCATAATCCAAACATTAAGCATGAGGAAGCATACTCCCAACACTATAAACACCAACCCCCTGATTAGGAATGAGATATCCACCGAGAAAAATTTGAAACCAATCAGGAGTAACAACATCACCAACCCAAAGTTGAGACGTCCCAAATTATTGGCATTGGCTCCTTTCAAAATAGTCAAGACGCTTACCGCCAAAATCCCCAAACTGATAATAATTGACGCAATCACAGTGGACTCTCCTCCTATCACATGCCCCAATACCATTAGCGGAAATAGGGTCGTCACATACTCAAGCTGCTTTTTCCTCTTCACAGCAGACCAAGCAAATGCAGTAATTCCAAAAGTTGCCACCAACAAAAACCACATACTCTTAATCTCATTGGCCTTATAAAAAAAGCCACTCCAATAATCCTCAAAACTCATCACCAAACCACAAAACACCATTCCAAGGCCTCCTAATAGCAACCATGGGTTTTGCCTTTTCTTCATTCCTTGCCAGATCGGCATTTGAGCAAATGCCAGATAAATCACGGATACGCCTGCCACGGAGATTATAACTAGGTCATCAAGCTTTGTTCTGGGAATCATCGCCCCAAAACCAATGGCTATCGAGAAAGCCAACACCCAATGATGGAACACCATCACCGCTCCTTGACGGCCTTGTTTAAAAAGACCTATGATAAACGGAATAATACCAGCGAGAAGTGGCAAATACACCCAAGGACTTCCTCCTCGATTCCAGTAGCCTGAATAGCTCGCGAAGAGGGTAATCCCACCAATGTATAGCAAGGAAGCTGCGGAGGAACGGAGAAGATAAGCCACTGGCAACGCCAAAAAATGCCACACCATAAGGAAGTTGGTAAACTTCCCACCAAGGTTGTAAACTTGACTAATAAGGGCGATGGAACCACCTATGGCGAAATACAATAGCGTTCCGCTTACCTCCCTAAAAACCCGATTTTCAGGTTTCTTCCACAGGGTGAAAAAGGCAAAACCCTGAGCAAGAACCAATGGTAAAAAGGCGAGAAAGGTTTTAACCGAACATGGGAATCCATCCCAGTTGTACCCAAAAATCAGGATCAGGCCTGAACCAATCAGCAGGGCGCCCAACACGCCAAACACCAGTAGCTGTTTGTTGGGACTATTCGCCTTTTGTTGTTTGTAATAAGATTGGATTCTACCCACGGTGCTTTGGTCGATGACCTGAGCCTCCAATAGTTTGGGAAGTTCCTTTAAGACTGCTTTTGACATATATATTTTCGTTAGAGGTCTGGTATTTTAACCACGGAGGTTGGGAGAAAGGGAGCAAAAAATGGTTAAGAAGAGAAAAGGAATACACCTCTGGAGAATACTTAGTCTCCTTACCTCCTTCTCTCCGTGGTTAAAAGAATCAACTCTTTCACCTTTCACTAACCTTCTTTTCAAGCCTTAAAAGCCCAAGGTTTTATTGGTCTGGAAAACGTTTGCTTTAAATCTCCATTCCGCATTTTCTGGGTGGCGTAGGCAGCGCTTCAACACAAAATCGAATATCAGAGGATTGGCTTCATAAAGTTCCTCCAATAGCTCAGCCTGCTGCTCAGTCAAGAATCCTGCCTCCACCAGTTTGCCCGTCTGAATCACCACATTAATGGCAGGCAGTGGGTAATCACTCCCATTCACCAAACGGGAATGCAAATCCGTTCGTCGCAACAACACCTCCAAGGCCTCAAGCCGATTGTATTGGGTAACTGCCGAAATATCTCCGAACACCAATTGATCGTAATTGGGCTCATCCATCAAGCGAAGGAACAAACTCAGGTTATCCACCAAGGGCTCCCCTTCTGCATCCAAATCTGGGTTTTGACCAAGAGAAGCGCAGTGAGCAATAATCACCTTCACTCCTTTATCTAATGGACGACGAAGAAGCAATGGATTCCCAAACTTTTGATCCTCCTCGGCATGCACCGCCTTTTCATGGCCAGCATGTGAAAGCAAGACCATGTCGTACTTTTTCATGATGTCATAAAAGGGATCACAACGTGGGTCGGAAGGGTCAATGCCCATGGCGTTTGGCAACCACTTGACCTGACGGGCTCCCCCTTTTGCCCATTTTTCCAGTTCTTGGGCGGCATCTTTTCGATAGGGATGAATAGACACACAGCGGATGTACTGCTCCTCATTGGTTTTGGCTACCGAATCCAAATAGTGATTGGAAACATAAAATGGCGTTTGGTTAGTATCGGCATTCCCTGTAAAGTCATACCGCTGATCAAAAGCCAGCAAGCTAAATCTTGAACTGGCTGAGGCATCCACCGCATGTTGGGCTTTTGAAAAATCATTTACCAGCACACCCAAACGTTCCAAAAATTGCTGATCAGTCAGCTCCTGATCGTTCACCCCCGAAGCCTTGAGATAAGCTAAAAACTTCAAGCGCTCACCGACATGAAATCCATGAGTCATTTTGTGGTTCACATAACAGGCTTGGCAATGGGAACCTGCGGCCACCAAATGACAGTGATAATCACGGAAATCAGGCACGCCTACAAAGGCACTATCCATCAACTCCTTGGCCTCACCACTCAAGTTCTTCATCCCTTGAGGTTCCACCTGCCCCACCATTTTTCTAAAGAAGAAAATTCCAGCAAAGGCTACGAGCACAACAAAAACCAGAAACACCACAAACTTCCTCATACGTCTTGTTTTAAATTTCTATAACTCAAAAATGGGAAGAGCGTTTTGCAGTCTTGGTGCTAATTCTGGCATTTACGGACTTTTTCAATGTAGCCAAAGCACAAAAAAAGCCTTCAGAGGTTTATATCCCCTGAAGGCTTGGTATGAGTTGATGGCTATGAACTAAGCCAATTCGTCGAGCAATTGATTGCAAGAACGATCCAAAATCTGGTACACTTCCTCGAAGCCAGCGACTCCGCCGTAGTACGGATCTGGAACATCCATAGACTCGGCTTTAGTGTCAAACTCCCGCATCAGACGGACTTTTTCAGCATTTCCGTTTAAAGCGAGTTTTAGTAGATTCCTGTGATTGGATTTATCCATTGCCAAAATCAGGTCGAACTCCTCCAAGTCCTCCGCCACGGCCTGTCTCGCTTTTGAATTCAAGAGGATTCCATGGCTATAGGCCGTTTCCCGCATTCGTTCATCAGGCAAGTTTCCTACATGATAAGCAGCAGTACCTGCCGAATCAATCTCAAAGAGGTGGGTCAACCCACGCTCTTCCACTTTATGCTTAAAAATTCCCTCTGCCATCGGGGAACGGCAAATGTTCCCCAAGCAGACAAATAGGACTTTCTTCTTCGTCATTATTCTACCAATCTCGGTTGTTTCGATAATGATACCCTTCGTCATCGTCCGACAACTTCATCACCACATAGAGCACCAAGTAAAACAGTACTCCTGAGCCACCCAAGAAGGTAAAAAGCACAAAAGCCACACGAACTATGGCCACGTCAATACCGAACTTATGGGCCAACCACTGACAAACTCCAAGTATCATAATTCAACAATCTATTTAATACTGAACACTATCCATCTTACTTATAACGTGAATTAATGTCCATTACGTTATACTTTATTTCATAAAGCGCTCCTCAGCAAGCCTATTCGCCGCCAAGTAAGTAGGAATATTTTCCAGTTCCGCTTTCTCAAACACCTTCATAGCGGTGCTATAAATTTCCTCCACTTTATGCTCCACCTTCTTGGCATCATACCCAACAAGGTCATAATAACAGTTGATTATTCCTCCGGCATTTCCCAAGAAATCAGGCACGTAAAGGATACCTTTTTCCATCAACCGCTGACCGTGAATGGTTTCGTCGGCCAACTGGTTATTGGCAGCTCCAGCCACAATCGAACAGCGCAACTTATCCAGCGTCGCATCGTTCAAGGTTGCTCCTAATGCACAAGGCGCATAAACATCCATTGGAAGGTCATAAATGGCATCTGGTGCTACGACTTCTACGGGATATTGCTTGGCCAATTTTTGGAGACTTTGTTCATGGATGTCTGTTACCATGACATGTGCACCCTCCCTCACTAAATGCCCAACCAAATAGGCGCCAACATGGCCAACTCCTTGAACCAACACACGGAATCCTTCCAAACTGTCTTCACCAGTCGTTTTCATGGCTGCCGCCTTCATTCCCATATACACGCCATAGGCGGTAAATGGTGATGGGTCTCCAGCGCCACCATCGGACTCCGGCAAGCCTACCACATGCTTTGTTTCCTTACGGATGGCTTGCATGTCACTCGGCGACATCCCCACATCTTCAGCGGCAATGTATTTTCCATTCTGTGTTTCCACGAAACGTCCAAATCGACGCATCAGCGCCTCAGTCTTTTGAGTGCGTGAATCGCCAATGATTACAGACTTACCCCCTCCGAGTTTTAAACCCGCCAAAGCCGACTTATAGGTCATGCCCCTTGAGAGTCGCAAGGCATCTTTCAAAGCCTCCTGTTCATTGGCATAAGGCCACATGCGAACACCCCCCAAAGAAGGCCCCAAATTGGTGTTATGGACCGCAATAATAGATTTTAATCCTGTTTGTTCATCAACACAAAATGCCACTTGTTCGTGGCCCATAGCCGTCATTTGGCCCATTACAGAGCCCTGAACATTGCCGGAATCAGTGAATACTTCTACCATAGGGAGCAACAATTAGGGGGTGAAACGACAATTACCTCTCATAATGTAGGAACAAACAGCGTTTCTCAAAAATTCACAGCTCCTTCAACTTCCCGAAATCATCCAATTCCTTCAATACCTCTTCAACTTTTGATTTTCGGACGGCAAAGACCAATTCACAGGAAATTTCAAACGTTTGAGAAACGATGTCGAGCTCATGCACCTTTACTTGGCGCATGACCTTGTCCATTTCTGGGTACTCAAAAGCAATGCTAAAAATGCATTTTTCATACTCTTGGACAATTTCTGCATTGTCCAAGGCATCCGCTGCGGAGGTTTTGTATGCGTGAATTAATCCCGAAACACCCAATTTTGTTCCACCGAAATAGCGGACAACAACCACCAATACATTCGTCAATTCCCGAGAACGGATTTGTCCTAAAATTGGGTTACCTGCAGAATTGGATGGCTCCCCATCATCGCTCGCTAAATAACGATCCCCTTGAGCCCCAAGCACAAAGGCAGAACAATGGTGGCGGGCATCATAGTATTCTTTGCGAAGGCCTTTTACAATTTTCTTGGCCTCCTCCTCGGTTTTAATAGGATAGGCATAGGCAAAAAACTTACTCCCCTTTTCCTTATATATTCCCTCTGAAATTGCATTGATGGTTTGAAAGGTATCCGTACTCACAAGCGCTTTCTTTTTTCCTGTTCTTCAATGGACACAAGTCGTGATGTCCTTTCCCTTAAAGGATGAAGTTAGGGCTTTCCACAAAAGAAAACCTCCAAGCCATTCCCTATCGGGATAACTTGGAGGCACATTTTCCATAGCTAATTCCTCTACTTCTCTTCGAGTAACTTGAACTCTACCCGCCTATTTGCCTGACGCAAACCTGCATTACTGTTATCATTCAGAGGTTCAGCCTCACCATAACCCATGGCAGCAACTTTCTTCTTATCAACACCCTGTTTGACCAGATAATCCACTACAGCCTTAGCCCTACGTTCAGACAGCTTTTGGTTATACTTTTCGGTACCGACATTATCGGTGTGACCCGCAATCTCAACATCCATATCCGGATTCTCCTTCATGAACTTCGCAAGACGATTAAGCTCTGCAAAGGATTCTTGCTTGAGGCTTGCCTTATCAAAGTCGAAGAAGATGTTGTTCAAGGTAATGGACGCACCTTTTTCCACTGGTACCAAGTAGAGGTCTTTGGTCAACTCCCCTTTCTCAGAGAGTTTCGCCAAGTCCATATTCTCACCCAAGGCCAAGAATCCTGGTGCCTCTGCCAAGTAACCATATTGTTCACCTGTTGGCAAAGCAATGTTGTATTGACCGTCAGTGATTTGCACTCGACCTACCTCTTTACCATCAGATAGACGCTCATAGACGATATAAGCACTATCCACCGGCTCTCCTGTTTTCTTATTGAAGATTCGACCCGTAACATCAATCACAGGTTCTGGCTTGTAGAAATCCGGAATGGCGAAGGTCATCAGGTTCATGGTTCCATCTTCCTCATTACCTTGAGAATAGTAAGCGAAGTCACCTTGACCAGGCATAAAGAGGAACTTGTCATCATCTTCGCTGTTAATCCCTGGACCAAGATTCTCTGGCTCTGTCCAGTTCGTCCAGCTGTCGTCTATCCTACGTGACACATAGACATCGGAACCACCATAACCAGAGCGTCCATCAGTGGAGAAATAAATGGTTTTACCGTCTGGAGCCATATAAGGTCCCTCCTCATTACCTTTTGAGTTGATAGTTTCACCAAGGTTCAAAGGCTGAGTCCA
This sequence comes from Bacteroidia bacterium, assembly GCA_030431525.1. Lineage (GTDB taxonomy): Bacteria > Bacteroidota > Bacteroidia > Cytophagales > JAAEPT01 > JAUIJC01. Next base: position 69,140 of record JAUIJC010000004.1, on the reverse strand, counting down.
AGTACCATCCTCCAAAAGGAACGATGCGTACAAGTCCATCTCCCCGATGGAATGCCCATCATCAATGGCCATCAGCAAGACCAGCTCGTTATCGAGCATATAGAAGTCCGCCTTCTCCGCCACGTTCATATATTTTGCAATCTCTAGGTTGGTTGGCACCTCAAAGTAGCCGTCTTCATCCATCCTAGTGGTGGACACCCCGGAAGTCAAACGCCCGCTCTTCTTATACCTGTTACCCAAAACAATCAGGCCATTTGGAGTGATCGTGGAGATAAAGTTAGGATCAGGCGTATTCACCGGCTTACCCGCATTAACAGGATCTTTCCACTTTTTCCCACTTGCATCCCACTCACTGTACCAAATATCCTCTTGGTCATCTTCTCCACCCACATTATCCGGGTGGAAAGAACGGCTAAAGAACAAGTATTTACCATCTGGCGAAGGCAGCGGCTTAATCTCTGGCGTTGGGCTATTCACATTACCTGGAATCTCATAGGAAACGACATCAGGGTTCACGAAGTCCGCTACTTTTGGTTCCACAGAAACAGGCTCATCACTTCCGGAAATACCAATACAGTCAATGCCATTGTAACCACTGACGGCTTTACCATCCATCACCACTTTCACAGCCTTTACCTTGTAAGGCGTTTCATCAACTACCAAGGAAAGAAGCCTCGACCTCGGGGTAATTGGTCCCACCTCTGGCTCGGCCACCAAATATTCTTGCTCGCTTTCATCGTACAAGTACACCTTGGAAATCGCACCTGGGTTAAACACCTCAGCAATCAGCACTTGACGTACCTGTATTGGTTCGGCATACTCCACCATTACAAAGGCCTCCTTGTCTTTGCTTAGAGGTACCCAAACCCCTGATTTCATCCCAAAACCTGGATAGACAGATGGTTCACCCAACACCTCTCTTGGTCCATTGAACTCATCCTTTACATCAGACTTGGAATAGTCTATCAGCTCACTCGCCCATTGGACGGATTGGGCCGTCCCGAACAAGGCCATGCCCATCATAGACATTACCAAGCTCATCTTTCGAATGATTGCCTTCATAGCTCTTTGAATTAAAATTTCAGTACCTCCATTTCCACACGCCGGTTGGCTGCCCTATTTGACGCATTTGGATCTTTCACCAAGGGCTGCCCCCCTCCATGTGCCTCCGTCTTTATCCGTTTCGATTTGATGCCATGCTGGACCAAGTAGTCTTTAACCACTTGGACCCGCTTTTCGGACAAAACAATATTCTGCTCAGAGTTACCTTTATAGTCTGTATGCCCATGCAATCGAATCCGCATAGACTTATTCTTTCTCATTTGACTTACCAACTGATCTAAGTCCAGTTTGGCCTGGGGCATCAGCTTATAGTCATCCCGCTCAAAGACCACATTCTTCAACACGATTTTCTGACCGCTTCTCACGGGTTCCAAAACAATCCGCAGCGCCAACGTATCCTCCTTGGCCAAGGTATCTACGAAGGATAAATACCCATTAGATGATATGGACAATAAGTAATCAGACTGTGCATTCAACGTTAACTGAAAGCTGTCCCTGACGGGATTGAAACTCAACTTTCCCACATGCTCTTGATCAGGAAGCTTGATGAAGGTAATCTCAGCTTTTACGGGTTCCCTGCTCTTAGAGTCAAGGACCACACCTGTTACCTTCCTATTCTCCACGACCATAGTAACCTGCGCAAACAATGACCAGGGCAGCAAGAAGAACGTGAGGGCAATGAATAGTTTTTGAATGCGCTGCATGAGTATATCATTTAGTAAGAACTATAAGACTTCTACAATGCATGCCCATTTTTCATGGTGCAATAAAAACGAAAAATCTTGCCAAGAATCAAGGTGCTTTTGGCTAAAAAGGCCCTTTAAGAAGATGAGAAGAAGAATTGATTAGATAAGCTACTGAAAGACAACCACTCAAGAAACCTAAAGTTTTCACAATCATGGACTGTGTAAAACCTTATCCTTTCCTAATAGGATTTGGCCTCTTCACGAAGAGCTGGGATTTCCGAAAAGGCAAGTGTCTTTTTATAGTAATCCTTAGCAGTACTTTTATCTCCTTTTCGGTCACTAATTCGGGCAAGGCCCGCATAACAGAAACCCAAGTAATCAAAGGTGAGTTTGGTGCGTTTCAGACCAAGCTTTTCAGCCTCGGAATACTCCTTTTGGGCGAGCTCATCATCCTTTAGGTATTTCTCCACATACCAGCCATTCAGCGTTTTCCCCACCATCTTGAAGAATTCCTGTTTTGAACCCACCAATTGATCGATTAAGGGTTTGGCCTCCTCAAATTGCTTGGCCTGCAACAAGGCCTCCGCATATCTTGCCGTGAAATATTGATTGCTTGGATGTCGCTGATGAAGTTTTGCCGCCCATTTCACAGCTTCCGCATAGTTCGCTTCATAGCGCATATAGATGTGGCCCAGATAGGCCAAGGCTTCCACTTGTGTGAAAATGCCTTTCTGCGCTGCCTGCTTCAGGTAATTCAGCCCACGTTTCTTATCACCACCCTTAAAGAATGGCATGAAGGGCTTCATCCCTGGATGAGTTTCAGGGTATTGAACGACGTAATAATCATAAAGCCCTGAGGTGAGCAAAAAATCGGGGTTTTCTTCCGTTCGTGAAAAGCCATCTTTCACAAACTTATAGGCCTTCTTTGCCGCACCTGCGGACTTCATATAATTCTTCTCTTCGGAATAGTGTAATGACTGGAAGGCATAACTGGCCAAGGCCAGATAAACGGCCTCTGAATTATTGGAATCGGCCTCCAGCATTTTCTCAGATTGCGCCTCCGCCTTGTTCAACCAAGCCAAATACGCTTGAATATTCTCATTACTTGGACTCATCTTGAAAGCCTCCTGATAATAGCCCAAATAATAGTTTAGCAAGCAGTAAACAGCATGGTTTTCATAGTCCTTCTCAAACCACTGAATCGTTTTTTTTGCACTTGTGAAATTACCGTCATAAATCTGCCCCATGGCCTTTTTGACATGGCTCACAGCTTCGGCATCCTGAGTGAAGTACTTCTTCTGTGCAGAGGCCCCAAAAACAACTCCGAGCCAAAACAGACCAATAATCAACAGACGAGAAAGAGGCATTTTATATCCATTTATCCTCTTTTTATTACGCACTAAAAAAGCCGCTGGTTTCTCCATTTAGAAACCAGCGGCTTTACTTTTCTATCAACAGGGATATCTGCCCGTTAGACCATTTTTTCTAACAGATAAAACAAGGCGCCATCAGAAACCAAACACCCTGTATTTGTCATATCAAACATCTCTTCCTCACGGGATTTGGCATAAGGCTTTTCCACCTTAAAAACAGAAAGTCCTCCATCCTCAGAATTTTCCACGTAAGCCTGAACCGACGCTGGTTCCCGTAAATCAACATCAGCGTCAGCAGGGACATTCAAGCCAATTAGTTCCATGCTTTCCTCCTTGCAATGAAAAAGCATTAGTTCCTTCTCTTGGCGATGCTCCAAGTATTTGATGTTGGTCAGGGCCTTTTCCATCACTACATCACTGAACATGTCGATGAGTTGATGGGCACGCTCAGGCTCTTCCTCCTTCACCTTCACCCAGTCATCGGCTGTTACAGTGTTTGCACAGAGGAACTGTACAAACTCCTTTTCCAACTCTTGGAGCTCCTCATCGGTCAATTGTCGAAACTTTGGCTGATAGGACATGTACTATATTATTTTGGACGGCTAAACCCTCGCTTTATAGGCTTTTCCTCACCTGTAGAAGCTGGCTTAACTGGCTTTTCTTCTCGTGGTTTCGAAGCGGCTACGCTTGGCGCCTTCTTTTCCTCTCTCTGAGGTTTGATTGGCTCAGCTGGCGCTTCATCCGCTGATTGTTCAAACACCTCGTACTGGCAATACTGACACTCCAACTTACCGTTGTAAAGCTGCAAGGTTTGCTTTGGCCTCATGCCGATGTACTGGAAAGCCTCAGCATTTGAGCTGATTACCCAAGCCCTGTGCCCCACATAATTGGTCTTGAGCGTGCGTCCAATTTCCTTGTACAGCAAATTGATATCGTCCACTTCCAAACGCTCATCATACGGAGGGTTCATAATTACCACACCTCCACCAGACGGCGGTGTGGTGTCTTGGAAACCTTTTCGCTTTAGGATGATATGGTCATCCAACTTGGCAGCAATAATGTTTTGGGTGGCAATCTGAATGACACTTTTGTCCAAATCAGAACCAATAATCTTCCCTTCATATTCCACCTCCTCACGACGGGCATCACGCTTAATCTGGCGCCAAAGCTTAGCGTCAAAATCACGCCATCCTTGGAAACCAAAACGTTTTCTGAGTCTGCCTGGAGCGATGTTGTTGGCGTACATCGCCGCCTCAATGACAATCGTTCCAGAACCACACATGCCATCAAGGAAATTCTCCTTTCGGTCCCAACCAGACAACATTACCAAGCCAGCGGCCAGCACCTCGTTAATTGGTGCACCACCCGTTGACTTACGGTAACCACGGCGGTGAAGTGCCTCCCCAGAACTATCGAGGGAAATCGTGAATCGCCCTTTGAAGAAATGGATATGCACCAAAAGATCTGGGTTCTCCACATCCACATTTGGACGGCGGTTGTATTTGCGACGGATTTGATCCGCTATCGCATCTTTTACTTTTAAGGAAACAAAGTTGGAATGACGAAGCTCTTCAGTGCCTTCAGTCATCACAGAGTCGATCGCAAAGGTATCTTCTGGAGTAAGCAAGCTTGCCCAATCCACCTTTAGAACCGCATCATACAGCTCTTCAGGGGTTTCGGCATTGCCATGAAGAATTGGCTTCAAAATCCTTAAGGCCGTGCGACAACGATAGTTGGCAGTATACATCAAGGTCTTGTCACCATGAAAATAAACCAAGCGGTTTTTTGGACGCACATTCTTGGCACCCAACTGCTTTAGCTCCTCAGCCAACACATCTTCCAAACCATGGAAGGTTTTGGCCATCATTTCAAATTCCGCCATTCTTACTTCTCTTCTTCCTTTTTACCCCCTTTCTCGGTAGCCACAGATTGGTCTGGAAACTTAATTCCGAATCGGCTCAACATTTTCTTCTCGAACGCCCAAAAGAACTTGAACTGTCCCAAACAGGTCCCCACGATCAACAACAAAATCTGATAGAAGACAAACGTGGTAATGAAACGCAAAGGCACATACTGATACCATGGGTCATTCTCCCATGAAAAGCCCCACATTTCCTTTACCAAATAACCTCCAACCTTTGCTGACAATGAACCCGTCACAGCAAATGTGATCAGAATCAAAGTCAAACTCCAATTGCTTTCAACCCCCCAACGTTCTTTCAGTTTCTCAAACATAATGTCTTCACATTTTGATTCGGACTACCGTCCTTCCTCAATGGCTCCCCCGATTTAGGCCTGATTGTACTCGTTCCCGATAATTCGGTTCACATGCCTATTTTTCAGTTCATCCAAGACCAAGAACTGCTCCCAGAATTGGTCGTTTGGCAAACCGCCAATAACCATGATTGGCTCTTTCTTTACTGGATGTTCAAAATCCAAGCGACGCGCATGCAGGTTGATGCTCCTTCTGTTTGGATTTCCTTTTGGGAAACCATACTTCACATCACCACGAATCGGGGAACCAGCCGTAGCCAATTGCACTCGAATCTGATGCGGACGACCCGTAATTGGTTTTACTTCCAAGAGGAAATGGTCGTTCAGTTTGCCCATCACCTTGTAAGTAAGTTCCGCCTTTTGGCTTCCCTCCACTTCTTCATCAAAGGCCTCCACCGTGTTCTTCTTCGGGTCCTTGACCAACCAATTAGTCAGCTTCCCTTGTTTCTGTGGAGGATGGTTTTTCACCACCGCCCAATAGGTCTTATACAGCTTCTTTTTGCGAAGCAATTCATTCATCCGATCAAGCCCTTTGGAAGTCTTGGCGAATGCCACCAAACCGCTTACAGGACGGTCAATGCGGTGGATACAGCCCAAAAAGACAGCTCCCGGCTTTTCGTACTTTTCTTTGATATACTCCTTGACGTGATCCATCAAGGTTTTATCCCCAGTCCTGTCGCCTTGTACAAGCACCCCGCTGTCTTTACTGACAATGATGAGGTGGTTGTCCTCGTAGGCAATGGTAAATGGTTGTGGTTTCATAACCTTCCGTGCTCAATTCTTTTAACTCAGTATTGAAGCGGACAGCGTACTATTTCTCCAACAGCCTCTTTGCAAAAGAAAAACAATAAGCTGACCCAGTCGTCTTGTTCTTTTGCCCGTTGTTCGTGGCAAGTTGATTTGCGATAGCTACGGCTATCCCCACATCAACTTGCCACAAACAACGAACAAAATAACTGTGCCTTAGTGGGCCAGTTTATTATTTCACTTTCGCCTAGGGCAATGGCCCAACTCCAACACTATTTATTTTGACAAAGGACTTAATACCTGTGCCTATCATCCTTAATAACTCTCGTCCTCATTCGGGAAATCCCCAGACTTTACGTCTTTGACGTAGTTTCCTACGGCCTCTCCGATGATTTTATTCAAGTCCGCATATCGGCGAAGGAACCTTGGAGAGAAATCCTTGGTGATGCCCAACATATCATTGACGACCAAAACTTGTCCATCTACGTCGCCAGCACCAATCCCGATGACTGGAATACTCAATTGTTCGGCCACCTTCTTTGCCAATTTTGCTGGTACCTTTTCAAGTACGATGGCAAAACAGCCCAACTGCTCCAACAGACGAGCGTCCTCCAATAGCTTGGCTGCCTCTTCCTCCTCTTTGGCACGTACGGTGTAAGTACCAAACTGGTAAATGGATTGAGGAGTTAATCCCAAGTGACCCATCACAGGAATTCCTGCACTGATGATTCGAGCGATGGATTCCTTGATTTCGCTGCCACCTTCAATCTTGATGGAATGCGCCTCGGCCTCCTTCATGATGCGGATGGCTGAATTCAAAGCTTCCTTGGAGTTACCCTGATAGGAACCGAACGGCAAATCCACGACCACTAACGCACGGTCAACGGCACGAATCACCGAAGAAGCGTGATAAATCATTTGGTCGAGGGTGATGGGAAGCGTGGTTTCATGACCTGCCATCACGTTAGAAGCGGAATCGCCTACCAACAACACATCAATTCCCGAGGCATCCAGAATTCGGGCCGTAGAAAAATCATAGGCCGTCAACATGGAGATTTTCTCCCCACGCTCCTTCATCTCGCGAAGGCGGTGGGTCGTGATTTTCTTTAATGAGGAGTTCTTTGCGGTAGACATACGCAACCAGAGGATTGGGGGCAAGGCTCCTTTTGAGGGCGCCTAATGCGGGTCCGGTGAACGAACAAGATTAGCTCAACAATGATTCGCCTGAATAGGCTTTGTTGAATCTGCAAAGATAGGGAGACCCAAGGGATATTCCCTGAGGGGATGCTAAAAATGGTATCAAGTAGCAATACACATGATACTTATGTCTTGCTACTTGTGTCTTGTATCCTAAAAATACTCAGGCTTGCTCCAACAAGGAATGCCTTTCATCAACGACTTGCATGCCAGCAAAGCTCTTGATATTAATCCCCACCAAAAGCATATCATCCAACTGGGCCTCGTTGCCCTGCCATTCTTGGATTTCCTTTACCAAGCTCTCAAACTGCCAATCGAACACTTGGTCGCTACAATCAGCCACTAAATGACGGAAGCGCTTTTTTCCGAACTTCTTGTTCTTCTCTCCGCCAAACTGGTCCACCAAGCCATCTGAGAACATAAAAATACGGTCGTCCTCTTCCAGACTTATCTGTTCCTTATCAAAGAAATTTGGACCAAAACCTTCCTTCACACGGTTTAATGGCAACACATGACCTCCCAATGAAAACTTTGTTCCCTTTATATTCTTCACCTCACCATCGCGGAGGAAAAGACAAGGCTGATTCGCCCCTGAGAATTCCATGGTACGGCGCTCCATGTCCAACACAACCACCCCGATATCCATACCATCCTCAATGCGCTCTTTCACGTCCCGTTCCTTTTTATGGAGAGTGCGCTCCAAGCCTTTATGGAGGAGATAAAGCAATTCGGCAGGACAAACCACTTTTTGCTCCATCACATAGTAATTCAGCAGGTTACTGGCAATTACCGTCATGAAACCGCCTGGCACACCATGCCCCGTACAATCCACAGAAGCCACCACCAACTTTTCACTCCCCTCTTTCACCACCTTGGTGACATAATAAAAATCGCCACCAACAATATCCCTTGGCTTATAAAAAACCTTCAAACCAAGTCGCTCAGAATTATAGGCATCTGGGTTCGTCAGCAAGGAAGATTGAATGCGTTGCGCATAGCGAATACTCGAAGTGATTTGGTTGGCTTGGTCCTCAATTTTGACCTTTTGGCCCTCCATTTCGTTATAGCGCAATTTGAGGTCATGCGCCATTTTTTGGATACTCTCGGCCACAATCTTCCTTTCGTCCTTCAACCTCAAGCCCAAATCATTATCCAAATCTCCTTGGGCAAAATTCTCGGCCATCTGACTTAGTTGCCTGATGGGCTTGGCAAATTTTCGGGCAATTAATAAGGCCGCCAATAACATCAGGATTACCAGAGGGATTGCCCCCAGCACCAGTGACCGACTTAATTTGGCGGAAGCCTGAAATGCCAATTCTTCGGGAACCTTGACGACCAACAGCCATCCATTTCCCACAAAATCCAAGTATCCCTTTTCTCGGCTACAAAAAACAACTTCCTCCCCTTCCCTAAAAAACTTAGAAACAGCAGAATTGCTTTGAGGCATTTGCTCCTGAAGGGCAATCAGTTTTTCGTCCTTTTCCAAAACCCTGTCAGGCCTAAGGTTTGAAAACAACAACCGACCATCTTCATCCACCAGCTCGATGTTCAAGCCTGCCCCATAATTGTTTTCCATCACCGTATCTCGGAAAACCTGATAGAGATTCCCAATGGTCACACGGGACACAATCACCCCGACACGATGTCCTTCATCATCCTTCACATGCATGGCGAAGTGCATCACTACCTCTCCCAAAGACTCAGAACGTGAAATATCAATCACCATGTCCTCGTTCTTGAGTTTCTTCCAATACTTGCTAAAAGAATGTTGCTGTCCCACGGATTTCCCCTTGGTATCCACCAACCTTACCCGAGAACTGTCAAAAAATGATAGGCTTTCATAAAGGGAATAATCCTCATGCACCTGATTCAGGCGCTTGAGCAACTGCTCCTGATTCCTATCGGTGGAGCGAAAAATGTCCTCTCTTGCCAAATCCTTCAGGTGCGCCATCCGCTCATACAGGAAACGATCAACACCGTTCATGATTTGGTGGGACTCATGGCGAATACGAGAAATGATTTCCTTCTCGACGGCTTCCTCCGTCTGGGACTGGGTAATCACAATCAACGGAACAGCTGTCACCAAAACCACGGAAACGAAAAGGATGGATACCTTGAAGTACAAACTCCTTAAAAAGGGAATTTTCGTGGTTTCGGGTGACATAAAATGTTGTGTGTTGTTGATTTTTATTACACCACAAAAGTCCACCTCCAAACTTGTCTAATCCTAAAACCAAGGTTAACTCTTTATTAACGAAATAAAAAAGCGGTAGATGTCACTACAACAAATACCGCCTCAAGAGTACTTACAGACAATTTTAGACTGTTATTCCTTCTCCGCCAATGGGAGCTCAATAAAGAAGCTTGTACCTACTCCCTCCTCAGTTTCAAACCAAATCTTACCTTCAGCATTCTCAATGCCTCGCTTGGCAAGTGCCAAACCAATGCCTGAGCCTGTGAACTTGGTGGTAAAGTTTGGCAAGAAGACCTTATGGCGGATATTCTCTGGAATTCCGTCTCCATCATCCTTGACTTCCAACTGAACAGTTTGTTCTCCAACCCGCCTCAAGGCCAACAAAATCTGAGGCAATCCTTCAGAGGATTTTGCCTGCATTCCATTCAAAATAAGGTTGGTCAAAATGCCACTTGTGAGTTTCTCGTCACCCACCACATACAACTCCTCCTCTGGAATCTCTATGGAAAGTTCCATGTCTTTGTGGTCCTCATAAATGCTTCCCACATGGCGCACCACCTGCGTCAAATTAAAACGTTCCTTTTCTGGAATTGGCATCACCGCAAAGGATGAGAACGAGGTAGCAATGTCACTCAGTGCATCCACCTGTACCAAGAGTGCCTCCAAGGAATCCCTGATTTTTTGGCTTTTAGGATCATCGCCATCAATCACCCGTTGCAAGAACTGCAACTTAAGCTTCATTGGCGTCAGTGGGTTTTTGATTTCATGCGCTACCTGCTTGGCCATTTCCTGCCAAGCACTTTCTTTCTCCGTCCTCGCCAATGCCTTCTTACTTTCTTCAAGCTTATCCAGCATTCGGTTGTACTCATCAACCAACAATCCAATCTCATCCTCAGCTTCCCAGAACAGCTTTTCGTTCTTGCCCAAGGTCATCTGTTTCAAACCATCAGAAATAATAGTCAGAGGATTCGTCAGGTTCTTAAACGAGAAGAAAGACAGCACAAAAATTAATAGGAATACGGCTGTGAAAATATTCAGAATAGTAGTCAGCACCCGAATCTCATTCTCCTTCAATTCCTCCTTAGAATTGAAGAAAGGAATGCTCAAAACTCCCAATAACTCTCCTGAGTCGCGGGCCATCAAACGAACATAAACCGCATTGAACTGGAAGCCCCCAACTTTCTCATTCACCAACACAAAGTTCTTGCGTTGCTCAAACACCTCGGACAACACCTTCGGGTTCATCAGGTCTGCCATCAAATGCGTCTCATAAATCAATGGCTGGCTGGAAAGAATAAGGCGACCCTTGGTGTCATACAAGTTCAGATCAGACTCTGAATAGCGAGCCAGACGGTTCAGCTCCGCCCGCAAGGACGATTTCGAAAGATCGTCTTCTCCGTAGGCTTCCAAGGTTGGAATCAGGTTTCCTTTCAAGCGCTCGGCGCGTTGCTGGAAATTAAAAATGACCTCCTTCTGATAAATGGAGCTCACCACCTTCATCGTCACCAAACTGATTATCAACAAGGGCAAGAAATACGCAATGTTGAGGTAAATCTGAATCTTCAGCGAGAAGGTCATCCTTCGGTTATAATACCTGTGGACGAACTGATTGCTCAATACCATCACGAAAGTGAGGAAGAGCATGACCAAGAATAACAGGGAAAAATTGCTTGAGAATACCCGCCACCTGTTACCAGGTGTGGAAACTACCACCCAGACTTGGTTCGGGCCTTTCACCAATTCATGCAAATAGTTATCCTCTCGGAAATGCCCCCAAGCAAGCCCCTCACTCACTTCCGCGGTAAGGTTTTCCAAGAACCCCTGTTCCTCGTAATGGAAGGTGCCATAACTGTATTCAAACCCGCCATTTCGATACACGCCATAGTTGTAACGTGCTAATTCCGATGGATCTAAGAGTTTGCTATCCCGCAAAAGACGTGGGAAAACACTGTTAGCCGTAATCTTTTGTGGAATCAATTCCAGTACGACATAGCCCAATGACATCCCATGGCGGACAATCGGGATAAACTTGTAATACCTACTCTGGAAATCCTCCCTGTAGCTATTCAGGAAGAAAAGGTTCTTATGGCTTGTGGCCCATTTTTCCTTGGCAAACTTCCTCCTCAAATCAGCATAACTCCCTTCCAGCCCATTTCCAGACAAAGGATATCCATCCTGCCCAAAGAGGCCAACCTTCACGTTATACTTCTCAAAGTAGTTGCCCAGATAAACCCTGCGGATTTTATCGCGAGCAAGCGATCCATCATTCCATGGCGTATAGAATATCCTTCGGACAAATGGATCCTCGGCAATTTGGTTGGAAACCTCATCCAAAAGGTATTCTCCCTGAAGGTCATTATGTGCAAAAACCTCCTCAGCAAATCGACGCTTCTCAAGGCGCTGTCTGAACCACGTATGTTCCTCCACGGCACTTGCCCCAATCAATGAGAAAATGATGAGGTAGAACAACAAATAGAGGTAATGACGATAACGGAATCTTGTGAGCTCCTTGTAGTAACCAGCCTGAAGGCTCAATCCCATGAACAGGGCATAAACGAAGACAAGAAAAAAGTACTCCGCATCCATAAAGAAGTTAAGCGCCCCTACACAGACGGACACTGGAGCCAAAATCCAAGTGATATACTTGAGGTTATTCTGACGCAAAGCCTCCAACAGCTTTAGCACCAAATGGTTCACCAAAAAGAACATCAAGGCCACCAAGCCCAACACGCCAAAGTACACCACCTTATAGCGGTCCCACTCAATATTGGAGGTGATATCAAAATCCCATTGGGAGTTGAAATAGAAACTATTCAACAACCAAAAGGTATTCATGAACGAGGCAAAGCCAATAATCGTCAGCGCCAAAGCCCAGAAAACATTTTGGCTCCCTTTAATGACTTTCAGTGAGCGATACATGTACGAGCTCGGCAACAATTGATAAAAACATATCAGCCAAATCGCCAAGCACAGGACATTTAATAACAAGTCACCGAAGGATGGGAAGATGTTTGATGAGGCATAAAAAACAGGGTTGAACAGCTCCCAGTCCACAAAGACAATCGGAAAGGTGGTCGCCAACATCAAGGCTCTGGTCCCAAACAGGAAGACAGCTAACAAGCATAAAGCCCAGAATGGTTGTTTCTTCTTTTTCCACTCATAAAAGACCATCCACACCCAAACACCCAAACTAAACCAGCTTAGCCCCAAAAAAAGCAGCCAAGTATTCACCAACAACTGATCAAGGCGTTGACCTGAGCTCAGAGTCAAATAAAGGAGGACCTTTTCCCTCAGGGAGATCACCTCACTACCAGCTTGTGGGTATTGGGTCAATTTTAAGTCGATGCCCTCAAAAACCTTCTCATTAGGTCCTGAATGCAGATAGGCATTCTCCAAGTCGTATTGCAACTCCAAGGGAAGCAAAAAAACGATATCACATTCCTCTCGGCCACAAGAAATTGGTTTTTGGTACACCCAAAAAAGGCCATTGCGCTGCCTCTCCAAACGCCAGCCTTCTTCTTGCTCCTTGGAAAGTTTGAAATGGTAGTGGAAATCGGACCAAAAAACAGGTTCACCTTCTTGGTAAACCATGTAAGGAAAAGGACTATCCAACGTAAGGTCGCTGTAATTAGTGTTTACACTCCCCTCCCGACACAGGCGTTCCGCCAACACATCAGCATCGCTCTCCATCTGATCAGAAAACAGCTCGATGCGCTCCCTTACTTCCTGAACATAGGCCAACAAATGCACATGGACATTGGCCTCACGCTTTTCTGGACTCAAAAAATGCCATTTCCAGAAAAAGGCCAACGCCAAAAAGAAAAGGGCCATCACGGCCCAGATCATTTTCCTTTTTAATACTCCCAAAGCAATAGGTGTTTTGCAAAAGAGAAATAATAACCTGAATCACGCTGGGTATTATTTCTCTTTTACTTAGTCGTCAATCTCTGTCCAATTGAACTTCTACCAATTTCTTTGCCTGTTTGCGTTTATAGGCCTTCCACAAAAAATACCCCGCCAAGCCCATCAAAACATAAGGAAAGGCCATCAACCAAAGAATTCCTCCGTTGATGCCCTCGGTTAAGGCCTTGTCACTGGCGTTTTGCTCGGCCACTTTTCCGCACATGGCGCATTGGGCGAGCACATCCACCATGGAAAAAATCCAAAGAAATAGAATCCCAAGAAACTTCTTCATGACTATTCAGTTTGAGGAGTTTGGTTGTTGGAATTACACGTAATACGGGCTAATCATGGCATAAACCGCCACACCAGAAACGGCTACATACAACCAAACTGGCCAAGACCACTTCACAATCTTGCGGTGTTTTTCCAAACGGTTCGTCACAGCAAAATAGATGGATGAAAGCACCAATGGAAGAACAATCGCTGAAAGGATAATATGTGAAATCAACAATACGATATATAGCGTATGCAAAGGGTTATCCTTCGGGTGCAAAGTGTGATTTCCTTGTGAGTGATAAATCACATAAGACACCAAGAAAAGCGCTGACAAGGAAAAGGCCGTGTACATGGCCGTTTTGTGAGCCGCTTGATTTCCCTTCTTCACGAAATAATATCCAGCAATCAGACAGAGCGCAGTGGCGCTGTTGAGCATCGCATTCAAATGTGGCAAAAAGCTGAAGTCTCCATCGGAAATCTTGAAGAACTCAGGAAGGTATAGGAAAACCGCTACCAATACGGGAACCACTACGGACAAGACTCCAATGATGGTCAAATAAAGCTTGTCATTCTTCTGTGTCAAGGCTGGTGCGCTCATAATATGTTCAGGTAATATTTATCTGCAAAGATACGGCTTTTCAAGAAACTGGACTCCGCATCATTTTTAGCTTCAAGGGATTAGACGGTTAGTCCCTACCCTGTTTGGCTAACTCCAATAAAACTCGAATTTCCGTTTCCAAACGAGTCATTTCCTTTGGGTCTTTCACGTTGTAATACCCACGAATTTGCCCTTTTCTGTCCACCAAAACCATCATGCCATTCACTCCCGTCTCTTTGGTGGCTTGGGCTTTGTAGCCTTCCTGCATCAACTGAAAAGCCTTTTCCCTATCTCCGCCCAACAAAGACCATTTGGCTGGATTCGCTCCATAATCGTTGGCGAAGGATTGCATCACTTCAAGAGAATCGTGCTCTTGGGAAAGCGTAAAGGACACCAAACGCACCTTGTCGTCCTTGGAAAAAGTCTCCTGAAGATGTAGGTATTCGGAACACATGGCTTGAGTGATTGCTTGTCGCTCGGTATAAATAAAATCAGCGACATAGATTTTCCCAGCCAGTTGCTCACTGTTGAAAGGCTTCCCTTCTTGATCAGTCAATTCAAAGACAGGAACCTTGTGGAAAATCGTATCCACTACCGATTTTCCATCTACTGTCTTTTCCTCCGTTCCAACGGGGTGATAGACTTTCAACCACAACGGCTTCTCTCCTTCGATGGCAGCCTTATCCACCAAAAACAGGAGAATTACAGGAATGCCCAACAACACGCCCAGAATCGAAAACTTAATCAACTTACCCTTCATGTGCTTTCGCTATACTTTTTGCCCACAAAAAAAGTCGAAGGTTTACACCCTCGACTTTCTTTAAATACTTAGCGCCTCAGCTTAATTCCACCAACCTATGATGGCATTATAAATTGCATCGGCCTCCATCAACATCGCAAGAATACCCCAAAAGAGGAGTCCCAATGGAAGAAGAATGGAATAGATCAAAGATTTTTGCTCATGCCCCAAGTGCATGAATTCAGCCACAATGAAGAAGGCCTTCACCAAGGTCAAAACGATGTAAGTAAGAATCAACCACTCTGGCTTCTCTGGAAAAGCGAAAGCCAAAGCAAATTCAACGGCTGTCACCAAGGCCAAAATCCCTGTTACCTTCCAGATGTTGGCAATGAGTTTTGGATTAGCTGGAGTTACCTCGTGATGAGGAAATTCGTTATATGCTGCCATTTTAAAAGACTTTTGGAGTACAATGTTATGTACAATGTATTAAGTACAATGTATCATGATAGTAAACATCATAATACATTGTACTTAATACATAATACTTTAAACGAGGTAGAAGAAGGTAAATACGAATACCCAAACAAGGTCTACAAAGTGCCAGTAGAGACCTACCTTCTCAATCATTTCGTAGTGACCACGCTTCTGGTAAGTACCGATAGCTACGTTATTGTAGATCACCAAGTTCAAAATCACACCAGAGAGTACGTGAGTACCGTGGAAGCCTGTGATGAAGAAGAAGTAATCAGCGAAAGCAGGAGGTCCATACTGGTTTTGGTGCAAGTCGGCACCAAAGATTTTACCGATTCCTGGTAGCTCAAAAGCAGAACCTTCAGCAGTACCGTGGATAAAGTGAGTCCACTCCCAAGCCTGACAGCCCAAGAAAACGATACCACCAATGATGGTCCACAACATGTATTTTTCAACAGCCTGCTTATCCATTCGCTTTCCTGCCTCCACGGCCAATACCATGGTTACAGACGAAAGAATCAGGATAAATGTCATGATACCCACAAACACCAACGGTGCCGCAGTGACACCAAACACATCCATAAACGGGAATGCGTTAAAGACGTGGTCTGGGTTAGGCCATTCAACATCAAAGTAGTTTGCTGGAACGTGGCGGAAACGGGCGAAACCGTAGGCCAACAAGAAGCCAGTGAACGTGAAGGCATCGGAGACGAGGAAGAACCACATCATCAACTTGCCGTAGCTTGCCTTCATTGGAGCAGCACCACCACCCCACAGGTCTTTTTCCTCTGTTTTGTCAAGCGCAATATCAGCAGCCATAAAATCAAACAGTTTTAACAATTGGTTGCGATTACCCCAGCTTTTACCGAGATAATTCAAGCTTTATTTGCTCCTCAATTTCCAACCCACCGAGCCTTTCGATAACAACTCCCTCATTACAAGCAAGTTGCGCTTAAAAAGCTCGCCAGCGCCTTTTATCAAGGGTCTATCAAGCGTGATTGACCGTCAAAAATATGTATAAATACAGCCAAAGTCCACCAAGAAAATGCCAAAATGTGCCACACATTTCCAAATTAAGAACCATTCTCGATTGATTGATTTTCTTTGCGGCAATTACCAAGGCATAAATCAAGAAGCCAACCCCCATCACAATGTGGGCAGCGTGGATTCCTGCCAAGGCATAAAGGAACTCTCCAGCGTTGTTACTTCCAGCCCCTCCAAAGAAGATTGGATAAGTGCGTTCCTGCAATTCCACGAAGGCAGACCACTGGGAAGCCAAGAAGCCAACGGACAAGACAAATGTTGAGAACAAGGCTAACTTCACGCCCTTCATGTTCCCCTTTTTTCCAGAGAAATAAGCCATCTGCATTGTCACACTACTCAGCACAACAATGATTGTACTGGTTAAGAACTGGGTATGTGGCAATTCAAAAGCACTCCAACCTGTTCCACCATCCTTTTTCACGATGTAGGCACTGGTGAAAGCTGCGAAGAGCATCACAATCGTTCCGATAAACAACCAAAGAATAAACTTCTTTGGATTGACCAGCATGTTTGCATGCTCATTGGCCTGCAACGGTTCGCCGTAGGCAACCGACTCGTTTTGCTGTTTATTAAGGGTAATCATTTTATAGAGATATGAATTAGGACATTAGAATTTATGACCAACAGCTTGATAACTGTTAACTGATACCTGTTAACTGCTTACACTTTATCCACCAAGCAAGTAATCAACACCACTGGCAAATAAAGGAATGAAGCGAACATCACCATTAATGCAGAACGGCGATCACGGCGTTCCAACAATAAAACTGTCGGAATTACGAAGAGTAAACCAATAATGGCGACCACCAAACCACCTGTCCAACCAACAAGGTTAAACATAGAAGGCAATAGACTCACAAATAGCAGGAATACGGCATAAGCGAAAATGAACAAGGCATTCAGTTTTTCACCACTGGAACTTGGTAACATTCTGAATCCAGCCTTTTCATAATCCTCTCCCCCAACCCAAGCGATTGCCCAGAAATGCGGGAACTGCCACATAAACTGAATACCGAACAGCAACAAGGCCTCAAAGCCAATATTGTTCATCACGGCAGCCCAACCAATCAGCAAAGGCAATGCACCCGGAAAAGCCCCAACAAAAACAGAGACAGGGCCCATACGCTTCATTGGCGTATAGACAAAGCCATAAAGCACCAATGATAGCAAGGACAAGCCAGCCGTAAGGGCATTAAAGTAATAGAGGTGTATAAATGTCCCTGCAATTCCGAGGAACACACAATAAACCAAAGCTTCTTTTCTGGACAAGGTACCTGAAGGCAACGGACGGTTCATTGTCCGCTTCATCAGCTTGTCGTACTCCACCTCAAAAAGCTGGTTGATGATATTTGCAGATCCTGTCACCAAAAGTCCTCCCAAAATAAAGAGAGAAAACAGCGACCAATCCACGGTCTGAAAATCCGAAGCAAAGAGATAAGCTACAGCACCAGAAAGCGCCACCGTTAAGGAAAGCCTCAACTTTAGCAACTGGATATAAGGACGAAGACTAAACGACCTTGAAGTCTCCTCGGCATTATCTAGATACTTATCAGTAATCATACTCATTCTCAATCAAGCTACTCAGCCCCGTAGGGCTTCCTTTCTCCCAAATCAAGCACTTAAGCCAATCGCATCCGACGCCCCAACCAACTTGGATTCAACTTCAGAAGCAAATAGAACTGCAGGCCGATAATCATAGTGGCCACCAACAAGTGAACTGGCTGAAGGAATCCCGGCACACCAAAATAGGCCATTCCGATTCCTGCCACCACCTCAATCATCACCAACACAAACAACCAAACAAAGGATGATCTCAATGCTTTTCCTTCCTTGCGTAAGAGATACAACAGCGCAACGTGAGCAATAACCAATGCCCACGAGAAACTGCGGTGTACCAAGAAATCATTACCCAAGTTGCTCACCCATTCCATCCTTTTCTCCACGCCCATTTGGCGTTGCACCACATCCATCAACTCGCGCACCTCAATGCCAAGAAGCAACTGGACGAACATCAACCCAAGTGCAAAAAGAAGGACGAGATTCAGCGTTCTTCGCGAGCCCACCAACAACAGTCGTGGAAGACCTTCTGAGCGGGTAACTGCATAAATCAGGATAAGAACAATGACCAAGGCCAAGAGCATATGAACGGAAATCATGCCCGGCAATAAGTTGGAAGAAACCACCAACGAACCCAACCAGCCTTCGACGCCCACAAGCGCAAAAGCCAAGAAGCTCAGGAAAATCAGCAGTTTATCTTTTTTGAAATACTTAAAGGAGAGCAACAAGGTGCCAAACACAAAAATACCAATCACCACACCCGTCAAACGGTTGAGGTACTCGATCCAAGCCTTCTCAACGCTAAAAAATATCTTCTCGTCTAAATCATGATCTGGACGTGATTCCAGCATATCCGACAAGCCCATTCGATCTAGTGTCGCCACCAAGTTCTCATTCTTCTCTTTCCGCTTATCCAATAACTTATCGGCATAATTGGCTGGAAGCTGGGACTCATCCGTCGGAGGAATCACCTCTCCAAAACACAAAGGCCAATCCGGACAACCCATGCCTGCGCCCGTACTTCGGACAATACCACCTACCAAAATCAGAAAATAAACCGCAAACACGGTGTATCGGCCAAATCGTTGGAAGCTCAGCATGACGGGACAGATTTAATTCGGATTTGACTACAAAGGTACAAAATGATGTAATGCGAAAAGAAGGGATAAGCGATTTTTGACCCAACACCAAAAACCTCATTCACAACAGGTTACAAAACAAGAACTTTTGACTTGGGACAACTTTCACAAAAAAGTCTTTCCATTTCTTACTTTTCTATCATTACCTTGCGCCCGATTTCCAGACCATGAAATCCGCTAAAGCAATCATATTGACCCTTCTTTACGTTGTAGCCATGCTACGGCCAGTTGCTCCTTTAGTGGAGTACTACGCCCAGCAAGACTACATTGCGGAGTTTCTTTGTATCAACAAGGAGGTTCCCGAGTTGGATTGTAAGGGTATGTGTTATGTGCAAAAGCGGATGGAAGAGCAGAATAAAGGGGTTCAGGGAAAACAGATTAACCTGAAGGACTACCCTGTTGACTTCCTCCGCACCGTGACCGAAGAGATTTTCTTTGCTCCAAAAATGGAAATCGCCCACCAATCATTTTTCCATGGTGGTATTCCACAAACTTGGAATCCTCCCATTTTTCATCCCCCTTCTTGCTAAGGGGTACCAATCACTTCTTGGAGTTACGCGGACCTGTTTATCATTTCACCTGCCAACAGCTGAAAGCTTTGGCAGTGTGGTATGATAAACAGGTCTGTGGAACGACTCACACTGCCAAAGCCTACGGCTGTTGGCAGGTGACAGCCAGTGTAACCCCACTCTTCTCTTTCTTGGTTTCCTTTGATGGGCTTTTGCCAATCATGCTTGCTTAGACCTGACAGGTTTTCAAAACCTGTCAGGTCTAAGCAAGCATGATTGAGGACTAGTATTGGAACTATTGTATCCAAGCCTCCCCCATCCTACCAAGATTTTCAAACTTTAATTCATCGCCCAAAAATTCATTGGGAATGTGTCGGTATGCCCAGATGCTTACCAGCGTATTCCTGTGGGCACTCTTTTTTTCAAAAATGAAACAAGTATTACTACTGCTCCTTTGTCTGGGAGCCAGCCTAAACCTTTTTGCCCAATCCATTCAAGGCAAGGTCACTGACGAAAACAGCCAGCCCGTTCCTTTTGCCTTGGTCAGCTTGGTGGGAAATGAGGCCGTAAGGACCTCCACAGATTTGGAAGGCAACTTTAGCCTTTCAGAAACATCTTCTTCCGACAGCCTAAAAATTGAATCCTTGGGATTCCAAACCTTGGTGATTTCAGTCAATGAAGCCAGCTCGATTCAGCTTTTAGCTTCAGCCACCCAATTGGAAGAAGTAATCATTTCGGTGGACCGTGAAAAAATGAAGCGTTCGGATGCTCCAGTCGCCATTGACATTATTGACGAGCAAAGCATCAAGGAAACCAAAGCCACCAGTTTGGACCAAGTGATGAACCAGTCAGCAGGTGTGTTCATGATTCCGCTGAACAATGAGCAACACATGATGGCCGTCCGCCAACCATTGGGCATGGGTTCAAAAGGCCTTTTCCTTTATCTGGAAGATGGATTGCCAATTCGCCCGAATGGTGTTTTCAACCACAATGCCTTGTTGGAAATGAACCAAACGTCGATTAGCCGAATGGAAATCGTACGTGGGCCTTCCTCAAGCATTTATGGTAGTGAGGCCGTTGGTGGTGCCTTCAACTTCATCACCAAGCGTCCAACTAAAAACCTTTCGGGTACTGCCTCTATCCAAGCCAACAACTTGGGCTATAAACGCGCGGATTTGGACGTGAGCAAAACCTTCGGGAAGCTTGGATTGTATGCAGGTGGCTACTTCGCCGACCGCTCTGGTGGATTCCTTGAGCACAATGATTTCTACAAAGGCGCTTTCACCCTTCGTGCGGATTACAGCATCAATTCCAAAATGACTTGGACCAATGTGATTGACTACGTTGGCTATCGCAATGACATGCGTGGTAGCTTGGACAGCGCCGATTTTTACAGTGGCACATTCGGGAGTAACCAGACGTTCACCGAGCGCTCCGTGAAATCACTCCGTGTCCGAAGCACCTTGGACAACTACTGGAATGACCAGAACAAAACCTCGTTCACGCTCTACTTCCGTAACAACTCCATCGCCCAAATCCCATCCTACCGCGTTCAAGAAGACTTCAAGCCATGGGCTGGAACAGGTGACCCGACTTTGGCCCACGGTTCCATCAACGAGAGCTCATTCCGTAGCTACGGCGGTTTGGTTCAGCACAAGAAAAAGTTCAAGAAGATGAACGCTTCCCTCATTGCAGGCTTAAGCCTCGACCACTCTCCAACGGTGTTCTGGGAAGATTACATCCGCATCTCTAAAACTGGGAATGAATATTCCTCTTATGAGCACACGGATTCTTCATTGGCGAACTACCATACCTCTATCACCAACACGGCCTTTTACACGCAGTTCTCCTTCAACCCAATCAAGAAAGTACGCATTGTGGCTGGTGGCCGTTTCGACCACTTCTTCTACAGCTACGACAACCACCTCAGCGAAGAGTCCTATTCTGGCGTGCCTGATACCAGCAATGTTTTCTACCAATTCACGCCACGCATCGGTATCGTTTACAACCCATTAAAAAACCTTGGATTCTATTCGAACTACAGCACTGGCTTCTTGCCACCACAAGTTGGCGAACTCTATCGTGGCACCAAGGTGCCAAGCATCGAGCCTACAAATTACAGCAACATCGAATTGGGTGGCTGGATTGGTCTTTTGAAAGGAAGAATCTACATCGATTACAGCCTTTACCGCTTGGAGGGCACCAACACGATTGTGTCCATGCTCATGGATGATGGCTCTTATGAAAACCGCAACGCTGGCCAGACTCGCTCCCAAGGCATCGAATATGGCATCACGGTGAAACCAAACAAGCAGTTCGAATTCAGATTGAGCGGTACCAACGCCAGCCACACGTACCTCGAATTTGTGGACGGCGATGTGGATTACTCCGACACTGAAATGGCTGGCTCTGCGCCATTCATCGGAAATGCCAAACTGACTTACCGCCCGAAATTCCTCAAAAACTTCTACGCCAGCTTGGAATGGCAACGCGTGGGTAGTTACAACATGTCGGCCATGCCAGCCAACAGCACAGAGGAATCCAAAAAATATGAGGGCTTCCATCTCTTCAACTTCCGAGCGGGCTATGAATACAAGCAATTCGGCATTTGGTTGAATGTACTTAACCTCACCAATGAGCGCTACGCTGGAAGGGCCAGCAGTTCACAATGGGGTGAATCCTACAACATTGGCAACCCGATTAGCACCAACCTTGGGTTGTCTTACAGTTTTGCTAAAAAATAACATCGGAGACAAGGCTGTGCCTTGTCTCTACATACAACTGTTCTTATGAACACATCTACCAAACAATTCATTTATAAAACCCACCGATGGATTGGCCTCATCATTTTGGTGCCGACCATCCTCTGGGTTTTGAGTGGCTTGCTCCACCCCTTTATGGGCTGGTTCCCGCCAAACATCAAGCACCGTTTTCTCAGGGAGCAACCTGTTCAACCCTCCGAGCTGAAGGTCCTGTTGCTCCAAATCATGGAGCAATACCATCTGGAAACCATCCAGAATGTTCGCTTGGTTCGCGTGGAAAACATGCCGACCTATCAGGTTCATTTGGGCGAGAAAGGCATCCGCTATTTCCATACGGGTTCTGGCAAGGAAATCCCCGAAGGCGATGAACGCTATGCAAAACAGCTTGCCAAAGGCTTCTTGGGGGACTCGGCAACAAGCATCACCAGCATCAAACTTCAACATGAGTTTGACGGACAGTACCGAGAAATCAACCGACTTTTGCCTGTGTACAAAGTCAGTTTTTTCCGTCCAGACGGCATCGAGGTTTATGTGGAAACAGCCTCCAGCCGATTGGGCACCGCCAACGACAGCAAACGAAGAGCGATGTTGTGGCTATTCAACACCTTCCACAATTGGGATTTGATGCCTGAAATGCAAGGTGGCCGTCTGATTGTCATCGGGCTGATGGCCTCGCTGATTTTCTTGAGCGCCCTTAGCGGTTTGTTCATTTACGGCATCTTCTGGAGGGTTTTCAAACAGTTGCCTTCGCACAACAGCAAACAACGCAACCGAAAGTTGCACCGCATCGTTGGACTCAGCTCCACCGTGTTCATGTTCCTATTCGCTTTCAGCGGAGCCTTTCATGCCTTCAAAAAACTGGAACCCGACAGCAGGCACTTGTTTGAACCAAAGCATTCATTCAAATCCTCAGATTTCCAATTCCCACTAAAAACGGCCTTTGCTGAACAAACTGGGTTAAATACTGGATTGGTCTTCATGGATGAGCAACCCTACTATCAAATCACAAAAATTGGTAAGGAAAGGACACCTCAGCTCGTCTATATCAATGCCCAAAATGGAAATCTACTTCCAAAGGGAGATTCCATCTATGCGGTCAACTTGGCCTGTATGTTCAGTGGATTGCAGGCAAATGAAATCAACAAGGTAAGTCAGATAACCGCTTTCAAAGGGGAATACGGCTTTATCAACAAACGTCTTCCCGTGATGCGCGTTGATTTTGACACGCCTAACCACCTGACCTATTATGTGGAAACCAGAACGGGAAAAATGGCCAGTCACGTCACTGATTCAGCCCGCTTGGAAGGATTCAGTTTTGCTTGGCTCCACAAGTTTCACTTCTTGGACTTTTTGGGAAAGGATACCCGAAACATCCTTATGATGTGTTTTGCGTTAACCATCCTCGGAACCGCCAGTCTGGGACTTTTGATTTTCCTTCAAAAACGGAAATCCTCCAAAGCCCCAGTTCAAAAGCAGGAAGAACAGCCTTTGGAGCAGGAGACTGTTTAGGAAAAGAGCGATTGTTCATATCACCTGCCAACAGCTAAAAGCTTTGGCAGTGTGTTATGAACAATCGCTCTTTTTGAAAAAATCACACTGCCAAAGCCTACGGCTGTTGGCAGGTGACAGCCTGCATTTTTTATCAGAAGGCGAGTCATTTGGCTCACCTCTTTGAGCAAGGCAAACCTCCTTTCCTCCTTCTCTCCGTGGTTAAAAAATCAACTCCCTCACCTATAATATATCGGCCTTCCCCCTCTTCCGTATACTAACACATGGAAGAAAACACGGTCATAGAGCAAACTTCACATTTTGTCTTTACGCTTCTGCGCGACCAATTATCTGGTGACCACCTTTTCCATAATTACCAACACACCTTCAATGTGGTTCAGACAGCCAAAATGCTCGGTGAGGCCTCTGGTTTGAATGAGGAGGAAATGGAAATCCTAACGCTTTCGGCGTGGTTCCACGATGCTGGATATACGGTGTCCCGCCATCAGCATGAGGAAAACAGCGCTCAAATCGCCTCAGAGTTCCTCAAAAAAATTGATTACCCATCGGAGAAAATTGCTCAGGTCAGTAACTGCATCTTGGGCACGCAAATGCCTCAAAGCCCCAAAACACTTCTTCAGGAATTATTGTGTGATTCCGACCTTCATCATTTGGGAAAACCAGACTTTCAGAAGCATTCAGAGTTGCTTCGTTTGGAATTGGAGCTTTTGGAAAACCGAAGCATTTCGGATGAGGAGTGGCAAAAAGGGAACTGGGATTTTTTGAACAAGCACCGCTATTTTACTCGCGTTGCACAAGAACATTTTCAGGAGCAAAAGGCGCTAAACATTCTTGACCTCAAAAAGAAACTCCAAAAAATTGAGGCCAATGAACTGGATGCCCAAAACAAGGAGCATCAAATTATTCGCCCCGACCGTGGGGTGGAAACCCTTTTCCGCGTTACCTCGAAAAATCACATTGAACTGAGCGCCATCGCTGATACTAAGGCCAACATAATGTTGAGTATTAACGCCATCGTGATTTCTATTTCCGTATCAGGCATGGTGCCCAAATTCGATTCCAACAGCTTCCTGATTCTTCCCACCTCCATCCTCCTTGGGGTTTGCTTGCTCACCATCATTTTTGCCACATTAGCGACCACCCCAAAAGTCACCCATAACCTTGTCACCATCGAGGACATTCGTAAAAAACGGGCAAACCTGCTGTTTTTTGGAAACTTCTTCCAAATGAACCTTCCTGACTTTGAAGAGGGGTTTGAAGAAATGAGAAAAGACAAGGAGTTCCTCTACGGAAGCCTTGCCAGAGACATTTACTACTTGGGATTGGTCTTGGCAAAAAAATACTACTTCCTGCGAATCGCCTACACCATTTTCATGATTGGCTTTGTCATCGCCATCATCAGCTTTGGCGCATCATTCTATTATTGGAAGCCGACGGTGTAAATGGTGAGTGGACATTAGACATTAGACATTAGACATTAGAAATTATTGTTGAATTGCACTCTGGAGCTAAAGTCTAACGTCTAAAATCTAATGTCTCTTAGAACCGATACTCCCAAGCCACCCCATTCCCCATGGGCATCAAGGTTGAACGGCTGTCTTTTTTCCTCTTTTTATGAAGGAAAGGCACCATATAACCAATCAAGGCTCCAGCGCCATAGCCGACCAACACATCACTTTTAAAATGCCTTCCCGTTTCCCAACGGGAATACCCAACAATGGCTGGATAAAGCACAGCCATCGACCAAATCCCAACTTTCAAGCCTTGGTTCTCTCCTTTTCCCATGTAATCGGTTAAGGTCTTGGCGGTGAAAAATGACATGGCTGAAGCATTGGATGTATGTCCTGAATAGAAAGAAAGGTTTCCACTATGCCCCTGCTTTTCCTCAAGAGGAGCATCATCGAAATAGGTAAATGGACGTGCACGGCCAACACCATATTTCATCATCCCATTGATGCCATTATTGATGGCCAACACCTCAGCCATCATAATGAGCCAATGTCCCCAATCCGAGCGGGCGGTGGAATTGGTCAGTAAAACAGCAGGAAGCACAAATGCCCCGTACAACATCCCATCCGCCATTGGCGTAGTAGCCTGCCAAGTCAGTTGGCGAGAAGTTCGATCAAAACCATTGATGTCATTGGGATCCAAATTGGAGATTTCCTTCAAGGTCAAGGGCTTTCGCTGGCGCATCATCACTTGGCTACCAATCAAGGTTCCAGCGCCTAATGCCCCCAATCCTCCATCCAAAACGGGCGACAATTGATAAGGGGAATTCGGTGAAAAGCCTCGGTTTTGGGCGAAGCACCCACCACCAAACTTTTCACAACAACACAGTATCATCAAAAAGGAGAAGGTATAGAAAAAAGTGATTGGATTGGAATACTTCATAAATGTATGGGAAAAGATACCTCTTCAAGATGGCCATATCGGTGTGACGACGCTTTCAAAGCGTCGCTACGGGAGCGCACCGAATTGCACTCCCATCCCATAAAGAAGTTAAAAGAAGAACCCAAAAGTTCCGTTGACCACAAAATCTTCCCTTGATTTTGATCCCGTCAGGGTAAAAACGGCCACATGCAACGGACTGACCCATATTCCACCTCCAAAACCATAATGCCACAATCGGGAAGTTCCATCCTCCGTGGAGGGATCATTGGGAACCCACACCCTTCCATAATCGAATAGGCCCAAAACTCCGAAACTGCCCTTGAAAATATAAGTCCTAAAATTCGTGATGTGCTGACGATATTCCGTGTTATGATAAAAGCTGGACTTGCCAGAAAAACGAGTTTTGCGGAATCCACGGAGATTAGTGATTCCCCCCAATTCATTCGCTTGGTAAAACTCAAACTCCCCAATATTCAGTCCTGCCCCGACTCGGGTGGCAATGACATTGCGCCTCTTCTTCCCAACGGGAAAATAAAGCGACACATCTCCAGTCATTTGCAAAAAACCAATCTCCGACCGTTCAATACTTTTCAGATAAGTGAGTTGGCTATTGAAGCGATAGCCCGTGTGGGGAAAGGTTTGCGAATCGACAAAATTCTTCAGAAACCTCGAAGTCAGACCAACGAAAAACTGCCCCTGAAAGTCTTCATCCGTCAAACCCGCCTCTGGACTGGAAACAAAACGATTCTCCTTAAAAATTGGCTTGGCGTATTGCACCGTGGGCCCAAACCCGAAATACCTGCGGTTGATTCCCTTGGTGTAAATCAGCCCTTCCCACAGCACATCATTGATGTTCAAAAGATTGAAGCGTCGGTCATCGGTATCTTCAACGGTTTCATTTCCAATACCAAAAAAGTTATCGGCAAAGCTCGGCGCCCTGACATCCAGTAAGGAAAGAAAAGACCACCTTCCAGCCACATTTGGCACCTCAAAGGCCATCTTGTAATTGAAGGAAGCCGTCCGAAGCGCCACATTTCCCGTCATTCTTAGGCGATAAGCATATGGCTTTCGCCGAAAGCCCTGCTTCTCCAATTCAAAACCACCACCTACAAAGAATCCGTCATCCACGTTATAATTGAAGGACAAAACGGGCTTGACCAAATCATAATTGAAGGCATACCTGTCAAACTCATGGACACGGGGATTATTTGAAAGCCGTTTTCGAAACTTACTGGGATTCTCGATTACCGTTCCTGTCTTGCCCTGTTCATAAAGCAGAGGATCTTTGGCCAAAAGGCCACTTTCCAGCTGATTTGAAAGTGTATCCTCCCCTTCTCCCCCAATGATTCGAATTTTCACCTTGGGTTTTCCTTCTCCATCGAGAGCAAATCGGTCCGTACCTGCCATACCGTACAGATGTACCTCCTTGGTCTCTTTCGCCAAAAACATTCGGTCATAAACCAATTGCTTTCGGGTCCCCTCCTTGTTCACCCGATACATCTTTACGGAAAGGTTGCCATCGGCCTGATTTTCCAGCTCAAAAACCTCCGACTTCTCACTTCCTTTCACGGTCACCTTTTTGGCCAAAAAACGGTGGTATTTCAACGATGGCTCTAACAAACCATCCCTTCGTTGCTTTAAAATCTCTGCGATATTCTCCCCAGAGAGGCCATAAACCTCTGGAGGAAGTTGCTTCAATGATGAATCGATTAGCTCATCGGTGAGATGCTCTTGAATAAAACGTACTTCCTCCTTCCAGTCCTCCTCTTGCATTCTGGTCAGGAAGAAACGGTCAAAATGCCTTGCTCGAGAGTTAAAATCCGCAACCTGAATAATATCCCCTTTGAAATCCTTGAACCGCCGTTGCACCCATTTTCGACCAATGATATAGGATACGGGCCCATCAAAACGGAAAAACACATTGTCCCGATCTCGGGCAATCGGACGAATAAACAAACCCGTATCAGTCTCATAGGTAGCCCAACGCCATTGGTCCTCATGACGATCAAAGTCCCCCAAAAGCATATCAAACAACCTTGCTCGAAGCACTTCCTTCTCATCCACTTGGTTGTCGCTGTCATGAAGCATTAACTCGACCACCTCTCTGGTGCTCACCAGATCCTTGGAGTTCCCAAAATTGGGCATGGATGACTCATCGCCATTTGGACGCTCCTCAATCATCACCAACATGCCTTTGAATTCCTCCCTAAAAACACCCAGTCTTGGATCATTTGGAATAAAGCGCAATGACGGATTGGCATGTAACAAGCCCAAAGCTTCCGCCATGGGAGGAACCGCTAACTGGCCGTAAGGGTGAATCGCGGACATTTGATCTTGGGCTAAGTCACCCGCTACGGTATTTTGGATAATGGGACCAACCTGCAAGATTTTTTGAACGGAACGTAGCACATATTCCTGCCCAGTGCTGTCCTTCACCCTCAGACTTTTAGTGACCGCACCTCCGCCTTTCTTAATTGGGGTTAATCCACCTTTCTCCGTTCCCAAATCCAAGACAGGAACTTTCACCAAGGTATTCCATTCCTCGCGGTAGTGCTTCCCAAATACCTTCTCATGGATTTCTGAATGCTCATAATCAAATCCCTGAACCAACACGGTACTGTCTGAATAATCCACCACAGAAAGGTCATCAGAAATGGTTACAGGGTCTGGCCGACGAATCATTTGGGAAAAAATCACCTGTCCCGTTTTCCCCTCAATAAACTCCACAATCTGACTGCCATCCTCATAGAACACCAAACGGCTAAACCCACGAAATCGCCCAACAAAAGTCGCTTGCCCCCCTTTTTTGGCATAGGTCAACTTGCTCCCTGCGCCACTCACAATCTGATGAAAGCCTCGTTGAGAAATTAACTGCAAACTATGGTCATGGCCAGAAGCGTAGACCAGCCCTGAATAATCTCGAAATAAGGGAAGCAAGCCTTCCTTCAAGCGGTCATACTTGGGATGTGCTAAGTCCTGTACATTCCCAAAATTGGTGCGGTAAAGCGGATAAAAAGACCCAAGAATGGGCAAGGGAAGGAAATAACCAGCTTTACCGAAGTTGGAAAGCGGAAAGATGTGATCCTTAATAGCAAAATGCCCACCATGCTCACCATTCGTGAATAAAGGATGGTGAGCCAAAACAACAAGCTGTCGGTTTCGCCTCCCGTGCTTTTCCAGCACCTCAGCCATCTGATAAAAAAACTCTGTGGTATCGTCCGTTTTGCAGTAATCCACATTTTCAGGACGGTCCTCCTCAGGGTGCAACCACCACTGGCTATCATAGACAATTAAGGCCAAATGGTCATTAACAAGAATATCCTCAGGACCTGCACATCCCTTTGAGGGCAAGTAAACCTTTTTCCCCAATCGCTCCTTCAGGTAGGTCTCTTGTCGTTTGCTCTGCTCCCAGCCTCCGACTTGGCCTTTTTTCCAGTCGTGATTACCTGGGAGAAAAATGACTCGGCCATCGAATTGCTCCACCACTGAAATCTGCTTCTCCAATTTTACTTCGGCCTCTTCTCTATGAGCTTCACCTACAGGGGGCATTCCTTCAGGGTAAATATTATCCCCCAAGAAAACTACGGTAGCGGAATCCCTCTCAGCCTCCAAATAGTCCTTCAATTGATCCAATGCCTCACTATTTCCTCCAACCTCTTCAACAGCCCCCCCTGCATCACCAATCAGATAAAGCACATGCCTCACCCTTACCCCTTCCCTTTTTGGAGCTGGGGCCTTTCTGGCTTCCTTGGCGACAAAATAGTTTGGTTTCTTGGAAGCACAGGCCTGTAGGAAACCTGCAAGAATCAGCAAGAAGGCTCCATAAAGAATATGGCGTTGACTCCCTCTTCCCATTATTTGGGCCTTCCGAAAATTAACTTGAGCTTTTCCTTCACTCCAGGGGTGACCTTTAATTCCCCCCAAAGAGCAACAAAGTCGGTAAACACCAGTTTTACTGGATTATTTGATTCCAAAGGCTTTGTCACACCATAGTCAGGACGCTCCTCTTCCTCTTGAAATGTCCCAAACATCCTATCCCAGATTATGAGCGTAGAACCGTAGTTCCTGTCCAAATACTTTGGGTTTCGGCCATGATGCACCCGATGATGTGATGGTGTCACAAAAAAGTATTCGATCCACCAAGGCAGTTTTCCAATCAACTCGGTATGTAACCAGAACTGATACAACACGGCTAACTGATGGGTGATAAAAAAGACCACGGGATTGAACCCCAGCAATGAAATCGGGAGGAAAAACAAAAACTTATAGAACTGCACCCAGCTCAGCCTAAAGGACACCGCAAAATTGTAGTACTCCGAGGAGTGGTGGGTCATGTGACTGGACCAAAACAGTCGGGATTCATGCCCCAAACGATGAATCCAATACCGCAAAAAATCCATCGCCACAAAGCATAGCGCAAAGGACCACCACACTGGCGGTTGTTTATAGGGAGCAATCTTGTAGAAGAAAAAGACAATAAGGAAAGAGCCACCCTTAATTACCCAATTGACAGCCAAATTGCCCAGGCCTACGCCAACTGACCCCCAGAAATCACCCTTGTCATACAATTTCATGCTTCGCTTGTGAGACAAAATCGCCTCTAACGAGATGAAAAAGAACATCAAAGGCACCGCCAACCATATCACAGGCGGAAACTCATATAAATCCAACTCCCTCTGTAGCTCCTGAAAGTCAAAATCCATCTTCAATCTTTACAAAGTGTCTAAAAACCTTCCCCACAAAAGTTCAATCAACAGATAGCACACTGGTCTTTCCCAAGCCCTCCCTTTGTTTACGGGCATTTTCGACCAAAGGTAATTTACTGACGCCCAAAACGTTATTTATGCAACGCTATGGACTCATTTATTTTCATACCGGACATCAGTGGGTTTACGGAATTTGTGAGCACAACGGAAATGGACCACAGTCGCTCCATCATCACGGATTTGCTCACGGTCATCGTAAAATCCGATAGGCTCGACCTAAAAGTTTCAGAGATTGAAGGTGATGCCATCCTCTTTTACAAACACAAAGAGGTGCCTTCTCCGGAGGAAATCTATGCCCAGACACGGCATACTTTCCTTCAGTTTCACAGATTTCTCAAGAACTTCAAATTGAGGAATACCTGTGGCTGTAGAGCCTGTACTGGTACAGGCAACCTCTCCCTAAAATTCATCGCCCACCGAGGCGAACTGTCCTTCATTCATGTGGATGGACACAAGAAACTGTATGGGCCAAACGTCATCCTCCCCCACCACCTCTTAAAAAGTGATATCCGATCGAGGGAATACCTGTTGATGTCGGACAGTTTTAAAAATACGCTCCCTTTCCCAGCACCACTGAGTGGTTCTTGGAAACGGCAATCTCAAAAATTCAATGGCCTCGGAAAAATTGATTACTACTACCTCGAGCTTTCCGAGCTTATCCAACCCTCAAACTTTCGTTTGAGCGCATAAAAAAAGGCCACTCCCAAATGGAAGTGGCCTTTCGTATGTCGTGGCTTTCAATTAAGCCTCGTTTGGCAAGTTAGACTCAGGCGTAGCTGAGAATGGTACCGTCTGAGGAATGAAGTCCTCTTTAGCCCCTGGCTTGCTGAAGTCGTATGGCCAACGGTGTACTTCTGGAATAGCTCCAGGCCAGTTACCGTGGATGCCCTCAACTGGAGTAGTCCACTCCAAAGTAGTAGCGTTCCATGGGTTTTGCGTAGCCTTCTTACCGCGGAAGATGCTGTAGAAGAAGTTGAACGCAAAGATTGCCTGAGCAGAGAATGTGATGATCGCAGCAACGGAGATGAACGTATTCACTTCTGGGAAGATAGAGAATGCGTCAAATTCGCTGAACGCATAGTAACGACGTGGGAAACCAGCGATACCAATGTAGTGCATTGGGAAGAACACGCAGTAAACACCAGCGAATGTCAACCAGAAGTGAAGGGTACCCAAACGGGAATCCATCATGCGGCCGAACATTTTTGGGAACCAGTGGTAGATACCCGCCATCATTCCGAAGAAAGATGCAGATCCCATTACCAAGTGGAAGTGAGCCACTACGAAGTAAGTATCGTGCAACTGGATATCCAATGCAGAGTTACCGAGCATGATACCTGTAACACCACCAGAGATGAACAAGGATACCAAGCCGATAGAGAACATCATACCTGGTGTGAACACCAAGTTACCTCTCCAAAGCGTAGTAGCGTAGTTAAAGCCTTTTACCGCAGATGGAACCGCAATAATCAAGGTCAAGAACATGAAGATAGAGCCCAAGAATGGGTTCATACCTGACACGAACATGTGGTGCGCCCATACAATAAAGGACAGGAAGGCGATTCCCAACATGGAACCGATCATCGCACGGTAACCGAAGATTGGCTTACGTGAGTTAGTAGCAATAACCTCAGAAGTAATACCCAAAGCAGGAAGCAATACGATATATACCTCAGGGTGACCAAGGAACCAGAACAAGTGCTGGTACAACAATGGGCTACCACCAGTGTGGTGCAACGCGTGGTTGTTAATGAAGATGTCCGAGAGGTAGAAAGAAGTTCCGAACTCACGGTCAAAGATCATCAACAAAGCGGCTGCGAACAATACTGGGAAAGACAACAGACCGATGATGGCCGTAATGAAGAAAGACCAGATGGTCAATGGCATGCGAGTGAACGTCATACCCTTCGTACGCAAATTGATTACAGTGGCGATGTAGTTCACGCTACCCAAGAGGGAAGAAACGATGAACAATGCCATAGCGATCAACCACATGGTCATACCAGTGTCAGAACCTGACATAGCTTCCTTAATACCGTTCAAAGGCGGGTAAGCTACCCAACCACCAGAAGCAGGGCCTTTGTCTGCAAACAATGAGCAGAACATTACAACGCCCGAAAGGAAGAAGAACCAGTAAGAGAGCATGTTCAACAGACCAGAGGCCATGTCGCGTGCTCCAATCTGAAGCGGAATCAACAAGTTGGAGAATGTACCACTCAAACCTGCTGTCAATACAAAGAAGACCATGATGGTACCATGCATGGTCACCAAGGCCAGGAAGAATTCTTGGTCGATGCTTCCGTCTTTAATCCAGCCGCCCAATAAAGGCTCCAACCAAGAGAGGTCTGCGTCCGGGAACGCCAACTGAATACGGAAGAGAATAGAGAGTCCACCACCGATGAAGGCCCACAAAATACCTGTAATCAGGAACTGCTTGGCAATCATCTTGTGGTCCAAGCTGAAGATATACTTCGATACGAAGCTTTCTTCGTGGTGCTCGTGATCGTGCTCGTGAGACATAACGAGTTACTTAGATATTGCTTTCAATGGAAAATAAGCTTGGACCCAAAAGCCCAAGCTCGATAATTATTCGTGACCGTTAGTGTCAGCTGGAGCCTCTTCTAGGCTATCAGTTGGCTCGGCAACATTCACAGAGTCAGAACTAACTGCAGCAGAATCAGCAGCTGGAACTTCAAGTTCAGCAGCAGCCTCTTCCTTCTCCTCCTCGCCTACGCCAATGGCAGACAAACGAGCAGAAACTTTAGACTTGATCTCAGCAACTTCAGACTCAGTATAGTGACGAGCGTCAACCAACTCCTTCTGATAATAAGCATCATTCAACAAAGCTGTCCAAACAGATGCTTTAGACTGCTCAGCATACCACTTGTCATACTCCGCAGGCTCCAATACAGTGATTTTGTACTTCATCTTGAAGTGACCACCACCACAGATTTCAGTACAGGCAATCTCGTATTTGAAATCAGGATTCTTAAGCTCCTTCTGCATTTCAGCTGTAGTCTTTGTAGGAACAAAGCTGAACTCAGTTGGCATACCAGGAACGGCGTCCATCTTCACACGGAAGTTAGGAGCAAATACAGAGTGAATTACGTCCTTCGCACGAATCTTGAAAGTTACCTTGCGTCCCTTAGGAACAGTGATACCACCACGTGGAGTGAAATCGTCCAATCCAGCCTCATCTTCGAAAACCAAACCGAAAGTGTTTACACCACCGATCATGCGGAAGTCATGAGAACCGAGCTTCTTGTCAGCACCAGGGTAACGACACGTCCAGAAGAACTGCTGACCTACGATTTCCAACTCAACCTCTTCACCAGCGGCAGCAACAGCTCCCTCCTTCACCTCTACAGGCTCACGTGAAGTGATTTTGTCCCAGTTTTGGTAACCTTTAAAAATCAAGATGGTCAATACAATAGCAGGGATAACTGTCCACGCCAACTCCAACTTGTGATTGTCTGGGTAGAAAGTCGCTTTACGATCAGCCTTGTACTGGTATTTGAAAGCAAACCCGAGCAACAAGATGTTCATCACCACGAATGGGATGGATACAATCGCAATGTTCATCCAGAACATGTTGTCCAACGCTTTACCGTGCTCAGAAGCAACTTTTGGCAAGGCAACATCCAAATGGAAGAACGAGAAGTAGAAGAAGGCTCCCAATCCGACAATCAAGAAGGTCAAGAACATTCCCGCATTGAAACGGTTAAGTCCTCCTACCTTGCTGTCCGAGCCACGCTGAACGGCCACCAATGATTGTAAACGGACCAAAAGTCCGAATACAACCAAGATGAGCAATACCGCTATTACAATTAATGTAGTAAGCATATCCTAAATTTTTCCTGTGCCCAGGGCATTAGATGTGGTGATGTTTACTCTCATCCAACATTGGGTGGTTGTTCGCCACCAAGTTCAATTTGGACAAGCCGGTCAACATCGCGAATGTAAAGATAGCAACAAATACGAGGGTCATGCCTAACTCCATGGTGAAGAGTCCCAAGTCAAGACCACCCAAGTTGCCAACTACT
This sequence comes from Bacteroidia bacterium, assembly GCA_030431525.1. Taxonomy (GTDB): domain Bacteria; phylum Bacteroidota; class Bacteroidia; order Cytophagales; family JAAEPT01; genus JAUIJC01. The sequence goes on along the minus strand of JAUIJC010000004.1, from coordinate 33,900 downwards.
GGTGGGTAGATGATCAAGTAGAAGTCGATCCAGTGACCGATGAAGATCATTACCGCAGCCACCTTCAACAAGCCACCCTGACGCTTAGAGTCACGGCTCATCAAGAAGAAGAATGGGAATGCGAAGTTGATGATCAAATTGATCACCAAGAATGGCGCATACTTACCACCGTAGTTGAACATACGCTCATAGAACCAGATACCCTCCTCTGGAATGTTGGAGTACCAGTAGAGCATGAACTGACAGAACCAGATGTATGTCCAGAAAATAGAGAAGGCGAACATGAACTTACCCAAGTCATGGATGTGGTTCGCGCTAACAAACTTCAAGTAGCCAGCCTCTTTCAAAGAGATGACCAAGTAAGTCATTACAGCAACACCTGTTACCAACCAGCTGGCGAACACGTACCATCCCCACATTGTAGAGAACCAGTGAGCGTCAGTTGACATCAACCAGTCCCAAGAAGCGGCAGATGAAGTAACAGCGAAAATCACCAAGAATACAGCTGACAATTGGATGATACGGTCGTGGAACTTAGTTCCGCCCAACTCATCCTCACGCTGCATGTTTTTCTTGATAAGGAAGAATACCAAAATCCATAGGCCGAAGTAGATGCCCAAACGGATTAGGAAGAATGGCGTGTTCAAGAAGCTTGCTTTTCCTGCTAATACAGGATCAGTTTCGACAGCATGTGCATCCGTCCAGTGGAACAACTCATGACCACCAGCGAAGAACACTACCAACATCACTACAAATCCGATTGGCAAGTACCAACCCAATGAAAGCATTGGACGGATAACCAATGAAGACCAACCAGCCCAAGTCACATACTGCAAACACACGAAGAACAAACCAACCACAGCGATTCCTGTAAAGAAGGTGTTGTTCAACCAAAGAGCTGCAACGATACGGCTCCATACAGTTTTCTCATGGTGGCCTTCTTCAGCGTGAGCGCCTTCGTGACCAGGCTCAGCATGCGCTCCTTCAACGTGAGCAGCCCCCTCATGGCCATGCTCAGCTTCGGTTGCTTCAACATGGTGGGCATCACCGTGCTCATCATGTTGCGCCAACTCGTTGCCTACTTTCAAAACGGAAGAGTGATGACCTCCTCCATGTCCCCCACCATGGGAATCACTTCCCTTGAGGAAACCTGTGCTAAGGCCCACAATTCCGAAGACCAGCAAGGCGAGACCAATGGCGAGGGTCGTGAAGACCTTCTTTTTGGCCTGTCCGGTAAACTCAAATCTTTCCTCTGACATTGTTATAAAATTTGTATCAGGACATCCTGACCTTACTGTTTTTGCAAATTCTGAACGTAGGCGGAAATCATCCAACGCTCCTTCTGGCTAAGCTGAGAGGCGTGAGGGCCCATCAAGCCAGCAGGACCACCATAGGTGATGGTGTGGAAGACGTGACCCAAAGTCATCCCCTTCTTAGCACCTGAAGAATAAACAGGTACACCTGGGAATTTCTCAGCCACTTTACCGTCAGCCTTACCAGCCGCACCGTGACAGTGCGAGCAGAAACGCTGATACAAAGCTTCAGACTCTCCTTCGTCGATAGCACTGTTCTCCCAATCTACAGAGAAGCCATCAGCTTGAAGAGCGATCAACTCCTCCGGCGCAGGGTTAGCGTCAGCAGCAGCCCAGTCATCTTTCTCGATGCGGTAAGGCAACTCACCACGCTTCACCGTTCCCTCAACAGGAAGACGGGAGTTCATGCGGAAGTCGTTGTATGGGTTAGAGTTATAAAACTCACCACGCTCGTTGTCGTTTGTACGCTCATCCTTAATGGTACCCAAGAAGTAGTTCATACCCGCAGTAGTGTCGCGGATCTGAGTCATCTGGTCGTAAGGAACAGAGTGGTACATCTGCGGAGCATATTCCAAACCAGTGGAACCGCTCTTATCATCATCCAAAGCCTTCTGAGTAGGGTCGTAGCAGGAAACCGCAGCGACGCTCATTAAGCCAAGGGCAGCAAACTTGATATATTTCCTCAACATCGTCCGTTCGCGTTATTAGTCCTCAAAAGTTTTGCTGTTGACCTCAGCAGCGCCACTCTCCTTCAAGATGGAAGAAACCTCCTCTTGTGAAAGCTTCTGAGAAGCCAAGTCAATAGCCATGATGTGCATGTCGTCAGTCTGGCGCTTGTCAAAAACACGTGCACCACCGTAAGGTTTCAAGTCGCTTCGGACGAAGAAGGTACCTACCAAACCAAAGGCAGACAACAATACAGAAAGCTCGAAAGTAATCGGCACAAAGTCAGGATAAGCGAAGAATGGCTTACCACCGATGATTTGTGGCCAGTCAATCACCATCATGAATACCTGCATGAACATCGCCAAACACATACCCGTCATGCCAAAAAGGAAGGCAACAATAGGAAGACGTGTGCGGTTATAGCCCAAAGCGTGCTCCAATCCGTGAACTGGGAATGGAGTGTAACACTCCTCAATCTTCACCCCTTTCTCGCGGACGGTTGTCACGGCCTTCAACAGGACGTGGTCGTCATCGTAAACGCCCACCAAGTAATTTTTTCCGTGTTCCATATCTCTTTTAAAGTTTAAGAGAAGAGACATTAGAGGTTAGACATTAGACCTTAGCTCTCTGAAAGCTAAAGTCTAACTTCTAATGTCTAAAGTCTCAAATCAGCTCTCTTTCCTTTCAGATGAATCCCTAATAATACTTTTCACCTCTGCCATGTTCACTACAGGGAAGTATTTGGCAAATAGGAAGAAGAGTGTGAAGAACAGACCGAAAGTAAAGACGTAAACCAACACATCAATCTTCGATGGGTAGAACATCGCCCAAGAAGATGGAAGGAAGTCGCGGTGAAGCGAGGTTACGATAATTACAAAGCGCTCGAACCACATACCGATGTTCACCACAATAGACAATGCAAAAGTGATGTAAATGTTGGTACGAACCTTTTTGAACCAGAACAACTGTGGAGAGATTACGTTACAAGTCATCATAGACCAGTAAGCCCACCAGTAAGGACCCTTCATACGGTTCAAGAACACGTAGTGCTCATACTCAACACCAGAGTACCAAGCGATGAAGAACTCAGTGATATAAGCGATACCTACAATAGAACCTGTAGTCACGATCACCTTGTTCATCGACTCGATGTGGTTGATCGTGATATAATCCTTCAAGTTGTACACGTGACGTGTTACCAACATCAAGGTCAATACCATCGCGAATCCAGAGAAGATCGCACCAGCAACGAAGTATGGAGGGAAGATTGTCGTGTGCCAACCTGGGATCACCGAGGTTGCAAAGTCAAATGATACAATCGTGTGTACAGAAAGTACAAGTGGCGTAGCCAAACCTGCAAGGATCAAGGAAACGTACTCATAACGCATCCAGTCCTTAGCACCACCTACCCAACCCATAGAAAGGGCACCGTAAGCAGCCTTGGCGATTGGGCCAGTAGCACGGTCACGGATAGTAGCGAAGTCAGGAATCAAACCTACGAACCAGAACACCAAGGATACCGAGAAGTAAGTCGAGATCGCAAATACGTCCCAAAGAAGTGGAGAGTTAAAGTTCACCCACAACTCACCGAAGGTGTTCGGGAAAGGCAAAGCCCAGTACATACCCAACCAAGGACGCCCCATGTGCAACATTGGGAACATCAGGGCACAAATTACAGCGAAAATCGTCATCGCCTCCGCCGCACGGTTAATGGACATACGCCATTTCTGACGGAAGAGAAGCAATACGGCGGAAATCAACGTACCGGCATGACCGATACCTACCCACCAAACGAAGTTGGTAATATCCCAAGCCCAACCTACGGTCTTGTTCAATCCCCACTCACCGATTCCATAAAATACGGTGCGGTAAACACCAAACGCTCCAATTAAAAGCGTCACTGCAGAAACACCCAAGGCCATCAACCACTTGATATTAGGGGTGGCCTCGACGTGCTTGCAAACATCATCCGTCACATCGTGAACGGTTTTACCACCTGTTACCAAGGGTGGTCTGACGTGTGAAGTATAAACGTCCATGTTATCTTCTATTGACTAATGGAAAGACACAAAAAAAGGAGGCTCCGGAGATGAACTCCGGAACTCCCTATTAAGCTTCTGTTTCAGTGTTACGGACCTTACGTAGGTAAGACACATTTGGCTGAGTGTTCAACTCTTCCAATGCGTGGTAGCTACGATCGCTGTTCTCCTTGCCAAGAAGCTGGGAGATAGCGCTGTCCTTGTCGTTCATGTCACCAAACGTGATGGCGTCAGTCGGACAAACAGAGGCACAAGCAGTAACGATGTCACCATCCTTCACTGGGCGTCCCTCCTTCTTCGCCTCCAACTTACCAAGCTGGATACGCTGCACACACATGGAGCATTTCTCCATCACACCACGTGCACGAACAGTTACGTCTGGGTTCAAGACCATACGACCCAAGTCGTCGTTGGCAGGAACGTTAACGCCACTGAACTCACGGTTCTCCTTGTCACCGTTCAACGCGTAGTCGAACCAGTTAAAGCGACGAACCTTGTAAGCACAGTTGTTTGCGCAGTAACGAGTACCGATACAACGGTTGTAAGCCATCTGGTTCAAGCCCTCCGTGCTGTGCGACGTAGCGGCAACCGGACAAACTGTTTCACAAGTAGCGTGGTTACAGTGCTGACACATCAAAGGCTGGAAGACAACCTTCGGGTTATCCGAAGCAATCTCCAACTTTTCGTAGTAGTCAGTGTTAGGTTTACCATCTGCACCTTTACCCTTCTTGCTGTAGTCAGAGCTGTAGTAACGGTCGATACGCATCCAGTGCATATCACGACGGTTAATTACCTCACGACGACCAACAACAGGAACGTTGTTCTCAGCGTGACAAGAAATCACACAGGCACTACAACCTGTACAAGAGTTCAAGTCAACCGCCAATCCCCAGTGGTGGTTTTTATGCTTATGAGTCTCCTCAGTGGAGAATTTCCACAAGTCAACCTCAGTAGCTTCTACAGTACCTTCTGAAGTATGCAACTTCAAGAGGAACTGACCAGCCTTAGCGTCTTTTTTATACTCTGGAAGCGTGGTCTCCTGAACAACAGACTGACGCTCACTTGCCGTGTAAGAAGTTTGCGTACGAGCAAGCTTGTACTCCTTGCTGCCGTCTTTAGTTACCTCACCAGCAGTGCTGTAAGAAACAACACCGTCTTTTACGCTGATGAATGGCATCACATCTACACCGATGAGCTGCTCACCCATTACGTTTTTATCGAATAGCCCTTCAGCCAAACGACCAGCCTGCTTGCGACCATAACCCATAGCTACGGAAACCGTACCCTGAGCCTGACCTGGCTGAACGACAACTGGAAGTTGTACAGTTTTGCCGTTAACAGTTACGCTAACAACTTTAGAATCGTAGTCACGAGCGGCTTGCAATCCAGCCTCCTCTTTCTCAAGACCGAGAATCACTTGAGCATCAGCAGCAGCGATCGCCAAGTAGTTATCCCACGTCACTTTAGAAATCGGATCAGGCATTTCCTGCAACCAAGGGTTGTTTGATTGCTCACCAGCACCGAAGGCTACTGAAGGATAAACCTGAACTTCGAAAGCACCAGCTGGAGCTTTAGCAGCACCAACAACGGTGATTGCCTCAGCAACCCCCATAGCGCCTTCAACAACTACAACTTCTTCTTCAACGAAGATTTCTTCACCTTCTGTCTCTTCCTCTACTTCTGTTTCAGCAGAATCAGCAGCCATTACTGGAGCAGCCATTGCAGCGGCTTGAGTTGTTCCACCTTTACCGGAGAACACACCGTCGTGCAAGCACTTGTCCCAGAAAGAAGCGAACATCACATCACCGCTTTGGGCGTACATGTTCTTCTCCCAGTATGCCTGAAGGAATTCGTAGTAATCTTGATCAGCACCAGCCCAAACCAACAAGCTGTCTTGAGCTTGACGTGTCTTGAACAATGGAGAGATAGTCGGCTGCTGAAGGCTGTAAAAACCCTTCTTAGGCTCGGCATCACCCCAAGACTCCAAGTAGTGGTTGTCTGGTGTGTTGTATTGTACCAAGGAAGCAGTCTCGTCAGGCGTAGTGTTGAAAGCCACGCTCAACTTCGCTTTGGAAATTCCCTCAGCGATTTCAGCTCCTTTTGGATAATCGTAAACTGGGTTGGCGTTGTAGAAAATCACACCACCTACCTGACCAGCTTTCAACTGCTCAACAAAGGCAGCCATCTTGGCGTCATCGCCTTGACGGTAGTAAGCTGGAGCGTTAGTGTCAATTGTGTTTCCGTTGGCGCCAAGCTTTTCGTTGATAGCTTTCACCAACACTTGAACAGCCTCCTCGTTGGAACCAGAAACAACCAACGCTTTTCCTTTGGCAGCTTTCAAAGCCTTAGCAGCTTCGCTTACCTCAGGAGTTTTTGCAGCAGCACCCTCTACAACAGCTTTGTAAAGCTCAAGCACAAACTTACCCTCCTCAGAAGGACGAATGGACTTGCGAACGTCGGCGCTACCACCAGTAATAGTCATGGTAGTCTCGAACTGGAAATGCTTGGACATCTCCCTGCTCTGAGTAGTTACCTTACGACCTTTACTGTATTGCTTGCTGTACTCGATTGGGGAAACCCAAGTACCGAGGAAGTCAGCGTTGAAACCAACGATAACCTCAGCTTTCTCGAAGTTGTAGCCTGGAACCACACCTCCGTTAGCCTTCAACAAGCCAGAAGCCGAAACAGCGTCATAAGTAACGTGCTCGACTGTTGAATATTTAGCCTTAAACTCCTCGATAACCGCCTTAGTGGACGGGCTGAGGATGGTATTTGAAACGATGACGATTTTTTCGCCAGCGCTGCTCAACTCCTGCAATTGTGCGATGATAGCCTTATCAGCATCACCTTGGGCGATTTCTGCCTCACCCTTCTTGAAGGAAGTGAATCGAGCCTTATCATAAAGACCCAAAACAGACGCACTGATTTGAGCGTTTACACCACCTTTAGTGATGCTGCTCTCTTTGTTACCCTCTACGTGGATTGGACGACCCTCACGAGTCTTCACCAACACACTGCAGTAGTCACCGCCTACTGCATAAGTAGAAGCGTAATAGTTTGGCGCAGATGGATCTACGCTCTCTGGCTTCTTGATGTAAGGAACAATCTTGCGAACCGGAGCCTCACAAGCAGCCAAAGTCGCTGCAGCTACACCAAAGCCCATCAACTTCAAGAAGTCACGACGGGTGCTATCCTCTGCCTTTTCGGTTTCGGAACGCTGGTCAGCCATTGGCAGGTACTCAGGAAACTCCTTCGACGCCTCCTCCTGAAATGCAGGAGAGTTCTCCAACTCCTCGAAGCCTTTCCAATATTTCGTATTGTTTGCCATAATCTTTTGTCGCTGTAGGAGACATTAGAGGTTAGACAGTAGACATTAGCATTTCGCTAATGGCTAATCTCTAATGTCTAAAGTCTCATACTTAATAGTGGCATTTCGAACATTCAGTACCACCCATTTCTTCAACTGTGAACTCACCTTTGAAGTCATCGTGGCGCTTAGCAAGCTCATCGTAGTAACCGTTGCCCTTGCTGTTCACGTTCTTGCTACGGTGACAGTCAATACACCAGCCCATAGTAAGCTCAGAGTACTGATAAACACCTTCTTCACCCATTTCCTTGATCGGACCGTGACACTCTTCACACTCCAAACCAGCAACTTTCACGTGCTGAGAGTGGTTGAAGTAAGCCAAGTCAGGCAAGTTGTGAACACGTGTCCAAATGATTGGCGTTGGGTTATCACCGTACTTACCAGTCTTAGGATCGTAATCCAAGTGGGCGTAGATTTTTTGAATCTCTGGAGAATCCGTCTTCACCTGAGTGTGACAGTTCATACAGATATTCAAAGATGGGATATTAGCGTTCTTCGTCTTGCGAACACCAGTGTGGCAGTAGTTACAATCAATCTCGTGATCGCCTGCGTGGATTTTGTGAGAGAAGTGAATCTCATCCTGTACTGGCTGATAGCCGGTCTGAACACCGATAGCGTAAAGACCATCATGGATTCCGATATGAAGACCCAACCAAACAGCAATCAGCGCAACACCACCGATAAACGCTGGGTGAGTAACTACTTTAAGGAGTGAGAACTTTTGGTTCACCAACTCTTGGTCTTCCTCGCTCAAGCCCTCCTTCTCGGACATTTGCTTGCTCATGGCAGCAGCAAGTACAATAAGTACTGCAACCATCAAGACAAGAATTACGAGAACGATGATTAGAACAACTGTAAGGAGCGTGTTATCCTGTTTCACAGGCTCACCAGTAACCTCAACAGTAGTATCACCTGCTTTTTTCACCTCAGCTTTTGGCGCTACTTCCAAGTAAGCCAAAACACTCTCTACATCACCTTTTGACAATGTAGGAAAGCCTGTCATAGCTCCCGGGGTCAAATCAGCCGTTTTCTTAGCCTCAGCATCACCAGATGCAACCAACCCTGCTGGGTCATTAACCCACTTAACAATCCAGTCAACTGAGGAGTGACGCTCCTTCACACCACGAAGAGCAGGCCCCACAGAGGCCTTATCAATGCCGTGACAAGCTTTACAGTTTTCCTCAAAAATCGTCTTTCCAACCTCAGCATCTCCTTGTGCCAGCGCCGCATGGCTGGTTAGAAGGCCGAGAGTGACCGAGCAAAGCAATGCAGAAAAGATTGCTCGGACAGATTTCATCACGCGTCTCAAGTCCATTTTATGTTCAAATTGGCTTTAATCGGGACAAATCTAACACGGGAAAGCCTTTTATCAAACTGAGGTTAACACACGAAATAGCCCAGAATTAGAAAGAAACCGCAACAGGCTTAAAAACAATGATTTACATAAAAACAGCCTTCCAATAAAGCTCAATTTAAATTCTTTTTAAATAAGGTGATTGATAAAAATCACTTTGACATTTTCGGTATTAAATTTTAATAAGAGATAAATTGGCATACTTTTGTTCAACACACCTTTTAAAAGGAACAAAAACAGCGCACTATGAAGAAAATCATTACATCACTTTTGGCATGTGCGGGATTGCTTGCTGGAGCGACACAAAGCTTCGCGCAGTGTAGCCCTGACAACAATGTCACAGAAACAGGAATCACCCCAACAACCCTTCCTCCTGTATGTGAAAACATCTCTTATGACGAGACCCTAACTTTTGCAGTTGAAAATAGTATCAACGGGATGAGTCTTGATTCAATTGAGGTTAACTCTGTCTCAGGACTTCCTGACGGATTAGACTTTGAATGTGGATCTGGTGGAGAAAAGTGCACAACCTATCCTGATGCTCAAAAAGGCTTTGCCATAAATTGCATTCGCATCTACGGAACCCCTTCTACAGCCACTACAGACCAAGAAATCACTATAAGTGCTACTTTGTATGGAAATGGCGGAACCATTTTCATCCCATATTCTGAAAGCATTACCATCACAGTTTACCCCTCAAGCAATGGTGCTTGTGTGATCAACTCGGTCGAAGGTCAAGTGGAAGAAGCCAACATTATTTCTGCCCACATCTATGATTTGACAGGAAACGAAGTTCTTGAGTCTTCTGGTAAATCCTATAAAGAGAAAATGACTGAACTTCCTTCAGGCATTTACATTCTCCGCAAAGAAATGGAGGACGGCACCATTGAAACAGAGCGCGTATTCCAGCAGTAATACCTGTTTACAAATCATTCAAAAGGCGACACCTTGAATAAAGGGTGTCGCTTTTTTTATGCAGATTGCAAAAGGAATTTCAGACCTGACAGGTTTTGGAAATTTGTCAGGTCTAAAATTCCTTTTGAAACCCCAAATTGAATCCCATGAATCTCCGCCAGCTCTTCCTCTCCCACGTCGCCCAAACCTCAGACTTCCCTTTGATGCTTGAAATTGAAAAAGCTGAAGGAATCTACATGTATGGCAGTGACGGGAAGAAATACATGGACCTAATTTCAGGCATTGGCGTAAGCAATGTTGGCCATTGTCATCCCAAGGTGGTGGAAGCAGTGCAAGAACAGGCGGGTAAGTTTATGCACCTGATGGTTTATGGAGAGTATGTTCAAGCACCACAGTCCCAACTGGCCGAAGCAATTGTTTCCACACTACCCGAACCTTTGGACAATGTGTACTTCGTAAACTCCGGCACCGAAGCAACGGAAGGTTCTTTGAAACTGGCAAAACGCTATACTGGCCGAACAGAGATCATTTCCGCTTATGACTCGTACCACGGTTCCACACATGGATCATTATCCGTGAATGGAAGCCAGGTATTTAAACAGGCTTACCGCCCACTTGTTCCTGGCATCAGCCATATTCAGTTCAACAATAAAGAGGAACTTTCCCAAATCACGGAAAAGACAGCCGCTGTTTTGGTGGAAACAATTCAGGGCGAAGCTGGTGTTCGAGTTCCAGAAAACAATTACCTAAAAGCACTTCGCGAAAAATGTAATGAGACAGGAACACTCCTGATTTTTGACGAGGTGCAATGCGGTTTTGGACGCACAGGAAAATTCTGGGGATTTGAACATTATGATGTCGTTCCCGACATTTTGACCTGTGCCAAAGGCATGGGTGGAGGAATGCCAATTGGCGCTTTTATTTCCTCCCAAGAAATCATGTCTGTATTCAAGGACAAGCCAATTCTGGGTCACATCACCACCTTTGGCGGACACCCTGTGAGTTGCGCCGCTTCCTTAGCTACCCTCAACGTTGTTCAAGAAGAAAAGCTTTTTGAAAAGGCAGAAGAAAAAGGACAGCTCTTTAAGTCATTATTGAAGCATCCCAAAATCAAGGAGATTCGCCAAATCGGTCTGATGATGGCCGTTGACTTCGGTTCCTTCGAAGAGCTAAAACCAATCATCGACAGAGCAATCGAAAAAGGCGCAGTGACCGATTGGTTCCTTTACAACGACCATTCGATGCGCATCGCTCCCCCACTCACCATCACTGAGGAAGAAATCCGAAAGGCTTGCGAAATAATCCTCGAAGCGATTGACGCCTAAAATAAAACAGCGCTAATGATTCACTTATCATCAGCGCTGTTTTACTGTAAAGCCAATTTTAAAATCGCTTTGGGTCTGGATACTTAAACGAGTAACCCAAATCCCTTTTCAACTTCGAATTCCCAATAATCTTATAGGACTCTAATGGCTCGTCCTTAAAACGGGGTTCTTCCAAACCGGCTTTCTTCGCCTCAGCCACATAGAAATCCTTTCTAGTGGGATGCTCATCACAGCAAAGGTTGTAAACCTCGCCCCATTTTTCCTGGTTAATGATTTCCCAAATCACACCTAAACAGTCATCTCTGTGAACAAGATTAACTGGGGCATCACCGTTTTTCAATTCCTTTTTTCCTGCCAAAAAACGGCCTGGCATTCGATCATAGCCAACAAGTCCCGCCGCCCTTAGAATTGTTGAAGAAAACTGAGCGTTTTCAATCAAGCGTTCAGCCACTTTCAAGGCTTTTCCTGAAGGTTTTTCAGGCTCCAAATCTTCCTCCTGAATTTCTCGATTCAAACTTGGGTAAACTGAGGTTGAACTCACAAACAGAACCTGTTTCCCTGTAAATCGAGAAAGAACTTGTTCCATTTGTTTGGTATAAACCTCTTCAATGTTGGGAATTCGCTTTGGCGGAAAATTCACGAACAGAATCTCTGAAGAGAAAAAATCATCCACCCCCTCACCTTTTATCCCCTCTGGAGAAACCTGTATTTGAAATGGGCTTATGCCTGCATCCTTTAAAACTTCAAGTTTTTCCTCACTGGTCGTAGCCCCTTTTACTTGAAAGCCTTTCGCCAATAAAAACTCGGCCAATGGAAGGCCTAACCACCCACAGCCGAGAATTGAAATACACTTACTCATTCCAGCCCTTTACATCTTTAAACTCAACACCTTCATAGATTTCAGCCATTGAAATCTTGATATCAATAGACTGTAGATGTAACTCACTATCCAGTGAATCAGGGCTATTGATTTCCCAATTATTTTCCCCTTTTCGGAAATACACATTGGCAAATGCATCCAAAGGGTCTATCAACACAAACTCTTGAAATGAATTCAATGAACGGTATCGAGAAAACTTCTTGGTCTTGTCATAGCGTTCGGTTGAAGGAGACAAAATTTCAAAAATCACAACTGGATTTTTCACTGCATCCTTGACCTTTTCACTAAACTCAGGTTTCCCACACAACACAAAGGCATCAGGGAAGGCAAAAGTATTCCGCTCCTCCATAGCCAAGCGAACATCACTCCCCAAGGCAGTACAAGATTTACCAGCTTTTTTTAAGGCATTGGTCAAACTGACCAAGAGGTTTTTTGCAATTAGACCATGCTCATAAGTCCCACCAGCCATGCCATAAACCTCCCCATCCACATACTCCAACTTGACATCTTCCTTTTCTGAAAGCTCGAGATACTCATCTATTGAGAATACTCCTGAATATTTTGGTTCTCCCATAGCCTATTAAGAAACACCCGCCCTTGATTTAGGTCAGGAAATTATGGATTTGAGAAAGTACTCTATCCTCAACCTCTTATCACCACAAAAGTCAAATATGCGCCATAAAGCAACAGAAAACTAACCCCTGTTTTCATTCCCAGTGATTTATCACCACGTTTTAAGTCTAACCACATCAAAAGAAGCAAACTGGTCACCAGCAGAATTAGCATATCCTGATTGAAGGACAAATCAACAGGAAGTGGTTTAATCGAAGCACTAACTCCCAGAATCCACAACAGGTTAAAAATGTTTGAACCCACCACGTTGCCAACAGCGATATCTGTTTTCCGTTTATAAGCTGCCATGGCTGATGCCGCCAACTCGGGCAGTGAGGTTCCAATGGCTACCACGGTTAAACCCACCATTTTCTGAGACATCCCAAAATCCAAGGCAATCTCAATCGCTCCTTGCACCACCCACTTACCGCCAAAATACAGCCCAAACATCCCCAGCACCACATAAAGCATGGATCGCCAGGGAGGCATCACCACGATGGGATCAACGGTTTCAGGCTCTTCCCTGACAATTTTTATGACATAAATAATGAACAAACCAAAGTAGAGCAGTAATCCCAAACCATCCCAATGACTCAATTCACGGGCTTGTCCTTCAAACAATTCCATGTTCGCCAAGAAGCCTACTAACAACGTTGCCGAAATGGAAAAGGGAATCTCAGTCAATGCCGTGCTTCGCTGAATGGGAAGCGGAAAAATGCAGGCTGATATCCCCAAAATCAACAGGATGTTGGCAATGTTACTCCCGATAACATTACCCAAAGCAATGCCCTCACTTCCCTCCACGGGGTTAAAACTCGCCATCAAGTTCACCACCAATTCGGGCATTGATGTTCCAAAGGACACAATCGTCAAGCCCACAACGATGTCGGGAACATTAAATCTTTTGGCGATAGAGGATGCCCCCTCCACCAAAAAATCAGCTCCCTTGACAAGCAACGCAAACCCAAGGGCAAACAATAGATAGACTACATAGCCTTGCATATACTTCTATTTTGTCACTAAGGAATTTCACCTTAACTTTGCACCTGAAATTTGGTGGCAAAGTCCATCCCTACTCACTAAACAAAGCAAACAGCCTAATTCTTAGGCACTTGATTGCTTCATCTCTGTAGGACCTTTGCCTTAAAAGGGAATCCGGTGCAATTCCGGAGCTATTCCCGTAGCTGTAAGCCTGTAAAAGACTTTAGACATTAGATTTTAGACATTAGCAATTTGCTTAGTCTAAGATTCACTCTCAAGTTCTTTTCTTCCAGTCATCATGCCACTGCCCAATTAATGAGGTGGGAAGGCGACGGAAGTAAGGTAAGCCAGAAGACCTGCCAGTTTCCAACCTTCATTCAAAGCTTTCGGTGAAAAAGCTCGCAGGTTTTCAGTCAACAGTAAAACGAAATTATTGGAAGGATTCCCTTCCGTAGCTTCTCTGTTGGCTAATCCCTCTGATTTTTCTACCGAAGCACTATACAAGCGCATTTGCTTCGGTTAATTCCCATATCATTTCTCACTGTCTGTTGTTTCCTGATTCAGGGAGCAATTGCTCAATCGCAAACTGACACGCTTTCCTATAAATTGGGGGAAACGGTCATTTCATTAGGCGATAGCACCGCTCCAAGATTGGAGACAACACAAACCCTCACCACGGTTCACACCCTTGAGGCAAAGGACCTTAATAAGTCCAACGCAAAAAACGTGGCCGAGGCTGTAAAATCCTTGCCTGGAGTTACAGTTAAAGACTACGGAGGGCTCGGTGGACTCAAAACCGTTTCTCTGCGGAGCCTTGGCGCCAACCACACAGGCGTGATGGTGGACGGCATTGCCGTGCCTGATATCCAAAGCGGACAAATCGACCTTGGACGTTTCGGTTTGGACAACCTCCAAGCCGTTGAAATCCATAATCAGCACTACTTTTCTCCACCGCAAACCGCGCGTTCATTGGCCTATGCTGGTAGCGTCAATTTGGTTTCTGCAAACTCAACTGCTCCAACGCAACCATTAAACCTTAACGCCCGCCTACAAACGGGTTCTTTTGGTCAAGTTGAAGGCGGACTGGGCTTTGTAAAAAAACAGGGCAAAAGAAGCTTTTGGGGGATTAATGGCAACATTTCTCACGCCAATGGCGAATATCCCTTCCTGCTTGAAAACGGCAACCACCAATCAGAAGTCAACCGAAAAAACAGTGATATCAGCTGGTTCAGAATTGAAGGCGACTATGGCATTGACTTCAATGATTCGACTCAACTCAGAGCAAAAATCTACTACTATGACGCTGAGCGAGGTCTGCCTGGTGTAGTGATTTTGTACAATGAGCACAGCGCTCAACGCCTTTGGAACCGAGACTTTTTCGGGCAACTGAAATTCACCAAACAGCTCAAAAAAAATTGGAGTTTGTTGTCCGTGACGAAAGTCAGCTCAGCTTACACCCGTTATGTGGACCCCGACTTTTTGAATACTACGGGAGGTCTTGACGACCGTTTCCAACAATGGGAATATTATGTTTCCACAGGATTGAGCAAGCGCCACTCCAAGCACCTGACCACTTTTGGGGCGGTGGATTACTTTGTAAATACTCTTTGGGGGAATCAAACCAATTTCCCTCAGCCCGTTCGGCATAACCTACTTGGAAGCCTTGGGTTTATTGGCAAGCTCCACAAATTTCGCTTGGAAGGAAGTCTGCTTTCCAACTACATCACGGAATCCACAGCATCCGACGCAAGCGCTCCCGAAAAATACCGCCTCACCCCTACTTTGGCCTTTGGCTATAAACCGTTTTGGGGAAAAGAGCTCCGACTTCGCATCGCCTACAAAGAGGCCTACCGCCTACCAACTTTTAATGACCTCTATTACATCAGGGTGGGCAACACAAATCTGAAACCCGAACTCGCCCGACAGTTCAGCGCTGGGATCGCCTATGCCAAGGAAGATTGGGGCATTTTGGAAACCCTACAGCTCCAAGCCGATGCTTTCCACTACCGCATTCGCGATAAAATCATCGCCATTCCCACCCAAGACCTCTTTATCTGGTCCGTTCAAAACTTGGGTAAAGTGGTGACCAACGGATTGGAACTCTTCGCCAAAGCGAGCCTAAAGCCTATCAAGAAAATTACGCCAAGCCTGCATTTCTCCTACACCCTACAAAATGCCTTGGACAGGACTGACCCCAACTCCCCTTTCTACGGACATCAGATTTCATACACCCCACACGAAACAGTGGCTTATGGCCTTGGTTTCGAAGGAAAACGTTGGGCTTTCAACTGGAACGGCCTCTACGCAGGATTCTCTTATGCCCTTCCTGAAAATTTGGCGGAAAATGTCATCCCAGCTTGGGGAACACAGGATATCAATTTCTCATACAAACTGCCTTTGAAACAAGGGAAAATGACCTTTAGGGCGGAGCTGAACAATTGTTTTAACCAACAATACCAAGTGGTAAAAGGCTTCCCGATGCCTGGAAGAAACTGGCGCCTTGGCATTCAATGGAATTACTAAATGATGACCTCCCGAAAACATAGCGCCCGCCTTTTTTGGTCAATATGGACGAAGGTAATTCCATTGTTCCTGTTTGTGGCCTGCGTGAAACCACCAGAGGAAAAGCCTCAGGTGGAAACCACGGAAGCACAAAACAGGGTTCTTATCCTAAACGAAGGCCTTTGGGGACAAAACAATGCTTCGTTTTCAGTCATTGACTTGGACAGCGCAACGGTCCAAAACAAAGTGTTTGAAACCATTAATGGACGGAAGCTTGGCGATGTGGGCAACGACTTGGAAATCTATGGCCACAAGGCCTATATCCTTGTCAACAGCTCAAGTGTACTGGAAATCTTGGATTTGGAAACCTTGGAATCCCTTAAGAGCATTCCCCTTTTTGATGGCAATGTGGCACGGCAACCAAGGCAAATTGCCTTCCATGAAAACAAGGCCTTTATCAGCCTGTTCGATGGCAATGTGGCAGTCTTGGACACGGCAAGCCTGAGCATCGAGCAATACATCAAAGTGGGACGAAACCCCGAGGGACTGACCGTTCAAAATGGGAAACTCTATGTAGCCAACTCTGGTGGGCTGGACTTTCCCAATTACGACACCACCGTTTCGGTCATCAGCCTTGAAACCCTTGAGGAAATCAAACGCATTCCTGTCCGCATCAACCCAAACAATGTGGTCGCCGATGACAATGGGAACGTTTATGTCGCTTCGCGAGGAAACCACAAGGACATCACGCCATTGCTCCAAAAAATTGACAGCTATTCGGACGAACTCGTAAGCATCCCAGAAATCAAGGCCAACACTCTTTGGATGCATCGGGATACCCTCTTCATGACCCTGACCAACGCCAACACAGGCAAGGGAACCATCGGCAGTTACAGCACCAAAACAGACCAACTGATTGCTGATGATTTAGTTCCTGCGTTGAGCAATGACATTCTGTATGGGCTGGCTGTCCATCCCCAAACCTCTGAACTGTTCTTGGCCACCACGCCAAGCTACACGGCCATTGGCTCCATCAAGGTCTTTGACCAAAAGGGCAACGAAAAACTTTCTCTTGCGACAAGCATTCTGCCTCGCGACTTCGCTTTTACTTCATCAACTTTAAACCCCTAATTGACTTATGAACAAATTCTACAAACTGGCAATGGCGCTCTTGTGCGTTCTAAGCCTCAACAATGTGTACGCCCAAGACTTCACCTTTGGTGATGTCGAACACT
The DNA here is from genome assembly GCA_030431525.1 of Bacteroidia bacterium. GTDB lineage: Bacteria > Bacteroidota > Bacteroidia > Cytophagales > JAAEPT01 > JAUIJC01. Next base: position 16,711 of record JAUIJC010000004.1, on the reverse strand, counting down.
GGGTGGGAACGGGAAGCGACTCTGCGCTTTTGGTCGTGGACTTTAAGGATGGCCATAGCGCCAAGGCTTTTGGTTATAAGTTTGACGGCTCCACAACTGGTAAGGAGTTGTTAGAGGCTGTAGCCAATGACTACCCGAATTTCGAAGTTACTTTCACTTTCGGTGGAGTATACCTTGGTGATATTTCCTACTTGAACCAAAAAGGTTTAGCTGGAAACCCTGATTATTTCAACACCTTCACTGGCACTAATTCAACTGATTGGACCTCCAATTCTGGTATCAGTGAGACTTTGACTAACGGTCAGTGGTTCGGATGTTCCTACATTCCCTACCCTGCCGAAGACCCAAATCCTGGCATTCCTGTAGCCACAAAGCCATTTAATGAGCAAGACCTCAGCAATGAGGATATTTCCTATTGGGTAGGCGATGGTGAAAATTTGGCTGTATTGGTAGTTGACTTTAAAGACGGCGAATCAGCCAAAGCGTTTGGCTATAAATTCAATGGCACCAAAACAGGTAGGGACCTTTTGGAAGCTGTGGCAAGAGAATATGCTGACTTCGATGTGACCTTTAATGGAGAGTTCTTAAACGATATCATCTTCGGCGACCAAGAAGGATTAGGAGCAAACCCAAATTACTTCTCTACATTCTCAGGCACTAGCTCTGCGGATTGGGCCTATAATGCTGGAGCGACAACCACCATTTTAAACGGTAGCTGGTTTGGATGTGCTTACAATGCTAATCCATTAGAAGGAGACCCAAACCCAGCCATCCCAGAAGCCACCTCCCCAACCTTTGCCCCAAAAGCTGGCGACGAAGGTTCAACAGCCATCAACGCAGAATCTGACTTGTTTGTGGGCTGGGCAAACTTCGTATCCTTGGAGCGAGGCCCAATCGACATTGCAACCCAACCTGACAGCTCTGCTTCTCACGGTGTTGATGATGACGCCATGGGCAAAGCGGACAATGTGGTAGTTAGCCTTGGTGATGGCGGTGTTGCCACTCTTGAGTTTGACGGAGCCATCTTCGACGGTGAGGGCTATGACTTTGCGGTTTTCGAAAACAGCTTTTCAGACACCTATTTGGAATTGGCCTTTGTGGAAGTCAGCTCTGACGGCGAAAACTTCTTCCGCTTCCCATCTGCTTCTTTGACGCCTACTGATGTTCAGGTTGGCGGATTCGGAAGCCTTGAACCAACCAATCTCCACAACCTTGCTGGTAAGTATAAAGGTATGGAAGGAACACCTTTCGACCTTGCAGACCTTGCGGGAACTCCTGGTTTGGATGTTCAAAACATTACGCATGTACGCATTGTGGATGTTGTGGGAACCATCGACCCAACCTATGCTACGTATGATTCCAAGGGCAATATTGTAAACGACCCGTATGCCACTGATTTCTCCAGCGGAGGGTTTGATTTGGATGCAGTCGGCGTCATCAACGGCAAGGAAATCACAGGGTTTAGTGAGGAAATGGCCGAGAACAATAGCCTTTCCATCTATCCTAACCCAGCCCAAAACGAGGTTTACCTCTCAGAAAATTTTGATGGACAGTATCAGCTCTACAACCTTCAGAACCAGCTTATCCAAGAAGGTTATGTGAACAGCGGTTCCATCAATCTTTCAGACATTCAAAACGGGATTTATGTCCTAAAAATGGATACTTCAAACGGCACACTTTCTGAGAAAATAATCATCTCAAAATAAGGTTAACTAATTGTTAACCAAATGCTTTGCAACCCTCCAAAACACCCTGTTTTGGAGGGCTTTTTTTTGAGTCAAAACGGGTCAATTTTTAGCGAAATCACATAATAACAACAAGTTAGAACGTGCACTTCAAAACTTCCAAAAATCATCAAGCACTACCAAAGTCCATTTTTATCAATCTAACCCCTGAATATCAATCGGTTGTAAGTACATCAAAAAAACATTAGGGATTTACAATCCTGGACTTTTTCTTAAAATAGTCCTCAAATTTCTAAAAATATCAATATCCGTTAACTTTGCGCAACCAACCACTCACACTCAATTTATGACCGCACACATAATCCCTCTTGCGGGAAGACACTTTATCGTGACTTTATCCCTAAAATGCGGATTGGCAGCACAGGAGAAAGAAGAGAAAAATGGAGACACCATTTAAAAACAAGGTTCCAAATGAACTGAAAAAAAAACTCATTGAGCAGATTGAAAAACTCATCGAAAATCAGTTCTACCTCGACTCCTCCATTAACCTGGAGAAGTTGGCTAAACAACTCAACACCAACCGAAGCTACCTATCGGCCACAATCAATGAAAACTATGGAAAATCATTCTCACAACTACTGAACCACCTACGCATCGAACAGGTCAAAACGCACCTGAACAGCGAAGACTCTTATTCCAAATACACCATCCCCTACATCGCTTCCATTTCGGGTTTTTCTTCCAAAAGCAATTTCTATATCAGCTTTAAGGCCATCACTGGCACTACCCCTAAGGAATACATCGAACAGCGTTTAGAGGAGGCTAAGATCTTGGAAGAGGAGACGGCATAACACATAGATTTGACTGGAACAAAGGCTATATTCTGGACCCCCCCTATTCAGATGCACACACACACACACAAGAGCCTTTTCGACCCACAGGTCTATCAAGAATGTCTTCTTCGTATTGAGGCACTTACCCAAAACAGTTCTCCCGAATGGGGAAAAATGGATGTCGCCCAAATGCTTGCCCATTGTTCTGAAGTTCAAGAAGTGATGAACGGCAAGCCCCTAAACGGCACCTCTTTCCTTATCAAACTCTTTAAAGGGATTATCCGAAAAATGGTCGTCAGTAATTCGCCCTTCCCCAGGGGCACAAAGACACATCCACAATACCTCCAACAGTCACAAAAAGACTTTGAAACAGAAAAATCCCGTCTGTTAAAGGCCTTGACTGACATGATGGAACATCCAGACCGTGAATTGGAACACCCCCTTTTTGGAAAAATGACTCAGGAAGAAGTTGGTTGGGTAACCTACAAACATTTGAACCACCATCTCCAACAATTTGGAGTTTAACCCACTGTGCTCCCTGCAAAACCCAGATTCCAATTCCATTGGAGTCTGGGTTTTTATTTTACCTCACTTTATAAGCCAGGCAACTGCTATTTAATTTTAACCACGGAGAGAAGGAGAAAGGGAGCAAATGGTAGTTTAGAGGAGAGGAGGTAAAACCTCTATAGAGAAAGAGAGACCCGTACACCTCCCTTTCTCTAAATGCGAAGCATCTCCTTTTTGACAAAAAATGCCTCCTTTCCTCCTTCTCTCCGTGGTCAAAAAACAACTTCCTAACCTATAAAAACAGCCACAAGCATTATACTTTTGAGATTATGAAGATCTACACCAAAACAGGCGATAAAGGCAGTACCTCACTTTGGGGAGGAAAACGAATCTCGAAAGGAGAACTTCGCATCGAAGCCTATGGAACCATCGATGAGCTTAATGCCCATTTGGGTCTCGTCCTCGACTTGGAAACCGAGAAACCCATCAAAGAATTGCTTATAAGTGTTCAAAACACACTTTTCCTCTGTGGATCTTTGTTGGCGGCCGATCCTGAAAACCAAAAGCTCGCTTTACCTCCTTTCTCAGATGAACTGATTCCAACGCTGGAAAAGGCCATTGATGAGCTGGATAAGCAACTGGAACCCATGACCGCCTTTATCCTTCCAAGCGGACACCCGACTGTTTCACACACGCACATCGCACGTACCATTTGCCGCCGTGCTGAACGACGCTGTGTAGCCTTGAGCGAGATTGAATTGGTTAACCCGCTGATTATTCAATTCCTCAATCGCTTGTCGGATTACCTTTTCACGTTGGCGCGATACCAAGGAAAACGATTGAATGCCACTGAAATCCCTTGGAATCCATGAGAGGTAAATAGACATTAGACTTTAGCTCTGCTTGGTGCTAATGTCTCCCCTCTAAAGTCTGTATCGACAGCCCACTTCCATTCATTCCATTTCAGGCTAATTTCGTACCTTCGCCAAATATTTTGCATAGGCACTAATTGCCCAAGCAGACCGACTGTTAAGACTGTCTCCAATGACGCACGAAAATATCAAGGACCTTAAAGCTCGCATCGAGGCGCTGAAGGACTACCTCAAATACGACCAGAAGAAAATTGAGATTGAAAACGAGGAAGAAGTTACCCTTCAACCTGATTTCTGGGATGACCCGAAACAAGCGGAAGTCCACCTCAAAAAAATTCGTGAGAAGAAGGTTTGGGTAGAAGCTTACGATGCCATTGCCGAGAACTTCGGTGACTTTGAGACCTTGAAAGAATTCCAAGAAATGGGCGAATCCTCTGAGGAAGAAGTCCGTGAAGCCTTTGAAAACACTGAAGAGGCTGTTGAAGAATTGGAGTTCAAAAAAATGCTTTCGGCTGAGGAAGATCAGTTAGGTGCAACCCTCCAAATCACTCCAGGAGCTGGTGGAACAGAAAGTAATGACTGGGCCTCATTCCTCTACCGCATGTACTTGATGTGGGGTGAGAAGAACGGTTTTAAAGTTCGTGAGGTTAACTACCAGCCAGGTGAAACAGCAGGTATCAAATCCGCTACTTTGGAATTTGAGGGACAGTTCGCTTACGGCTACCTGAAAGGTGAGAACGGTGTTCACCGTTTGGTGCGTATCTCTCCGTTTGATTCCAGCGGACGTCGCCATACTTCTTTTGCTTCGGTCTACGTCTACCCTGTTATTGACGACTCCATTGAGATTAACATCAACCCATCGGATATCTCTTGGGATACCTTCCGATCTGGTGGTGCTGGTGGTCAGAACGTGAACAAGGTAGAAACTGCCGTTCGTTTGAAACACGCCCCTTCTGGCATCGTCATCGAATGTCAGATTGAGCGCTCGCAGTTGGCCAACAAGGACCATGCGATGAAGATGTTGAAATCTCAGCTTTATCAAGCCGAGGTGGAAAAGCGTAACGCAGCGCGTGCTGAAATTGAAGCGGGCAAGAAAGCCATCGACTTCGGTTCTCAAATCCGTAACTACGTCCTTCACCCATACAAACTCATCAAGGACGCCCGTACAGGCCATGAGCGCACCGACGTTCAAAACGTCTTGGACGGTGATTTGATGGACTTCATCAAGGCTTATTTGATGGGCAATACTGAGGACGACAACGATTAAGATTTATAGTCTCAAAGGACTAAAATTATAAAGGGTTAATTCCATGTGGAGTTAACCCTATTTTTTTGCCCAATGCACAATTCTCCTTTCCTGTGTAATTTTGTAATCCTATGGAGTCTTCACCACTAATCATTGGATCGGGCATTGCGGGCATCGCTACAGCCATTCGATTGGCCGTTAAAGGCCACAAACCACATGTTTTTGAGGCTTCCTCCAAGGCTGGAGGCAAATTGGACGTTTGGGAAAGTGAAGGCTACCGCTTTGACAAAGGGCCTTCCCTGTTCACACTTCCTGAACTGGTTGAAGAACTTTTCACGCTTGCGGGAAGAAATCCAAAAGACTATTTCCGCTACAAAAAACTGGATACCCTTTGCCATTACTTTTGGGAAGATAAGACCTTTCTAAAAGCTGAGGCAAATCCGAAATCATTTGCACAAGAGGCAGAAAAAGTATTGGGCGAACCTGCCCAAAGCACTTTGGACTTCCTTGAAAAATCAGCTCGTGACTACGCTCTAACAAGTCCTGTCTTCTTAGAAAAATCACTGCACAAGCTCAGTACTTATCTTTCCAAGGACACCTTGAAAGCCATTCCTCACCTTCCTTTTTTGGGCTTGAACAAGTCCATGAACGGTGCGAACACCACGACCTTCTCCACCCCTAAAATGGTGCAGTTGTTTAACCGCTATGCCACCTACAACGGCTCCAACCCCTACAAGGCCCCAGCCATCCTCAATGTCATTCCCAACCTCGAATTCAACCAAGGAGCCTTCTTTCCTACCAAGGGCATGCGCTCCATCGTGGACAGCTTGGTGGCTTTGGCCGAAGACTTGGGTGTTACCTTCCATTACAATTCTCCCGTAGAGGAAATCATTTTGGAAAATGATAAGGCCATAGGGATAAAAGCTAAAGGCAAAAATCACTTCGGTTCCAGCGTGGTCAGCAATATGGATGTAGTGCCTACTTTCCAAAAATTGCTTCCAAACGAAAAAGCTCCCGCTCATATTCTGAAGCAAGAACGCTCCAGCTCCGCCCTTATCTTCTACTGGGGCATCAAAAAGGAATTCCCTCAGCTGGACGTCCACAACATCCTGTTCAGCGACAGCTACCAAAAGGAATTTGAAGCCTTATTCGAAACCTTCTCCCTTATTGACGACCCAACCATTTACATCCATATCAGCTCTAAAGTCAATGCTGAGGATGCTCCAAAAGGTTGCGAAAACTGGTTTGTCATGGTTAATGCGCCTTGCGACCAAGGTCAGGACTGGGATTCCCTCATCGCGAAGACGCGAGAAAATATACTCAATAAATTGGAGCGCATCTTGGGGGAAAATGTCCGAAGCCTTATCGAAACTGAAGATGTGTTGAGCCCGCCCATGATTCAGGAAAGAACCTCTTCATTCAAAGGCTCACTCTACGGTACAAGCTCCAACAGCCAAATGTCAGCCTTCTTCCGTCACCCAAATTTCAGCTCTTCCATCAAAGGCTTGTACTTTTGTGGGGGAAGCGTTCATCCTGGCGGAGGAATTCCCCTAAGCCTTTTATCAGCGAAAATATGTACCGAAGTGATGAAAGAGGCCTAAGCCTCAGCAAAGAACAGTGGTCGGTTTTTATTTTGCTCCTCTTCCACTTGGTGGGAGTCATTGGACTGGCCAGCCCATTCCATGACCTTTTCGCCCTCTTGAGCCCCATGAATCTCCTGTTGACGTTGGGCATTCTTGTCGTCAACCACCAAGGAACAACAAAAAAACTACTTCTGGTTGGATCGGCTGTTGCCTTAATTGGCTATTTGGCTGAGGTGATTGGCGTCCACACTGGTGCCATTTTCGGGACCTACCACTACGGTAAAAACTTGGGATTCAAAGTCGCCGAAGTACCGCTTATCATCGGGGTGAATTGGTTTATCCTTGTGTATGCCTCGGCCTATTGCGCCCAGCATCTCACCAAAAACTGGAAAAAATTCCAATGGCTGAAATACCCGATTGGTGCAGGAATAATGGTCTCCTTGGATTTCCTCATTGAACCCATCGCCATCCAATTGGACTTTTGGCAGTGGCAAGACAACCACATTCCTGTCCAGAACTTTATTGGCTGGTTCTTGATTGCCTTGGCCTTACAGCCTTTGATGCATACCGCCACTCCCAATTCCCGCCTTTCCCCTTGGGTGTTAGGCGCTCAGGCCCTGTTTTTTGCCAGTTTACAACTGGTGTTATAAAATCCTCCAAAATCGAGATTCTTTCCGAAAGCCCTTACGTTCAACAAGTAAGGGCTATTTTTTTGCCCCGTGTTCAAAGGGGGCGATTTCAATAATTCCCAAAAGATAAATTGAATCGAACCCTTGAAAAGAGTATATTGTTTAATAATTACACGCTAACATTAAACAAATGACCAAGGAGCAATTCATCGAAAGCTATATGACTTATGTGCTTGAAGAGGAAAAACGCCCCCTTTCTGTATATAAGTTTTGTAAAAGCCACGGTGCCGAGGAGGAATCCTTCTACAAGCATTTTGGCTCATTCAAAAACTTGGAATTGGCCATCTGGGAATCCTTCGTGGAAAAGACTGTGGCCTTAGCTAAGAAAAATGAGGCCTACGAGGAATGGCCTGCCAAGGAAAAGCTCCTCACCTTCTATTTTACCCTATTCGGGAACTTTGGATTGAACAGAAGCTATCTGCTCTTCATCCTTCAAGACAAGTCCATGAAAGGCTTGGCCCAACTCAAGGGTTTGAAAATGGCCCTAAAGCCATTCTTTCATGAAATCAGCTTGGCTTCCAAGCAGGACCTCCCTGATATGATTCCAACTGAAATGTTGGACAAACTCAGCGACGAAGGTTTGTGGATTCAGTTCTTGAGCTTGTTGAAATTCTGGTTGGAAGACGATTCCCAAGGTTTTGAGGAAACTGACGCTTTCATCGAAAAATCTGTCCGAGTGTTCTTCGACATCAAGGAAAACCCTGCCCTCAAAAGCATGTTGGACTACGGGAAGTTCTTGGGCAAACAAATGAACCGATTCCTATGAAAAGCTTAGACAAGATACCGACCTCAAAAATCGCACGGGCTACCAACCTCGTCAAGACAGGAGTAAAAGTAGGCGGTAACTACTTGTCCTACTACGGAAACAAACTGGTAAAATCCGAAGAGGAAGCCCGTGAACGCCTCGATGAATCCAATGCCCATGACATCTATGACGGCCTGAAGGAGCTGAAAGGTAGTGCCCTGAAAGTCGCGCAGATGCTGAGCATGGAAAAGAGCATTTTGCCAAAAGCTTATACCGACCAATTTGCGCTCTCGCAATATTCCGTGCCTCCCCTCTCAGGCGCTTTGATTCGAAAGACCTTCCACAAGTATTTCAAATGCTACCCTGAGGAACTCTTCGACCATTTCACGGCTGAATCCGTGCGCGCGGCGAGCATTGGACAGGTGCACCAAGCTGAAAAGGACGGAAAAAAATTGGCCGTAAAAATCCAATATCCAGGCGTAGCCAACAGCATTAAATCCGATTTAGCCATCGTGAAGCCTTTCGCTGTTCGGATGTTCAACCTGAAGGGTAAGGAAGCCGAGAAGTATTTCTTGGAGGTGGAAGAAAAGCTGACCGAGGAAACTGATTACCAATTAGAGGTGACTCGGAGCATGGAGATTTCACAGGCTTGTAGACATATTTCCAACTTATCCTTCCCTACCTACTACCCAGAATTGTCCAGCGACCGCATTATCACCATGGACTGGCTTGAAGGAAGGCAGATTTCAGATTTCTGTAAGGAAAATCAGGACCAAGAACTGGGCAATACCTTGGGTCAGGCGCTTTGGGACTTCTACGTCTTCCAGATGCACTCCCTCAAAAAAGTGCATGCCGACCCGCACCCTGGCAACTTCATCATCACCGATGACAATAAATTGGGCATTATCGACTTTGGGTGTATCAAAGAAATTCCTGAAGACTTTTACGAGCCTTACTTTGAGTTGACCCAACCAGCCTATTTACACGACCAAGAAAAATTCGACAAGAACCTCAGAAAGCTGGAAATCCTACGAGAAGATGATTCCGAGGAGGAAATCAACTTCTTCACTGGCATGTTCCATGAGATGCTCAACCTCTTTGGAATGCCATTCCATCACGATGAATTCGACTTCGGAGATGCCAGCTATTTCGAACAATTAGTGGCCTTGGGTGAGAAATACGGACAAAAGTCAGAGCTTAGGAAATACAATGCGAACCGTGGTTCCAAACACTTCTTGTATATGAACCGCACCTTCTTTGGGTTGTACAATTTGCTCCATGACCTTCGCGCAAAAGTGAAAACCCATTAATTTCGTCCTTCTGTTTATCTTGAAGGTGCCCCTCAATGTATGAGAGGCACTTTCTCGTTTTTATGTCCGTAAGCATGTCAACCTATTTGCTCATAAACCTACTCACCATTTCCTTTCCCTTGGTTCGCAGTTTTGAGTCTAGGATTCAATTCGCCAAGCAGTGGAAAGGGCTTTTGTGGGGAATTTCTATCCCAGGGGCAATTTTCATTGTTTGGGATATTTGGTTCACCGAGATGGGCGTCTGGGGTTTCAACCCAAAACATCTTACGGGCATAGAGGCCTTTGGGCTTCCCATCGAAGAATGGCTGTTCTTCCTGACAGTGCCTTACGCCTGCCTCTTCACCTATGAGGTGCTCAATTACTTCGTGAAAAAGGACATACTGGGAAACATTGCCCGACCATTTGCTTGGGGCCTGAGCGCTACGCTCATGGCCCTTGGGCTGTTCTTCATGCCGAGATGGTACACAAGCCTGACCTTCATTTCAGCTGGAATCTATGTGGCCTTTCAGGCTTATCAAAACCCGTCCTATTTGGGACGATTCTTTCTGGCCTATTTGGTTAGCCTTATCCCCTTCCTCATTGTCAACGGTGTGCTTACAGGAAGTTTCATCGAGGAGGAAGTGGTCTGGTACAACAATGCCGAAAACCTTGGCCTGCGCATCGGCACCATTCCCGTGGAGGACACCATCTACGCCCTGCTCCTGTTGATGATGAACACGAGCATTTACGAATACTTCAAACAATCACAAATATCTCCTGAAACTACTCATGGCTAATTACTCAATCAAAGACCTCGAAACCCTTTCAGGAGTAAAAGCGCATACGATTCGCATCTGGGAAAAACGCTATCAACTTTTCGACCCAATCCGAACCGACACCAACATACGTATATACTCCGATCAGGATTTAAAGAAGCTCCTGAACGTGGCTCTGCTCAACCAGCAAGGCTATAAGATTTCCAAGATTACGGCCATGTCCGAAAAGGAAATTCATCAAACCATTGATGACATTTCCTCGAGCCAACATTCCTACCAGCCGTATATCAACCAACTGGTGGAAGCTACTCTTAATCTCGACGAAGATGGTTTTGTAAAATCGTTAAACAGCACCGTCAAAAAGATTGGCTTTGAAACCACGGTCGTCGAAGTCCTCTACCCATTGCTAAATCAGGTCGGCATCCTTTGGCAAACCCACAAGATCACTCCCGCCCATGAACACCTCATCAGCAACTGCATTCGCAACAGAATAATCTTTGAAACTGAGCAACTTAAATTTGTAAAAAACGACGCGAACTCCGTTCTTTTATTTTTGCCTGAACATGAGCAACATGAGATGGGACTGCTTTTTTACAACTATTTACTCCGAAAAAATGGAGTGCCTTCCATTTACTTGGGTTCCGCAGTTCCATATAATGACTTGAAGGAAGTTTATGCTGTCAGGCCCTTTACGAGAGCCATTTTTGCATTGATCACCACCATGACCACTGAAGATTGCCAAGCCTACATCAACGCCCTTTCGACTGATTTTAAGGATGTTGAATTCCATATCTCAGGAAAAACTGCCTTTGGACTGGAACCTAAACTCGAGTTGCCAAAGAATTTCCAGCTCTTGGATTCCCTATCTGAAATTCAATCCACCATCAAAAACTGGTCGACTTAACGATTAGTTTTTGTTTAACTTTTTTACTTTTTCATTAAACAATACTATTTTTATACAGGTGTAAGATTCATCTGTGTTCCTTATAGATTTCTCTTGCCATTGTAAGCCTTTGCTCTATGACCAAAAAAGTCGTTGTGATTGGAAGTGGCTTTGCCGGACTCTCGGCATCAGCCAGTCTTGCCCAAAAAGGCTACCAAGTCACTTTAGTTGAAAAGAACGCCACACTGGGTGGGCGTGCACGTAAGTTCAGTGCCCAAGGATTCACCTTTGATATGGGACCAAGCTGGTATTGGATGCCAGAGGTGTTTGAAAAATACTTCAACCGCTTTGGTTACAAAGTGAGTGATTTCTACCAGCTCAAACGCTTGGACCCTTCCTATCAAGTCTTTTTCCAAGATGGAAGCACTGAAAAGATTCCAGCTGACTTTGCAGAATTCTTGGAATGTTGCGAACGCTTGGAACCTGGAAGCCGTGAGTCCATCATGAAATTCCTCGACGAAGGAAAATACAAGTATGAGGTAGGCATTAATGACTTGGTTTATAGACCAGGGCAATCCATCACAGAACTGCTCGACTGGCGATTGGCCACAGGAGTGTTCAAGCTTCAGGTCTTCAGCTCCATCGCGAAACACATCCGCCATTACTTCAAGGACAGCAGGTTAATCCAATTGCTTGAATTTCCTGTGTTGTTCCTTGGTGCCAAACCTGCTGATACTCCTGCGCTCTATAGTTTGATGAACTATGCGGATATCAAACTGGGCACTTGGTACCCAATGGGTGGCATGCACAAAATCATCGAGGGCATGGTCACTGTCGTCAGGGAGCAAGGCGTAAACGTGGTCACGGATGCCGAGGTATTGAGGTTCTTCTACGAAGGCAAAAAAATCATAGGAGTTAAAACCACGCGCGGAACATTCGAATGTGATTTGGTGGTGAACGGAGCAGACTACCACCACTGTGAGCAACTACTTTCCCCTGAGTTTAGAAGCTATTCAGAAAAGTATTGGGAGAACAGAAAAATGGCTCCCTCTTCCTTGATTTACTATTTGGGCGTGGACAAGGAAATCCCTGGTTTGGAACACCACAACCTTTTCTTTGACAAGGATTTTGATGGGCATGCCTCTGAAATTTATGATGAGCCCGCATGGCCTAAAAACCCACTCTTCTACACCTGTTGCCCTTCCAAAACAGATTCATCCGTGGCTCCTGAGGGAAAAGAAAACCTGTTCCTACTCGTTCCTGTAGCCCCAGGATTATCGGATAATCCAAAAGAACACCAGCGTATCCTCAATATGATGCTCGACCGCTTGGAGGCAAAGACCAAGACAAACATCCGAGACCATATCATTTACAAAAAAAGCTATGCGCATAAGGAGTTCATTGAAGACTACCATGCGTTCAAGGGCAATGCCTATGGCTTGGCCAATACATTAACTCAAACTGCTAACCTAAAACCTTCTCTGCGAAGCAAGAAGGTCTCCAACCTTTTCCACACTGGCCAGCTTACCGTTCCAGGTCCTGGCGTTCCTCCATCACTCATCTCAGGTCAAGTTGTAGCCTCTGAGGTTGAAAAACACTTTCCACATGAAGCAACTGTTTGACAAAGTATCTCAAGACTGTAGCCGAACGGTTTCTACCACCTACAGCACATCCTTTTCATTGAGCATCCGATGCCTTGGCCCTTCTATCCGCCAAGACGTCCACAACATCTACGGCTTTGTCCGCGTGGCGGATGAAATCGTGGATACCTTCCATGATTTTGATAAAAAGGCACTCCTAACGGAATTCAAGAAGGATACCTACAAGGCCATTGAGGAGGGCATCAGCTTGAACCCTGTATTGAACAGCTTGCAATACACAGTCAACAAATACGACATCGACTTGGAGCTGATTGAGACTTTCTTCCAAAGCATGGAAATGGATTTGGAGGATATCGACTACTCCCAAAAAGCTTACGAAACCTATATCCTTGGTTCAGCTGAAGTAGTTGGTTTGATGTGCTTGAAAATCTTCTGCAATGGCGACCAACAAGAATACGACCGCCTAAAGCATCCAGCGATGCGCCTCGGCTCGGCATTCCAAAAAATCAACTTCCTGCGTGACCTCAAAGCTGATGTGGAGGATTTGGGCCGAACTTACTTTCCAGATATCGACGCCCGAAAATTGAACGAAAGCACCAAAAAACGCATTGAGGAAGATATCGCCAAGGACTTTCAGGATGGCTTCAAGGGCATTTTGGAACTTCCAAAATCCGCCAAATTCGGTGTCTATTTGGCCTACTTGTACTACTATAAGCTCTTCCAAAAAATCAAGTCAACACAAGCTTCCACACTGCTACAGGAACGCATTCGTATTCCGAATAGTAGAAAACTGGGACTGTTGACAACTGTGTTCCTAAGGCACAAGCTGAATCTATTATGAAGTTGAATTTCCTTGCCTCTCTCCTTCTTATCCTTTGCTCACTTATGGCGCCCTTCCAGCTCAATGCGGACAATGCCGTGAATTGGCTGGAGCTTTATCAACTTGCAGAAAACAATCGGAGTTCTTGCGACCAATTGATTCAAAGCACAGCTTCCGCCTCCACGGCCTTGCAAAAAGCTTATCACGGAGGTGGGCTTGTCATCTTGGCCAACCACCTTTGGGCGCCTACTTCCAAACTGAGTAGCTTTAACAAAGGAACTGCAGAAATTGATGAAGCCATCTCAGAAGATGCTTCTAATCCAGAAATTCGCTTTATTCGGTACAGTATTCAGCTAAAGGCTCCAAGCTTCTTAGGCTACAACAAACATTTGGCTGAAGACAGGAAAATCATTTTTGAAAAACTCGCAAACTATAAGAACCCTTCCTTTCAACGGGTTGCATCACTTTTCTTGCTGAAAAACAGCAAATGCACCCCAGAGGAGGAAACTTTTCTAAACCAATGGAAATGACAATGGACCAAGTGATTCTCGTCGACGAACAGGACCAAGAAATTGGCCTTGCCGATAAATTGGAAGCGCACCAGCAGGGGAAGCTACATCGCGCATTTTCCGTATTTGTCTTCAATTCCAAAGGGGAATGGTTGCTCCAACAGCGTGCCTTTGACAAGTATCACTCGGGTGGCTTGTGGACCAATAGCTGTTGCAGTCATCCAAAGCCACAAGAATCTTTGGACGATGCCACCGCCCGCAGATTGCAGGAAGAAATGGGGATGTCTTGCAAGGTGGAGCACCAATTCAGCTTTATCTACAAAGCCGTATTGGACAATGAATTGACGGAATACGAGCTGGACCACATCTTCATCGGCATCACCGACGAACTTCCAAAACCTAATCCAGAAGAGGTTTATGACTATTGCTATGAGCGCACGGAGGTAATAGAAAACCAGCTCAATGAGTTCCCAGACAACTTTACCATTTGGTTTCAGCATTTGTTCCCTAAGGTCAAGGCATTGTTGGAAGAGCGTGGAATGGAAGTTTAAATTATCTCCTTCCCTGCCGTCGGTAGGTATAAAACCTACCGCTAGGGACAAAGCATACTTACTGCGGGCTGTCCCTAGCGTCGTCCGCCAACTGGCGGACGACGTTTTCGAAAGGTAACGACCCATCAGCACAAGCCCTCAAATCCTACCTGTATCCATGAAGTTCGAACGCGGTCTATTCTGGTTCCGTCGCGACCTACGCCTCAATGACAACCACGGACTATTCCAAGCCCTTCAATCCTGCAAAGAGGTGGTTCCTGTGTTCATTTATGACACTACCATTTTGGATGATTTGGAAAACCCCGAAGACGCGCGCATCAATTTCATTTCTGAACACATCCACCAAATCAACAACGAGCTGAAAAAGCACAACAGCTCTTTGGTGGTCTTGCATGGCGACCCATTAGAGGTCCTTCCTGAATTTCTCCAAAAGGAAGCCATCGAAGCCGTGTTCACCAATCACGATTACGAGCCAAGCGCCAACAAACGTGATGAAGCCATTGCCTCTTTTTGCAAAAAACAGGACATCACCTTCAATACTTTCAAGGATCAAGTGGTCTTTGAAAAGGATGAAGTAATGAAAGATGACGGCGACCCTTACACGGTCTTCACACCATACAGCAAAAAGTGGAAAACAACCCTTAACGCAAAAGGGCTTCCCTCCTTCCCAAGCGAAAACCACTTGGATCAGATGGCCAAGCTGGAATTCCGACAGCCACCAACATTGGAATCCATTGGCTTTAAGGAAAAGGATTATAATTTCCCAAGCGATTCAGTTTCCAACAAGCTTATTCAGCATTATAAGGAAACTCGTGATTTTCCAGCCCAAAACGGCACCTCACGGCTTTCAGTTCACCTTCGCTTTGGCACCATTTCCATTCGTGAGCTCTTTCGGCAGGCCTTGAAACAAGGGGAGACTTATGTGAATGAGTTGATTTGGCGGGAATTCTACATGATGATTCTCCACCACTTCCCTTATGTGGTGGACGGGCCATTCAAAAAGAAATACGCCACTATCAAATGGCAGAACGACGAGGAGGCTTTTGAACGCTGGAAAATTGGCAATACGGGCATTCCCATCGTGGACGCAGGCATGCGAGAGCTCACCCAATCGGGTTATATGCACAACCGTGTGCGCATGATTGTCGCCAGCTTCCTCTGTAAAAACCTGCTGATTGATTGGCGCTGGGGAGAAGCTTACTTCGCCGAAAAACTCTTGGACTTCGAGTTGTCCTCCAACAATGGAGGCTGGCAATGGGTGGCTGGATGTGGTTGCGATGGCGCCCCATACTTCCGTATCTTCAACCCCATCACACAGGCCAAGAAGTTTGACCCAGACAACGAATACATCAAAAAATGGGTCCCTGAATTTGGCACCGACAAGTACCCAGAACCCATGATTGATCTTAAGGCCTCTCGCCAACGATGCCTTGACGCTTATAAAAATGCGATATCCTGAATCATATCACCTGCCAACAGCTGAAAGCTTTGGCAGTGTGGTATGATTCAGGACATCACTTAAAAATAAATCACACTGCCAAAGCCTCCGGCTGTTGGCAGGTGACAGCCTGCATAATTTCAGTAACTGAACAATTAACCACCCATGGAATACCTGTTCAATAGCCTAATCATTCTCGCCACATTCTTAGTCATGGAGTTTGTGGCGTGGTTCGCCCACAAATACGTCATGCACGGTTTCCTTTGGAACCTCCACAAGGACCACCACCAAAAGGAGCCTGGCTTCTTTGAAAAGAACGATGCCTTTTTCCTCATCTTCGCCATCCCAAGCGCCCTCTGTTTCATCTTTGGCTCGCTCCACGGCATCGACTACCGTTTTTGGATTGGCACAGGCATCGCTCTCTATGGCATCGCCTATTTCACCTTTCATGAGGTGTTTATCCACCAACGCTTTGATTGGTTTCGGAAAAGCAAATCCCCCTACCTCATGGCCATGAAACGTGCCCATCAAGCCCATCACCGACACCTAAGCAAAGAAGACGGAGAATGTTTCGGCATGCTCTTCTTCCCCAAAAAATTCCTTGGAAAGGGGTAAAACACAAAGCCCGTTTGCTGTGAGAAGCAAGCGGGCTTTGTGTTTTATAATTTTGTGAAGGGAATTTCA
>JAUIJC010000003.1 GCA_030431525.1 Bacteroidia bacterium | reverse complement strand
AAGGCCGAAGCCATAAAACAGGACTTCCACGCCATGATTTTTGTAGCTAATCTCCATTCAATGGTTATCAAACAGTGCATAATCAATTCCCCTATTCAACATGGAAACACCCCACAAAAAGAGCTCTGCTTCAATTGGAATGTTTCCTTAGGAATCCTAAAGGATTGGATTGTAAAGCTGTTCTTTCAAAACAATACCGAAGAAATTATAAGAATCTTGATTGCAAAATGCTCAAAAAACAAAGTCCCGCCCAATAGAGGAAAAAGCAACCCGAGAAATAACAATAAGGCTCGCCGAAAACAGGGAAAATACCAGACATTTACAAACTACAGGAGGGCTTGTTAGAACCTTAATGCAACAGCATTGAGGTCTACCCCTACAGCAAATGACACAAAAAAAGGCCAGCTCGCAATGAGCTGGCCTTTTCTTCATTATTCTAACTCCTTATCGGAAGATGGTCACTTTTCCTTTTTTAACATCACTTCCATCCCCAAGGTCAATTTCATACAGATAGGTATCATTCGGGAGGCTACGTCCTTCATAAACCCCTTCCCACATTTCCTTATAGCCCTCCGATTCAAAGAGTTGCTTGCCCTCACGGTTAAAGATTTTCACCACTGAGGCAGGGAATTTATCGATGTTACGAATTTCCCATTCATCATTGATGCCATCGCCATTTGGTGTGTAGGCACTTGGAATATAAAGCTCATCGTCCAGCGCAAACTGGTTATCCAAGTGTCCAGGCTCATTCAACCACATAATGGTTTCCTCAACGGAAGAGAACACGTGTTTATCGTCAATCACATTCGGGATGAATCCAACTCCTTCCAAAAGGTTCATCACATCGTCGTTCAATTCCGAAATACAGACATTGATACCTCTGTCCAATAAATCTTGAACAACATCCCTGAAGGTGTACAAGCCCGATTGGTCCATATACGGCACCTCGCCCATATTGATTACCACACATTTCACCCCTTTCAAATTGGCCATACTGTCCTCAAAACGGGAGGCGAAGCCAAAGAATACAGGTCCTTTCAAGTTCTTCACATAAACCTGTTTGCGGAACTCCTCGGCATTCTCAAAGTTGTCAATCAATTGGTTCACCAAACGGTCAACCTTGGTGCTTCGGGAACCAATCTCCACCACGTCAGCCATCTTCTTCATGAAAATGAGCGAAGCCATAATTAATCCCACAGCAACCGCCCACATCAAATCATAGAAGGCTGTCAAGCCTAACACGGCGAACATCACCGCATTGTCATTGCGTGGAATCTTCTTTACTTGACGGAATACCTCAAAGTCCAAAATGGAAATACCTATCGGAATCAACACGCCAGCCAATGCCGCCTTTGGGATGTAGGCCGCCACAGGCGCTGCAACTACCAACACCAAAGCCAACACAATGGCGTGGATTCGTCCTGACCAACGAGAGTTACCACCGCTATTGATGTTCAAAACGGTAGCTGGCGTTGTACCTGCGCCCATCATCCCTCCAAACATTCCCGAAATCATATTGCCCAAACCTTGACCAATCAATTCGCGGTTACTGTCATGCTTGGTCTTCGTCAGATTGTCAGCCACCACGGAAGTCAACAGGGAATCAATCATACCGATGGCCGCCAAATAAATGGCAGAAACCAATACAAACTGAAGCATTTCATTATCCTGTCCAGAAAACACCTTGGTCAATCCATCGCCAATGGCACCAAACTTAAATGTTGGCAAAGCATTCGGAATATTTCCGATGCGATAACTGCTATCAACTCCAAGGAATGTTGCCCCCAAGGTAACGACTACAATGGCCACCAACGTACTTGGAACTGCTTTGGTGATTTTCGGGAAAAGGTAAATGATCGCAATGGTTGTCGAGGCCAATAAAACTGATGTGAAATCAGCCTTGGTTACCAATTCTGGCAAAGCCAGCAAAATATTAAGAGAGCCCTTCACCGGAGCATCAACCCCTAAAAATGACTTGATTTGGTTGATGATGATAATCACCCCAATACCGCTCATAAAGCCTGATATCACAGGGGTTGGAATGTAACTCACAAATTTTCCGAGGCGAACCACCCCAAAAAGAATTTGCATCAATCCAGCGACAAGGAAAATGACCAAGAGGTATGGAAAAATCACTTCCAGCCGATCCACTACAGAGGCACCGTCTGGCACTTTGGCGCGCATGGCAAGTCCAGCAACAATCTCTGCCGTTACAACCGCCATTGGTCCGGTGGGATTACTGATCAAAGTCTTGGTGCCACCAAATATTGCTGCAAAAAAGCCCAAAAATATAGCGCCATAGAGCCCGTGAATGGGTTCCAATCCAGCCACTACACCAAATCCTAAAGCAACGGGAAGGGCTACAATACCTGCATTGAGCCCCCCAAAAATATCTCCTTTGAGATTCTGCTTACCGAGAGTAGTATCACTCATAAGTACATGTTCTAGATTCGATTACATTTTCCTGCTTATTGGGCAAGTTAGCAAACCTTTCCTCAGTTGACCATGACTAAAGTCACTCAATAACTACTTCTCAAAGTGAATAAAGAGAAGCACTGGAAAATGATCGCTGTAACCACCTAAATAATTGGGGCCAGAAAAGGTTCTCAAAGGCCTATTCCCAATTCCTTGCACATCCTCTTCTTGTAACCAAGAAGGCGAAAATATCAGTTGGTGACTACCGGAAACCTGTATTTTATCTTTTCCCATAAGGTTGGGGGAAACAAGGAATTGGTCAAACAGGTTCCAACGTCCTTCATGCTTCAAGGTTCCTACACCCTCAGCATGAAGCGGCAAAGCCAAGTTGATTAGTGAATCCTCCCCACTTGCCAGATTTAGCATTGATTCGTCTTGAGGACCATCATTAAAATCTCCACAAACCACCACCTTACATGCTGGATTTACACTCCTCAAACTATCCAAATGAAGCCTTAATGTTTCCGAAGCTATCTTCCTTTTGGGAGCGCTCGCTGAAACGCCACCCCTTCTCGAAGGCCAATGATTGACAAATACATGTAATGTATCATCACTGTCCTTTACCTTCATCACTGCATAGAGAATATCCCTTGTCTTGGAATACCCTGTCGAATCAATTTTTATCGTAATATTGCTTTGTTTAACAAGATTAAATTTGTCAGCCCGATAGATAATAGCCAAATCAATTCCCCGATGGTCTGGCGATTCATGGTGAAGAATGGAAAAGCCTTGATTCTTCAACAGCGGAGTATTTAGAAGATCTTGCAGCACTCTTTGATTCTCCACCTCACAAAGCGCCAACAAATCTGGGCCCTGCCAATCATTCATTGCCCGAATGACACGTGACAAATTCAGAAGTTTTTGCTGATAGCGCTGGGCTGTCCAAGCCCGATATCCCTGTGGCAGATATTCATAGTCTTGCTTGCCGGCATCATGTAAGGTGTCAAAGAGGTTTTCGACATTGTAAAACCCCAAAACAAGCCGTTGAGCAGGTTGTGAAAAACCTTTAGGACAAGAAAAAACAAGGGTGGTAAGAAGTACCCAAAACAGGCATGAAAAGTTGGAAACCAAGGGATTAGCTTTTTATTGTAAAATTGGATTCCCCCAAGGTCTTAAGCCCCATCTTTTTTTAAAAATCTTTTTGTGTTAATTTCAAGCGACTTTTCAGAGGAGTTGTCCTTTTTGGATGTAAGATTCCTCTGGAGTTTTAGACAAATTTTTTTGTCTATAAATGAAAGCTTGCCTTTTTAAAATTCAAACGCATAAATCTATTATGTCTCAATTCGCAGAACTTAGTTTCGACGGCAAAAGCTACCAGTTGCCGGTGGTTGAAGGCACGGAGGGAGAGAAGGCCGTAGACATTTCCAAGTTGCGCGCCCAATCTGGACTCATCACCTTGGACACAGGCTACAAGAATACTGGCGCCACCATGAGCGGTATCACGTTCTTGGACGGTGAGAAAGGTATCCTCCACTACCGTGGTTACTCCATCGAGGAGCTTGCCGAAAACGCGTCTTTCATCGAGGTCGCCTACCTCCTTATCTATGGAGAGCTTCCTACGCAAAGCCAGCTCGAAGCTTTTGAAGCGCGAATCATGAAGCATAACAACCTTCACGAGGACTTCAAAAAGATTTATGACGGCTTCCCATCGAGCGCACACCCAATGGGCGTTCTCTCTGCGATGGTTAGCTCTTTGACTGCTTTCTACCCAGGTGCGTTGAACCCTAACTTCACTGATGAAGAGGCTGACCGCACTATTGCCCGTTTGATGGGTAAGCTTCCAACTATCGCTGCTTGGGCTTACACCAACTCTATCGGTGCTCCGGTAAACTATCCTACTGACAAGGACTACTGCTCGAACTTCCTTTACATGATGTTCAAGCGTCCTAACCGCGATCTTAAGATCGACCCAGTAGTTGTTAAGGCGTTGAACACCTTGCTCATCCTTCACGCTGACCACGAGCAGAACTGTTCTACTTCCACTGTACGTATCGTAGGTTCTTCACACGCCAGCCTCTACTCTTCTGTAGCTGCAGGTATCAATGCTTTGTGGGGACCATTGCATGGTGGCGCTAACCAAGCAGTAATCGAAATGCTTGACGCTATCCACGCTGACGGTGGCGACACTAAGAAATACATGGCGAAAGCCAAGGACAAGAACGACCCATTCCGTTTGATGGGCTTCGGTCACCGTGTATACAAGAACTTCGACCCACGCGCTCGCATCATCAAGAAAGCTTGTGACGACGTATTGGAAGCTCTTGGTGTTGACGATCCTGTTTTGGACATCGCTAAAGGTTTGGAGCAAGAGGCTTTGAGCGACCCTTACTTCAAGGACCGTAACCTCTACCCTAACGTTGACTTCTATTCTGGCATCATCTACCGTGCGCTTGGTTTGAAAACTGAGCTCTTCACTGTAATGTTTGCTCTTGGTCGTCTTCCAGGTTGGATTGCTCAGTGGAAAGAACTCCGTGACAACGGCGAACCAATCGGACGTCCACGTCAGATTTACACTGGTGCTACTCCTCGCGCCTACGTTCCAATGGAAAAGCGCTAATCGGTTTTTAAAAACCGTTGAGTTTTTACAATATTGTGCCAGCAAACTCGGTTTGCTGGCACTTTTTCGTTTCTTAATCTTTTCTCACTACCATGATTGTTTTTGGACACAACAACTTTCGAATTAAATCCATTACCCCAGCACAATTAGGCTTGACCGATGAAAGCTGGTCGGGCATTACCTTTGAAATTCGCCAACGCTATTTCCACCTGTTCTGGATTCCATTTTTCAGCATTGGAAAACTCTATGGCATCAAAAAACCTGGTGACGACAGCCTCTATGAAATGCCTGCTGAAATCAAGCAGGTGATTGAAAGCAACTTCAAGGTTGGTACTCCTTGGTACACATTCTTCCTCCTTTGGGCAGCTTTGGCTGGTGGCGCTGTAGCTGGTATCGGTGGCGTGATTAGCGACTACCAAAACAAAGAGCGCTGGGCCGAGCAACAAGAACAACGTAAAGTTGAAAACAAAGAAACCAAACAGTTCATTGTTGACAACCAGAAAGGTCTACAAGCCCGCATTTCGACAATTGACGAACTTCGCTCAATTGCTGACACTCTTTCCATTAGTGATGACACGCTGTTCAAATACGATGCGGAACAAATTGTCTTCCCAGAAAGCTATGGCGATGATAAATACAATGCTTTGATTGTCAACGCACTTGATTCTGGAATCACAGCAGGGAGCTTCCCAACCGACAACGAAAAACTTTTGGGCAAAGTAATTTCTTTCGCTGGTGACACTTCAATCGTTGGAACTACTTACGACCACCTAAACACAGAGGACTTACAGCAATTTATGGGCAGCAAATATCTATTCTGCATCAGTAAATTGTTACAAATGAATCCTGAGGTTGCCAATTCAGAGGAATTCAAAGGCGGATTGTATTTTGGTAAAGTCGTCGTTTTCGATGTAGAGAAAAAAACACCAATCCACTCCTTTACTGTAATGGCTGAAAACTCAGACAACGTTTACTACACGGGGTCAACAAATTTCCAAGCCAAAGTTCAAGACGACCTTGACTACAACATTAAGAAGTCAATTAGAGACGGCGTGAAAAAACACTTTAACGTTTCCAATAGCATTGATTTATAATTGCCTCGAAAACACAAGAAAAGCCCCTTCCTCAGTTTGAGGAAGGGGCTTTTTCATTTTATCACGAATGGTTTCTTAACCAATCTTTTCATCCAAGGCAGCAAGCTCACGCATAAAGTCTTCCCTAACCTGTTTAGCGTAAGGGTTCTCTCGCTCAATGGTCATAAACAAATCCAAGGAATCTCGACCAAGGTTCCTCTTGATATTCAAAAGGTACTGATACGCTGGCGTTTTTTGCTCCACATCTGGAATGTCCATCTCATTGACTGCCCTACCAACAAAGTGCGTCAAAGCTTGCACGTACGCCATTTGCTGATCATGACGTTCAGGCGTCCGAACCAGCACATTCAATTTCAGCTCAACATCAAGGAAACGCTCCATCATCAATCCCCATTTGGAGCGAACAGGACAAAGTACAATGTTTAACCCTTCAATCCCGTTCTTACCACTTTGCGGCCCGAACAGTGGGTGGGTTCCCAAGATATCTACTTCAGGCCCCAAATACTTCATCATCATTTCCACCGGCCTTACTTTTACCGAGGAAACATCAAGTACCACAGTCCCACGCTTCACCATTGGCCCCACCTCTTTCAGCACATCCTCAAGATATTGAACGGGTACCGCGAGAAAAATAAATTCATAATCTGCCACCTCAGCCAAAGTTTCCAAGGGCTTAAACCCTGCAAACGAGGCTTCCTCCCTTCGTGTTGGGTTGGCATCAAAAACAGCAATATTGAAATAAGGTCGAAGGTGAGGCAAAAAAAAGGCGGCAAAATCGCCATAGCCTACAACACCCATATTCTTTTTCTCGCGAGGCTTCTTCATTTGTTTCGTTCTTTGGAACAAAGAAACATCTTCCGCCTGAGCTGAAATAATTTTTTGGGCACAAAAAAAGCCGAGCATCGCTCAGCTTACTTTATTTCATGATGAAATGTAATATTCATCATTCAAATTCCGGAACAAACTCTCGCGGTAACCCAAAATTGTGCTGCTCACAATTTTACTTGTCCACCTCATGCCACAGAGTTGCTTAAACACGTAATCTCTAAACCAATCTACCTTATAGTCTGATTGGAACAATGGAGTTACCAAACGGGACATCGTTTGATAATATCCTACTTGTTTTTTACGCTCTACACTGTAAGCCGCCAGCGCTTTATCAATGTCCTGGTGAGCCTCAACCATCTCACTCAACACCTTGGCATCCAATAGAGCAAAACTAGTTCCTTGGCTCAGTTGAGGGCTCATTGCATGAGCTGAATCACCAATAAAGACAACTCTATTAGAGTGGCTAGGGCTCAATGTAACATCGTGATAAGGAGCAACGGTTAGCTGTTCCATCGATGTAATCTTATCAATTAGAACTTTGTATTCAGGCGCAAGCTCCAAAACCTCCTTTTTCCACTTTTCCAACCCTGCTTTCTGCCACTCTTCTGACTTATCCATCCGGATACTCCAGAAAATATTGACATATTCCTCAGAGTCTGGAGATGTCTTACCAATGGGCATGAAGCCCAACATTTTTTTCGATTTATGGTAAATCTGGTGAATTGAATTCTTTAGCTCACTATTATCGTGGGCCACTTTAGTCCAAATCGCTCCCCAGGTTTGACGCTTACTAATTCGAGTAATTTTGAGGTCCTCTCTCAATTTTGAGGAAGCTCCATTGGCTACAATAACCAAGTCAAACCCCTCATAAATATTTCCCTCCTTGCAGCGAATGGTTTTCTTTCCTCCTTCCTTTTCCTCCAAGCCAACAATCTCAGCTCCCAAAATCAGAGGCAATTCTTTATCCTTCAGCTCTTCATGAAGTAGGGAAAATAAAGCGCCACGATGAAGACCTAATCCACACAAAGGACCTTGCTTCAGCGAAAGATCAATCACCTTTCGGCCATTTCTAGTAAAACCCTCCATTTGATGGATAGGGGTTCCCAATGCTAAAACCTTTTGGCTTAGCCCCAACTCCTCCAATATTTTAATCCCCGGAGGCTGAAGCATAATTCCTGCACCTACCGGACGTGGATTCTTTTCCCGCTCAAAAACGGTAACATCATGGCCTTTAGAAGAAAAAAATAAGGCTGATGAAGCGCCTGCAACGCCACTGCCAACAACGGCAATTTTCAATTTTTGCTTCATAAAGACTCAGTCAAGTGACAAGAAAGAATTGAAGTATCCTTACTTGTCATTCAACAATCAACCCCGCTTATTTAGTTCATCGCGAATCTTTGCGGCTTCTTCATATCGCTCCTCATGGAGCGCTTCGTCTAACATCTCCTCCAACTGACTTTTGGAATACTTCTCAAAGGAATCCTCAGAATGCTGCAATTCCTTTTCCGCTTCTTCCTCCATTTCTTTTACAGCCCTATCGATTGAGGCTCCTTCATCTCCAAGATCCTCCTCATGCTCTTCGGTTTCCTCCTCCTCTTCTTCCTCACCTTCATTGAGGACGATACCCGCTTCCGACATGATGGACTCATTGGTGAAGACGGGCACGTTGAAACGAATACCTATGGCAATCGCATCAGACGGACGAGCATCAATCTCAACCAATTTTTCTCCATCAGAGGCGATAATCTGCGCAAAGAAAACCCCTTCCCTCAACTTGGAAATCATGATCTCTTGCACAGAATACCCAAAACCATCGGCAAATGACTTGAACAGATCATGCGTCATTGGCCGGTTAGGCGTAATCTTCTCTATTTCAATCGCAATGGCTTGTGCCTCAAACATACCAATGATGATAGGCAAACGACGATTGCCAGTCACTTCACCAAGCACCAAAGCAAAGGAGCCCGTCTGTGTATGACTTGACGACAAACCAAGGATTTCCAACTCAATCTTATCCACCAGCAGAAAAATGGTTAATAATGAAACGGCAAAGAAGGAGGCAGAGCATCAATCCCTACCTCCTTCTTTCATCTTATAATAAACACTAATTATTTCAAAGCTTCCACCAATCGCGGAACTACTTCAAAGGCATCGCCAATTATTCCATAATCAGCAGCTTTGAAGAACGGAGCTTCAGGGTCGGTGTTTATCACCACAATGGTCTTGGAAGAGCTAACTCCAGCCAAGTGCTGAATCGAACCTGAAATACCAATTGCAATATACAAATTCGGGCTAATTTTCACGCCTGTCTGGCCCACATGCTCATGGTGCGGTCTCCAATCTGCATCAGAAACTGGTTTCGAACAGGCCGTTGCAGCTCCCAATACTTTGGCCAAATCTTCAACCATGCCCCAGTTCTCAGGTCCCTTAAGTCCACGGCCAGCAGAAACAACCAAGTCAGCTTCTGGGAGAAGAATATCGCCTTGAGCCTTTTCCTCACCAGTCACTGTAATTCGGGAATCTGCGGAACCTGTAGCTCCGTTGGCCTCGACAGTGAGATCCGCTCCAGCCTCTCCTACACCAAAGGAATTCTTTTTAAGGGTCAGTACCTTCTTGGCTCCATTCAGGGTAACCTTAGTGAAGGCCTTTCCGGAATAAATACCTTTCTTCACTACAAAACTTCCAGCCGTTTCTGGAAATCCAATCACATTGGTTACGGCAGAAGCCTCCAATTTGATGGAAAGAATTGCGGAAACGGATTCTGCAAAGGTAGAATGCGGCAATACCACAAGGGATGCCGATTGTTCCTCTGCAATTTTTGCCAATGCCTCGGCACACGCCTTCGCATCGGTGCAGGAAGAAACCTTTACCACCTTGGAAAGACCGAAAGACGGCACTGAGGAAACATCCTCAGCAACAACACCTACACCTTCTTCTCCAACTTGCTTTGCCAATGCAGAAGCATAAGCAGCAACCTCTTGAGAAGACTTTTTCAACTCTCCACCCTCTATTTCAAGAAACGCAATAACAGCCATAATTAACAGGATTTAAAAGTGAGTAAATCATTCACAAACAAGTGTCAGCGGGGATGATTTCTTAGACCCAACCCCACTACCTGTTAAATCACTTTTGCCTCATTACGAAGCAAGTCAACCAGTTCTTTCTCATTGCCAGCATCAACGAAAGTGCAACCTTTACGTGGGGCAGGCTCCTCAAAAGCACTGAAGGCAACCTTGGTATCTACACCAACTGGAGGGATGACTTCCAAGGGCTTTGAGCGAGCCGACATGATTCCTCGCATGCTTGGAATCTTCCATTCGGCAATAGGCTCCTGACAGCCAGCAACCAAGGGCAGTTCAGCCTCAACCTGTTGCTTTCCGCCATCAATTTCCTTTTCCATCTTGGCTTTTCCGCCATCGACATCCATGCGCATTACAGGTGTCACCACGGGCAATCCGAGGAGTTCACCCACCATACCATGGACCAGACCGCCATTGAAATCAATGGATTCACGGCCCATCAAAATCAGATCAAAGCCCTTATCTTTGGCATATTCTGCGATTTGCTTTGCCACAAAGAAGGAACCTGTCGGTTCAGCATCAATGCGTACGGCATCATCAGCGCCAATGGCCAAGGCCTTGCGAATAATTTGATCGGTTTCAGCGGTACCAACATTCAAAACCGTAACGGTGCCTCCGTGTTGCTCCTTGAGCTCAATGGCTCGAGCAAGTGCGTAATCATCATACGGACCAATGATGAATTGCAAACCGTCTTTGTTAAGTGCATCTCCTGAGAAAGAGATTTTGGATGTGGTGTCCGGAACGTGTGTTATGCAGACGAGTATTTTCATAGGGACAAAAAATTTAATTCAACATCTAATTATACTTGTTTTCTTAGTTTTTGTTTGACAAAAACCAGTCCTGAAAACATAAAAAACCCTACTTCAACAATGAATAACGCTCGAAAAGAACTCTTAAAAAAGTATTTGGAGGAAAATCCTAACGACCCCTTCCCTATTTATGGTCTTGGTTTAGAAGAGGTTAAGTCAAGCCCTGAAAAGGCCTTAGAATACTTCGAGCAGTTGCTAAAAAATTTTTCAGATTACCTGCCCACTTATTACCAAGCTGGGAAAACCTATGAGGCATTGGGTAATATTGAGCAGGCAATCATCACTTACAAGAAGGGAATCGAGCTTGGTAAAAGCCAAGGAGACATGCACACGGTGTCTGAATTGAAAGGCGCTTTGGCTTGGATCGACGATGAGGATGATGACGAATTTTAAGGGCAACCACCCTTCTTGAATCGTCCTCTTTTGTCCACCGTTCCCCACTCACCATTTTTCTTGGCACAGGCAACTCCCTCTGAAAAAGGTTGCACCTCCTCAAAGCCATAATCGGTTTTGAACTTGCCACGGTGGTCGATAAAATCCCAGCCGTTTTCGCGTTTTACGGCGATCCAACGTTCACTGGAAAGCCCAATTTCCTTGTAGTCTGGCTCTAAAATCACCAATCCATTTTCATCCACAATTCCCCAGCCTTTCCCTTTCTTAAAGGCAAAATATCCCTCACCAATGGCCTTCAGCTTCTTATACTTTGGGGCTAAAAGCTCATGACCATTTCGGTTCACCAAGCCCAGCTTTTTTCCATTACCCACCATCAAAGGAAAGCCTTCCGCAAGAGAGATTCTACCATATTCCTTCGAAAGCCTATTTCCTTTAAAATCATAGATGGCCCCATCTTCAGCCCAATTGTCATCCAACTTTTCCTTGGCTGCGACAACACCATCTGGCGAACAGGAAAGCACTGCAAAAGAAGGTGAAAGAATCTCCTGTCCTTGACT
The DNA here is from genome assembly GCA_030431525.1 of Bacteroidia bacterium. Lineage (GTDB taxonomy): Bacteria > Bacteroidota > Bacteroidia > Cytophagales > JAAEPT01 > JAUIJC01. The sequence goes on along the minus strand of JAUIJC010000003.1, from coordinate 147,906 downwards.
ACTGTACAGCCCAAACAATCCCGATTCTTGAACCCTGAAGAAACACCCTCGTGATTTGACAAGCATGGATTCCATCCCATCAAACTCCAAAGGAATGACCAGCCCTTTATCCTTTTTCCACAACCCAAAACGGTTTTCCTTCCCAACAATCGCTCCTCCACAACCATAAGCCATTAGGGTATCATAGGCAGCTTCTAACACCAACTTTCCCTCCTTGAGATCAAAAAAGCCCCATTTTCCACTTTCCTTTACCCTAACAAATCGCGAAGGGTCCGACTCAACAATAGCTTCGAACGGACCAAAATCTAAGGCAGTGCCATCCTCCAAAAGGAATCTCCAGCCAGCATTCGTTTCCCCCACATAATAAGGATGAGCGTAGTCTCGCTTCAGATTCAAATATGACTCTTCCGTGGTCCACTCACCATAGCGAGACACTAATCCAAAAACGCCATCCTTGGCCACAATGGCCCTGCCGTTATGGAAATTCTCGGCATAAGCATATTGATTAATGTCCTTAAAAACACCATTCGCTGTCACAAATTGATATTGGCCGTTTTTCTTTACCCGAGAAAGTCCTTCGGAGAAAGGATGAATTTCTTCATAGGCCAAAGGCAAAATCTCTCGTCCGTAGGAATCATACAATCCCTGTTTTCCCTCCTTAGAAAGTAAAACTCCCCGTCTCAGAAAAGGGTAAAGCGTATCATATTCTGGAGTCAACAGGACTTTTCCCTGATCGGTCATCATGCCCCAAGAACCATCAAAATGATAAATCAGTCGATGGGAAAATGCACGTATCACATGATCCATCTCAGGCTCCACACGATACGTTCCTGTCTGATGCTCCAGCAAACCCAGTTTCCCATCCAACTTGACCAAGCTGAGTTTATCATTAATCGGCTGGAAAGCCTCGTATTTTGGTTGAATAACAAAAGTTGCACTGTCCTTTAAAAATAGTCCCCACTTCCCTTCCTGCTCTACCCAAGCGTAGGGACTGAACGGAGACACATCACTTACTTTACTAAAAGATGGAGCTTGCAGCTCTTTTCCATCTTCCCGAACAACTCCCCAAAGTTCCCCTTTGCGCACCCATGCAATACCTCCAAGAAATGAACTGATTTCATCATACTCTGGTCGGACAACCAGATAGCCCTTGCAATCAACCGCACCGTATTTTGTACCCTTGATAACAACGGCTGTCTTTCCACGAAATGGAAAAGCCTTCGTAAACACTGGCTGCACCTTCCATTCCCCAAAAAGGTTCATGTAACCAAACAACCGCTTTTGGGGATGTTCCATTGGGAACAAATCCTCTGGGCAGGAATGTCCTTGCGCAAAACTTTCAATTCCAACGATAAAGCATAAAAGGGCAACTAAAAATGCTTTTCCACTGCGCATAGGCTTATTCTTTCTTGAATTGTTTTTAGACCTTATAGCTGATCGTCCAAGGAGAAGTTCCTCTTCACACCGTGCAGCTCAGCCACGGCCATGTCAATATTATAAATATGGTCAGCGATTTTTTCAAGTACAGAATAAATATCCCTGTAGAACAAACCACTTTCAATCATATCCTTGCCCTTACCAATACGCTCCAAGTGCTTGATACGAAGCGTATCCCTCAGATCATTAATACGATCCTCAAGAATATCAGCCTCCTCCATGCTTACTTGTGCATGCGGACGAAGGTTTTCATTCATAATAAGGAAAGCCTCATCCACCAAATCAAAGAGTTCAGCAAGGCCAACCCTTAATGAACCTTTAAAACGGATTTCAGCCTCATCCTTGTTGCGAATAATCAACGCTCCTTGGTTGCTGAGTCTATTAATTCGCTCAAAGTCGTTCAGCATATGGAACATGTCCACCAAATGGCCAGAGGTTTCTTGGGTGGTATTAGTTTGAGCAACCTCCCTGAGGAACTCACCAAGCTGGAACTGAGACAAATCAAGACGCTCTTTGGCCTGCCTGATCTCATAAAGCAATTGCTCGCTTTCAACTTCCTGCTCCACCAACAATTTCCCCATCAAACGGAAATTTTCCCTTGAGCTAACGCCCAACTTATGTAATCCGTTATGAGCCTCCAAAACAGCAATTTCTGGTGTCTCTACCAAATTTCGGCTCAAGATTGGGCTGGAACCTTTTTCTGATTTCCGCTTTGGCAAAAGCTCCTCAATGGTCTTGATGAACCATTTTAAAGAGACCAAAAGAAGAACGGTATTCGTCAAGTTGAATAGGAAGTGGAACAAGGCCAGCCCCAAAGGCACGGCCGTAGGATTGGCAAATCCTTCTGGCGAAAAGATCTTTAGAACAAACTCGACCCCAACCAAGAACCAGTCAAGGGTGAGCACTACCCAAATCGCTCCAATCACATTGAAGAGGATGTGAGCCAATGCCGTTCGTTTGGCCTTTACATTTCCAACCAAGGACGCAAGAAAAGCGGTAAGCGTTGTTCCGATATTCTCACCAATTACCATGGCTGCCGCCGCCTCAATGGACAAGTTTTGATTGGCAACCAAAATCAAGGTCACACTCATGGCCACAGAGGAAGACTGAACAACTATCGTTAAGAGGAAACCAACCAGTACAAAAATCAAAATGGACCAGATTCCTGCACTTTCAATTCGCCCAACGTATTCCAAAAAATCGGGGTTTGAAGAAAGGTCTGGGACAAAACTCTTCATGAGGTAAAGCCCCACAAACAACAAGCTGAACCCCACGAATACCTCTCCAAAGGCACTCCAACGCCTTAATCCAGAGAACATCAAAGGCAAGGTGAGGCCCACAAGTGGCAATACCCACTTCAATACGTCTACGTTAAATCCGAGGGTAGATACCAACAAGCCTGTTACGGTCGTACCAATGTTCGCTCCCATGATGAGAGGAATGGCCTCACTCAAGCTTACCAGACCCGCATTCACAAAGCTTACCACCAATACGGTAGCCGCCGAGGAAGACTGAATCAAGCCCGTCACCGCAAAACCAGACAACACCCCCATAACCCTATTGGAAGCCACAAGGGAGAACAACTTACGAAGTCCCGAGGCAGAAACCTTTTGGAGCCCCTCACTCATGACTTTCATGCCATAAATGAAAAGGCTGATACTCCCCAACAGTTGTAAAAACTGAATTACACTATACTCCATCCTATAAGGTGTTCGCTGCTTTTCGTGGTCGTAAAACTACAAAGGACACGGAAATTTCTCGTGCCCTTTTTGGTTCGTTCGCTTTCAACAACAGAATATGAAAGTTGGTTCGGCCACCTTCATTATCTCAAATCAAGGATGTCATGTACCCCAAAAGGTCGGGTATGCGTGAATCCTTCGGCAAATTCAGCTCCAATAGGTCGCCCCATTTCCCTAGCCCTAGCCTCCAAGAAATCGATAAAAGATTTTGAAGAAATTGGAGTTTCTGGCTCATCACTGTTCTCATTGAAGAACTGACTTTTAAAAGCCATCACCGATTCCAACTTTTTCTCAAAAAATGGCGTGATGTCCACGACAAAATCAGGCTTTGCATGATAATCCTGAATGTAGTGAAAATGCTGTTTCGGACGCCATGCCTCCTGTTCTTGGCCGTCCAAATCTGTTTCTACCTTTGGAAGCCCTGAAAGGAAACAGGCTTCCTCAGCCAATTTGGAAGCACGAGAATGATCTGGATGCCTATCATTCACGGCATTTGAAAGGACCAATTCAGGGCGATATTTTCGGATTGCCCGAATCAACCTTAGTTTCGAGTCGGTATCATTCAGGAAAAACCCATCAGCCATTCCCAAATTCTCTCTGGCTGCAAGTCCCAATATTTTTGAAGCCTCTTGTGCCTCCTGTAGTCTAAGCGCTGCTGTGCCTCTTGTCCCAAGCTCTCCCTGAGTCAAATCGACAATTCCCACTTTTCGGCCCATCGCCACCTGAGACATAATTGTTCCTGAGCAGGCCAACTCTGCATCATCAGGATGAACGGCGAAAACAAGAATATCGAGTTTCATTGGAACAAAAGTGATAAAATTCTAAAACGAAGAAGCCAGTATCAGGCATTCTGATACTGGCAATTCCCTTTCTAGGTGTTGTAAGCGTTTATTACCTCACTCGGAGCCTCATGCCTACACGAAGCACTTTGTTGCGGCTAATATGGTTCAGACGACAAAGCTTTGTTACCGTAGTCCTGTTACGAACAGCAATTCTGGAAAGACTATCTCCTGAACGCACGCGGTAGTATTTAGCCGCTTTAAGGTCCTTCAAATACTTGTAATGGCTTGGGTTAATCTCCAAGTTGGCCATGTTCAAGGTATCTCCAGAGAAGTTGAAAAGTACCTCTGGGTTGATTGCGTTACCTTGGTAGCGCACCTCGAAGTGAAGGTGTGGACCCGAACTACGGCCCGTGTTACCTGCCAAACCAAGTAGTTCACCTGCTTTTACACGCTGACCTACCTTCACAGAGCGTTTGCTCATGTGACCGTACAAGGTTTCCAAACCGTTATCATGACGAACAACCACATAATGACCATACCCACCTGGATTGTACTTCGAAATTCGGACAATCCCGTCAAATACTGAGGCAATGGTATCACCAATAGAAACCCTCAAGTCGGTTCCATAATGCCAACGGTAACGACGCTGACCAAAAGCTGAAGTCACATGATGATCCTTCAGGGGCATACACCACTCATGCGATCCGCAGTCATGCTCTTTATGCAGCGTGTCAGCCTCACCATACAACTCGATGCGGACAGTGTCCTTAAATTTCTCACCAGGAATCCGATAAGGATTCACCGTCAATGAGTCAAAAACACGATAGTATTCAGCCACACCATACCAATAGCTTGTGTCTTGGCGAGAAAAACGAGAAAACTGTGGTTTCTCACCACCAGCCAAGGTTGTGATAGAATCCTTCATCGCCCCTTTTTGGGCAGTCGAGTCCATCAACTTAGGCAGATTCACCAACATACTATCCTTCGAGGATTCCTCCTTACCTAAACCAACTGCCGTAGTGAAATCAGGTTTGACCCCCTGATGTCCTACATGAGCCAAGGTCACCGTTGGCTTGTTGCTAAGAGAATCGGTCTGCGCCCAAGCAAAGCTGGCGAAGAAAAGCAGTAAACAAAGGGAGAAAATTTTCTGCACGGTAAAGTAATTTGGTTACGGTTCAGGAATACAACATTCCCAAAATGGTTTTTGTTCAAACAAATTTGAACTTATGCCAATCCCTTCTCCGCCAAATACCTTTCTGCATCCAAAGCTGCCATACAACCTGTTCCTGCTGCAGTCACGGCCTGACGATAAACATGGTCCTGAGCATCACCGCTGGCGAATACTCCAGGCACATTTGTTTTTGAAGACTTGGCTTGAGTAATGAGGTAACCGTTCTCATCCATATCCAATTGTCCCTTGAAAATATCTGTATTCGGCTTATGGCCGATAGCTACGAAGAAACCTTGAATATCAAGATTCTTCACTTCTTCCGTCTTATTGTTTCGGATGCGGACACCAGTCACCTCGGACTCACCAAGGATTTCCTCAGTTTCAGTATTCCAAAGTACTTCGATGTTTTCCGTACCCAACACACGCTGTTGCATAATGCGTGATGCGCGCATCTCATCACGACGCACCAACAAATACACCTTGTTACAAATCTTGGACAAGTAAGTAGCCTCTTCACAAGCAGTATCACCAGCACCAACCACTACCACATCCTTTCCGCGATAGAAGAAACCATCACATACAGCACAGGCTGTTACACCTCCACCATACTTAAACTTGTCTTCCGACTCCAAACCAAGCCATTTGGCCGAAGCCCCTGTTGATATAATAACGGTGTCAGCAAGGATTTCATGATTTTCATCGACCACAACTTTATGCGGACCCTCCTGAGAGAACTCTACAGCCGTTGCCAAACCATGACGTACGTCCGTGCCAAAACGCTTGGCTTGCTTCTCCAAATCCATCATCATCTGCGGGCCGTTCACTCCCTCAGGATAGCCTGGAAAGTTCTCCACGTCGTTTGTGATGGTCAGCTGTCCACCTGGCTCACCACCCTGATACAATACAGGATTCAAGCTTGCGCGTGAAGCATAGATTCCTGCGGTGTACCCTGCAGGACCAGAACCAATGATAAGAACCTTGACATGCTCTGCCATAATCATTTCTTATTATAAGACCGAAGCGAAAACTCGGAGGTTTGACAATATTTTAGCCGACGAATTTCGTGAAAAATTTGCAAAAAAATAGAGGTTTCAACAACCGTTAACACAACACACTGATTTACAGCACCCACACCAAAAGAAAAGGCTATCCCAAATCATGGAATAGCCTTTCAATAATAAATTCAGTCCTTCTACTTACAAGGTGTTGTACATGGTCTGTACTTCCTCCTCAGAATACTCACCGAACAGGTTCAATGCAGTGGAAATGATGATGTACTCATTCTCCTTCACGACAACTTTACGGAAATCATAAGCAGAACCATCGCTGGTCTTCGTCTTGAAGATGAAGCCGTTCTGGTCTTCCTTGATGATTTCTACAAAATCCTCATCATCCTGAGCATCTTTCTTTTCCTCAGCCAACTTAGCCGCCAACTCTTGGTTAGGTGTGTTGAAGGACATCACGTTAATACGGAAATCATCTTTCTTGATTTCCTTGCTAACTACCTTCATATCACCCAAAGTGATATTCCCAAGGCCATCAGTTACCTCGGCACCTTCTGGAGCATTGACCTTATATTCAATACCATGAGAGGCCAAATCCAATTCAACAATTTTTGCAGGCTCTGAACTACAGCTTGCGAAGAACACAGTGGCGGCAACCGCAAGGGAAGTGAAAAACTTTTTCATAAAAAGGTTAAAATGTGAAAGTAAAAAAATGCTCGTAATCGCTAAAAGCATTTCGATACCCCAATATTGACACTTTTTCCCAAACTATTTACCCTTTACTTAAATAATTACTCGGGTATAAGTTTTACCCGTAAAGTTTTCCATATTAAGGGTTCACGATAAAGTATAATTATATCAAGAGGCGCGCTTTTTGCCGACCAGTCCACACAAACCTTCCTTGTAACCTTTCCAAGAATGGCTATTAAAGAAAGGACTGGTTAATCTATTTCGCCTGCTTGAACCATAGATTCCACAATATTGTTGGAGCAGTCTAACCCTGCCCTATGAAAAAACATCTCCTCCTCCTTGTTTCCTTTTTTGTGACCCTTTCTGTCACCCAGGGGCAAGTAATGGATTCCACAGAAAGAGCCCAATTGGATTCCATTAAACAGAACTGGCAACTTTTATGGCGGGTAAAGGGCCATGGCAACACCGCCTATCTTTTCGGCACCATGCACCTGACCAGCGACCGCGTTTTTGGCTTTAGCGATTCGGTTTATGCCGCCTTAATGAAAAGTGAGTCCGTGGCCTTTGAAATCGATATGGATGATGCTGTGCGCACAGGCATTCCCTTCGCTGGTTCACGTTACAGAAATTTCCAAGGTGGATTCAGTAAACTCAAGGCGGGGCCACCGCGCGTCATTGACCGAATGTTGGATAATGACAACTATGAGCACATGGGCGTGTTTTTGGATGCTCACCTCTATTTAATTGCCAAAAGGCAAAACAAGAATGTATTGGGCTTGGAGGACTACAAAGCCCACATGGACATCGCCACCCAAATGATGTCCACCAAAAGGGAATACAACGACACCATTCCTGAGCCTGAGATTAGCCGTGAGGATTTCATCGCCATTTATGAAGCAGGCGACCTCCATAAAATTGACTCAGTGGACAATATGTTCAGAAACTACGATCCCTTCTGGGATAAGATTCTGATGCATGACCGCAACCTTATCATGGCTGAAGGTATGGACAGCTTACTTCAGCATTCTTCTAAAAGTTTTGTGGCCGTAGGTGCAGCCCACCTTCCAGGCGAGGATGGCCTCATTCAATTAATGAAGGAAAAGGGATATAGTGTAGAACCTGTCGAGGCCAGCTTTAACCCGAATATGCGTCAGCACATCCGCAAGCTGTTGGAGAAAAATGAATCCTACACTTTGAAGGATACTACTGAAGGTTTTGCCTTGACATTCCCTGCCAAGCCAGCTGAAATGTCCCTGCATGGTAGCGACCAAAAAATGTACTTCTTCCAGGAGCCTGGAAACAAATATTCCTACTTCTTCTTCAGCACAGACGCCAACGATTTCAGCAAACATAATCAGGAACTCTTCTTCCAGATTGTGGCTCAAATGGCTGGTGAAAGTGGCCATGCTGTAAAAAAATGGAAAGAAATTCACTATAAGGATGTCAAGGGCATTGAATGTGAGCTGAAGGAAGGTTTTTGGGGAGGCGCCAAAGCCCGCATTTATTTGACAGAGGATCGAAAGCTCTATTTCCTTATGGTTGAAGGGGGCGCGAGTGATTTAGATGAGGATGAAACCAAAGACTTCTTCAAATCTTTCAGGTTATTCGATCGCAGCCCACGAACAAGTACTTGGACAACGCTGAGTGATTCTAACCTCAGGTTCTCCATTCCGATTCCTCAACCTTATACGAAATTCACGGAGAAGGAAACCCCTCAATACAGCTGGAGCGAGGAAGACAACTTGAAGGATATCTACACCTATTCAGCCATTGATTTCGATCAAAAAGCCAGCTACACCATTGAGATTTCTCAAACTCCGCTGGACTACTCCTCTCCTTCTGACGAGGAGTATTTCTCAGAAGCCATCAAGGCCTTGGAGGAAGAGTACAATGTGTCATTGGATACAGTGATGAACTTCACCCTGCCTCAGGGTTATGCTGGACGCGAAATCCTTCTTACTTCGAAAAACGGAACACTCGTCCGCACCAAAATCTTCCAACGAGGAAACAAGGCTTACAAGCTGCAAGGGCAAATTCCAGCAAACCAACACAATGCAGCTACTTGGAAAAAGTTCTTTGGGGAATTTGAGTTGATGAAGTTGGAACCTCAAGAATGTAAGGAACGCCTTTTATTCGGAGGAATCGCCAGCCTCAAGCTGCCTTTTGAGCTTAACATCGACACGAACGATTACTCGTACGACAACCACCATTTCCTTCCATCAGTGGACACCTCCCTTCGTGGAAACCAGTTTGACAACCAAGGGAACGTAGCTTACTGGGTGGGATTACATAAAATCAACCGCCACTACTATTTCGACAGTGTTCAATCAATTTTTGAATACTACGATGATTATTTGTGGGATACGGACAGCATTTATCGCAATGAGACCTTTACCGTGGACGGCTTCCAAGCCAAAGACATTATCTGGCAAGGCTCTGACTCCAGCAGCTTTGTCCGTTGGATTGTAATCCCTCTCGAAAGTGAAGTGTTTGTTACAGGAGGCATTTTTCCAATCGAATTGAAGGATTCCTTCTGGGGAGATCCTGTAGATGTTTACGGCATAAAAATCTTGAATGGCGGAGACCCAAAAGGCTTGGCAAATTCCAAGCTGGTTGATGTCATGGAGAAAATACATTCAGGGGACACCACCCAAAGGTTTGGGGATCTGCTTGGCGCCATCTCCAAACTACGATTGCGCAAATCAGAACTTCCAACCTTCTACGAGTACCTTAAAAAACCTCACTACAGCGATACCTTAAATTATGGCTCCGTTAGGGTAAAAATGGTCAGGCTCCTCAAAAGGATTTATGATGAAAAAAGCGTTCAGGTGCTCAAGGACTTGTATCAGGATTCTACCTCCACCCAGTTCCTCCAACAGGAAATTTTGGAAGTATTAACCGCCCAAAAAACGGAGGAATCCATGGAGGCTTTCTTTGCCTTGGTGCCAAGCTTTAAAAACGAAAAGGCCTACGACATCCTAACCCCTTTCTTCGACACCTTGGAATTTGTGGGAAACAACTATTCGAAGTTCCTCCCTATGTTCCACAACCCTGCCTTGGAGGTGAAGATGACCAAACTGACCCAACGGACGATGGAACAAGGCTTCCTTCCTAATGACAGTTTGGGAATTTATGAACGGGAATGGGCGATGACCTTGGATTGTTTTATTACCGCCCTTGATTCCATTAAGGAGGGTTATGAACTCCGCTATTCCAACTATTATTCGGTAACGCTGACCATGGCTGAGCTATTGAGCCATCCTGCCATTGCCAAAGACAACATTGCCTATTTCGAGAAGTTGACGGAAATGACGGACTTCAAGCTCCGTAGCATAGGCGTTTACGGATTATTAAAAGCAGGCCGAGACGTTCCAGAATCTTTGATGAAAGAAATGTGCAGGGACACCCGCCACAATTTCTTCTTCCTGAAAAAGGTTTACGCCAATGGATTGATGGACAAAGTTGAGCCGCATTTAGGGAAAAACACCATCATTGAATCCCAGATGCGTTCCCATTTTGAGGACAGCTATTATTGGGGAGAAATCAAGAGCATGGAGTTCGTGAAGCGGGTGAAAGCAAAAATTGATGGGGAAACTGTCCGCCTGAACCTCTACCGCGTGAAGCGCTCATTGGACGGACCGTGGTATCCTGCCTACGTCTATTTCTCAACCAAAGACCACAACCCAGAAGGCGTGGAAAGCAAATTTTACTTTGGTTTTGAGAACAAAGACCTGAGCCCAAAAGACCTCGAAAAGATGATCAAAAGGGACTTGAAAGAAAAGGAAGACAACCTACAGGCCTTCGAGCAAGTATTTTAAGAGAAAGCTTGGGGAACAATTTAAGCTCCCCCTTTCTCTTCTATGCGGGAATACATTCAAGCCACCATTGCCATGCTTGCCGTCATTAACCCGATGGTTTGTGGCATGATGCTCATTGAATACCAGAACCCCAGTACGGTCCGAAAAAACATTTTTGAAGGCCTGAAAGCCATGGGCTTGATCTTCCTTATTTTAGTTGCTTCGGCAATTGCAGGACCTTTAGTGCTCTCCTATTACGGGATTGGCATGGAAGCCTTCAAAATTGTGGGGGGAATGATCCTCGGATTTATCGGTTTCCAGATGTTGGGGCCAGGTAACACCAATGAGGAGAAGGCATCAAAAATGGATTTCAACAAAGTCATCTTGTTTGGTGCAAGTCCAGGATCCATCGCCATGGTGATGACATTGGCCGCCAAACACAACCCTAATCATCTTCTACCCTACATTGCCTTGTTCGGCACAGGAATGGCGATCATTCTATCTATCGCCACCATCATCCCGATTCAGCTCTTTGGCAAATTGAAAGGCCCACAAATCATTTCCAGATTTATGGGCCTTATCATTATTTGTATGGGCATCCAGTTCCTATTGGATGGCATCAAAGATTTTTTCTTTATGTACCCTTCTTGACCAGATTCCCTTGGTCATCATAATGGATGGCCTTATCAGCCAATAACCCACGAATTTGCTTCACTACCTCTTTTCTTTCCTCCATTGGAAAAGTCTCGACAAGCGTTTCCAAATTAGAGGAGGACGCCTCTTCAAGCAGTTGCAAAATGCGTTCAGACATGTCCGAGGTCAATACTGTATTTGCCTTTTTGGCTAAGCAATTATCACAGACGCCACAGGCATTCACTTCCCCTTCGCCAAAGTATTCGGCCAAGATGGCGCTTCGGCATTGTCTTGAAGAACGAACATATTGCTCCATCCGCTCCAATCGGAATGATTCCCCTTTTCGCAGACGATTTACTCGCGCATTATTGATAGGCAATTTATCTGCCCTCAGCCGTGGGACAAGAAAAGTAACCTGAGGCAAGGTTGAGGATGGTTGGAAAACCAACACTCTTTGGGCATCCAAATAGGACAACATTCCCCTTATCTCCTTAGCTGATTGTCCAATGATTTTCCCGATACGATCCTCAGACACCACCATCATTTGGTCAAACACTTCAGCGCCCAGACTACGAACAATTCCTTGCATTAATTCATCAAATCGTGGATTTGACGTCTGAAAATCATAAAGCTCCCTTGGTGTCAATTTCAGCTGTACACGAGACGGCTGATATTTTCCCTCATCAATGGCTAACAAGCCTTCCTGCTCCAAAAGCTTTAAGGAATGAACCAACTGTGGAACGGGAATGTCAAATGCTCTACTGATTGATTCCACGTCCAATGGAAAGGAATCAAACTCCCCAGCGCCCACTGCCAAGCGAAGGTGATTAACCAAGGCCTGATAAGCTCGTTTTACTTCTGCTGGAGAAGGGTATTTTTGCTCCAGCTTTTTCTGGTAATCCAAAAATTGACGTTCCCTCCAAAGCAAAACAGCATAGGCTTTTTGGCCATCACGACCTGCCCTTCCTGCCTCCTGATAATAGGCTTCCAATGATTGTGGTGGAGCCAAATGCAACACAAACCGCACATCTGGCTTGTCGATGCCCATGCCAAAGGCATTGGTGGAAACGATGATTCTGGTTTCGCCAGACAGCCATTTTTCCTGACGAATATTCCGTTGTTCAGTCGAAAGGCCAGCATGATAAAAATCCACTGAAAAATCCTTTTGGCGCAAGGTCATCGCCACCTTTTCGGCCTGTTTTCGGGCATTAACATAAATGATTCCCGAACCAGGAACGCCCTTGATGACCTTGAGCATCTTGGCTTCAATATCTTCCTCCAAGAAGCAGGAATACGACAGGTTCTTTCGGGCAACACTTTTCTTAAAAATGCCATAGCCCTTTCTGAAACCGAGCTTTTCCCGAATGTCCTGCTGAACGGCTGGAATCGCGCTTGCTGTAAGCGCTAAACATGGAACTTCCTTGGGTAAAATATCCCTGAGTGCTTCAATCTCAAGGTATGGTGGCCGAAAGTCATAGCCCCATTGTGAAATGCAGTGAGCCTCATCAACAACCAAAAGATTGACATTCATCCGCTGCACCCGCTCCCTGAACAAATCGGTCTTTAAGCGCTCAGGAGATAGATAGAGTAGCTTCACCGAACCATAGACGCAATTGTCCAACGTATGGTCAAGCTCACGAAAGCCCATGCCCGAATGCAATGCCTTTGCATCAATTCCTTTGCGCTGCAAGGCCTCCACCTGGTCCTTCATCAAGGCAATCAAAGGCGACACCACAATCGTGATTCCCTCTTTTGCCAAGGCTGGCACCTGAAAACAAATTGATTTTCCACCGCCCGTTGGAAGAATACCCAAGGTGTCCTTTCCTTCAAGAACAGAGGATATGATTTCCTCCTGCAAGGGGCGAAAAGAGGAATAACCCCAGTTTTCCTGAAGAATTTGGTGGATGGACAATGGCTTGACGGACATGGGGCAAATTTACGAAACAGCCGAAGAACTCTGTGCTATTTCCACGTCCAGCCCAGGGCAACCGCAAGAAAAACGCATACTGCGTAGCGACGCTTTGAAAGCGTCGAGACCAAGACAGCGAAGCTGGATTGCAGTCCCAAAAAGTGTCCTTTACAGATGAAGTGTCTGTAATTTGCCTTTGGCAAATTAGTTTCGAAGCTTTCAAAGCGTCGCTACGAGAGCACAGAACATCATAGAATTATTTCTTGCGGTTGCCCTGACGTCCAGCCTTTCAGGTCAAAAAATTGAGAGCCAAGTCTTAAGACTCGGCTCTCACATGTAGATTACCTCCAAGTGTCCTCGGCATTCCTTTCATTGAACATTGCTGGCAACAGGAATCCGCAGGTGATTTCATGTCCACCTGAGCTCTGTGCCGCCAAGGCCGAAAGCGGGACATCATAAGAATAGAACAACTGTATCGCTACACTGTGCTTCCCTCTCCTGAAATTATGAATTCCCTCCTTCCATTCGATTTGGGTACCTACCATCAAACCCAAAGCATCAAAATTGAACGGCTGACTCAAAGAACCTGAATTGCCACCCCGCAAGGAAACACCTCCAAAAAAGCGGTCCTTGATATCCACCCTTAGGTTAGCCTCAATGGACCAAGGCGCACCAAAAACCTTTTTGGTTAAGATGCTTGGCAACAAGTAAATATCATCCTGTGTTTCCCATTTTGCACCAGCGGTAAGATAAAAATGTGGACTCAGGCGATTACCATCACCAAATCCCATTTGACCGGCAAACAACTGATTAGCTGAGATGCCCAAATAGTATTGGTTACGGTAATACAGCATCGCTCCAAAACTTCCATCTAGAACACTTCCCGCATTCTCTGGATTAACATCCAAGGCCACATAATCCGCTTCACCTTGAACGCCTGGCGTCTTAATCTGCGTCAATTCCTCTTGATTCCAACCGATATTTTTCATCCCAAGGAACATGCCCATCGAAAGGCTGAGTCCATCCCGATGTTTCCAGCCATAACCTGAACCCTTAGTCAGACGCAGGTTGTAGCTGAAATTTCCGTACACACTGGTTTCAGACAATGGCCCCGCCGAATGCTGATAAGCCACAAAACCGACACCGCACCAGTTGTGGTAATCGCCTGGGTGAGTTTGAGCCGTATGCGGCTTTCCAACAGGCATGTGGCCACTGAGATACATCGTTCGAGGGGCGCCATCGATTCCCGCCCATTGCTGCCTATACCCCATTTTGAGGTCAATATTATCCTCCGAGCCAGAAAGGGCTGGATTGATGATAAATGGATTGACCATGAAGTGAGTGGACTGTGAAGGACCATCCTGCTGGGCACGACCTACCATGGAAAAGGCTCCAGCCAATATCAAGAACAGTAGTTTTCTTACCATATATATTCGGAATCCAAATAAGGTTTATGATGGAATACAGGTATCAAGATTTAATCCTCGGTGGAAACCTCAATACTTGTGTCTTGTGTCTTCTTTCAAAAAATTACCTCAACAAAGTCACATGCCCTGAAACAGGTTTGTACTTCTCATTCTCTTCCAATTCCTCTGGAACGGAAGGAACAATCAAATAGTAGTAAACCCCTTCAGGAAGGTCATTGCCAGTCCGCTGGTTCTGACCATACCAAGGCTCTGAGAGGTAGTCACGAGTTTCAAAGACCAGATTTCCATACTTGTTATAAACCTGAATATGCGTTCTCAGCATAGTCTCCAAGCCCTCCACTACCCAATAGTCATTCTCACCATTTCCATCAGGAGTAAGCACAGGTGCAATAGCCAAGCTTCCCAATACCTGAAAATTGACGGTGTCTGAAGCCGAACAACCAGCTTTTGTAGCCGTTACTGCATAAAAAGTAGACTGAACAGGCGCAACTGAAATATTCTGCTCACTGGCAATACTTCCCGTCACATCAGTCCACAAGTAACTATCATAAACCTCATTGATTTTATGCTTAGCCTTAAGCATAGCCTCATCCCCTATCTCAAGCACATAATCACCTGAGTACCACGCAGCATCCTCCACAGTAATTGCTACATTGACTTTGATGGTTTGAATGGAAGTACTAACCGCTGGACCTTGACATCCATAAACACTGATCCCTTGCACTTGATAGGTTCCAGGATTACTCACTGTCAATTCACTCCCAGAAGTATCATCTTGAATAGCATCATAAGTCCAAATCCATGTTTGGATAGTGTTCCCATTCAAATCAGTTGCTTGAAGAATAACATCCTCTGGATTATCAAAACAAATCACTGTATCTGAAGCCAAAATGGATGGATTGACCAACGAATAAACAGTTGCAGTTTCCTTGTCAGAAGTCACCGAATTGGTGGTGGCGCAATTACTTGGCACATCCAATTCAACATACAAGGCATCACCGTTTTGAAGGGAATTCGATGACCAAGTCTTCGCATTGCTTCCAGCCTGAAGCAATTGGTTTGACCCATTTCTTTCCAAATACCAGCTGAACGTTGAGCTTGGGAAATCCCCTACCAAAGACGCTTCATCAAGCTGAAAATGAATGGTCTTTCCCTCACACTCACCCTTTGGTGATTTCAAGGCCACAAACGGAGTAATCTTTCCGACAACCTCAACCTGAAAATTCGCTTGTTCCTGACAGCCATTTAGGTCCTCATAAGCATAGGTCAAGACATAGTTTCCTTGACCAGCAACGCTTGGATCAAAGCTATTATCCGCTGAAACAGCAACACCCGAGTAGGTTCCGCCTGCTGGGATTCCATGATTCAAAACTTCTGCGCCATCAAGCTCACAGTAGGTCAAGTCCGAAGCCTGAACTACTGGTTTGGAATGGACAATCAGGGTAAAATCCTCATCGGAAGCACAACCATTTCCATCCGTGTAGGCATAATTCAACTCATGATTTCCAGCGCCTACTTTCGTTGGATCAAAGCTATTTCCTGACACTCCCGTACCTGACAGCAAACCACCAGAAGGAATAAGCATTGCACTCAAATCCTCAGAAGCTCCATTTTCACACAACTCTGGGAATGCCCCGAGAGAAATAACTGGCAATGCGTTGACCTCAATATCAAAGTCAACATCCGCTGAACAAGCTCCACGAGTAAGGGCATAATTGATGGTATTCGTACCAACCAAGTCTGTGGAAACCGCAAAGTTTCCAGACGTAACTCCTGTTCCTGAATACGTTCCTCCTACTGGGCTCACATTCGACAAAACCTGAGTTCCTGCATCAGCACAAAATGGTCCAACTGGACTCACCACAAAATCAATTTTTGGATCAACCTTAACCGAAAAATTTGACTCAGACTTACATCCATTGGCATCGGTAAATGCATAGTTCAAGCTATGATTACCGCTACCTGCTACTGAAGGGTCGAAATTGTTGGTGGCATCGACTCCAATTCCTGAATATTTCCCGCCTGATGGCAGTCCATGGTTCAACACTTCTGCACCATCAAGCTCACAGAAGATCAAATTTGAAGTCTGAACCACTGGCTTAGCATGCACAACCATCGTAAAATCCTCATTGGCAGCACAGCCATTTCCATCCGTGTAGGCATAATTCAACACATGATTTCCAGCACCTACTATTGTTGGATCAAAGCTATTTCCTGACACTCCCATTCCTGACAGTAAACCACCAGAAGGAGTAAGCATTGCACTCAAGTCTTCAGAAACTCCGTTTTCACACAACTCAGGAAACGCCCCAAGAGAAATAACTGGTAATGCGTTGACCTCAACATCAAAATCCACATCCGCTTTACAAGCTCCACGAGTAAGAGCGTAATTGATGGTATTCGTACCAACCAAATCGGCGGAAACTTCAAAATTTCCAGACGTAACTCCTGTTCCAGAATACGTTCCTCCTACTGGGCTCACATTCGACAAAACCTGAGTCCCAGCATCGGCACAAAATGGTCCAACTGGACTTACTACAAAATCAATTTTGGGATCAACTTTAACGGTAAAATTTGACTCGGACTTACACCCATTGGCATCGGTAAATTCATAGTTCAAGGTATGATTACCGCTACCTGCTACTGATGGGTCAAAATTATTGGTGGCATCAACCCCTGTTCCTCCATAATTTCCGCCTGTTGGGGTTACATTATCTAAGGCAAATGCTATCGCAGATTCGCATTGATCAGGAACAGAATCCACAGTCAATGTAGGATTTTCATTCACCTCTATATTAAACGTGGCACTTTTTGAACAACCGTTTCCATCAGTATAAACATACGTCAACGCATTACTGCCAATGGATGCCACAGAGGGATCAAACTCATCATTTGATACACCTGTTCCTCCATAATCACCACCCACAGGACTCACATTTGATAGCAAAAACTTATCAGCTTCCGAGCAAACAGCATCTAAGGGCGTGACTGTAAGGGATGGATTCTGATGAACAGTAATATCAAACGTGGTACTATTCTCACAGCCTTTTCCATCGGTATAATCATAAGTAATTGTATTACTACCAATGGATGCAGTGGAAGGGTCAAACTCACCGCCAACGGAAACAGCGCTCCCAGCATAAGTTCCTCCAGCTGGCGTCACATAACCCAAGGAAAAACTCGCATCTTCTGAACATTGATCGGAAACCGTACCGACAGTTAACTCGGGCAATTGGTTAACCTTCACCTCTTCAGTGGGATTGAGCACATTGCCCACACAGTTCTTGTCGCTCACTGTCAACACCGAAACAGAGGCATTTTCACCAACAGTTAGTTTGAGTTCATTAGAATTGTAGTTTGTTTCTGAAACAGTGCCCGAAGCATCCTGATAGGTGAAATTCCACGGGGCTTCACCTTCCAAAGCAATAGTAAGCTCAAGAGGATCATCTCCCTCACAGATTTCCCCACCGCCTGACACTGTTATTGTTGGAGCATCCAACTCTACGATGTTCGTCAGGTTATCCAAAAGGATATTACCGAGGTAAGGACTGCTTGCAGCTGGATCATGAGCAGATTCAAACAAAAAATGGGTGTAGTTATCTTCAGGCTTGAAATTCACTGTATAGGTCTGCCAATCATTATGACCTACGACTGGTGAAGTCCACAGCAATTCTTTGGTATCACAATCACTGAATCCTCCCCAACATCGAATAGCAGTTGGATTACCATAGTTTGTGCTTCCAGCATAATCTGGAGACATGGCCAAATCAATAGTGAACTGATAACATTTATTGCTATCCAAAGGGTCAGACAAAGCTTGTGACAGGCCCTCATTAGTTCCATTCCCTCGGACAACAAAGCCGATATAGCTATTGCCATCAGAAGGCGGGACAGCAACCGAGAACGCATTGGGCTGAATATCAGGAGTACTATTTCCACCACAAACATTCCACGAGGCTGGTGCTGTACTAGCTTGCCCAGGGGTATCCTCAAAAGATGGGTTTTGAAAAGTGATTTGCGCCTGAACGGCATTGCTAAAAAAGCAGATAGCCAAGGCGCATAAAAGCACGGAATTAAATCTTCTTATTGAACAGTAAAATTTTGCCATACACCGAGGAGTTAGACTATACCAATATTTTATTGGATTCAAACTTCCTCATACTATGCATTCACTGAATTAAAAGTAACTCCCTGAAAAAAAGATTTTTATCCAGTTTAGTAAACCAACATTCCTAAACTTGTGTTACAGATTATCAATAATATATACCTATGATACTGAGACGCAGTTTTTCCTATTTTCTGGTTGTTTTGATGACCAACTTCCTCATTAGTTCCACCACACAGAAAAAATTCTCTCAGACGGGAAAGGCCTCCTACTATGCTGAAAAATTTGAGGGGCGACGGACTTCAAGCGGTGAAAACTATAGGAAAAATGCCTTTTCGGCCGCTCACCAAAAATTGCCTTTTGGAACCAAAGTCAGGGTGACAAATATTGCCAATGGGAAATCGGTGGTTGTCAAGATCAATGACCGCGGGCCTTTCACAAAAAATAGAATTATTGACCTCTCCCTGATAGCAGCAAAAAAAATAGAAATGATTCAGGATGGTGTGATAAAAGTAAAAATTGAGGCTGTTTCGGGAGACACGCCTTTGGGTTAAATTTTTCGGCACAAAAAAAGGGCGCCCACTGAGCGCCCTTCTTATTCAATAGGATTGGTGATTAAACCAAAGCCTCCAAGCTTTCCTCCAAAACCTTAATCTTGGCCTCGGCATCCGCTTTTTTCTGATTTTCCTTCTCTACCATCTCAGCTGGAGCATTGGCAACAAACTTCTCGTTGGAGAGTTTCTTTTCAACACCAATCAAGAAGCCTTTCATACGCTTGAGCTCCTTCTCGATTTTCTCCTTCTCCTCTTCCACATTTATGTTCGCGGAAATTGGAACGAAGAATTCGTGCGCTTTTACCACAAACTGACCTGCTCCTTTTACTTTCTCTTCGACAAAATCGATGTTGGAAAGGTTAGAGAGCTGAGAAATGATGCCCGCATATTTCTCGAACAAGGCTTTATCATCAGACTTGATGAACAACTCCAAGGCATCCTTCTTAGGGATATTCTTTGAGTTACGCACGTTACGAACACCAGAAATCACTTCCTGAATGATTTCCATGTCGGCCAACAATTGCTTGTCATAAGCCTCCACTTTTGGGAACTCAGCCTTTGCAACAAATTCATTTTCACTGCGGTCAGCCACCAATGACCAAAGCTCCTCGGTCAAGAATGGCATGAACGGGTGAAGCAATTTGATGAGTCTCTCGAAGACAGCATTTGTCGCCTCTAAGGTTTCCTTATCGATTGGTTGCTCGTAACCAGGCTTGATCATCTCCAAGTACCAAGAACAGAAGTCATCCCAAACCAACTTGTAAACAGACATCAAGGCATCCGAAATACGGAACTTGGAGAAGTGGTCCTCCACCTGCTCCAACACCTCGTTGATGCGAGCGTTAATCCACTCAATAGCCAAAGCATTCTTGGAACCGTCACCTTCGGTCACTTCCCAGCCTTTCACCAAACGGAAGGCGTTCCAGATTTTGTTAGTGAAGTTACGGCCCTGTTCCACCAACTTAAGGTCGAACAACAAGTCGTTACCAGCTGGAGCTGTCAGGAGCATTCCCACACGAACACCGTCGGCGCTGTACTCCTTCATCAACTCAATCGGGTCTGGCGAGTTGCCCAACTGCTTGGACATTTTGCGCCCTTGGTTGTCACGCACAAGACCCGTGATGTACACGTTCTTGAACGGCAAATCTCCCTTGAACTCGTAGCCCGCCATAATCATACGCGCCACCCAGAAGAAGATAATATCAAAACCCGTTACCAAGTCATTGGTTGGGTAGTAGTAATTGATTTCCTCGTTGTCAGGATTGCGGATGCCATCAAACACAGCGATTGGCCACAACCAAGAAGAGAACCACGTATCCAAGACATCATCGTCTTGCTTCAAGTCCTCCTTCTTCACAGAAGCGTCAATCTTTTTGGCCTCCTCCCAAGCCTCGTCCAAGGACTTGGCTACCACGAAATCACCGTTTGGAAGGTAATAGGCTGGAATTTGGTGACCCCACCACAACTGACGGCTGATGCACCAGTCCTTAATATTTTCCATCCAAGAACGGTACATGTTCTTGAACTTGGCTGGGTGAATCTGAACGTCGTCGTTGAGAACATTCTCCAAGGCTGGCTTGGCCATTCCCTCCATTTTGCAGAACCACTGCGTGGAAAGTTTTGGCTCAATCACAGCGTCAGTGCGCTCGGAACGACCCACATTGTTAACAATGTCCTTGGCCTCTACAAACTGACCAATGGCCTCCAATTCCTTGACGATTTTCTTGCGCGCCACAAAGCGGTCCTCACCAACAAACAACTGAGCCTTTTCATTCAAAGTACCGTCGTCATTCAAGATGTCGATGGACTCCAGCTTGTGCTTCATGCCCAACTCGTAGTCATTCAAGTCGTGTGCAGGCGTTACTTTCAAGCAACCTGTACCGAACTCGATGTCCACATACTCGTCCAAAATGATTGGCACCTCACGGTTCACCAACGGAACGATGGCCTTCTTGCCGTGCAAGTGGTTGTAGCGCTCGTCATTCGGGTTGATACAAATGGCCGTATCACCCAAAATGGTTTCTGGACGGGTGGTGGCGATGGTCAAATACTCATCCTCCGTTCCAGCAATTTTATACTTAACGTGGTAAAGCTTTGAGTTTACCTCCTTGTAGATTACCTCCTCGTCAGAAAGCGCAGTCTTGCCCTGTGGATCCCAGTTCACCATGCGAACACCACGGTAAATCAAGCCCTTTTTGTAAAGGTCAACGAACACGTCAATCACCGCTTCGGAATAGTCCTGATCCATGGTGAAAGCCGTGCGGTCCCAATCACAGGAAGCTCCCAAGTGCTTGAGCTGATCCAAGATGATACCGCCGTATTTGTCCTTCCATTCCATGGCATGCTCCAAGAATTGCTCACGAGTGAGGTCATCCTTCTTGATGCCCTGATCAGCCAACATTTTTACCACTTTGGCCTCAGTAGCGATGGAAGCGTGGTCCGTTCCAGGTACCCAGCAAGCCTCTTTTCCCTCCATGCGAGCTTTACGCACCAAGATATCTTGGATGGTATTGTTCAGCATGTGTCCCATGTGCAACACACCCGTCACGTTCGGCGGTGGGATTACAATTGTATAGGACTCCTTCTCAGGGTCTGGCTTTGACGCAAAAACCTTGTTATCAAGCCAAGCCTTGTACCACTTTTCTTCAACCTCAGCGGGATTGTATTTACTTGAAATGGACATGTTCTTCCAACAGTTTTCTATGGGGTGGTTGTATAAAGTGTTAAGTACAATGTATTATGTATCATGTATTATGACGATAGCTGTCATTATACATAATACATTGTACTTAACACTTTATACAATTAATATCAGCGTGCAAAGATAGAATGATGAATTGATAGAAGAAATGAAAAAAGCCCTTCCAACTAATATTGAAAGGGCTTCAATCTCCTCTTTTTTGAAGAGTTACTTCTTTTTAGTCTTCCGCTCCTGCCTTTTTCTCTCGGTTTGGTTCTGAATCACCTGAATGTTTCCATCACAAATGACATTCTCAGAGGAAAGGACTTCCGTGCTTTCGACATCAAAAGTAGCTTCTTTTGTATCGGTAGCTGTTATTCCCAATTCAGGCGTCTTGGTTACAAACTCAGATTTAAGGATGGTTTGGGTCTGTACCCTGCTCAACTCGCAAGTCTTAAGTTTTGAATCATCCTCAGTACGGATGAGATACGCATCGCTGTCATCCCTTCCATTGAAACTCTTGGTTTCACCCACCATCAGGATTTCGCCATGTAGACCTGTCTGCATATCCAAGGCATAATCCCCGAAAGTACCTCCGAAAACCTTCGACCACTTCAGGTTATTCTTCTTGTTAAGGCGGATGAGGTAAGCGTCCTCCGCATTTAACTGATTGCCATAGCTCGCACTAAAGCCTCCAATAATGAACCCTTCGTCAGGCATTTGATGAACTGTATGGGCTTGGTCGTTAGAGCCTCCGCCAAAGGTACGTGCCACCACAAGCTTCCCTTTCTTATCAGTCCGCAAAAAGTAAATGTCCATCCCTCCTACGCCGAAGCTATAGGTGGAACCAACTAGCACAAAACCACCGTCCTTGGTTTGAATCAAATCATAACCGAACTCCACCTTGTTTCCGCCATACACTTGGCTCCACTGAAGTTCGCCTTTTTTGTCAACCTTGGTGAGCATAATGTCCCACTCACCTGAACCATAGGTATTGGTTTCGCTGGCGAAGACAAAGCCATCAAAGGTTTCGATCACCTCATAGATGTACTCGGCGTCCTTTCCTCCCAAGGCTTTCGACCACTGGAGATTTCCTTTCTCATCAGTTTTGAGAAGGTAAATGTCAGACCCAACCGTACCGAAACTATTGGTTTCACCACCGATGATATAGCCTCCATCCAAGGTCTGCTTCACTGAGAAACCATAGTCGTTTTCAACTCCACCATAGGCATGAGACCATTCCACCTCACCTTCGTGGTCAATCTTCAACAACCAGACATCCTTCTTTCCAGCACCGATACTGGTTGTGGTTCCCACAATCACGAAACCACCATCCTTGGTTGGCGCCATTGATCGGCCAACATCAAGGCCAGCCGAGCCATAGGTTTTTGACCAAAGCAAGCGACTCGTGCTATCCAACCTCACCACATAGGCCTTTTTCCTATTGGCAAAACCACTCGTGATTCCCAGTAATACAAACCCGCTATCGGTAGTGGTAGCCACGGAATAAAACCGCTCTTCACCGTCGTTACCGAAGGATTTCTGGAAGTTCTTGGTTTGCGCCCAAGTCAAAAAAGGAAAGCAAAGAAGTAAGGAAAATAGGAGTCGTTTCATAATTGGAGATTTTCTAAGCAAAAGGGAAATAATAAAGTGAACAAATGCTGTTGCTTTAAGGATGGAAACTCCCAAACTCTGGGTCAACCCCACCATTGGCAAGTATTCTCTGTAACATTCTCCTCCCCTTGGATAAGGGGAGGACAGAGGTGGGGTCGAAATCTCGAGCTTAATGCAACAGTATTACCCTCCAGCCTTTTGCAATTACTGATGACGCTCTTGCAACACACCAATCACCTCGTCAAGGTCCATGCCTTTTTCCTCCAAAAGGACGAGAAAGTGGAACATCAAGTCGGCCGCCTCACCCAAAAAGAGGTCTTTGTTGTCGTCTTTTGCCTCAATAACAATCTCCACAGCCTCCTCACCCACTTTCTGGGCAATCTTGTTCACACCCTTCTTGAAGAGGGAAGTCGTGTAAGATTCGTCAGAAGGATTTACTTTTCGGTCGTGAATCACAGCCTGCAAGTAGTTCAAGTAAGAAGCCTTTCCTTTGTTCTCCTCTTTGAAGCATGTGTCAGCACCTGTGTGGCAGGTTGGGCCAGCAGGAACAGCTTTCACCAAAATGGTGTCGTTGTCGCAATCAACCAAAAGGTTTTTTACCGTCAAGAAATTGCCTGAAGATTCACCTTTGGTCCAAAGACGATCCTTTGAACGGCTGTAAAAAGTCACCTTGCCCTCAGCCTTGGTTTTCTCGTAGGCCTCCTCATTCATATAACCCAACATCAGCACTTTACCTGTTACTGAATCTTGGACGATGGCAGGAACAAGCCCACCTCCTTTGTTGAAGTCAATCATTGTATATTTTTTTTGAGTACGAAGTACTCACATCAAATTCTCACAGGAACACCGCGCTCCTTCAAATAGGCTTTCAAATCTGGAATGGCAATTTCCTTGAAATGGAAAATGCTTGCCGCCAAGCCCGCATCTGCTTTACCTTCAGTAAAGGTATCATAGAAATGCTCCATCTGACCAGCACCTCCTGAAGCAATGACAGGAATGGTTGCATTCTCAGAAATCTTGGCTGTCACCTCATTGGCGAAGCCAGTCTTCACACCGTCGTGGTCCATGGAAGTCAAAAGGATTTCTCCGGCTCCACGGTCCTCAATTTCCTTGGCCCAAGCAAAGGTATTGATATCCGTTGGTTTGCGACCACCATGCGTATGAACCCGTGATTCGTTCTCATACATTTTGGTATCGATGGCCACCACAATGCACTGGCTTCCAAACTCACGAGCAAGTTCATTGACCAACTCAGGACGACGTACCGCCGCCGAGTTGATGGAAACCTTGTCGGCACCAGCATTCAGCAAAATGGAAACGTCCTCTACAGAAGAAATTCCACCACCTACAGTAAATGGAATATTCAATTCAGCCGCACATCGGTTCACTAACTCCACCAATGTTTTGCGTTGCTCCACCGTGGCGGAAATATCCAAGAAAACTAGCTCGTCAGCGCCCTCTTCGGCATAGGCTTTCGCCAATTCCACAGGGTCACCCGCATCGCGAAGGTTTTCGAAATTCACACCCTTTACTGTCCTTCCGTCCTTGACGTCCAAACAAGGGATTATGCGTTTTGTTAGCATGTGTACTCAGTACTGCTTATTTATAAAACTCCTCAAAGTCCTTGAGAGAGATATTTCCTTCGTAGAATGCCTTGCCGACAATCACGCCGTAGACTTCCATTTCGTTGAGCTTATGGATGTCATCCATGGTCGTCACCCCACCGCTGGCAATCATATTCAGCTTTGGAAAACGCTGAGAAAACTCCTCATATAACTCGAAAGAAGGGCCTTGCAATAAACCATCCTTGGCGACGTCGGTGCTAATAACGTGATTCAAGCCTTTGGCAGTGAACTTCTCTACCAAATCAAACACAGAAACCTCCGTCACTTCCTGCCATCCGCCTACGGCGATTTTCTTATCCTTGCAGTCGGCACCCAAAATGATTTTCTCTGGACCGTATTTTTCAATCCACTCCAAGAAGAGCTCCTCATTTCGAATGGCGATACTTCCACCCGTCACCTGCTTGGCGCCAGAATCAAACGCCAATTGGATATCTTCATTGGATTGAATTCCTCCACCAAAATCAATGGAAAGGCTGGTTTTTGAAGCCACTTCCTCCAACACCTTTTGGTTGATAATTTTCTTGGCTTTGGCACCGTCCAAGTCAACCAAATGAAGACGCTTAATACCTGCTCCCTCGAAGGCTTTTGCCACCTCCAATGGGTTCTCGTTATAGACCTTTTTCTGACCGTAATCGCCTTGGGTCAAACGAACACATTTACCGTCAATCAGGTCAATGGCTGGAACAATCTGAATCTTTGCCATATGGTTATTGGGTGTGGGTGTTGGGTATCAAGTATCAAGTATCAAGTATCAAGATACAGACCTGACTTCGGTCATGCTATTTGATACCTGATACTTGTGTCCCCACAACCTCTTTACATCTCAAGGAAATTCTTTAACATCTGCTCACCGATTTTGCCACTCTTTTCAGGGTGACACTGCATCGCATAGAAATTATCCTTGTGCAATGCCGCGCTATAATCGTGAACATAGTGAGTGGTTGCCACCGTATATTCAGGGCTCATCTCACAGTAGTAACTGTGGACATAATAAATGAAGGCATGCTCAGGGTCAATGCCCTTGAACAACGGGCTTTGCATGTCCTTGATGGCATTCCATCCCATGTGAGGAACCTTCAACACTTCCTTGCCGTCAGTATCTCCTTGATGGAATTTCTTCACCTTCAAAGGGAAAATACCCAAGCAATCCACATCTCCTTCCTCTGAGTGCTCACACATCAGTTGCTGGCCAATGCAAATGCCCAAGAAAGGCTGTGTCAAGGTCGGAAGAATCTTGTCCAAGCCCTTTTCCTTGAGGTAAGCCATAGCCGATGCGGCATGACCAACACCTGGAAAAATCACTTTGTCTGCCGCCCTCAACTCCTCCTCTACATCCGTAATTTGAGGCTCGATCCCCAAACGGTTCAAGGCGTGCACCACGGACTGAACATTGCCCGCGTTATATTTTACAATCGCTACTTTCATTGCAATTGGGGTTATAGCACCCCTTTGGTACTTGGAATCTCGTTGTTTCCGTCAATGCGCTTTTTGGCCATACGAATCGCTTTAGCCAGACCTTTAAAGGTGGCCTCGATTACGTGGTGTGCATTTTTCCCCTCAGCCTTTACATTGAGGTTGCAACGACATGTATCGGTGAATGACTTGAAGAAGTGCTCGAACATTTCCACTGAAATACCACCCACAGTCTCACGGTAGAACTCAGCATTCCAAACCAACCAGTTACGGCCAGAGAAATCCAACGCTACTTGCGCCAAAGCCTCGTCCATTGCCAAAAGGAAATGTCCGTAACGCTCAATGCCACGCTTGTCGCCCAAAGCTTTCGCGAAAGCCTCACCCAAAGCCAAACCAGTGTCCTCAACAGTGTGGTGGTCATCAATATGGAGGTCACCCGTTACCTTAATATGCAAATCCAAATCACCATGACGAGCAATTTGGTGCAGCATGTGGTCAAAGAATCCAATCCCCGTAGAGATGTCTGCCTGACCAGTACCATCCAAGTTCACCTTCACTTCAATAGAAGTTTCGGAAGTCTTCCGAACAACCTTAGCCGAACGACTATTGGCCCTTAGGAAAGAATAAATATCATCCCAAGAATCAGTCGTGAAAGTTGCACGCTCAGATTCCTCCTTGGCGATATAGATTGACTTGGCACCAAGATTCTCGGCAAGCTCCACATCAGTCATGCGGTCACCAATCACAAAGGAATTAGCAAGGTCATATTTCTCCTTGTCGAAATACTCAGAGAGCATTCCCGTGCGTGGCTTACGAGTTGGCGCATTCTGATGCTCAAAAGTATCATCGATATGCATGGCTTCAAACTCGATATCCTCCCCTTCCAAGGTTTGAATCATCTTGTTGTGCGCCGGCCAGAAAGTATCCTCAGGATATGAATCCGTACCCAAGCCATCTTGGTTGGTCACCATGACCAACATGTAATCCAGCTCCTTGGCAATGCGCTGAAGCGCAGAGATTGCCTTGGGCAAAAACTCCAACTTTTCGAGGGAATCAACTTGGAAATCGGTGGGCGGCTCGACGATGATGGTGCCGTCCCTATCAATAAAGAGAACTTTGCGCTTCATGGAGAGAATGGTACTGGGTACAGAGTACGCTGTACTTTAAGTCAAGCCGCAAAGGTACAAATAGAGGACGAAAAATGACGGAGTCCTTACATGGAAATCAAGCTGCAGGAGAAAAGCTCAGTTTTATCTGTTTTGAAAGCAGTTCCTTAAGGTGCTTCTTTAGCGTCTTTTTGTCTTGATAAAACAACCAGCCTGGCTCCTTTTTGATTAAGGCGACTGGAGCCTTCTTACAATGCCCCAAACACTTGGATCCCTTGATTTTGCATAGTTCTTCCAAGCCCTTTTTAGCAAGGTATTTTTCACAAGAAGCCATGATTTTCTTACTGCCTCGCTTCTTGCACTTCTTCCCTTGGCAAACCAAACAAACCATCATAATCAAAATCCCTTTAGGCCAAAAAAGGCCGCTGGAAAGCGACCTT
Source organism: Bacteroidia bacterium (assembly GCA_030431525.1). GTDB lineage: Bacteria > Bacteroidota > Bacteroidia > Cytophagales > JAAEPT01 > JAUIJC01. Next base: position 119,780 of record JAUIJC010000003.1, on the reverse strand, counting down.
TTCTTGAAGATTTTTTCGATTCAGGATTAACGCCTTACCACCATCTTTTTAACGGTGGAGTGCCCCTCAAGATTGCTAAATCTGACGAAATACGTCCCTTCTGGCAAGTCCGTCACATCCATGGATCCAAATGACTCACCAAACGCTTCTTGTTTCACCACCATGCCCGAAACATTAATAACCTCCACCCTGTCAAATCCATGGTTCAACTCAAATTGAACCATCGAAGAGGCTGGGTTCGGGAACATTGAAATCTCCCACTGGCTCGGATCATCATCCCCAAGCGGCTTTCCGTTGGCGAAATAAATCTTGAATTGGTTATTCCACTCATCCAACTCCACCATATCATCCTCATCATCGATGACATAAATTAAATAGTTGGAGCCAGAAGTAGAAGACGGCAATTGAAAACTCCCTGACAACGTTTTCACACCCGAAGGAGTGTAAAATGGCTCCACATCCTCAGTATGGAATCGTAGATCAGAAGCATCCAAGGTACTGTTCTTGGACAAATAAACGGCAAATTTCACTGTAGAGGTAGCCGTTAAGAAAGAGCCAATCTCCACCTCATAATCGATGGTTTGCCCAGCATAATAGAAACCTTCAGTCCTTACGCCTTGAATTGTCAGGTCTGGACGGAGTTGGCGCAGCTTGAATGGAAAGGACAGAATATTGTTGTTTTCATTGTTCTCATTGACAAGGTCATCCTCATCTACTACAATGAAAAGGTAGTAATCACCCTCCTCATATTCATCGGTCATGCGATAATTGAAACTGAACGTAGATGACCCTTGACCTGAAATGCTTGAGAGGTTCTGTTGACTGAGCTCTTCATCAAGCAAATCAAACTGGCTGTTGTTAGACAGGTAATAGCGGACATTAAATGACCCTGATGAAATGTTACCTGGATTGCTAATTTCCCCCTTACACTCCAGCAGGCCATTGAACACCACCAATGAGGAGGCGGACTCCAAACTTGGCTCTAACTCCCGAACTTCTGCTTCTCCAACATATATCAGAATAGCTTTAACATTATTAGCCTCGTTTACTTCCGACACCTTCTCCCCATGGTCGGCCACGACCAAAAGGTAGTAGATGCCGTCACTTAGGCTTGCAGTAAAAGACTTGTTAAAATTACCTGTGGTCTTCTCTCCTCCATACATGCTCGACTCATACTCACTACCTATATAATAATCTGCATCATCCCACACTTGGTTCTCAGAAATATAAAAGCCAACATAAGAGCTTGAACTTGTATATGTTCCCAAGTTCTCAAGCGTGTAGTTGATGCTAAGTACTCCTCCTTGTTCAATTTGATTAGATGTGACAGAAGCGTCAATGGATAGATCAATATCCTTCGCCTTTACAACTATTGGAATTGACTTATAATTATTGTTCTCATCAGATTCTGTCCAACGATTCGTATAGTCAGCCTTAAAGATGATGTAATATGTTCCTGCACTGGTACCAGAGGGCACATAAAGCGTTGTAGATTCGGAAGAAGAGCCCCCAACACTCATCGAATAATCATAATCCGTATCCAGCAGCTCATCGGAAGAGTCCCAAGTTGAATCGGTAGAAAAATAATAGCCCAAATGGATGTATGAGCTCAGGCTCACATTTCCGCTATTCACCAAGGTGGCATAAGCATATAAATACCCCCCACTATAAACTTCTGTGGATCCACTGATATAAACATTTTTCAGAGAGACATCTCGTTTAGATTGCTCAACAGTCAATGGAACTGTTGATACGTTATTGTCTTCATTGGATTCGGTTTGTTGATTGTCATAATCCCCAACAAACAAGATGTAATAGTCCCCCAACACTGTAGTAGATGGGATAGTCAAGGTCGCCGACTCACTTACAGCACCACCAACAGCCATGCTTGAATTATAATCGGTTGCAAGCAGTACATCTGAACCGTCAAACAGGGAATCCCTTGAAAGGTAATACCCTAAATTGGTATAGCCTGAAATGGCAATGTTCCCCTCATTTTTCATCGAACCATAGGCTGTAACGAACCCTCCTTGTGTTACACTATTGGCAGACAAACTGGTGGAAACAACAGTAACATCCCGGTAGGCCAGCTCCACTTTTAGTGGAACGGCAACACCATTATCACTCTCATTCGACTCTGTATGAAGGTTGTTGTAATCTCCTACGAACAAAATATAATAATCACCAGGTGCTGTACTTGATGGGATAGTCAAGGTCGCCGACTCACTATGGCTACTTCCTACAATCATTCCTGGATTTGAATCTGTAGTTAATAGTTTGTCCCCTGTATCGAGAATGGCATCTGTTGACAAATAATAACCAAGATGGGTTGTGGTTGAAATATTTGCCGTGCCAATGTTCTTCAGTGCCCCATAAGCGGTGACCGAATATCCTTTTGCCACCTTTGACATTGAAAGACTGGCCGAAACAACGGTGATGTTCTTATATGTTTCCTCTACGGTAACAGGAACAGCCTCAACGTTATTACTCTCATTTGATTCTGTATGGAGGTTGTTGTAATCTCCAACAAACAAAATATAGTAGCTCCCTGGTACCGTTGACTCTGGAATTGTTAGGGATGCATTTTGTGAATATTTACCTCCCACATTCACCAGGCTCGCATAATCTGTGGCCAACAACTGATCGTTAGAATCAAATTTGGCATCCGAGGATAAATAATATCCCAGATATGTCCCCCCCATAGATCTAGTTCCTGAATTTTTCAGGGAGCTATAAGCCATGATGGGATTACCTTGGCCAACTTTATTAGACCAAGCCAAACTGGAAGAAACCACAGAAACATCAATATAGGTTTCCTCAATCGTTAATGAAGACGCAACAATATTGTTCACTTCATTTGACTCCGTATGAAGGTTGTTGTAATCTCCAACAAACAACACATAGTAGCTACCAGGAAGAGTCGTATCCGGAATTGTTAGTGAAGCCGACTCATCATAGCTGCTTCCGGCATACATTGAAGAAGTATAATCCGTAGCCAAGAGCAAGTCATCCGAACTTATCTTCGCATCCTTTGATAAATAATATCCTAAATAGGTAATGGTAGACACTGAACTATTACCAAGATTTTTCAAGTAACCTGAAGCCGTAATTGAATTCCCCTGCCCCACTGTTGTGGAGGAAAGGCTTGTGGTTACTACCGTGATATCCACATAGGCTTTTTCTATTGAAAACGGCTCGGCCACCACGTTATTCATCTCATCAGATTCATTATGCAGATTATTGTAATCAGCAACAAATAGGATATAATAATCTCCTACAGGCATTGAGCTCGGAATAGTCATGGACGCTGATTCATAATAACTGCTTCCGGCATACATATAGGTGTTATAGTCGTTTGTCAAGTAGGTATCACCTACATCAAACACACTGTCCTTTGATAGGTAATACCCCAAATAGGTATAGCCTGAGATATGTGTTGAACCTGAATTTTTGAGTGAACCAGAAACTGAGATTGCTCCTCCTTGAGTGATCGTAGTTGAAGACAAGCTAGTGGAAACAACTGTAACATCAGTACCTCCCGACACACAGGATATGGATGCCTGGAATCCCGCCCTGGTAGTCGAATAATCACTGACAAACTTCAGGGTTAAGGCTCCTGTAGTTCCGGTAGCTGTAATCGCACTAGGAAGGCTACTTCCTGAATATGTTCCAATCAAAGATGCTGAAGTACTGGTCCCGTTATAAACGTAAAGCTTGTCGAAACCTGACTCTGTTGAAAAGGAGGAAAACGTCAATTTTACCTTACTCCCACTTGTACCTGGATTAATGGTGAGTGTACCATTAGCATTGTTGGAATAATAACTCGTACCCCCATGGTCGGTAACTGTTCCTGAACAAGTTGTAATCGAAGAGTTTCCACTAGAAGGGACATAGTAAGCCAAAAGCTTACTCATTGTCACACACATCAAAAACAGAGGAAGAGTGAGTTTCAAAAATTGTCTAACCATCATTAAAGCACATTGAATTGGAGGGCAAAGGTACAAAAAAAGCCATCCGCAATGCGGATGGCTTTTCTTATGGATTTTATCGGTTAGATCAGTGTTTCACTACCAAGCGACGGTTGGCTTCATTGCCAGCTCCATCGATAAAGTGAAGCATATAAACACCGTCTGGTAGGTCAGTAACGTTAAGTTGATTTCCGAAATCAAGTTTGTCTTGAAGAAGGATGTTGCCTGTCATGTCCAACACTTCAACTTGCTCATATGCCTCAACGCCGTCAAGGTTTACCAAGTCATTAGCTGGGTTTGGATAAACATCCAAGGCATGAACCTCACCATCAAACACAGAGTCAATAACATCAACCTTCAAGTTTTCTTGGGCTGAACCAAGCTCATTACCTGAGTTGTCTTTGGCCACAGCTGTGATGGTATAGTCACCAGTGTTATCAGCCGTCCAAACTACTGAGAAGTCAGGAGCAGTTGCAGTAAGCACTTCCTTGGAACCATCATTATTATTCGTGATAGTGTACTCCACCTCTGTTACCACATTGCTTGGGTCGTTTACGTCCACATCCAAAGTAACATCGTCGCCAGCAACCACTTTTCCACTTGGGAGATTGATAACAATATCCGCTTTGGCTTCAAGCTCAACAACGGTTACACTTGGTGAAGTCGCTTCACAACCAGCATCACTAGTCACCGTTACTGTGTACTCACCTTCAAGAGCATTGTTGAGCGTTTGACCTTGGCCTGCGTTCACACTGGCCTTCTTCCACTGGTAAGAAGCACCAGATACCTGCTGAGCATTCAAAGTCACACCAGCCGTTCCTTTCACATACTCAAGCTCATTTCCTGAAGTCAAAATCACAGCCGTAGGCAATGCATTCTCAATAACCGTTTTGTCAACTGAAGATGCAGAACAACCGTTGGCATCAGTTACCATCACAGAGTACGTTCCAGCTGTTGCATTGGAGATGCTCAAACCAGTTTGTCCGTTGCTCCATTGGTATGAGGCACCAGAAACATTTTTAGCAACCAATGTTACTCCGCTTCCACCCTCACAGTATTCCACATTTGTGGAAACAATCTGAGCAGTTGGAGCGCCAAGCTCTTGTACAGAAACAGTAGATGAAGTCGTAGAACAACCGTTTGCAGAAACCTTAACAGCATAAGATCCAGCCTGAGCATTGTTCAATGACTGGCCTGTTCCAACTGTGGTACTTCCACCTTTCATCCACTCATAAGTTGCGCCTGTAACTTGCTGAGCAGTCAAGGTTACTCCATTGTCACCTTCACAGTAATCCAAATCTGAAGAAGTAATGGAAGCGGTTGGTGCCTGATTCTCATTAACAGTTACCGAAGAGGAAGTGCCTTGACAAGTTCCCAAAGCAACAGTTACCGTGTAGGTTCCTGAGGTCACATTGGAAATGGTACGACCAGTTTGGCCATTGCTCCAAGTGTAAGTAGCACCACTGACGTTTTTAGCAGTCAAAGTAACACCATTATCACCTTCGCAGTAATCCAAGTTTGTAGAGGTAATCTCAGCCGTTGGGCTCGATACCTTTGTTACAGTCACCGTTCCAGAAGTTGCAGTACAACCATTTTTAGAAACGGTTACAGAATAGTCGCCTTCAGTCACATTGGAAATGCTTGAGCCTGTTTTGCCGTTGCTCCAAGTGTATGTAGCACCAGTAACCACCTCAGCGGAAAGGGTAACACCATTGGTGCTTTCACAATACTCCAAACCTGAAGAAGTGATCTTCGCAGTAGGCGCTTCGTTTACGGTGATGTTTACTTGGTCAGTGGCAGTACAACCATTAGCATCAGTTCCAAGCACAGTGTAATTGCCTCCAGAGGTGATAGCGAAAGCCTTTCCATCCTGAACACCTTTATCCCAAGTGTAGGAAGAAGCACCGCTACCAGTCAAGGTTACGGTCTCGCCTTCACAAACGGAAGTAGCAGATGCATTGGCAACTACTGCAGGGGCCGAATTCTCGGAAACAGTTACTGCCGAAGAGGTAGTCATACAAGAACCTACAGCAACCTCAACAGTATAACTTCCAGCAGTTGCGTTATTCAAGTTCATTCCTGTACCAACTTGGCTTGAACCTTTGAACCAAGTATAAGTAGCACCGGATACCTGCTGTGCAGTCAAGCTAACACCGCTTTCGCCTTCACAGTATTCCAAATCCGTGGAAGTGATTTTCGCAGTTGGCAAAGCATTCACTGTTACAGATACCTGATCAGTATTCTCACAACCTTTGGCATCAACACCAGTTACCGTATAGGTTGTTGTGCCAAGGGCAGGAACAAATGAAGTTCCGTTTGAAACACCATTATCCCAAGCATAAGAAGTGGCTCCACTTCCTGTCAATGTCAAAGACTCACCCTCACAAAGCGTCGTTGCAGAGGCATTTGCTGTAACAGACGGCAAGGCATTTTCAACAACAGTTACTGCGGAAGATGTAGCCTCACAAGTTCCGTCAATGACTTTTACAGTGTATGAACCAGCAGTTGCATTAGCAAGACTTACTCCTGTTCCTACTTTGCTTGTTCCTTTATACCACTCATATGTAGCACCAGAAACTTGCTTAGCAATCAAGGTCACACCATTGTCACCTTCACAATATTCCAAATCCGTAGAAGTGATTTGAGCATCTGGAGTTGTACAAGTCGCACAGCCTGTAGACTTGGTAATAGAAACAGCAGAACGGTCACATACTTGACCTCCAGTTCCACAGTCTTCTACATATTCCCAAGCTGTACTTCCACCTGTTGCAGTGCCTGGCTCATCGCCAGCATTTGCATACCATTTAGCATTGTATTTTTTGCCTTGGTGTACCACTTGGGCCCCTCCTCCATAATCTTTATCACTTGCCCAAGTCTCTAAACCTGCACAGTCAGCTCCCATCGGATATTCCTTCTCTACATAGAAAGTTACATCCGTGGTGTAGGTGACATCATAAGTAGCGCCAGTGTGAAGTTCAGTACCGCCAGTGGCAACGTCATACCACTTATAAGTAACACCCGTTTCAGGATTGTTCACTGCCAAAGTCACTTGATCATTCTCACAAGCCGTGGCATCATCAATTTCAACCAAAGAAGAAGTGATGGTTACTTGGTCGGAAGCAGAGGAAGAACAAGTACCGGAAGTAGTTACGGTCACCTCGTAAACACCAGCTTCTGAAACCGATAGGGTTGATGAAGTTTCACCTGCAATTACAGTCGCATCCTTTTTCCAAACAAAGCTGTAGCCAGCTCCAGAAACACCAGCATCCAAAGTAGCTGTGGCTGGAGAACAAAGATTGGTTTGGTCAGCAGAAAGGCTGATGCTCAACGAACCATTTTCAACAACTGTTACAGAAGATGAAGTGGCTGTACATCCATTTTTGCTCACCTCAACAGTGTAATCACCTGCCTCGGCATTTGAAAGATTCTGGCCAGTCCCTACGGACTGTGTTCCCTTGAACCACTCATAAGTAGCACCAGATACAGCCTTAGCAGAAAGCGTCAAGCCATTGTCACCAGAACAGTAAGAAAGATCTGTGGTAGTAATGGTCGCCTCAGGAGAAGCATTCTCCACTACTGTTACAGAAGAAGATGTTTCAGAACAGCCGTTGTTGGAAACAGTAACGGTGTAGATTCCTGCCGTAGCGTTGTTCAATGTGCGGTTTGTTCCTACCGATGTAGAACCTTTGAACCACTCATAAGTAGCACCAGTAACCGCTTTAGCCACCAAGCTAATACCGTTGATGCCCTCACAGTACTCTAAGGCAGTAGTTGTGATTGTTGCAGAAGGAACAGCGTTTTCAACCACCGTTACCTCATCGGAAGTAGCTGAACAAGCATCCTTTGTTACCACTACCGTGTATTTTCCAGCAGTGGCATTGTTCAAGGTGCGATTAGAACCTACCGAAGTTGTTCCCTTGAACCACTCATAAGTGGCACCAGAAACTGCTTTAGCCACCAAGCTCACACCACTTTCATCTGAGCAATAATCAAAATCAGAAGATGTAATCTTAGCCTCAGGAGCAGTACATCCAGAACAATTAGGATCAACGGTTACGGTTACTGGGGTGCGCTCACAGCCATTTCCACCACCGCATTCGTCTACATAAGTCCACATGTTTGCAACACCTGGCTCATCACCTGCATTAGCCCACCAAGCCGCTGAATACTTTTTCCCATTATGAATTACTTCTGAATACTGAGAATAGCTAGAAGATGGATCCCAAGAATCTAATCCCTGGCAATTAACACCAATTGTAACCTCCTCTTCTACATAAAAAGTTGTTGTAGAAGCAAGAGTCACATCAACAGAAGAACCAGTATAAGAAGCTGTTCCACCTGTTTGGGTCGTAAACCAAGAATAAGTGGCACCAGAAGTAGGGTTATTTACAGTTACTGTAGTCGGATCATTCTTACAAGCTGTAACAGCAGGAATGTCCAACAACAAAGAAGTTACCGTTACTTGATCCGAGGATGAAGAACAACCTGATGCCGAAACAGTCACCGAATAAACGCCAGCTTGATCAACAGTTAAAGTTTGAGCAGTTGCTCCAGAAATTGTCACATTGTCCTTTTTCCAAGTGTAAGTCAGTCCATTGCCTGAAACACCAGCATCCAAGGTAGCGGTTGCTGGATTACAAAGCTCAACGTCCGCACCCAAGTCAACCGTTGGCAAAGTACCCAACACTTCGATTTGGTCAGAACGAGAACATGAACCGTCAGAAACTTCTACAGTATAGGTTCCAGCAGAAGTTGCGTTGTAAGTGGTAGCCGTTGTATTGCTAACCAAAGTCTGCGTGCCTTTTTTCCAGGTAAAAGTTTTGCCACCACCAGTGGTCAAGCCAGAATTCAAGGTCACGGAAGAAGAACCACAAATCGAAACGTCAGCGCCCAAATTTGGGGCAGGAAGCGGACATTGGTAAGGGCTCATTGCCTCACCACAAGCCTTCAAAAGCGAATATGGGTCATTGCCCATACGGTCCTGTGTAATCTCCCAAATCAGGATACCTACACCGCCTTCGTTCATGATAAAATCTGCTTTTTGAGTAATCAGGGTTTTACCGTTGTAGTAATAAGAACCACTCTGATCTCCTTCATAAAGCGCTTGCGTACCAGAAGAATTAATTTGGCTGTATTCAATAGTTCCTCCACCACTACGTCCATAAAATGGAACACCAATAAGCATTTTGCTCTTTGGACACCCCATTCGATTATACTCATCAACCGCATCCATGGCTGCTTGTAATGGTGAATGGTGTGGGTTGTATTTGGTCACATAAGCCATATCATAGCTCATGATGTGCCAATAGTCAGCATATTGGAAAGCGTTTGGATTGATATAATCCGCATGCGAAACATTACTGATTACATCACCACCCAATACACATGAAAGCTCATAGGTGCGGCCATCCTTAGCCTCCTGAGCATCCATCGCCTGACGCAACTCCTTCAACAGAGTTTCATGATTGTTACGTGAGGTTTGGTTGGTTGGAAACTCCCAGTCAATATCAATACCCGCAATAGGCGTATCATTGTATTGATGATTTCCCGAAATGAATTTCATCAACTCTTCAATCATTTTGGCTCTTGAGGTAGCATTTGCTGTTGCATTAGCCAACTGCACAGTTGGCGAACCCGCTCCACCCACTGAAATATGCATCTTAACGCCTGCCGCATGGGCCTTATCCCGAACAATAGCAAAAGTAGCTGGAGTAAAGAACTGTGTATTCAGCGTACCATCAGAGTTCGGAGCGATAAAAGCATATGCTAAATCCGTCATATGTTGGTACTGGATGGGCTCATTACCCGTCGTCCCATAATCAGGGAAATAGCCCAAGACCTTCTGAGCATTCGCTGTCCCCAACAACGAAAGGAAGGCTAATAGGCTGAATAAACGTCTAAACATCATAGAGTCTAAATTTGTAGAGTGGCTGTATAGCGTGTGATTCTTGTAAAAATACAATTAGATGTTAATTCGTTCAAATCCCAAAAGGTAAACCCTCATTTTTTTCACGTATGTTTATCATCAAAAAGACATAGTTTCGCCAAATTCAATCTTTCGGCATAAATTTATCTTCCAGACATCAACACTCTAACCCTCTGACATTGACACCATGAAAGTCTTTTCAGCTCTTAATAGCCTTATTCTTTGCCTTCTCTTTTCCACTTCTCTTTTTGCCCAAGAGGTCGACCCAAAAAAAGAGGCCGAAAACATAAAAAAAGCCAAAATCAAGTCTCAGGTAGGCATGTTCTATGGTTATGACAGGGATGGTTTCCGAAAAGATGTCGGCTATAAGGACAGCTACAAACGCTTCAACACCAACGGTCAAACCGTTGCTTATGCCACCTATGGGGACAACACGACGTTAAAAGGACTTTGGAAATTCGCCTACGATGCCAACGGGAACATCACCAAGGCAAAAATGACGGATGTCAATGATCAAGTCATGGAGGAATATACTCGTAGCTATAACTCCAATGGTGACATCACCAAACAGGAAGGAACGAAAGAAGGCGCTTCATACACTGTCACCTACACTTATAACAAGGCTGGCAAATTGACTAAGCAGGAAAGAGCGGATGACCAAGGCTTTCCAGAATACACCTACACCCATACGTATGATTCGTTGGGAAACCGTGTAGAAACTAATTACAAGGGCAAAAAGACGGTAAAAGCCGAAATGCGCTACAATGAAAAAAACCAGTTGATTCAAAAGAAGGAAACGGTCAACGGGAAGCCATTGCACACCTTGGTTTACGAGTACAATGACAAGGGTCAGAAAATTAAGGAGCAACGTTTTTTGCCAAACGGAGACTTTGAACACCACTACAAATACACCTACGATGAGGTGGGCAACATAAAAACGGTCTCCCTTTATGAGGCGGAGCTCGGCTACGAGAGCAACAAATGGCTGTATGCTTATGACAGCTTCGGCAACATCACGAAAATCATCACCTACCAATCAGGCGACAAAAAACCTTCCTATGTACTCGAATACATTTATGAGTACTACAAAAAGAAAAAGTAATTGAGGTAGCCCCCTCACAGCGTTTTCAACTCCTCAGGATAATTGACTTATTCCTGAGGAGTTTTTTTTGTGCTTCAGAAGACTTTCCCGTTTTAAGAATTCCCTGCGCCTTTTTGGCCGTACACATTAAATAGAGAACCTTTTGTGCACAAATGCCCCAAGAAACAGGAACAGAGGAAATCCAAGAGCACATGGTGTCCTCTTGGGAAAAAATGCTGGACAGGTTGGCAAACTGGGTGGATACAGCCATCCTAAACCTGCCCAACCTGCTCATCTCAATTGTCATTTTTCTCTTCACCTATTGGGTTTCACGGTACGTCCAAGCATGGTCCTCCAAAGGATTAAAAAAGTTTATAAAGCAGGCGTCCATTCGTGAACTCATTTCCAATTTTGCCTCCATTGCCATCATTGCCTTTGGGCTATTTGTGGCGCTCAGTGTCCTGAATCTCGACCAAGTGCTCAAATCAATCCTTGCTGGTGCAGGTGTCGCTGGTTTGGCGGTGGGCTTGGCCCTACAAGGCACACTCTCCAACACCTTTTCGGGAATCTTTCTGGCCATTAAGGATGTCATTAATGTCGGTGATTGGATTGAAACCAATGGCTTTTCTGGCCGAGTGATGGAAATCAATTTGAGAAATACCAAACTCAAGGAGTCCGATAACAACCTCGTCATCATCCCCAACAAAAATGTGTTGGACAATCCATTCAAGAACTTTGGACTCACTCCCCGAATTCGGATAACCATCAATTGTGGGGTGGCCTATGATTCAGACTTGGAGCAGGTGCAGTCCATTGCCATCGAAACCATTAAAGACCAATTTGACCCAAAACCACACGAAAGGGTTGAATTCCATTACCTTGCCTTTGGGGCCAGTTCCATTGATTTTCAGTTGAGGTTTTGGATCAAAGCCACCTCGCAGGTTCAGGTTTTTGAGGCGCAAAGCCAAAGTATCATTTCCCTCAAGCAGGCTTTTGATAAAAATGGGATTGAAATCCCATTTCCAATACGGACGGTCATCATGCAGGAGAATCCACCAAAGGATGATTCTGAAGAATCATAAGCTATCTCACTGATTCACAGACCACCCGTTTTTGGCAGATTGGAGAAAACCCCTATCTTAAAAAGAACGGTTTGTCCATTTCATTTTTCCAATCACTTTTATGAAGCGTAAAAACAAGGTTCGACTGATTACCGGAGTGATGGTGTCTGGCAGTTTTGGGGCCATGCTCATGGGGTGGCTTCTATTTAGTGCTCAAAGAAGGCCATCGGTTCCTTTTTCTGGTGAATTAAATCTGGAAATCCTGCGGGAAGAAGTGCTCATTTCGCAATCCGCCCAAGAGCTGGAAACCAACCTGAATAAGCCGTTAGCCCTCACCCATGTGGACCTTAATGAAGACGGTGAAAATGACTACCTCTCTGTTCAGGAAACTTGGGAAAATGAGTACACACAACGCCTTGCCATTTACGCACGAGCCAATGAATTGGCCGTCATCGACATTGCCTATCTCACCCCCCACAATCTGGGCTTTTACATCTATGGCAATGAGGCATTTTTTCAAAACGACACCCCCTACCTTTTTGAAGAAATTGATTTTGATGAATTAGACTGGAATGCCCCCGCCACCAAACTCCGTTTTGGCCACTTTAAGACTAACGGCCCGAAAGGCAGTTATAAAAACACTCCTCCTTATCGCCCTCTAAGACCTATGATTTTCGAGAAACACAGGCCAACTCCAACCAACCTTCTCCCAGCCTCGATAAAACCATAACAAACTCGACTTTTCTAAACCCAACTACAGGAAAGCAGGGATTATAGGTAAGGGAGTAGATTTTTAAACCACGGAGAAAGGGAGGAAAGGAGACGTATGTGATTCAAAAAAGAAAATAGCTTTGGAAAGATTACGTGGACTCCTATTCTCAAACTGCGAAGCAGATCTCTTTAAACCACACGGAGCCTCCTTTCCTCCCTTTCACCGTAGTCTTCTTTTTTTGATCATTCATTTTGGTCACCAACTTAAAATTTGCTCAGGTTCCCAAAGCCAAACCAAAACTGAGGTTAAATACGCCTGTTTTCAGGGAGCCATCTTGATTTCCTTTATAAAGGTTTGTTACCCCTCCTTCATACTCCAATCCGAGTGTGAAAATCAGCAGTTTGAAGTTGATGCCTCCCAACAGGGACATATTGAAATTCCGAATATTTGATTCGGTCAAAACGGGAGTTCGTTGTCCGCCCACATTCCTATAAACAATCGCTGAGAACACAGGCCCTCCATAAATCCGTGCTGAAAATACAGGATTGTCTTTTCCAAGGAACCTCCACCCCACCAACATCGGGAATTCAAAAGCCCGCAGGTTCACGGTAAACTTTTGGTCGTCAATGGTATTTATCAGCTCTCCACCCGAACTGCCATAACCAATCCCTGGCTCAAAATAGACTGGACGCCCTATTCGAATATATCCCCTAAAAAATCCTGTTGGGATAGCATCCAAATGCTTAACGCCATTCAATCCCGCAGGATAAAGCCGAGAACCTCTAAATCCTCCACTGGCTCCTACACCAATTTGAGCCTCGGCCACGAACACACTTAAACACAGCAACAAGGAAAGCACCCAAGTTTTCATAGAGGGCTAATGATGGTTGTCCTCTTTTGGGTACGCCCAATGCCATCAAGGTGTTGAGAAATCAAACGGCGCAGGCGTGAAACAAAGGACAAATACGGCCAAGGATACCCAGCCCAACACTTTTCGCTTCGTATCCAAAGGCTTCTCAATGGGCGCCTGAGGGTGATAAATTCCCAAAACTCGAGAGATCAAAGTGGCAAAAACCAACCAACCTGGATAGCCTTGCCATTCTGGGAAAAGGTTTCCCAACGCAAATTGAGTGGTCAACACCACCATGGCAAAAACTCCTGCATTTCGGCGCCATTCAAATGCTGGCTGAAAAATGAAAAACAGGAAGTAGCCATACAAAAACAGATTGAAAAACAGCTCCCCGAAATTCTTAGTATGCTGAAGTGAAATGTATTCCATGCCCATCCCGGCATACAAAACGAACAGTGTAAAGGCTACCAAGGAAACCGTTTTTGCTCGCTTGAAACCCAACAACCCATACACCACATGCCCTCCATCTAACTGACCGATGGGCAACAGGTTTAGCGCAGTAAAGAACAAGGCTAAAAAACCAGCAAAAATGATGGGGTAATGATACATTTCATACTTGCTTGGAACCCGTGATTTGTCTTGAACCACATACTTTTCAAAGAAAATAAAAAGGAGATTTTTGCCCATGCTCAGGACAATATCATTCTCAGCTAAATATTCTAACGCCTCCTTTTCCTTCTCATTTGGTTGCCTTCCTTCTCGTTCAACAAAGTTTTTGGTCTTTTCTTGAACACGAAAGTCTACTGTTTCATCAAATACATAATCCTGATAACTCTCTGCCCCATGCTTTTCAAAACTTGGCTTATATTCTGGGTGAATAGAAAGAAGGTGTTCTGCTGGAGGCAAATGTGTAAACCCATACCCCAACACTCCCAAGGCCACCACAAAGCCAGCCAATGGCCCTGCAATGCCAACATCAAAAAACTGCTTCTTGGTCTGGGAAGGACTTTTTAGACGAATTACAGCTCCCATGGTCCCAATCCAAAAAAAGCCAACCGGAAACCAAAATGGAATGTAATAAGGCAAAGTGACCTTGAGCTTATGATACTTTGCCATAAAATAATGGCCGAACTCATGCACGGTTAAAATCCCCAGGAATGGAATAGAATAATAAAGGCCGGTTAAAACTTCAGCCCAGGTATAATTGAAATTCCAATCAGAATCAAAAGCTGTAAAGGGATCGACGCTATGCTCCACACCTGCCAAGGTGGTACCCACAAAAGTGACGATGAAAAGAAAGATATGGAGCAATTTGGATTTCGACATTACAATAATGGGGACAAACGTGTTCTTCTATTCAGAGACGAAAGTAGGCATTTGGGATCAAACCCATCCACCTAAATAGTCCATGATGGACTTGGGCGCTTCTACATGAATGGTCTTTATTCCTACAGCCTCAGCGCCCTGCAGGTTATCAAGGCGGTCATCCAAAAACAAGGTTTCCTCAGCCACGAGCCCCTGCTCTTTCAAGGCCACCTCATAGATTTCAGTCCCTGGCTTGCGAAGTCCCATTTCATAGGAATAGAATGCCTTGTCACATAAATCTTTGACATCCTTCACACCCGTTTGGCGCTCAAGGATATTGTTCACCTCAATAATATGTGGGTTGCTCGTATTGCTCAGCACATAGACATTGTACTTTTCTCTGAGCTTAAAAATCAACTCTGTTCGCTCCTTCGGCACATCCAACAAGAGGGCGTTCCAAGCATCGATGATTGTTTTGTCATCCGCCTCAATGGCCATTTTTTCACGAAGGAATTGAACAAACTCCAAATCCGTAAAATGTCCCTTTTCCACACGGTCGAACACCTCCAACCTTTCCATCTCGGCATAAACCTCGTCCATGGGCTTACCCACCAATTCCGCAAAAGCCCTGTAGGTCAGGTCGAAATCGATGTCGATAATCACATTACCCAAGTCAAAAATGATATTCTTTATACCGTTCATTTGCTGATTTTTAAAGTTTTGAAAACTTTTCCTCCACAATAGAAGTATGATTCATTACGCGAATCCATACATTTTTAAATACTGCTTCTTTGCGTAATTCATGCAAATATTTACCTTTGTGCCACATAAAACAAATAGGGAGAACATCGGTTTTCCCTATGGGCCTATAGCTCATCCGGTTAGAGCAACTGACTCATCAACGAGCGGTCTGAACTTATTTGTTGAAAGAACTATTCTGCGTATATGAATAGTTGTGTAATCTGTGGAAAGCCTCTTTCTGGGCAAAAGATTAAGTTTTGTAGCAATCGTTGCAAACAAAAACACCATTATTACCACATAAAGACACAAACTAATACCTATCACTCACAAACAATTCGAGCTTTGAAAAGAAAGCTAAAGTTTGTGGAAGAATTAGGAGGAATGTGTCAGCATTGTGGTTATAATAAAAATCTTTCTGCCCTTCACTTCCATCATTTGGAAGCTGAACACAAAGAATTTCCCTTGGGTCTTCGAAGTCTATCGAATAAACGAGAAGATTCTTTAAGGAAGGAGCTTAAAAAATGTATTCTTTTGTGTGCTAATTGTCATGCAGAAGAACATAATCCCGAATTACAAATTAACAATGTAGTTAAACTCGTTCACGGTGACTCCATGGGGAAACCCATGGATGCCAAGGGGGTTAACTCAGGGAAACCTTAACAGGTAATGCTGATGGCAATCCTGAGCCAAGCTTTGGGTACACCCAAGGAAGGTGCAGAGACTAACGGAGGGATGTCCTTTTGGACAAAGTTCCCTTAATTACCGTCACGAACGCCCCCCACCCTAACGTAAAGTCGAGGGTGATGATATAGTCCTACCCCTCAAGGAAACTTTTGGAAGGTGAATCAGTAGGTGCCTGGTTCGAGTCCAGGTGGGCCCACACCCAAAACATTAGGCTACCCCTTTGGGTAGCCTTTTTTTGTATCCTAAGTCATTTATTCCTTAAAGGACTTCGTATGAAAAACTGGCTGTTTGTGTACGAAAATCCTAAAGTATAACCACATGCGTTGTCTTATCATTGATGACTTTCACCCTTCCATCATTGAGCTATTGGAAGGAATTGGCGTACAGTCTGACTATCATCCTGACATTAAAAGAAGTGAAATTCTGGAATGCCTTTCCGACTACGACGGTATGCTGGTTAGAAGTAAAACCAAGATTGATGCAGAAATCTTGGACCAAGGCCCAAAGCTAAAATTCATTGGCCGAGCCGGAGCTGGACTGGATCAAATTGATGTTGAGGAGGTAGAAAAGCGAGGGATTCCCCTACTGAACGCTCCCGAAGGAAACCGCGATGCCGTGGGTGAACACGCCGTGGGCATGCTTCTTTGTCTTTTGAATTTCATGGGAAAGGCAGACAAAGAGATTCGTGAAAAAATCTGGGATCGTGAGGGAAATCGTGGTTTTGAACTGAGCGAGCGCACGGTGGGCATTATCGGCTACGGCAATATGGGTCAGGCTTTTGCCAAACGTGCAAAACCATTTGGTTGCAGGGTGTTGGCCTATGACAAGTACCGAGAAAACTATGGTGATGAATTTGCTGAACAAGCTTCCTTGGAAGACCTCTTTGAGCAATGTGATGTCCTTAGTATCCATATTCCATTGACCGAGGAAACTGACGGTTGGTTGGATTATGAATTCTTCAAGCGATTCAAAAAACCTATCTGGTTCGTAAACACTGCTCGTGGTCGCCACTGCAAACTGGAGGACCTCATGCGGGCCTTGGATGAAAAACAAGTGCTCAGCGCTGGTTTGGATGTGATTGAAAATGAGAAGCTCCACACCTTCAGCCCTGAGCAAGAGAAAACCTTTGAAAAACTCACACAACGAAGGGACGTCATCCTCACCCCTCACGTGGGCGGATGGAGTTTTGAATCCCATGTAAAAATCAATGAGGTATTGGTGGAGAAGATTAAGGCACTGAAGCTTGGATAAGCCCATTTCAAGGCCTACAGTTTTCACTATTCGTTGAGAATTCTTTACCTTTGAATCATCGGAACGGAGGCGTCGTTGATCGCTCCCGTTCTTTTTTTATTCCCTATGGCCATGAAATCCGTATATGGATTTAAAGCTTTTTGCTGTTCTTGGCTTGGCAAAAGTGAAATAATAAACTGACCAACTAAGGCGCAGTTATTTTGTTCGCTGTTTGTAGCAAATTGATGCAGGGATAGCCGTAGCTATCGCAAATCAAGTTGCTACGAACAGCGGGCAAAAGAACAAGACGACTGGGGCAGTTTATTGTTTCACTTTTGCTTGGGATTGACCCAAGGTATAATTACAATCTTGTATTAAGTGATAAGGCCCTTCGGGTTCCGCACAGACACGGAACCCGAAGGGTCTGTATTTGATTTATTCGTATGGCACAGTACAATTACATGACCGAAGAGGGCTTGCAAAAACTCAAGGACGAGTTGCACGACCTCAAAACACGTGGACGTAAAGACATGTCCAACCAAATTGCTGAAGCTCGCGACAAAGGTGACCTCTCCGAGAACGCCGAATATGATGCTGCCAAAGAAGCTCAAGGCTTGATGGAAATGCGCATTTCTGAATTGGAGGGCAAAGTAGCCAGCGCTCGTATCATTGACTCTTCCCAAATTGACGCTTCCAAGGTAGCTATCATGTCTGTGGTGAAAATCCGCAACTCCAAAAATGGTATGGAAATGACCTACACCATTGTTGCTGAGGACGAAGCTGATCTTAAAAGCGGAAAAATCTCCATCAAAACCCCTATCGCCAAAGGTCTTTTGGGCAAAGGTGTAGGTGAAAAAGCCGTGGTAAAAGTGCCAGCAGGTGAAATGGAGCTTGAAATTATTGATATCAGCCGTTAACTCAGGATTTCTGCCTTAGACGTTAGACGTTAGACGTTAGACGTTAGACGTTAGACGTTAGACAAAGCTTAATTCTAATGTCTAAAAGCAAAGCGATCTAAACGCCTTTTAAAACACACTTTTATGGCAAGCGTATTTACAAAAATCGTCAACGGAGAAATCCCTTGTTATAAGATTGCCGAAGACGACAAATGTCTGGCCTTCCTCGATGCCACCCCAGTGGCCAAAGGCCATGTTTTGGTGATCCCAAAGGAAGAGATTGACTACATCTTCGACATTGAGGACGAATTGTACGCCCACCTCCAACTATTCGCCAAGAAAGTTGCCAAGGGCCTTCGCAAAGCCATCCCATGCATTCGCGTTGGCGTCGCTGTTGTTGGCCTCGAGGTACCGCACACACACATTCACTTAATTCCCCTGAACTCCATGGGTGACATCAACTTCACAAAACCGAAGTTGAAGCTCTCGCCAGAGGAAATGGCAGAGATCCAAGCCAAAATCACGGCGGAACTCTGATTCCCTTTCCCATTCAAAAACATCGAAAGCCGACCATTTGGTCGGCTTTTTCCGTTCAAAAGGGTATGACACCTAAGGACTACCTGCACAAGCTGACTGAACGCGCCTCTTCACTAATCGATTTAGCCTCGAATTTCGATACGGAAGGCATCCACAAATTGCGCGTAACCGCCAAAAAACTAAAGATGCTGGAGGGCATTGCCGAAACATTCGGAGACAACAAAAACCTTCAAATCGCGCACCAAGCCACCGATAAGCTCTTCAAAAAAATGGGGGCTATCAGGAACATCCAAATTCAGGAACAGCTCCTCGCGGAATATCTCAAACAAACAGGAATGCGGGGAACCGCTCTTCTAAAAGACCTAAAAGGGCAAGAGGAAAAACTCGAACAACACTTGGCTACTTGGATACATCAATTTCCTCAAAAGGCGTTTTCAAGGCTTGAGAGAGCCCTAAAGCAAAACCTTGACTCAGCTAAAAAGAGGACCTTAAAAGAACATTCTACCAAGTTTGTCGAAAAACTCGAGAAGAAATTTGAAAAGGCTTGGACCAAAAATGAGTTTCACAAGGCAAGGACTTTCCTGAAAAGGATTTATTATGCGGAAGACTTCCTTACCAAGGCCCTGAACAAGCGTATTTCATCCAAGCACCACCACATTTTGGATGATATTGGGCACTTGCTTGGCCATTGGCATGATCGGATCATCTTGGCCGATTCCATTCAAAACTTTAGGCTTCACACCGCGGGAAATATGCGTGGCTACGAACTGATTGAAGAACGGGTAAGGAAGGACGCTAATAGTTTTCTTGAACAAGCCAAAGCAATGATCAAATGAATCCAGCCTTTATGAAGGAAGCCATTAAACTGGCTCAGGATGGTATGCGCAATGAAATTGGTGGCCCCTTTGGGGCTGTCGTTGTGAAGGATGGAAAAATCGTGGGGAAAGGCTGTAACCAAGTCACCTCCAGCAATGACCCCACTGCCCATGCCGAAGTGGTCGCCATTCGAGATGCCTGTAATAACCTAGGCACCTATCAACTAGAAGACTGTGAGGTTTATACCTCCTGCGAACCTTGCCCCATGTGTTTGGGAGCCATTTATTGGTCACGCGTGAAACGCGTGTTCTTCGCTTGCAACCACAAGGACGCCTCGGCTATCGGTTTCGACGACCATTTTATCTACCAAGAAATTGAACTCCCCTTAGAGGATCGGCATATTCCATTTGCACCACTAATGCGGGAGGACGCCCTAACTGTTTTCCATGAGTGGAAGGAAAAGGAAGACAAAAAACACTATTGAACCACAATCATTTTCCAATGAATCGTGACTTACAGCTGGTGGAGCTTCGCCCAGAGATTCAAACTGCAATAGTTCAGGAGCAAACATCCGATTTGGAGGCTTTCCAAAACAAGACCCTTCGACCGATTCTAAAATTCCAGCACCAACTGCTCATCGCTTATTTCAAGAAATACATCACGGAGCACCACGGCAACTTCTCAGGACTTGAGCCAAAAGCCCAAAAATCCCTAATCAGCAATGCCCTAAAAAATGACCAATCCCTTCAGCAACACTTTCGTGGGATGGTTCTCGGCATGTTGACTTTGGAAGAGTTCGATTTCTTCTCGGATCATCGGGCAGAGCTGGGAAAACGGATTAGCCAAATGATTTCCCAGCGACTTTCGGACACGCTGGTAAAGGACTGATTACCCTTCGGTAACCGCAACCCAACAATGGTCATGGGTCAACCGAAAAGCCCCAAGATGCTCTGCATTCCAACTGTGAGGAGGAATCATGGATAGAAAATTCTTCCCGTCTCGACCAATGTAAAGGTGGTATGTCTCCCCTACCACTGGTTCAAAATTGATCTTCGCCTGATAAATGTGCTCATTGAGTTGATACTCTTCCAAAAGGCCCTCGTAGCGTTTTTTCAACTCTTCCACCTTGCTCTTCAGCTGGTGGTTGAATCCCTGAACATTCTTCCGTTTCCAGTTGTCCATGTTCTCAGCCATAATCGCTGGACTCCCTAAGCTTGACGCATAGGATAACGCCTTTGCGTGATATTGCTGAGACTCATCATCAAACACAACGGCATCAGGGCGTTCTTTGTGTCGGAAGTCAGGCACTTCCATGACCCGCGCATAAGGCAACTTTTGAAGAGCTTCTACCGAAGAATATTGATTCAGGCCCGTAACCACCACATCCTGCACTGCTTCCAGTTGCAATTGGCCGTCCTCATCAATCACGCGGTCATTCAAATAAACCTGCTCAACCTGACCAATCACAAGGAATGAGCTATTGACAGGAATCGGAACAATTTCCTTCAACCTCAATCCCATTTTCACCTCGCTTTCGGCCACAAACGGAGCCTCAAAACCCTGCTCAAATTCAGCCTCCAAGGCGCATGCATCAAACTCAGACACCTCCCTCGGAAAATTTGCAGAGGTGTAGTGCGCCTGCCTCACGAATGATTTATGGACATGGTTAATCGTGAAACAACCCATCTCCTCAATGTTATTCAAGGTTTGATGGTAGTCCGTCCTTGGCCTCACAATGAACCCAATCATGGCTGGTTCGGCGCTGATATGGACCACAGAATTGAAAATGGCCACATTGCTTTGCCCCTGCTGATTCACCGTCCCAATCAAATGGACGCCTTTATAGCCCGACAAAGAATTAACAAGTTTGATGCGGTGGGACCTGTCGAATTGTTTCAATCTTTGAGCGTCTAAATACATGGGAGTCAATTTGATTAAGAGCCAATTACCTTGAATGAATATCAATGGTATCCTTCTAACGTCAGAAAAGGCATTCGCTCACTTTGTTTAACATTATTTCAAATTTAATAAACATTACTCACTAAATTTGATGGTAGAAAACGGAGCTATGACCTTGTTCTCAAAAATATACCTGCAACCAAAGAGCACCGAATGGGTGGTATTTGTCCATGGTGCTGGAGGAAGTTCCTCCATTTGGTTCAAACAAAAACGTGCATTTCAGGAACATTTCAACCTTCTGATGCTCGACCTCAGAGGCCATGGGAAATCCAAGGCTTGTGAGCCAGCATTGAACAAGTACCGCTTCAAGGACATCACTGAGGATATTCTTAGGCTCCTTAAATCAAAGAAAATTGAATCGGCGCACTTCGTGGGTGTCTCTTTGGGAAGCATGCTCGTAAAGCTTTTGGCCAATGACCACCCTCAGCGGGTAAAAAGCATGGTGTTGGCGGGGTCCATTGTTAGCCTTAATCTCAAGGCGCGCACCCTACTCACCGTCGGCAACCTGTTCAAAGGCCAAGTTCCCTTCATGTGGCTTTATAAAATCTTTGCGACCATCATCCTACCCAGAAAAAATCACTCATCAAGTCGGGCACTTTTCATCCGCGAAGCAAAGCGCATGGAGCAATCGGAATTTCTGAAATGGTTTGCTATGACCAAGGAATTGAAAAACGCCCTTCGTCAAATCCGCAAAGAACTCCCTTCCATCCCCATGCTATACATTCAAGGCGAGGAAGACCACATGTTCCTCAGGGAACTAAGAAAAATGCTGGAAGGTCGCCATAAACTTTTGGAAGTCATCCGCTCCTGTGGGCATGTGGTGAATGTGGAGTCGGCTCCTCGATTTAATCAACTGGCGATCTCCTTTATTCAGAGAAACCTTTAGGATGGGATATACAGAAAACCTTTCTGGTTCGCATTTAAGGCCTAGATGAAGGTTGTTTCAGGATGTAAAATGGCAATGTACTTCCTACAAGAATTCCGAAACCATACCCTAGTATTGCAAATACAATCATAGGAGGCGTCGAAAACCGAATCAAACTACCAATTAACAGTGCTGTTCCTTGCGTCAGAAAGAAGCCACTCCCCATCACCCATTTGGTTAGCCATTTTTTACTTGTAAATGGGTTCTCATTCCAAGAAGGAAAACCCATTTCTCTAATTTCTTTAAACCGTTTGAATGCCTTTAAGGCTAAAACGATGAAGGGTGCAAAAAAAGCAAACACAACAACCAATATAGGCTGTTGTGGAAGTGCACTTGGTGGAAGGAAAAAATTTGGAAATGCTACTAACAAAAGCACGCCTGCTTTAATATACCCTACTGTATTCCAATTTTTCATAACCAAAAAAGCCCTCCCAAAACGGAAGGGCTTTAGTCTTATTTCTCAACGCTTAAGTCCCCAATCAGCCATTCACCGAAACCACCTCAGTCACCTCAGGCACCATGCGTTTCAGCAAATTCTCAATACCATTTTTCAAGGTCACGGTGCTTGATGGACAACCCGAGCAAGACCCCTGAAGAATCACTTTTACCACACCATCTTCAAAGGAGTGGAATGAAATTGCACCGCCGTCACCTTCTACTGCTGGCTTCACATAAGTGTCCAACAAAGATTTGATTTTGGCATCAATCTCCGACTCGTTCATCTGCGAACGAAGGTCTTCGCCTACCACTTCCTTCTTGATGTTCTCATTGAACACCTCCTTGCCTTCCTCGATGTATTGCTTGATGTAAGCACGCACCTGAGGATTCACCTCGTACCAATCTATGGCATCGTCCTTCGTGACCGTAATAAAATTCGCCGCCACGAAAATATTCTTCACAAACGGAAACTCTTCAAAAAGGGCAATGGCCAAAGGACAGTTCTTGGCATCTTCCTTTGAAGGGTAATCACGGGAAACGCCATCCAACAAACGGAAGTTCAACACGAACTTCAAGGAGTTTGGGTTTGGACTGGCTTCTGTATAAATCACTACGGGTTGCTTCTCCATATCTCTATTTTTAATCGCCTAGATGATACCATCAGCAGGCGCTGTATTCCAGAATTATTACAAAGTTAAGATAGCTTTAGTTTCAATGCATCATTGTACATACATTGATTTACGACTTTACAAGTCTTCCACCTCTTCGGAAACAGGAGTCAACTGTCCCTCAGTAGCAGCCACTGTAGCCGCCACCGCAGCATCACCAGTCACATTCACCACCGTGCGACACATATCCAATATACGGTCTGGTGCCAAAATCAAAGCGATATATTCCAATGGAATGCCCACCGACTCCAGCACAATGGCCAGCATAATTACCCCAACGCCAGGTACACCTGCCGTTCCTATGGAGGCCAACAATGCCGTCAACACGATGGTCAGTTGCTCACCCAAGGTCAAATCATCACCAATCACCTGAGAGATAAATACTGCCGCCACAGCCTGATACATGCTCGTTCCATCCATGTTGATGGTAGCGCCCAAAGGCAATACAAAGCTGGAAACCTCCTCCGAAACACCGAGGTTTTCCTCGCATCGCTTCATGGTCAATGGCAAGGTGGCCGCACTGGAACTGGAACTGAATGCCAACAACTGCGCTGGACGCAAGGCCCTGAAAAAATCCATGTAGCCCAACTTTGAAACCATCATCATGATGGTTGGATAGACCCCTAACATCATCACCAAGAGGCCTATAATCAGGCTTAAACAGTACCATCCCAATGCCCAAAGAATCTCGGCGTTTGGGGCGTCGGCAATCAATTTAGCCATCAACGCAAATACTCCTATTGGGGCGTAAAGCATGATATAATCAATCACCTTAAGAATGATGTTGTTCAGGTTGTCAAAAAAAGCGACAAAGGTTGCTGTTTGTTCCTTGGGCAAACTGACAGCCGCAATACCTACAATAAGGGCAAAGACAACCACTTGAAGCATATTCTTGTTATCCGTAGCCGCCTTGGTAATGTTATCAGGAAACATGTCCACCAGAGGTGCCAAAGGCCCTTTCTCCTTGTTTTTGGCAACAATTTCCAACTTGTCAGAAGCCGATTGCTTACTTCCCTCCATCAATTTATCACGTGTTTCCTGCGAAATCCCTACGCCAGGTCGAATCACATTTACCACACCCAAACCAATCACCAAGGCAATTAGGGTTGTTAATAGGTAGATCCCAATGGTTTTTCCTCCCATTCGGGAAAGCTTTCGGATGTCTCCCAAATTTGCTACTCCGACAATCAGCGAAGCCAAAATCAAGGGCACCGCAATCAACTTCAACAGGTTCAAAAAGATGGCCCCGAATGGCTGGATATAATTATTGGTAAAAGACTCAGGGATGCCCAAGTACTTACTTAGCACGCCCCAAAGAACGCCCAACACCACACCCAACAAAATCTTGATATATAATGGAATCGACTTCTTTTTCTTCACCTCAGTCATAAAAGCTGTACTAAAGAATTCTTATTCAAACAGGCTGGGCAAGTTAGCCAAAACCTCGGCAATGGTTTTCAGTTCTGCACCATTACTCAATCTAAAACTACGCTCATTCGCCTCAATAGAAACCGCTGACATTCCCACGCCAAAGCCGTTTCGTTCGAGTGCGCGCTTCAGCCAAATCGCCTCTGGGCCTTCGCCCTGCACATTAACAAAAGCCTTTTTTGGGACATCCATCACGAAACTGCCACTCTTCACATCAAACACCACTTCCCCAAGTTGAAAGTAATGGCCAAAACTTCCATCAATCACCAAATCCTCCGGCACGCCAGCCACAAAGGGCTTTTCCTTGGCCATCAGCCAAAGCTTATCAGCCGTTTGCAGAGCAATGTCCATATCATGCGTGGAAACCACCATGGCTTTTCCAGATTCTCGGGCCAAGCGCCTAAGCAAATGCATGATGGAAATCTTGCTTGGCAAATCCAGATGCGCGGTAGGCTCATCCAAAAAAATCAACTGCGTATCCTGCGCCAAAGCACGGGCAATCATCACCTTCTGGCGCTCGCCATCACTCAAATCACCAACCAATCGATCGGCAAAAGCTGAAACACCCGTCAAGCTCAAAGCCTCATCTACCTTCTGATAATCCTCCTCTCCCAAACCACCCAATAGACCAGCATAAGGCAATCGGCCCATGGCCACCAAATCACGAACCCTGAGGTGCTCTTCGCTTACTCGATCCGTCAAGACAACCGCAACTTGTTTGGCAATGGCTTTAGGCGAAAGCGATGCGAGGGATTTTTGTCCAATCTCCACTTGTCCTCCCAATGGTTTCAAAACCCCGAAAAGTGTTTTAATCAAAGTTGATTTTCCAGCGCCATTCGGTCCAAGCAAACAGACCAATTCCCCTTCTTCCAATCCCAATGAAATCTGCTTATGCAAAGCGGATTGGTAACCGATGGCCAAGTTGGAAGTCGCTAACAATCTCATCCCTGAATCCTTTTTCGAGCCCCCAACACCAAGAAAATCACCAAGGGCGCACCCACCATAGAGGTCACCGCATTTAACGGTAAACTCATGGAACTTCCCGGCACTCGGG
Organism: Bacteroidia bacterium; assembly: GCA_030431525.1. Taxonomy (GTDB): domain Bacteria; phylum Bacteroidota; class Bacteroidia; order Cytophagales; family JAAEPT01; genus JAUIJC01. The sequence goes on along the minus strand of JAUIJC010000003.1, from coordinate 93,501 downwards.
CGACCAAGTTACAAGCCAGTCCCAAACAAGCACCCACGAGCGCAGTGGTCGGCAACAAAATCCGATGGTTGGAATTCCTGATTAATAGCCGTGCAAAATGCGGTACCGCCAATCCCAAAAAGGCTATCGGGCCACAATAGGCCGTAATCACCGCCGTCAAAATCCCAGAGGACAGAATGACCATGGAGCGTACTTTGTTGACCTCAATGCCCATACTTCGGGCATAAGCCTCGCCCAACAACAGACCATTCAACGGCTTTAAAAGGAAAATGGAAAGCATTAAACCAAAGCCCACCACAGAGGCCAAAATCGGCATATCTGCCCATGTCACTTTGGAGAAACTGCCAAAGCCCCAGAACACAAAGGACTGCAAGGCTTCCTTGGTACTGAAATGTTGGAGTATAGACACCATGGCCGAAACCAAATAACCCATCATCAAGCCCACAATCAATAGCGTCGCTCCCGAAGAAACCCTTCGGGCAATGGAAACAACAAAAAACAGCACTGCTCCCGCTCCCAATACAGCACCAAACACCACCATCAATTTCCCTGACCAATGCCCAAGACCGACGCCCGCCAACATCACCAAAGCCACACCCAAACTCGCCCCTGAGCTAATGCCCAACACAGATGGTCCCGCCAAAGCATTCCTAAACAAGGTCTGCATCAACAGCCCTGCAACACCCAATGACAGTCCTGCCAAACAGGCCGTCAAAGCCTGAGGCATCCGATAATTCAGAATAATCGCCGAAGAGCTTTCCTTTCCTTCTTCTGAAAAAAGAACTTTCAGCACTTCAAGGGGGGAAATGCTGACTGTTCCTAAGCCGATGTTGAGGAGGAAGAGGCTTAGGAGGAGAAGGAGCAGTATGGGGAGAAGAAATCTGTTTGCCATTCTAATCCTGTTGAGTCATAGTATTCTTGTCCTTGTTCGTAGACCTAAGGAATGCCTGCAAACCATAGACAAGAAGTAAAGCCGAGGTGTTACCCAACAAAAATGGCCATTGATAATTGTTTGATGAGTTTACCTGTCCCAAAAACAAGGACTTGCCAGAATGGACAAAGCAAAAAGCTTCAAAGGATAGAATTCCTATACCAACCTTTATCAAGAACTCAGCTCCATAGGAAATCTGTCTCCTAAATAACTTGGTCGTGAGGATAAATAATGAAATGACTCCTCCTGCCACCAATCCAGCAAACCACTCAAAAAAGTAAATGAGGTTAGCATCGCCTAAATAGGATTCAGAGGAAAAGGCAGAGAATAGCATTACCGAAACAATGCTATACAGAAATGCCAAGGCAATTTCCCCAAAAATCTTTATGGGCTCTAGTCTACTCATTGGCTTGAAATCAACTTCATCCCTCATTCTTTTGCCTAACACCCATCACAATTCTTTCTACTTGATAGATTAACTCCCAAGCCACTACAGTTGCCAAAGAAAAAAACAGAATGATATTCCAATATCCATAAAGGTCTAAACCCAAATCAACCCCAAAGTAAAGAGGTATCCCACCAATTATTACAGAAATCCCTCCTGCCAAAAAACCAAATCCAACTTTCTTCCACCAAGTAGCTTTTACCTGAGTGACAGCAAAAGCAAGGTGAATAAAACTAATGGATGGTATCACAAAAAATTTCAACCCAAACATTCTATCACCAGAAAAGAGGATTAGAATAAAGGTCATCATCAAAAATTCTAAAACAGATATCAGAAACAAACCAATATATTTTAGAATCCTATTTGTGATCATAATGGGAAAGGTATTTCCAGTAGGAAGAATAACTTTTCAAGACTACTTTCAACCTTTCATCACCCCCATCGCCAACAACACCCAGCCAGCAATAAACATCAAACCTCCAATTGGAGTAATGGCTCCCAGTTTGGTAACTCCCGTCAAACAAAGGGCATACAAGGAACCAGAGAAAACCAGAATGCCACCAACGAAACACCAACCTGCCCAGCCCATCTGTGGCGCAGGGAATTTTTCCATCAGGAAACCGATAAGGATAAGCGCAATGGTGTGATAAAACTGGTACTTCACCCCTGTTTCAAAGGTCTCCATTCTGCCAGCTTCCTCCAGCATTTTCTTCAGGCCGTGTGCTCCAAAAGCGCCAATGGCTACAGACAACGCACCTGAAATACTACCAAGTAATAAGAATAGTTTGTTCATGATTTTTTGGTATCAAGTAGCAAGACACAAGTATCATGGGTCTTACTACTTGATACTTGTGTCTTGCGTCCCTTAATTAATTATAATTCCTCGCCCCAAAGATGGAGCTCCCCACACGAATCATCGTACTTCCAACCTCCAAGGCAATTTTGTAATCGCCACTCATGCCCATAGAAAGGATTTCCAGCTGAACATTGGGGGCCGTATCCGCTGATTTCTGAACTTCCAAAAAGCTTTTCAAACCTTCAAACTCTTTCTTGACCTGTTGGTTATTTGAAGTGTTAGTCGCCATGCCCATCAGGCCAACAATGCGGACGTTCTCCAAGGCCTGAACCTCCTCGGACGCCAAAAAGGCCTCAGCCTCGTCATAGCTGAATCCGAACTTGCTCTCCTCATCGGCGATGTGCAATTGCACCAAGCAATCAATCACACGGTCATTTTTCTTCGCCTGCTTGTTGATTTCCTTCAACAACTTCAGGCTGTCCACAGCATGAATAAGGGAAACGAAAGGTGCGATGTATTTCACCTTGTTCGTTTGCAAATGCCCAATCATGTGCCAGACAATATCCTTTGGCAACACCTCATGTTTGTCCGTCATTTCTTGGACCTTGTTCTCGCCAAAGACCCGTTGGCCTGCATCATAAGCTTCTTGCAGGAGCTCAACGGGTTTTGTTTTGGAAACAGCAACCAAGGTGCAATCGAAGTCTTTTACTTCGCTGTGGAACTTTTGGAGATTTTCGGCAATCGTAGACATGTAAGGCAATCGGGTGTTTTGGGCAAATATATGGGATGAAGGCGCAGAATGAAACGCTTTCTGACAAGGCATATAAAAAAGTCGATTGGTTTTACCCATCACAATTGAAAACCGCCCCTACAGGGCTACAACGACGTAGCCCTGTAGGGGCGGTTCTACAAAGCAAAGGACTTCAGCCCTTTGCACACAAAAAACCATCAACCTTACCTCCGAATCACTTTCTCCACATGAGAACCACTCGGCGATTGAACCTGCATCAAATAAATGCCTTCGACCAAATCCATTCCCTCCAAGCGAGCGTCCTGTCCTGCCGAGAAATTCCGTTGGAAAACGATGTTTCCAGCCATATCAAGCATGGTGATGGAATAATCCTCATTGGTGGCTACCTTTACATTCAGGCGGTCATTAAAGGGATTCGGGAAGATTTGGTACAATGACGTGTTCACCTCTTCCAAACTTACACTTGTGATTTCATCGGGCATCAAGGTCAATGAAAGTGTATCAATATGAGTGTAAACTCCATCCTCATAACGCAACTCAACCAGCACATCCAACGTCTCATCTCCAGCGGGAATCGCCATTTTTATTGGATCACCAATACTCAAAACAGTATCCAAAGTGGCCACTTGCCCATAACTCAATATTGAGTCAATAAGACTTACACCCGAAGGATTCAACACCTTGGCATAGACTTTCAAATCATCAGTCTCCGCCAAGTTATTGGTCAAGCTCAAATCCAATTCCAAGGTATCTCCTGCTGGCCCATAAAAGCCCGAGTAATCCAGAGGAACCAAGGAAAGGCCGACAATCTCGGGAGTAGTTGGTTCCAACGCTGGTAGGAACCTCAATTGATGAGTCTCAATTCTATTATAAGAAGCATCTGAATAGGTAATCCGAATCAATACATTAAGAGTGTCTTCTCCCTGAGGAATGGCAATTTCAACTGGAACTCCAATGAGAGTATCCGAATTTTGTACGACACCAAAGTTGATAATGGAATCCAAAAAGACTACATCAGTGGGCGTCAAAACCTCAAGTGTAGCCACCAAATTTTCGGAAGCAACAGAGGTATTTGTAATGGTTAAGCCCATTTCCAACGTATCACCATCTGGGTTATAAAATTCAGACTTATCCAATGGTTCTAAAGCCAATCCAACTATTGCAGGAAGGGTTGGGTAAAGCACCAATGTCCGAGATTCTACCCGTTCCAACCCTCCATCAGAAACAATAATTTCCAAGTCTAACACAAGAGTATCGCGACTTGCTTCTACATTAAGTTGTACAGGATGAAGACTGTTATCAACCACCTCTCCTTTTTGAAGTGCTCCAAAACTGATGAAGTTATCACTGTAGGAAACTCTCGGATCACCAGATATTTTTAACTCTACTTCCAAGTTTTCGGTAGGCGCCAAATAATTGCTGACTTCAACAAAAAGATTCAAAACATCTCCTGCTGGATTGTATGTCCCATTAAAGTCTAACAAACCGATTTGAGTCATTCCAAAAGCCTTGAAGGAGGTATCGGTTAAAGCGCGATAAGGATCCAACAAACGGCCCATTTTCCCCACATAAGCTTCATTGCCAGGCAAGGTGTCAATCACCGCCCCAGAAACCCTCAATTGCTCCATAACCTGGACAGCGGACCAATGGGGAAATTTGGAACGAACCAAGCCCGCCGCACCAGAGACAATTGGTGCAGACAATGACGTACCCCAATCATACACATAACCATTCCCTCGCAAAACTTTATGGGAATACATCGCCGCTGAAATATCTACAGACTCATGAAAAGTTGATCGGGAATCCAACACACTGTCAGGCTTTACTCCGGTCACCGATAATACATTGTTGAGGCCAGCAGGAAAATACTGTTCATCCTTGCCTGAATTACCAGCGGCAGAAACAACAACTTTATCCATGTCTAACACAGCAAAATCAATCATTTGCTGATACAGCTGAATATCACTTGCAGAGTAATTACTGTCTACCGCTCCCCACGAAAGGTTGATCACCTTGATGAAGTCCATTTGCGCCGCCATCAGGAAGCCGTGCCAACCGTGAATAATATTGTCGGGGTGAGAATCATAAGTCACCTTGAAGGGAAAAACGCGGCAGTTATATCCAGAACCAGTATGACCAACGCCATTGTTGGGCGTAGCACTGCTCATTCCCGAAACGGACAACCCATGAGGCTTTCCCCCTCCCGTTGGATCATTATCCCAGTTGGAGACATCCCAACCATTAAAATCATCGGTAATCTCCATGCCCTGATAGGTATTTCCGTCGTTGTTCACGCCGTCCACAGGGTCATTCCAGTTATTGTAAAGGTTATCCTTAATGTCTTCGTGCTCAGGATTGATACCTGAATCAATTACTCCAATAGCAATATTCGTATCCCCTGTTTCAACCTCCCAAGCCTTATAAAAATTGTGCAAGACCAAAGGGCTATGCATCTGATTCAGCGCCAAAGTGCTATCTGAAAAAGGATCATTGGGCACCAACATCACCTTGCACTCTGGATTCAACACCGCACTCTCCACGAAAGGAAGGCTTTTCAAAGCGGTCAATACAGAATCGCCATTTCCTATATATTCCACCACATAAATTCGATCGGCTCCAGACTGGATGGTTCGGCCTTGAACCGCCATTCTGCGGGCCGTTGGTTGCCAAACTATGGAACGGGCATTTTTAACATAATCCAGTCCCGCTAATTCTCCCAATGAAGTGTGCATTGAATGGGTCGGCCGAATTTTCACGTAAGCAAGCTTGTCGGACAGTTGTGCCCAAGCTGAAAAAGTGCTCACTACAGCCAAAAAAAGGAGTATCAGTTTTTTCATAAATGCGATGGTAAATGCCTGTTGGATGCGCGGAGAGGACACAAAAAAAGCTCCATAATTCAATTTAGGATTATGGAGCTTTTTATCAACTTGAAAATCAGTGCTTTTCAATAAAACACCAATTATTTATTCCTCGATAATTTCAATCTCGTCGATGTCGTCTCCTTGGCGGATGTCGTCAATAACGTCGAGGCCTTCTACAACCTTGCCAAAACAGGTGTGATTCCTGTCCAAGTGAGCCGTGTTAGTTCGGCTATGGCAAATGAAGAACTGAGAGCCTCCAGTGTTACGCCCAGCATGCGCCATTGAAAGAACACCACGGTCGTGATATTGGTTCTCTCCATCCAGCTCACAGTCAATGGAATAGCCAGGACCACCGTCACCACGCTTGTTCGGGCAACCTCCCTGAATCACAAAATCAGGAATGACGCGGTGAAAGTTCAAGCCATTGTAGAAGCCTTCCTTGGCCAATTTCACAAAGTTGGCTACAGTGTTTGGAGCATCTTTTTCATAGAACTCTACTTTCATAGCGCCCTTTGCCGTGTGGATAATTGCTTTTGTTGCCATTTTACTTTTATATGAACAGGTTTAATTTTTGTTATGCTACAAGTTTGAAGTTCTTCAAATCGTTTGCAAGTTAAACCGAAGCTTCGCTTTTAGAAAACATCAATTTTTAATCAACCCTCCACTGTTCACTTATGGAAATAGAAATTCGATCTGCCCAAACCCAAGACCACATCAACATCAATCAGCTGATCAAAAAGGCTTTCGGCCAAGAAAACGAGAGCCATCTGGTCAATGCCCTTAGACATCGGCCCGACCATGTAGAAGAACTGGAAATGGTTGCCGTTTTGAATGGAGCCGTGGTAGGCCACATTTTTTATTCTCAAATCAAGATTGTTGGCGAAAACGAAGAAACCCCTTCCTTGGCATTGGCGCCAATGGCCGTTCTTCCAGACCATCAACAAAAAGGAATCGGTAAACAACTGGTCGAGGAAAGTTTGCGCATGGCAAAATCCCTTGGTTTCCAGTCTGTCGTTGTGCTCGGCCATCCAGAGTATTACCCAAAGTTTGGTTTTGTTCCAGCCTCAACATTCAGCATTTCCGCACCCATACAAGTTCCTGACCAAGCCTATATGGCTTTGGAACTTCAAGCAAATAGCTTGGAAAAGGTCTCTGGCAGAGTCGCCTACCCTCCTGAGTTTGGGATTTAAGCAACCTTTTCATCACGCAAATCGTAAGGTATTTTTTCAATCTTCACTGCGAGGCATTTTTTAGACCTACGCCTCAGGTGGTGCCTTTTCAAGCATTATTGCCTATCTTCCTTGTCGATTTTTCTCTTTTATGGATTGGCTTTTCAGGATGAAAAAACATTTAGCGATACTCTTACTGCTTCCCTTGGCCTTGGTGATGGCCTGCAAGAAAAAGATGTCCTTCGATGAGAAGGTGCTTTATCAAGTGGCATCAGCAAAAATTCAAGGCTTTGATCCTGTCTTTGCCTCGGATGCTTACAGCAGTCAGGCCGTGGGAAAAGTCTACGAAAGCCTCTACCAATACCACTACTTGAAACGCCCCTACACCTTGGTGCCCAACTTGGCTTCTGCCATGCCGGAGGTGTCCGAGGATGGGCTCACTTATAAAATCCCTTTGAAAAAAGGAGTGCTGTTCCACAATGACGAGTGTTTCCCGAATGGCAAAGGCCGTGAGATGAAAGCCTCGGATGTGGCTTATTCCATCCGCCGTTTGGCAGACCCAAAATTGCAATCGACAGGCTGGTGGCTTTTGGAAAACAAAGTGCTTGGCTTGGACGAATGGCGCAAAGCCGGAGGCGATTACTCCGCCCCAATCAAAGGCCTCGAAACGCCTGACGATTACACCGTCATCTTTAAACTCAAAAGGCCGTTTCCACAATTTCTATATGCCTTGGCCATGACCTTTACTTCGGTCACACCGAAGGAAGCAGTCGAAAAATATGGGGAGGAATTCCTGAACCATCCTGTAGGAACAGGGCCATTCACCATGGCGCCCTACGAGCAAAACTACCGCATCGTTTTTGAGAAAAACCCGAATTACAGACAGGAGTTCTACCCTACTGAAGGTGAAGAAAGTGATGCTGAAAAGGGCTTGTTGAAAGCCTCGGGAAAGACCGTTCCCTTCGTGGACAAAATTGTTCTCCAAATCATCCGTGAGCCACAACCAGCTTGGCTTTCCTTTGAAAAAGGTAGAGTGGACATGTTCGGCATTCCAAAAGACAACTTCGACAAGGTTGTTGCCCCTGGAGACGCTATCACTGATGCCTACAAGGAAAAGGGCATTGTTCTCCATATTTCCCCGAGCTTGGACATCACCTACATCGCATTCAACAATGCCGACTCCCTTTTTAAGGACAATGTGCACCTGCGTCGCGCCATGTCCTTGGCCTATAACATCGACGAGGTAAACAAGCTTTTCTACAACGGAAGAACCCTGAAAGCCCAGTCCATCATCCCGCCAGGCATTGCTGGTTTCCGAGAGGATTACGTGAATCCTTACAGAGAATTCAATTTGGTAAAGGCCAGAGAGGAAATGGAAAAGGCGGGCTACCCTAAAGGCGAAGGTCTTCCCGTGATCAAGTATGAAACAATCGCCAGCACCACATCACGCCAGATGGCCGAGTACTTTGTGAAATCCATGGCAAAAATTGGCGTGCGTGTTGAAGTGAGCACCAGTACTTGGCCTCAGTTCATCCAAAAGGTAAACACCAAGCAGGCCCAAATGTTTGGCATGGCTTGGGGGGCTGACTACCCAGATGGTGAGAACTTTTTGCAACTACTCTACAGCCCAAATGGAGCGCCTGGCTCCAACGGATCAAACTTCTCCAACCCTGTTTACGATAGCCTCTTTGCAACTTCTTCTGTGATGCAGGATTCTCCTGAACGCACTGCTTTGTACGAACGCCTCAACCAAATGGCCGCCGAACAGGTGCCGATGATTTATGGCGTTCACAGAAAATCCTTTGTGGTAAAGCACGGCTGGGTTCGCAACTACAAGTACCATGAATTCAGCCAAGGCATGGAGAAGTATTACGACATTGACTTGGAGGAGAAAAAGCGATTGTATCAGAAAATGTAATTGGGTAGCAGGTAGCAAGACACAAGTATCAAGACCTTACTCACCAACATGAAATACAAAACAATATTACACTTGGTGCTTTTCACATTGATGGGGTTGAACTGCAAAGGCCAAGATTCCTTGAGAATCAATGACTCATTATTGGTCCCCTACATTGACTTTGATTTCAAGCCAATATCTACGGAGTCTATGATTTTTGAATTCCCAAATCAAGACTCACTTCAAGCCCTTCAAGATATTGACTCAAACAGCATTCGAATTTACTTAAAAGGTGGGTTTACTATACTTCCTGATTCTTCAAAAACAGAGGAATATGACCCAACAAAATATAACCGAGACTTAAGTTTTTCTGCTCAATTTAATCTTGAATACATCCGACTTGGCTGTGTTCAATCAGGACACGAAGAGTCCTACAACAGAATCATATTTGAACATTTGGATCAAAAACATGGAACTGCATGGCATAAGGAAGTTCGAAAAGATGCCATTGGCCTATCCAACTACTTGGAGGAAAAACACCAAAAGAAACCAAAGCAATAATCTTGTAATGAACAGGTCTTGATCCTTGTGTCATGCTACTCGATACTTATACATCATGAACGGAAGCTGGAACTACATCCTACGCAGGCTACTCTACCTCATCCCCGTATTGCTGGGGGTCTGCCTGCTTATTTTTGTCCTTTTCAACTTGGTGGCTCCAGACCCTGCCGCTTTGTTGCTTGGCAAGCACGCCACGCCAGAACAAATTCTGGAGGTTCGGCAAAACCTTGGCTTGACAAAACCGCTTTACGAGCAATACTTCGATGTGGTGAAATCCGCTTTCACCTTTGACTTCGGACGCTCCTGGAAGACCAAACAGTCCATCACCACCATGATTCGATTGCGGGCCATTCCATCCTTGACGGTTTCCCTACCCGCATTTGTATTCTCCACCATTCTGAGCATCCTGTTCGCACTGTTGGTGGCCTATTATCGTGGCAAAGGCATCGACCTGTTTGTCCGCGTGAGTTGTATCGCCATGATGAGTATTTCCTCACTGGCCTACATCCTATTCTTCCAATGGTTCTTCGCCTACAAAATGGAATGGTTCGAAATCTTGGGTTATGAACCAGGCTTCCCAAGTGTCCTTCCTTTCATCAGCCTTCCCATTATCATTTGGGTGATTCTTTCACTCGGTCCTGACATCCGCTTTTACCGAACAGTCATATTGGATGAAATCTACCAAGACTATGTCCGTACCGCCAAAGCCAAAGGGCTGTCGGACCGCAAGGTGTTGCTAAAGCACGTATTGCGGAACGCCATGATTCCGATCCTTACTTACACCGTTATCCAACTCCCATTTTTGCTGTTGGGCGCCCTCCTTTTGGAAAGCTTTTTCAGTATACCAGGTCTTGGTGACATGACCATTGAAGCCCTGAACGAATCTGACTTCCCAGTCCTGAAGGCCATGGCCATCCTTTCGGCCGTTGCCTATGTGACCTTCACCTTGATTCAGGACATTTTGTACACTTGGGTGGATCCGAGGGTGAAGTTGAATTAAGGGGTAGGAAGTATCAAGTATCATGACACAAGACGCTCTTGATACTTGATTCCTGGTACTTGATACCAAAAGCACAATGGAAACAACACAAACGGCACCTTTGCCAATGGAAAATACAATCAAAATAAAAAGTCGATCGGTGTGGTCGGATGCATGGGACCGCCTCAAAAGGGACAAGCTCGCCATGGTTTCCCTTGGGGTCATTATCATTTATGCTGTGGTGGCTATCCTTTCAGCTACGGGACTCTTGGCGGCCGACTGGGACCAAAAGGTTGGAGAATCCTACATGGCTCCGACCACCGAAAAAATCAGTCTGCTGTTTGGCACCGATATTTTTGGCTACAGCGTGTTGCGGAAAGTCATTCACGGCACCCAAATCGCCATGAGCGTGGGCCTGATTTCCACCCTGATTGCCATTCCAATCGGCATCTCCTTGGGTGCTTTAGCTGGCTATTTTGGCAAATGGATTGACGAGGCTGTTGTTTGGTTCTACACCACCTTTTCTTCGGTACCAGGCATCATGTTGCTGATGTCGATTGCCTTCGCCTTTGGCAAAGGGTTGACTACACTTTACATCGCTTTGGGCTTGACCAGCTGGGTAGGCCTTTGCCGTTTGATTCGTGGCGAAGTGATGAAGCACAAAAACCGTGAGTACGTTCAGGCAGCCACCGCCATTGGCGCAGGCAACGGCCGAAAGCTATTTATCCATATCATTCCGAACGTCATTCACTTGGTGATCATCAATGCCTCTTTGCAGTTTCAGGTGGCCATCAAATCCGAGGTGATTCTCTCCTACTTGGGGCTTGGTGTTACTGGCCAACCAAGTTGGGGAACCATGATTGACGACGCCAAACAGGAACTCGCCCAAGGCGTTTGGTGGCAGTTGGCTGGCGCCACATTCGCCATGTTCTTTGTTGTACTTGCTTTTAACATTTTGGGGGATGCGCTGAGGGATGCGCTTGACCCAAAATTGAAGGGGAAATAACTTCGAAAACGTCGGGTGTAAAACCCGACGCTACGGAAACAGCCCTCCTTTCAGACCATAACTGCCTCCGTAACCCTCCGCCCTGCACCCAAACCACAAAACCATGCTCCTCTCCGTCAAAGACCTCTGCGTAGACTTCTCAACCCAAGACGGCACCATGCGCGCCGTCAACAATGTTTCCTTCAACATCGAAGAAGGGAAAACCGTGGGATTGGTAGGTGAATCTGGTTCGGGAAAGTCAGTAACTTCCTTGGCCATCATGGGTTTGATTCCAGACCCTCCAGGGAAAATCTCGCAAGGAGAAATTTTATACAAAGAGCAAGATTTGGTCAAGTTCAGCGACGCTGAAATGCGCGCCATTCGGGGCAATGACATATCCATGGTCTTTCAGGAGCCTATGACTTCGCTCAACCCCGTCTTTACAGTGGGCGACCAACTCAGCGAGGTGCTCATGCTCCACAAAAACATGAGCAGAAAAGAGGCTTGGGAAAAATCCATTGAGCTTCTCAACAAGGTCGGCATTCCCAACCCAAAACACAGCGTTGGAAAATACCCTCATGAAATGAGCGGGGGTCAAAAGCAACGTGTCGTCATCGCCATGGCCATTGCCTGCGAACCACGATTGCTCATCGCCGACGAGCCTACCACGGCCTTGGACGTGACCATCCAAAAACAGGTACTTGACCTCATGCTCGAACTGCAGGACCAATATCAAATGGGCTTGCTGTTTATCACCCACGATTTGGGCGTAATCGGCGACATCGCCGACGAGGTGGTCGTAATGTACAAGAGCAACGTGGTGGAGCATAACACCACTTCCAAAATATTCTACCAGCCACAGCATCCCTACACCAAAAGTCTGCTGGCCTGTCGTCCTTCCTCCGACCACAATCCAAAACGCCTTCTCACCGTCAGTGACTTTATGGATGCCCAAGGCAATCCGCTAACTCCTGAAACTTCCAAAATGGAAAAGGTGGAGAAGGATTTCGGCTACGATGAGGAAAAGAATCCAGTGATTTTGGAGGTGAACGACCTCAACCTACACTTCCCCATCAAGGCAGGATTATTCCGTCGCACCGTGGACTACACCAAAGCGGTCAACGGTGTCAGTTTTAAACTCCGAAAGGGAAAAACCTTGGGACTTGTGGGAGAATCCGGTTGCGGAAAAACAACCTTGGGGCGCACCATCCTTCGCCTTTTGGACCCCACCTCCGGCGAAATCATCTACCGTGGGAAAAACATTGCCGACTTGCCCAAATATCAGTTGAAGGCGCTCCGCTCCAAGATGCAGATCATCTTCCAAGACCCCTACTCTTCGCTCAACCCGCGAATGACAGTGGCCGAAATCATCATGGAGCCGATGATTTTGAACAACATCAAAAACTCCAAAAAAGAACGCTTCGAGCACGCCCAATGGCTGATGAAAAAAGTGGGACTCGAGCCTGAGCAACTCAGCCGTTACCCTCACGAATTCAGCGGTGGCCAACGCCAGCGCATCTCTATTGCACGCGCCCTCGCCGTTGACCCTGAATTCATCATCTGCGATGAGTCCGTTTCCGCCTTGGACGTGTCTGTACAGGCTCAGGTCCTCAACCTCCTGCTCGACCTACAAGATGAGTTCGGCCTCACCTATATCTTCATTTCCCATGACCTTTCGGTCATCAACTTTATCGCAGATGAAGTGGCCGTAATGCGCCAAGGGGAAATCGTGGAAATGAATACCGCTTCTATGGTGTATCATCAACCGGAGCAGGAATATACAAGGACGTTGTTGGAGGCAATTCCGAGGGGTGTGCCGAAGGATGAATAACATGCTTAAAAAAATGAATCTTAAATCAGCGTCAATATTCCTTATCCTTGGTTTCATACTACTTGGTATGAAGCCAAAATCCGATTTTCCAAAAACCTTAAAAGGCACGAACTGGAACAGTCAATTCTCTTACTACTCCAATTTTTATCACTTCGATTCAGATTCAACAGGTTACTCCGAGGATGGTCAGGTTGCTTGGAGCTTTCCCATCGACTCATCTACCCTTGGCGATGCAAAAGACAGTATCATTTATTTGGACCGAAAACTATTCAACTACCACATTGAGGATTCTACCTTGACCATTGATTATCCCTCTTGGAAAATCAATGACACGTTGGTCAAAAGAGTGTTTCACTTCAACCCAAAGAAACAAGCTTGGTGCTCCGATTACGAGTACACTTATGGAAGGGAGTGGCTTAAAGAGGGAGAAAAGAAAGCCGTTCTTAAATTCTAAGAAGTCATTCGAACATCATGAAAAAAGCAGAAAGGTTTGAACGACTTCTATCCATTTTCGACACAGCGATTGAAGCTTACAACACTGCGCCAAACCTGGATCCAATCCAAAGGCGAGGAGGAAATGCTTGGTTTGAAAACTACAAACGAATTGTCAACGAGGAAAAGGAATTGGGAAAAGTTGGTAGACTAAAACTCATTGAATCACAAGCACTCACAGAATTCAATGAATCGTATTCTGCCATAAGTCTTCACTTTTGGAAACTAATTAAGGAGAAAGGAATTGACTTGGAACGAAAAGACGTTCTTCAAATCGTTTTGGATAGAGGTCGAATTCGTTCCATGGACGAATATGAAATCATTACTGACTCCATTGTTGATTTACAACAAAGTGGCTATAGCGAAGAAACCATTTCAACGTTGAGTACGATGTTGGGCGATTTTGAAACCAGACGATTTTAGAATCTTGCTACCAACTCCACTCCTCTGCCAACACATAAGCTGTACTCCTTCCCCCTTCTGGAGCCTTCTCCAACACCCCTTTTTGGACCAAATCCTTCAAGTCACGAATAGCGGTTTCCCTCGAACATTTGGTCATCTTGGCCCATTTACTGGAAGTAAGCTTCCCAAAGAAATCCGCAAAGAGAATGTTCAACATATTCTGTTGACGCTCATTAAAATTCTCCTTGGCAAAATGCTCCCAAAACTGCGCCTTCTTCAGAATTTTTGCCAACACCAATTCCGTTGATTCCAAGGACTTTTGCAGACAATCCAAGAACCACAATAGCCAAGGCGTAATATCCATACCTCCCTTCACAGTCACTTCCAAAATGTCATAATAGGACTTCTGCTCCCTCTTAATTTGGGCGGAAATACTGTAAAAACGTTGGCTTGTTTTATCTGCACGAGCAAGCAACATATCACTTATCGCACGCCCAATTCGACCATTTCCGTCATCAAAAGGGTGGATGGCGACAAACCAAAAATGGCCTATTCCAGCTTTCAACAATGGATTCATTTCATCCTCCTCATTGAACCACTGTAGAAATTGCTTCATTTCCTTAGACAAACGCCCAGCTTCTGGAGCCTGATAATGCACTTTTTCTCGCGAAACAGGACCTAATACCACTTGCATTGGCCCATGCTCATCTTTCCGCCAATCCCCCACTGTTATGCGGTACATTCCACTTCTTCCGGTCGGGAATAAGGCACTATGCCAATCAAACAATCGCTCGGCAGTCAAGGGTTGGTCAAAATTTCGGGTAGCATCCAAGGCAATGTCTACCACTCCCTCTATAAATCGATCAGACTGGGAAACTCCTGCCACTTCAATCCCCATTCGTCTGGCAATTGAAGAACGCACTGATTGAGGATGCAAAAACTCCCCCTCAATCTCATTGGACTTCACAATATCCTCTGTCAAGGTTTCCAACACAGCCTCCTCCCTCAACTCAAACCCCAACACCTGCATTTTGCCCAACAAACGCCCCTGAAGGTTACTCACCTCCGAAAGACCTTTAATAAGCTGTGAAGCATCCCATTTAAAGTTGGGCCAACCTGATTTTTCGTGAATAAAAGATTTCATCCGCTATTCGTGTCACATTATGACACAAATAAGGTGGTTTTTTGTGGCATTTGAAAATAGAGGAAAATTATTCGTGTCAAATTTTGACACAAATAAGGGTGTTTTTTGTGGCATGCCCCTAATGTTCACCAAAGGACTCACAACATTTTGAATTTTCAGCCAAATCTATTTGTTTAAAAGAAAGACAGATATTTTAAACAAGAAACCACTCAACACTGAAGGTTATGGTATATCTGAGAATTTCATCTCCAAGCAAAGAACAGATCGAGGAAGTCGCCTCCATACTTTTGACTCACCAACTGATTCTTGACGTCAACATCAAGCCCAACATCGAACGATGGAACAACGGTCCCGACGGACAAATCCATAAATCATCGATCTTTCTTCTGACAGGAAAAACAAGAGCCAACCTCTTCCCTGAAATTGAAGAGCTTCTTCGCGAACGCTTCAAAGAAGATATGCCAGAGCTCTACTCCATCCCCATCATCCACATGGATTGGGAACAAGCCGAGCAGTTGAAAAACGGCATGAAAAAGAGAAAGCTGAAAGAGGTCTTGGCCTAAATTTTCGATAGAAATGATAAAATCCCTTGGTCTTCATCAGACCAAGGGATTTCTTTTTCACCCAATTTATATTGAATGAAAATTTGACCTCCAATGAAACCATCAGGAACCAATATTTTGATTTTGTAGCCTTTCCTTCAATCGTTTCCAGATTAAATAGAGAACGAACATTCCTCCGAAGATCAACACCAGTCCTAAACTGAAAAACAGCCAAAAGTTGGTCTTGACAAGATCTTTTGCCTCAAGCATAAATTCATAAGGCCAAGTCCCTCCAGTCATCCCTTCAAAAACCTGTATCCTTTTCTCCATCAAAGGAGATGTGAAGCCATTCTCTTTAGCCACCTGAAAACTCCCCAAGGCTGTTTCCACATCATGGTTGAGCGCATACACATTCCCAAGATCAAAGTAGAGATTTCCAATAATTCGGTTTGAATCTGGGATGAAATAATGTCTTGATCTTAACTGGATTTCCAAGGACTGCTCCAAGGCCTTCAAGTCATAGCCACGTTTGTTTTTGGGTAAATCTTCGGTACCAAAATCTAACCCTAAAATGGACTTGGAATAATCCTTCTCAGCAGAATTTTTAAAGTTTAGAATCTTCTCGTGAATCCATTCCGAACCTTGGTGAGAATCTGGATTCAAGGCTATTCCACGACGAATCCAAACTAAGGCTGAGTCATTCACACCCAAAAGCTCATAGATGGTCCCCAAGTTAGATGCGGTCGCATACTGATTGGGATAGTTTTTCTCAATTCCCAGAAAAATGGTTTTTGCCAATTCGTACTCCCCAAGCCAAATAAGCTTCGCCCCATAATTGGATAAGTAGATTATCGAATCAGTTTCCTGATAATGCTTCAGGTAAGCATTTGCCTGCATCCGAAGTTTTGTGGTGTCTGGATGCCAAGTATACACTCGCCCATCAAGTGGTTCTTGGTAGCGAATCTCACCAGACAAACGTGTTCGATATTCATTCACACAGGAGAAGCCATCAATCCCAATCGACAGGGTAAAAAAGAAGAAAAGTAAGTTTCTCATATCACCAAGGCCACAGTCTAAATGTATGAATCGTCTCATTGACTTTGGGTCTGATTTCATTCTCCGGATGTACAGTTGGCAGACTATCTACCTCAGCCATTAAATCAACCCATCCTGTATCCAAGCAAGTCTAGTTGGTGTAGATTCTCCTTCAAATTCATCTGCGACAGGAATATATATAGTGTAACCTCCTTCAAATTCCACTTGATGTTGAGACCAAACATATATCAACACGAATATCACGGAGATCAATCCTACTGGTAGCAATAACTTCTTTGCCATATTCATTTCTTCAAAACCTCCTCCAAAAACGCCTTTTCCCGCTCACTTAGCTTCTCATATCCCTTTCTTGAAATCTTATCCAGAATGCGGTCAAGCTCATCCTGACGGACTTTTTTCTCGGCATTGTAACGTTGATCCTTTGTCAATTTCCCTTGAAGCGGGCGAGCGCCTCCAACAGAAAACAGGGATGGCGATTTGAGCACCCAAATCAAGAAGAGTACAGACGGTAACAGCACGCCAAGAATTGGCAGATAATTGGAAAGCACCACCGATGGATTGATGCAAATGGCAATCAGCATTCCTGCCAAACCACCCCCAAAGTGGGCCTCATGGCCGATGTTATCATTCTGTTTATGGATGCCATAAATGGTGTAAAGCGTGTAGCCCAATCCGAAGACCCAAGCGGGAAAACTAATCGGCAAAAAAAGCATTGACAACTTGGCCTCTTGCATCAAGGCAATGTAGGCGAACACCACTCCTGACACGGCACCCGAGGCTCCAACAGCACTATACCCTCCATGATAACGGTGGCGGAACAAGGCGAACAAATCTCCGGCAATCATGCTGGCAAAATAGATTACCACCAAAGTACTGATGCCCAGCTTCACTTCCAGTACTCCAGAAAAGGACGTCAGAGCAAACATGTTAAAGGCTAGGTGCATCCAGCCCACATGTAGAAATCCAGAGGTAATGATTCGCCAGTACTCCCGACGATGAAGCACCGCCTCTACTTGAAATTTAAATCGCTCAAAAAACGATTGGTCAGTAAAGCCTTTGTACGAAACGATTAGGTTTAGTACAAGAATGACCAATCCGAATATTCCTATATCACTCATAACTCATAGAACAAGGGACCTTGTCCCTTGCTGACAGATATCGCCCTTACAGGGCTCCAAATAGAACCTCGCAAGGGCGACATATACTCAATGATGGATGAAATCCATCGCTATCAACTCCTTAATCCTCATCCAAATACCGCTTGGTAATTCCGCCATAAGTCTCAATCCTACGATCGCGGAGGAAAGGCCATACTTGTCGGTAATGCTCGGTTTTGGCAAGGTCGATTTCCTGCACATGGGTTTCCTCTTGGTCAAATGGCGCCTGATAAAGCACCGAGCCAAATGGGTTTGCCACAAAGGTGCCTCCCCAGAATTTGGTGCCGTCCTCTGTTCCCACACGGTTCACGGAAACCACGTGTACGCCATTGGCAATGGCATGCGCCTTTTGCATGGTCTGCCAAGCATTGTACTGCTCGGTGTTCACGGCTTCGGTCTCATCCAATTCCCAGCCAATGGCCGTTGGATAGAAGAGGATTTCCGCTCCTTTCAATGCCGTGATACGGGCAGGCTCAGGATACCACTGGTCCCAGCAAATCAACACGCCAATGGTGCCAAACTTGGTCTTGAACACCTTGTAGTTCTCATCAGCAGGCGTGAAGTAAAACTTCTCGTAGAAGCCTGGGTCATCAGGAATATGCGACTTGCGGTACTTGCCCAAATAACTCCCATCGGCATCAATGACCGCCGTAGTGTTATGGTACAATCCAGGTGCACGCTTCTCGAAGAGCGAGGCGATAATCACCACACCGAGTTCCTTGGCCAAGTCTTGCATGAACTCCGTGGTCGGTCCTGGGATTGGCTCTGCCAAATCGAAGTTTTCATGCTTCTCCTCGTTGCAGAAATACAGCGAACGGAAAAGCTCCTGCAAGCAAATGATATTGGCGCCCTTTTGGACCGCCTGACGGATTTCAGCCTCCGTCTTTTTCAAATTCTCTTGCACATCAGCCGAACAGCTCAGCTGGATAGTGCCAATGTTGATTTTCATTTTTTGATTGGTAGCAAGTAGCCGGTGAAGATATGAGAATTAAGAGGTAAGATTTTAGAAGCAGAACACAACTTTTTTCATCCCTGAGTCTTAACTCTACTGACTTTGGAAATGACCACAGAGGTCACAGAGGGATGGAGATAGGGAGGCTTTTCACATGGGAGCCCCCCTAATTCAAAAGGAGATTTGGCTACCTCTGTGCCCTCCTTTCCTCCTTGACCTCTGTGGCCCTTTCCAACTTAATCTTCTCTAATTTCTCAATGCAACAGCAAAACTAAACACCTTGTGCGAAGGCACCGCCACTTCTTTCTTTTCAACAAGCAATTTATTTCCTCCAGACATCAACAGCGCGCTGGGCTCCGCTATGCCATTGACACCTTCCCGCTCAAAAACGTGCGCTGAGGGATTCGGGCATTGAATACGATTCAGCTCCTCCTCGGTAAACTGCCTGAAAGGAATTTGATGCTTATGACAAAATCGCCGAAAGGCGTACTCCTTACTTTTTCGGTCAATGGAGCCAAAGCTTTTCAAGGCCTCCAAGGCCAAGCCTTCTGCTTTTAGAGATTCCTCCAATTTATCGATGAACAAGTTGTATTCAATCTGGCTGGAGCAATGCGCCCCAAGGCACAACACCTTGGGATAGACCACAAGCTCACCGCTTTTTACCGCAATATCCCGATATGTGACTTTTATTGGAAGGCCATCCTTGGCCTCCGGCAAGGAAATGCTTGGAGTCAATCCAGCCTCCCAGCTCAATGACAACCTCTTTTCATTGGCTGTAGCCTCCAAATTCTCAAGGGCATCTTGGGTCTTCCAAGTCCAGCCCTGAGCTTCCACCCATTTCAAGAATAAGGTCAATGGATTCATCGACGTAAGAAATAGTTTTTAGTGAAGTTGAGCGTATCCCACCTGCCAACAGCTGAAAGCTTTGGCAGTGTGGGATACGCTCAACTTCAAAATTTTATAGAAACATCACACTGCCAAAGCCTCCGGCTGTTGGCAGGTGAAACCACACCTAAATGCTGTGTTTTAAATCGTTTTATTAAAGGAAAATTTCAACGAGGTTTCACAACCAAGCCTCCGCTTGAAGACATGAAGACTCGAGTTCAACACCGATTGGTCCGTAGAAATTCCCAAATCCATGATGGAAATGCCCTGTCCTTGACACCAAGCGTAAAGCTCATCATGCAACATCACTAACGGACTATAGGAACGATAATCCAAATGGTCCGCCAAGTAGAAATTATACAGAATGGAGGCATTGATGCGAATGCTCACCGAACAGGCCACCAAGCGTTCTCCATCCATCAAGCCAAAGAGATAGTAATCCTCAGGGAACTTTTGGAACATCTCTGCAATGGCCGAATAGCTCATGGTGGTGGGATATCCCTTCAAATCACGACAGCCCTTAATCAAGGCATAAGCCTCATCCAGCCTATCGACCTCCAATCGCTGAAAACTGAATCCAGCCTTTTTGGCCTTATTCAATTTATTCTTTGAGGAAGAATGAAGCCCCTCCCAAAAAGGGGACTCATCCACGACCAAATGTTGATTCAAATCAGTCTGAGAAATCTCAAAACCATTGGCCACGAGCGCATGTGTGAGCAAGGCAGACTTGTGTGCATCATAACAGGCAGGCCAAGATTTCAACTGAATTTCCTGCAGGCCGTTTTCCTGACACCAAGAAATGATTTCTGCGATAAAAGCCTCCAGATATTCAGGGGCCAAAGCCTCGTTCAATTCAATGGAGCCGAAGGTCGCCCGATAAGGACTGATCAAGTTTCCGTCATTTTGAAACCCAACAAATCGCGCTTGTGGTTCTCCCTTTACTTCCATCCAGAAGCAAAGGGGATTCGGGGATTCATATTGGCTGGCGAAACGCTCGGCATTAAAAAAATAAGAGGACTCACCCAAGTTGGGAAAGTCCTTCGTGCTTACTGAAAACTGATATTCCTGTGCCAAATCAGCTAAGGGCTTTCCACTGTTCATAATCCCTGATGACATCGTCGGAATCATAGGTGCGCGAGGCAAGGCTTAGGATAATGCAGTCCTTTGAGCAGGACACTTTTCGCCACGTTTTTGAGGGTACGAAAACACCCTGCTTAGGGCTATCCAAAGAAAAGCTCAAGGCCTCTCCTTCCAAATTTTCAAGATCCACCACACACGTTCCTTGAAGAGGCACCAAAATATGCTCAGTCAACTGATTGGCCTGCTCTCCTCGGACGACATTTTCAGAATGAGCACCATAAATCCAATACGCCCGCTTCACCTCAAAGGGAAGTTGCTTTCCCGCCTCAGCAACGGTCAGAAAGCCTTCCTCACCTTGGTCGATGGTTTGAAGATCTATGATGTGTGGTTTTTTCACTTATTTATGTTTTTGGGGGAATCAAGTATCAAGACACAAGAGCCCAAAATGGCTGAATCTTGCTACTTGATACTGGCGTCTTGCTACCTTTCCATTATCCTTTATATGCACTCAAATCAATAGAAATCTCATTCGCTACCTGCTGAATAAGATTGGCGCAATATCGGCGAGGCATATTGGCCAGCGTAATCGTGCCGTCCAACAAGTCCATCATGGCTCCCTTGTTGAAAATAAAGGTGCCCGCAGACTCACCGTACATGGCTTTGATACGTGCCTGAATCGGCACAAAGATTTGGTGACGCAACTCCTCCTTTTTCTTACTCGCTTCAATGCGTTGTTGCTGTTCCTCGTAGGAATAATTAGGTCGCGCCCTTCCGTTTGAAAGTCCCAAATCAAGGGCCTCGGCCGATGCTTTCTCAATCAAGGTTTTCAGCTTTTTGCCAACGACTTGAGACTTGAACTTGCGGTGAACGCCTTTCGCTTTCTCCCAATTGTCCAAGATGGATGGGGTATTGAGCAACTCCCGAATCAGGCCATTGTTAATGACCTGCGCTGGTGGACGATTGACCTGCTCGGCCCATTCTTCCCTCAACTCTAAGAGTTGTTCCAAAACGAAAAGTTGCCTTTCGGAGAACGCCTTATAGTCACTCTTCTTCAACAACGCCAAATCATCCTCGGAATAATCGGCTTCCTCAAACACCTTACAATCCTCCTCATGCCATGTCCGCATCCCCTTCTCCTCCAAACTCTCCACAATTTTCTCCCTCAAGGCCAACATGTACACCACGTCGCTGGCGCAATAATGGATTTGCTCCATGGTCAGCGGACGGATAAACCAGTTGCTCGTTTGCTGGCCTTTATCCATCTCCACCCCCAAATTATCCGACAAAAGGTTACGCAATGAAAGTCGCTGATAATCCAGCAACTTGCCTGCTAACTCCGTGTCAAAAATGTTTTTGGGTTTGCAGTTGTGCTTGTACAACAGGCGCATATCCTCGCTGGCGCCATGCACCACTTTCTGGATATTGGCATCCTCCAACACATCCCACAGGCTTTGTAATTCACTGACTTCTAAGGGGTCAATCAGGTAGCACTCCTTTTCGGTGGCCACCTGAATCAGGCAAAGATTAAATCCGTAACGGTAACGGTTGCGATCAAACTCAAGGTCAAGGGCGATACGCTCCTGTTTTTTCAATTCCTTCACCGCTGACTGCAATCCCTCAGGAGTATCTATATAATGGACATGTAGGCCGTTGACCTTAAGCGTAATATTCATAGGTAAAAGGGGATGTTGCAAAAGTGCAAATATCCCACAAAACTAACGTCTTAATTGAAATGTGTCATGGTCTATTTGACATAAACCGTCTTGCGGTTCACAAATTCTTGGATGCCAATGCTTGAAAGTTCCCTGCCGTAACCCGACATTTTGATGCCTCCAAATGGCAAACGCGGATCGGATTTCACCATCTCATTGACGAATACAGAACCCGATTCAATGCCATACACAAACTTCTTGGCCCGCTCCAAATCTTTGGTCCACACCGAAGCGCCCAAGCCATATTTGGTTTCATTGGCCAACATCAACGCATGTTCATCTCCGATAAAAGGCATCACAGAAGCCACTGGACCAAATAGTTCCTCATCATAGGCAGGCATGCCGAAGGTCACATCCGTCAAAATCGTTGGCTCATAATAGGCACCTGCAAGCTCAGGACGCTTCCCTCCTACAACCACCCTCGCCCCTTTCTTCACAGACTCCAAAACTTGATGATGAAGCTCCTCGGCCAAATCATCACGGGCCATCGGGCCAATGCCCGTTTCTCCTTCGGAAGGATCACCAATTTTCAGTTCAGTCACCTTCGCTGAAAATTTCTCCAAGAATGCCTCCTTGATCGAATCCTCTACGATAAAGCGCTTGGCCGCAATGCAACTCTGGCCACAGTTCAGAAATCGCGACTTCACCGCCATTTCCACCGCTAAATCCAAATCAGCATCGGCGCAGACAATAAACGGATCACTACCACCCAACTCCAACACACTTTTCTTGATGTGTTTGCCCGCAATGCGTGCCACGCGCATACCCGCCTGTTCACTTCCTGTAAGGGTCACTGCTTTTACAATCGGGTCCGCAATAACTTTCTCAGCATCTGCCGCACCAATCAACAAAGTCTGGAATGCACCTTCTGGAAATCCTGCCTCCACAAATACGGACTCAATCGCCAAGGCAGACTGAGGCACGTTGGAAGCATGCTTCAGCAAACCCGTGTTCCCCGCC
This sequence comes from Bacteroidia bacterium, assembly GCA_030431525.1. Lineage (GTDB taxonomy): Bacteria > Bacteroidota > Bacteroidia > Cytophagales > JAAEPT01 > JAUIJC01. Next base: position 69,913 of record JAUIJC010000003.1, on the reverse strand, counting down.
ATCAAGGCTGGGGCAGCAAATCGGAACACCTGCCAAAAAGGAAAATTCCATGGCATAATCGCCAACACAGGTCCAAGGGGCTGATACACCACCTTGCTTTCTGAGGCATCGGAAGCAATCAGCTCCTCAGCCAGAAATTTTTCGGCCTCCTCGGCATAAAATTCACAGACCCATGCGCATTTCTCCACCTCTGCAATCGCCTCAGCCTTGCGCTTGCCCATCTCCAAGGTGATGATGGTGGCAAACTCCTCCTTCCTTTGCCTCAGGACTTCGGCGGCCTTAAGCATCCGCTCTTTTCTGTATTCAAAGGGAGTATGGCGATAGCTACGAAAACATGCAGCCGAACGCTCCAACTTTTCGTTGAGCTCCTCAATGGTCAAGGAATCGAATTCCTTAACCAAACTGTTAGTCGCTGGATTTATGGACTTTATGGACATGGGTAGCAGAATTGTTTAAAGGGGACTTTAGACGATAGACATTAGATTTTAGCGATTTAAAATCAATAGGTAAAAGCTAAAGTCTACCCTATAATGTCTAACGTCTCTTTCCCAAAAGCGAGTTTAGCCATTTTCCTTTGAACAAAACAGTATCTTTGGGCAGTTATCAGTTAACGGTTATCAGTTATCATCCCCTATAATGATGACCTACATCGGTTAACTGTTAACTGATCACTGTTAACTGTATTGTCATGTCTTTTATTATTTGGGATGTAAGTCCCGAGATTTTCAGCTTTCTCCCTGTTCGTTGGTACGGATTATTGTTCGCCGTGGCTTTCCTTTTGTCGGCACAGGCCATGATCAAAATCTTCAAAATTGAAGGCCGAGAGGAGAAAAATGATGACATGATCCTCATCTATATGATTGCGGGTACCGTATTGGGCGCACGCCTCGGCCACTGCATTTTTTACGACTGGGATTATTATTCTCAGCACCTTTTGGAAATTCTCCAGATTTGGAAAGGCGGTTTGGCCAGCCATGGTGCAGGTATTGGCTTGTTACTTGCCTCCTACTTCTGCTATAAGAAATTCAACTTCCCAAGCTTCCTTTATTTCATCGACCGCCTTGCCATTGCCGTAGCCATTGCTGGCTGTTTGGTGCGCTTGGGCAATTTGATGAACTCCGAGATTGTAGGAAAACCAACCAACGATGCTTGGGGCTTTGTCTTTTCAGAAAATGTGGAGCGTGGATTAGAAGGAAGACAAAACATCAATGAGGTTTCATTCGAACGCAAAGACGGGACTTTTGAGGCCTTTGGCCAAGAATTCCAGCCAATGACCATGAGCGTCACTTTTGAAGGCTTAACCCCACAAATAGCCAAACAAACAGTCGCCAGCTTCCTTCCTCGAGTGCGTCCAATGAATGAGCTTCAGGATCCTGAAGCTGAGCCGGTTTATGTGGTCTACCCTGAAACCATCACTCCCGAGGTCAGCAGAAATGGACGAGAAATTACTGTGACTGTCGAAACCTTGGGCGTACCGCGCCATCCCGCCCAGCTTTATGAATCCTTGGGCATGCTGCTTATCCTCGGTATTCTGGTGTTTGTTTACAGCCGCTATAAGGCTACCACTCCAGAAGGCTTGCTTATAGGCATTTTCTTCGTCCTTACCTTCGGGGCGCGTTTCGGCTATGAATTCCTCAAGGAGAACCAAGTCGCCAAGGAAGCGGACATGACTTTGAATATGGGACAGCAGTTGAGTATTCCTGCAGTGTTGGCTGGATTGGCCTTGATTGTTTTTGCCTTGGTGAAGGGGCCTAGGAAGGTGAAAGGAGATATTTAAAGCAAAGGACGTTGTCCTTTGCTGACAGATTTCGCCCTTTCAGGGCTGCCATAGTAAAGCCCTGAAAGGGCGAAATCTACTAACGATGGATAAAATCTATCGATTCTCCCATGGACATCCTCTCCCACACCCTCACAGGCGTAGCCGTCGGAACGGTGATGGCCTCCTTTTCAGAAGGCGGGTTCGGAAGGAAGGCCACCATTATCGGCATCGCGGGATTGGGAGGTGCCCTGCCTGACTTTGATGCTATTTCCCTTTGGTCCAAATTCGATCAGACTATTGGCCAATGGCTTGGGCTCAAACTCTCTGGGGCGAATATTTATTTTAACACCCTGTGGTATTCCCACCATGGGGCACTGCATTCCATCACACTGGCCTTTCTCATTCCACTCCTGTTTTTTCTCATTGGGAATCTTATAAAAAGAAGAGTTAAACCACAGGAATGGAGAAAAAGCCTTCAGAAAAATAAATTACTGGTATTGGGATTTGCTCTTGGCTTTACTTGCCATTTACTGGAGGACATGCCTACACCACATTGCGTCTGGGGTGGCGTCCGATTCTTTTTCCCAAGCCCGCAGTACATGGGTGGATTCGGGAAAATCTGGTGGTGGAACAATTATGACCTCTTTTTGATCATCGTAACAGTCATCGTTCTTAATCTACTTCTCTTAGCTGTGATTCGCTTCTTGGGACAAAAGACCAAGTGGCTGACAAGTTCAATTTTTCTTATCGGCGTTTCGCTCTTCCTTTACCAAATCAATTCGAGAAGCTTTGACTTTAACTACCGTGGTTTCACCTCAAAACATGGTGAATACGAAAGGAAGTCAATGGACATTCAGCGGGAAATTCTTGGCGAGGAACTTTACTCTTGGATGGAAAAACTGGACAATTGCATTCCTCTGAATTTTTAACGCATTAACCGCTATCTAAAATCTGAAGGATTAACTCCCCGATACTTTTGAAACATTTTGTTCAAATGGCTGGTATCAGTAAAGCCCAGCCGTTCTGCAATTTGTGAGATGGTCAGGTCGCTCTGCTTCAAGAGACGCTCGACGGCCAAGATTTTCGTTTCCATCACAATCTGCCGGATAGTCAGTCCCGTGTGTTTTTTCAAGAAAGCCGTCACGTAAGTGGGCGACAGTGAAAAAGCATCAGCGATGGCCTGCAAAGTGACCTTTTCCTTTTCCATCACATGTTGGCGAATATAGCTTAACATCTGCTCCACCCGCTCCCTTTCCTTGACAGGGTTCTGTGATTTCCCCCTTCCTCCCGTCCTCAGGTTTCGGACAATAATGAGCATCAAAGCGCCGAACAATTCCAAAACGATTTGTCGGTCAATGGGCGTACATTTTTTGAACTCACTTTTTAATAAGCCCATAAGTTGAAACATAGAGGCACGATCCTCTTCCTGACAGACCAAATCTCCAGGAACCACATTTGGACGCCACAGCGCTTTTTCGACCGTATCTCTCCATTTTGAGAATCCTGTGTCATCGCTCTTTTCGAGAAACAACTGTTCGGTGAACTTCACATATGTGAACCTCGTCTTTTCGTGGATTTCAAACTCATGCGAATCCTCAGGCGTGAGCAGGAACACATTGCCTCCCTCATAGCCAAACTCAGCATCGTTCAACCGGTGCAATCCCCTGCCCGATTCAATGAATATCAGTTCGTAAAAATTATGCGTATGCATAGGGTGGGGCCATGTTTCCATCTCAAAATCAAATACGTTGAGCACATGGCCACTGAACAGTCGCTTCATAGAAACCCTCTTTCATTGATATTTACAATAATAGGCTGATTTTTTACATCAAATCACCATCAACACCCTTATAATTTTGACATATCAACTTTAGTCAAAAATCACAACCATGACCAATACCATCATCTTGTCTTCACTACTACTTTTTTTCGGACTGGCCTCCTGCCAGCAAAAAACAGTGGAAGAAACAAAACCCAATACAACTGAACAGTCTAAAAAGCCAACCACCCAGAAGAGCCAATGGCCTAACGGTGCTCAACTTGTCATTTCTGTTTCCATGCAATTTGAAACTGGCGGACAACCAGCTGGCGCGGAAAGCCCTTTTTCAGGAAATCCACTCCCCAAAGGACAGCCTGACCTACCTGCCGAAAGCTGGTTCGGCTACGGTGCCAATGAGGGCATCTACCGCATGTTAAACCTGTGGAAAAAGCATGACATCAAGGTGACTTCCCATGTGGTGGGCGAGGCCGCCGTCAAATACCCAGAGGTGGCCAAGGCTATTGCTGACCAAGGCCACGAAATCGCCGCCCATGGTTTGGCATGGGACGACCAATGGGATATGAGCTACGAAGAGGAGTTGGCTTTCGTTAAAAATGGCATTGACACCGTTGAAAGCATCACTGGACAACGTGGCATCGGCTACAATTGCAACTGGTTACGTCGCAGTCCAAACACTCTTAAGGTGTTACAAGAGCTTGGCTTCCTCTACCACATCGACGACCTAAGCCACGACGAGCCCTTCCTCACCAAGGTCCGTGACAAAAACTTTGTCGTCATGCCCTACACCCTGCGCAACAATGACATCGTGAACATCGAAGGCAAAAACTGGTCGCCTGATCAATTCCTTGCTCAATTGAAGATAGAGTTCGACCAACTCTACTTTGAAGGTGACAACAAACGACGTATGATGTCTGTGAGTTTGCATGACCGTATCGGCGGAACCCCAGCTGTTGTCAAGGCAGTGGACGAGTTCATCGAATACGCTAAAACCCACAAGGGTGTAGTCTTTATGCGCAAGGACGAAATTGCCAAGATGGCTATTGATGATCCCAACACCCCCATTGATAATGCCGAAAGCCAATACAATCAATAAGACAAGACCATACACATGAAAGCCATAGGATTCAAAACCTCCCTCCCCATCTCCGAAGCAAAAAGCTTCATCGAGTTTGAGACCGAGACCCCAGTGCCAAAAGGCAAGGAATTATTGGTAAAAATCGAAGCAGTCTCAGTTAATCCCGTTGACTTCAAAGTCCGGCAAGGAAGCGCCAAAAACACAGTGCTTGAAACGCCAAAGGTCATTGGATGGGATGCTGTGGGTACCGTGGAAGCCGCGGGTGACGATGCCTCTCTCTTTCAAAAAGGTGACAAGGTGTTTTATGCCGGTGATTTGAGCAAACCGGGCTCCAACCAAGAATTCCAGCTCATCGACGAACGTATCGTGGGACATGCACCCAAAAACATTTCCACTGAGGAAGCCTCCGCCATGCCACTCACCAGCCTTACCGCTTGGGAAATCCTCTTCGACCGCATTCGCATCCAACCCGAAAAGGACAAGGGCAAGAGCATTCTCATCATCGGGGGCGCTGGAGGGGTCGGCTCGGTAGCCATCCAGTTGGCTAAAAAGGTGGGCAACCTAAAGGTAATCGCCACGGCTTCCCGACCGGAAACGGAAAAATGGTGTAAAGAACTTGGTGCTGACGTCGTGGTCAACCATAAAGACCTTGTAAACGAAGTCCGCAATGCAGGCTTCGAAACGGTAGACTACATCCTGGATTTTGTAGATGTCAACCAATATTGGTCGGCCTTTATTGAACTTATCAAACCACAAGGCCACATCGGATCCATCAGCGACCCTGCAGATCCTGTGCAACTCCGAGACCTCAAACGCAAAAGCGCCAGTTTCCATTGGGAACTGATGTTCACCCGCGCCCTCTACGAGACCGAAGATATGGACAACCAACACCTTATCCTCAACAACATAGCCTCCCTGCTGGATACTGGCATCCTGAAATCCACATTGAATAAAACCCTCCTTGGATTCAACGTGGAAAACATGAAAGAGGCACACCGTCTTTTGGAAACGAACAAGACCATCGGAAAGGTGGTCGTCAAATTTTGATGCCATGGAACTTCACCCACTCTTCAGCCCTTACACCCTCGGAAAGTTGCAGTTGAAAAACCGCTTCCTGATGGCTCCCATGACCCGCTCCCGAAGCACTCAGCCCGGCGACATTCCCAACGAACTCATGGCTGAATATTACGGCCAACGGACCTCCGCCGGCATCATCATCACCGAGGCCACACAAGTTTCCCTACAGGGAAAAGGCTATGCACGAACACCTGGAATTTATACCTCTGAACAAATCAATGGCTGGAAAAGCATCACCCATGAGGTCCATAAAAACGGTAGCAAAATTTTCCTACAGCTTTGGCATGTCGGCAGGGTGAGCAACGCCAAGGTCAATGGACTACAGCCCATTGCACCATCGGCCATCAAGGCCAAGGACACCAGCGTTTATATTTTTGATGGTGCACCAAACGGCGATGCCACTTTTGTGCCTGTGGAGGAACCGAGGGCCATGAACCCAAAAGACATTCAACAGGTTATTGACGAATTTGCCAGAGGAGCAAAAAATGCCATCGAAGCAGGTTTTGATGGTGTGGAAATCCATGGAGCCAACGGCTATCTGATTGACCAATTCCTACGAACCAATTGCAACCACCGCATGGATGAATACGGTGGAACGAAGGAAAACCGCATCCGCCTGCTCACGGAAATCACTCAAGCCGTGGCTGATGCCGTAGGGAAAGAACGAACGGGAGTTCGCCTGTCGCCATTTATCAAGTTCAAAGACATGGATGACCCTGAAATTTTGGATACCATCATGCTTGCCACAAAATCCATCAATGATATAGGAGTCACCTACCTGCATCTATGCGAGGCTGATTGGGACGATGCACCGAAAATTCCTGAGGACTTTCGCGTAAAACTGCGACAGACCTTTACCAACACCATTATCGCCACGGGCAACAAGACCCCAGAAATCGCCAAAGACCTTCTGGATAAAAACTTGGTGGATTTGGTGGGATTTGGAAGGAAATTCCTGTCCAACCCAGACTATCCTGAACGTGTAAGGCAGAACGCTCAGCTCAATGAAATCACAAACACCCATGCCCTTTTTGGTGGTGGAACTGGAGTGGGCTATACGGATTACCCATTTATGAAATCTTAAGCACACCAATTAAAATAAGCCTATTCAGAAATAGCTTTTCACTCCATGACAGAAGTCTTGGCAACAGACCTGGACTTCTGTCATCGAGCTCTTTTAGAAAAAATATTTTAACTATTGGTAAATAAACATACTCTTAAATGTTTTCACGAAGAACGAAGCATAAACTTTTCATTATCATTTTATTACACCCATTTTTTATCTCCACACATTAACTATACTCGCATCAGTTGTTTTACAAACTTTAAAAACGATGCGAACACAAAACCTACTCAAAACCCTTTTGTTAGTGGCTTCTGTCACCTTTTTCGGATGTAGAAAGGATGACGCTGATGATTCAAAAAGTAACATATCATCAAAGCTGGCGACAAATTCCAACAAACACGTCCTCTTTGTAGGCATTGACGGCCTACAGTATGAGAAAATTGCCGGAGTGAACACACCAAGCCTCGACAATTTGAACATTCGTAAAGCTTACGCAGGTGGAATTACTGGCACCCCAAGCCAGCAGGCTACCTCAAGCGGACCGGGATGGACTACCTTGTTAACAGGTGTATGGTATGACAAGCATGCTGTTCCAAACAACAGCTCTGGCACCTACAAGTCACAGGCAAAAAGCCTTTTCGCCTATGTGAAGGAAGCTCACCCTGAAGCAGAAATTGCCTCTGTGGCTACATGGTCACCAATCCATGAGTTTCTGGACAATGACATGAGCTACGTAGATCGTCGTTATGATGGTGGCAATGACGCCCACGCTGTCACTTGGGCTGTGAACGAAATTCAGAACAATGATCCTGATTTGCTATTTGTCCATCTTGACTATGTGGATGTTGAAGGCCATTCCAGTGGTTGGGGAAGCTCCTATAACAACTCCATAGCCACTGCCGACCAACAGCTGGGCACCTTGATGCAGGCGGTAGAAACCCGCGCCAACCAAACTGGCGAGGACTGGTTGATTATTGTCGCCACGGATCATGGCCGAGAGTCCACCTTCGGCTATTCACATGGTAGCCAGACCACTTCGGAGAAAACCATTTTCGTGGGAATGAACAAAACAGGCAATGATGAGTTCAACAATTATGTGAGCACTGTTCCAAACACTGACTTCGGAGGACTATATGGCCACATTGCACAGACCTCAGTGACACCAACCATCCTTCGTCATCTTGATATCAACATTAACCCAGACTGGCAGTTATCCTCCGCTCCCCTCATTGGCAACGATGGGCCTCAAAAAGTGATGAGCGCTGGCGGGAATAGTATTTACTGGCACAGCACATCCAGCGCAAACGCTAATGTTTACCGCAACAAGCAGTTGATTGCAACCGTACCTGCCAACCAAGGAGGGTATTTGGATGCCAATGCACCAACTGGCCAAAACACTTACACCGTTGAACTCAACGGCGCCACAGGCTCTGTAAGTCGATATAACGTTCCTACCGACTATGTGATTAATGCGGTGTTGGACTGGAATGATTTCACGAATGACAGAAGCTACTTGTTCCGCACGGACCTCCAGTACATCCGCTACCACAAAGGAAACGATGCTGCCGACTCAGGTTATCCTAAACCGATAACCAGCTCTTCTTGGCCTGGACTTGACAGCTACAAGGACAAAATTTCAGCCGCCTTCAAATGGCATGACCACTACGGCTACTTCTTCCTGAATGATGGTACCTACATCAAGTATAACATGAATACTGACCAAGCTGTATCCGGCTACCCGAAAGCAGTGAACAACTCCACTTGGTCTGGAATGGCCAGCTATGGTGATAAAATTGTGGCCGCCATTAACTGGAACAACAGCAAGGCTTACTTCTTCCTGAACGATGGCCGATACATCCGCTATAGCATCTCTAATGACCAAATGGATTCTGGCTACCCAAAACAAATCAACAACTCCACGTGGCCAGGAATGGGCGCTTATGCCACCCACATCACTAGTGCCATGGACTGGAACAGCCAGTACTGTTACTTCTTCCTTGACGACAACACCTACATCAAGTATGACAAGTTTACTGATGCCGCTGTTTCGGGCTATCCGAAACCAGTGAACGGAAGCACCTGGCCAGGTGTTTTGTAAACCAACTTTTAACCCTCATTGTGAATCGGCTGTTCTAAACCTTGGACAGTCGATTTTTCACTTTAAATCTCATTTGATTGGATGAACTTTCACCTTCACTTAACTTCAATGCCTCACTCCCACATTTAACCTGATTTTTATAAATCTTTCAATCATGAACCTCAACGAAGCAAAAGTCATCGTCACAGGTGCCAACAGCGGCATCGGCTATGAAACTGTCCGCCAACTCAAAGAAAAAGGTGCCCAAGTAGTCCTCGCCAGCCGAAACAAAGAAAAAGTAGAAAAAGCTGCCAAGGAACTTGGGGTCATCGGCTTTACAGCTGATGTCAGCAAGGAAGCGGATGTAAAAGCCTTGGTAGCATTCGCCATCAAAGAGATGGGCGGTTTGAATGTCTTGGTCAACAATGCCGGCATCGGGGGTGATTTTGCGGAGCTAACCGAAACTACGGTCGAAGATTTCCAAAAAGTGTGGGAGGTAAACACCAAAGGACTGTTCTTAGCAGGGCGAGAAGCCGCCAAACATTTCAAGGAACAGCAGTCTGGCAACATCATTAATATCGGCTCCACTGCGGCGCTAAAGGGGTTTGCCCATGGTTCCACCTATGTGGCCAGCAAATTTGCAGTCACCGGCCTGACCGAATGCTGGCGCGCCGAGCTCCGGCCATTCAATGTGCGCGTGATGCAGGTGAATCCCAGCGAGGTCATTACTGAATTCCTGACCAAGGCGGGCATGGAGGTAAACGATTCGGAAAAGAAACTAAAGCCGAAGGAAATCGCTCATGTGATTGTCAGCATGCTGGCCATGGACAATGTCGGGTTTATTCCTGATGCCTCTGTTTGGGCGACGAATCCGTGGTGATTTAAAAAATTATTTGTTTTATACTCATTTCATATGCTAGCCCTTTATGACAGTCGTATTCAACTGCCATAAGGGGCTATCTTTGTAATAACACGGATTAGTAACGACAGTTATAAAACAGTATTGAAATGGATGAATTAATGAATACTACCCCTGAAAAGACATCCTACGAAAGGTTTAAACCAATAATCACAATCATCATTGGACTTGTCTGTATTGGATTATATCTCGGAATCAACCTTGAAAACACGCCATTAAGCTGGGAGATATACAAAAAATGGGGAGCTCCATCAATCAATGACATATTCAACGGAAGTTACTGGGGATTAATCACCTCTAATTTTTTACATGTAGAAATATGGCACATTGCCTTTAACCTCTACTGGCTCTTGATATTTGGAAAAAAAATTGAGTTTGAAGCCTCTATCCCATTTTATGTATTTCTAATCATTTCATCAGCCTTAGTAAGCTCACTCGCTGAAATTGGATTATCAGACTCCACAGGCATTGGATTGTCAGGCATTGGATATGCCTTGTTTGGCTACATTTTCACAAAAAGTAAAAGGTCCGTAGCATACAAAGACTTTCTAAGTAATGAAACCATAAACGTGTTTATCATATGGCTATTCCTTTGCATCATTCTAACCCAAACAAATATATGGAAGGTGGGGAATGCAGCTCACGTTTCAGGACTAATTTGGGGTGCTTCCATAGCTTTTTTTGACAAATCACCCACAAAGAAATGGGTATTTGAAAGCGCCATATTCTTCACGATAGGAACTTCCTTTCTATGGAATCCATTCTCCACCTCTTGGCTTTCTTATCAAGCATATCAGCTCCATAATAACCAAGAAATAGACGACGCAATTATTGTTTACAACAAAATATTGGAAAGAGACTCAGACAATGAATTTGCAAAAACGAATTTAGCCCAATTAGAAAAGACCAAGCTCTATCAAACAGCATATAAATTTCATTCTGAATCAGCGTTTGAAAACGCAAAAGCAGTATACCTTGAAATTTTAAAACTTGACGCAAACGACGAATGGGCTAAAGAAAATTTGAAGCGATTACCTGAAAGATGATTTTTCATCAAAAACCGATTTAAATGACACTCACAAAATCCATCGACCTCACCACCCTCTTCATTCAGGAGGAAAAGACTTTCACCTTGCAGAAAGACTTTATCGATAAAGTAAAGACGCTGGGCATCATGGAAATAGAGCCACTTTTGGTGGAGGATACAAAAATTATCGGCCGTTTAGAAAAGTATCAGTTCTTGGCGCTTTTAAGGGACTTGTTCCTTGAGTTCAAAAAGCTCAATGACACAGAAATTATTGTGGATGAGGGAAGTTGTGGCATTTGCGGAAAGACAACCATCACCTCCAAGTGGTCATCTATTCGACCAATCCGAAAAGTCATTGAATTGAGAGGTAACAACTCCAATGAAACCATACACGTCGCCATTCTCAGTAGGGAGAATGAAAACTTGAATTTCAAATTCTGTAATGGATTCATTCTTAAGAATGGCGAAAAGTCAGAAAACTACGGCGTACACACCAAACTACACCAATTTGCGACGAGACGACAAAGTGAATTAAGCGAACAATAGTCTATCGTTTTTAGAAAAGGCTGTTCAATGGAAAATCTTTCTTTTGACAGCCTTTTCACCGGTTTTTATTTGTTCAAAAAAGAACCCGCCCATTCCAATATACTAGCATCAATGCGTCCCGCTAAAATTCATATACCACTCAAAATGCTCTTTTAGAATTTCGTCTTTATCAGCTCGAATGTATTGCAGATAAGCCTTTGCCACAGGAGACAGTTTTTTGTCCTTGAGCCATATAAGTCGCCATTGTGTTTCCAGCGGCAAGCCCTCCACCTCAATCACTTTCAAATCCCCATTTTTCAGCTCATGCATAATCCCGATCAGGGGAAGAATGGAGTAGCCAATACCCGCTAAAACCGCTTGTTTTACCGCCTCATTGGAGGTGAGTTCAATCTTTTTTCGAGACAATTGAGGATTCATTCCGAAATAACTCTCCATCTCTGTACGGGTTGCCGAACCCTTTTCCCGATAAATCAGTGGGGAATCTGGAGTCATATTATCGGAAGCGTTTCCAATCAAATACAATTTGTTGTCCAGCAATTTTTCCTCGTTGAACTGCCCTCCTTCTGGGACAATCGAAACCAAGGCAAAGTCCACTTCATTGTTCTGCAAACTTTCAAGAACACGTGCCTTATTGGTGACATCCAACTTAAGGTCAATGCCAGAATGCTGGTCTAAAAAGCCTGTCAAAAAGAAGGGTGCGACATACTTTCCTGTAGAAGCGGATGCAATTTTCAGTCTTCCCCTGAGCACGCCTTCGTACTCTTTGGTCTTGAACCGAATTTGCTCCACTTCATCAAGAACTCGCTGAGCAATCACCGCTACCTCACGACCAAAGTCAGTGATATAAAGCTTCCGTCCAATCACTTCTGTAAGCGGGATGGAGAACTGTTCCTGAAACTTTTTAAGCTGAATCGAGACTGCTGGCTGCGTCATAAAAAGCTCCTCCGAAGCCTTTGTAACACTCTCCATCTCAACGACTTTCAGGAATACTTGAAGCTGATGGATTGTATAGTTCATAAACTTCACTTATATGTTACATTTCAAATATAAATAAAAACTTATGACTTACTTCTATTTACTTTGTATTCCGAAATCAAAGGACATCAGCGCCTTACAATCGGAAATACAAAAATTGCCAACACAACATGATTGAAGAACTACTATTCTCAGTGGTCATAGTTTCGCCCCTGCTACTATTCCTGACAGCAGGCTTATCACTTTTTCAATCTGGTTCACGCCCAAACAAGCTAATGCGCTTGAGCTTGGTGGCTTCAGCCTTAGGAATTATCGGGGCTGCGGTCGCAGGAGCGCTCGTTTATAAGTTTGGCACTTTGCAAAGCCCATCCCTCGATTTTGGTGGCTATAGTTTATCCCTAAGAATGGATGAACTGAGCCTCCTGATGGATGCGATGATTGGTATTCTGGGTCTTGTCATTCTAAAATACAGCTACAACTACATGTCAGGTGATGCCAATCATGGTCGATTCATCGGGCGGTTATGCAATACCTTGGCACTTGTGCAGCTCTTCGTGCTCTCTGGAAGCCTACTTACACTTTTCATTTTCTGGTTGCTTGCGGGCCTTTCACTTCGTCCACTTTTGATTTTCTATAAGAACCGTCCAAAAGCACGAACAGCCTCTCGCAAGATGTTTATCGTGAACCGAATCAGTGATGCATTCCTAATCGCTGCCATGGTTTGCCTCCAACAACATTTCGGGACTGACAACCTTGCTGAAATCTTCACCGGCATGAAAGGCTTTGCTGGACAAGTGCTACCAACACTCCTTGAGCTTTCAGCAGTCTTTTTGGTACTGGCCGCACTATTCAAATCCGCCCAGTTCCCTGTTCACAGCTGGTTGGTGGAAGTTATGGAAGCCCCGACCCCCGTTTCAGCTCTGCTTCATGCGGGCATCCTGAATGCAGGTCCATTCCTAATCACTCGCATGGCCATAGTCATCGATGGTTCCCAAACGGCTCATATCCTGTTAATCATTTTGGGTGGCTTCACCGCTCTGTTTGGGTCCATCACCTACATTACACAGTCCTCCGTGAAAACTGCCCTCAGCTATTCAAGCATCGGCCACATGGGCTTCAGCTTGCTCATGAGTGGTATGGGGGTGTATTCGGCGGCCATCCTGCACATCATCGGGCATTCCTTCTACAAGGCGCATTCCTTCCTTTCATCTGGAAGCACGGTTGAATTAATTCGCTCGAAAAAATTAACCGTTGCAACACGAAGTGGTGGCTTGGTTCAAATCTTCCTCGGCATTCTACTCGCTTTAGCCATCAGTATAGGCTTTGGTCTGGCTTGGGGCTTGGATCTGGAACGCGACTTCGGACTCTTGGCCACCTGCGCCGTCATCACCATGGGCATGTCTCAGGTGATTGCGCCAACGCTTGATGCAAAAGCAACTTTCAGCACGCTCTTGAAAGCCATTGGACTTTCTCTGCTGGTTTCCACTTCCTTCTTCCTGCTCGAAGGTAGCATTCACCACCTGCTGGGTAGCCAGCTCCCGCTTCGTATTGCACCTACAGAAACAGTCCAACGACTCATTGCGGGACTCATCTTGGCTTTCGGAGTGGTATCACTCGCCCAACTTATGGCGCCACGTTTTCAGGCTGGCCCTTTCTGGCAAAAAATGGGCGTACACTTCCGTAACGGATGGTACATCAATGCCTACTATGACCGATTCATCGGCACTTTCAAAAACAGAAGACAGGAAAACAAAGTGCTCTAAGCCAAAGGCTGATTTCTTTTTCCCATCAAGATCTCAAAGCGAATTTAACCATGGAAAACACTTCCTATAACAAGCACGAAGCAGTTGAAAAGGCTTGCGCCAAAATCGCTCCCCTTTGGTCATTGGAGAACTTTGTGGCGGTCAACCCTTACCTCGGACATACGGAGAACACTTTTGAGCAAACCGCTACCCTACTCGACCGTATCGCCAACATCAACATGACCATGCCCCTTGAGTTCTACCTCAAAGCGGTGGATTCAGGTGATATCACGCTCACGGATGTTCAGCAGGCGTTAAAAAACGTGGATTGGGAATTGCCAGAAGCGAAAAACCTAATAAGCCAACTACGAGATTTTTCCTCGATAAATACTGCTCCAAACCACAGCACACCATTATTGATGGACATGGCCCAAAAGTACTTGGGCAAGGACTGGGGCCAATTCATCACAGACCGAATCACCTCTTGGGCCTCTGATTATTTTGACAAGGGCCAAGCGATTTGGCACACTACCGACCGTTCCGTAGGCCCCTTTTCCTCATGGAAAACTGACGCTACTCATGACTTGACTCCAAAGGTGATGGGAATGAAGGCATTCCACGGAGTGCTCAACGAATTGCCAAACCAAGCGGATAGGGCCATTGAACAATGCTTGGACATCTTAAACCTGCCTTCAGCTTCCGCGGATGTTTACCTCCACGCCCTTCTGTTGCGAGTGGGTGGCTGGGCATCGTATGTGGCTGGACAGGATTGGAATGACCGACTCTACGGAAATGACACATCGGCCATCAAGGATTTCTTGGCCATTCTGCTTTGCTGGGAAACTGCCTTGTACCGTGAATTTGAAAAGAAAGGTCTTGCCGATAAATGGGGGGAAATGAAATACAAGTTTCAAGAGGAACTTGAAACCCTTTCCCCAGATTTTGTATTGCAGGGACGTTTGGTACTTCAAAAAGCTTATGACCTCTCGGCTCAAAAGAAATTGGCTAAGAAGTTCTCTACCAAGAAAACAACGGCCGAATCCTTAAGCGAGCGCCCAAAGGCGCAAGCCGTTTTCTGCATCGATGTGCGTTCTGAGGTTTACCGTCGGAACCTCGAATTGGTCGATGAAAACATCGAAACCCTTGGCTTTGCAGGCTTCTTCGGCTTCCCTGTCAACTATGTGCCTTTGGCGCATGAGCATGGCGTGGACCAATGTCCTGCGCTTATTCCTGCTCCAGTAACCGTTAAAGAAACCGTTCCTAACCAAGAGGATCAGATCATAAAAAAGCGGAAGCAAGCGCATCAGCTCCATAAAATTTGGAAAGAGTTTCGCCATGGCGCAGTCACTTGCTTTAGCTTCGTAAGTCCTTTGGGCATCAGCTACCTCCCTAAACTTTTGACGGACAGCATGGGTTGGACGCGCCCTGTGGACCACCCCGATCAAAAGGGACTGGACAAAGTCACCTACAACCATCGTGTCATTCGCCCTGAGGAAAGCATTCCATTGGCCGACCAAGTAGAAATGGCCAAAAAGGCGCTCTCGGCCATGTCGTTGACCAAAGATTTTGCACGACTCGTCTTTATCGTCGGTCACGGTTCTTCCTCGGTGAACAATCCACATGCGACAGGATTGGACTGTGGTGCATGCGGTGGACGCTCTGGCGAGGCCAATGCCAAAGTGGCTTCCGCAGTGCTCAATGCTCCAGAGGTTCGAGCCGAGCTTGCCAAAGACGGTATCCTGATTCCTGAGGACACCTATTTCGTTGCTTCACTCCATGACACCAGCCTTGACGAGGTCTCGGTTTTCCATGGGGAACAGATTCCAGAAAGCCATCAGAGTGAACTGAAGGAACTGGAAAAAGCCTTTGCCCAAGCTGGGCAAGTGACACGAACTGAACGTGCTGTACGCTTTGGCATCGAAAACAAAGAAAAAGCCGACAGCGCTGTATTGGCACGTAGCCGTGATTGGTCTCAGGTGCGCCCCGAGTGGGGACTTGCTGGCTGTAATGCCTTCGTCATTGCACCTCGTCATCGGACCAAAGGGATTGACCTCAGCGGAAAATCCTTCCTACACTCCTATGACTGGAAACAGGACCAAGGATTCAAGATTTTGGAGGCCATCATGACCGCTCCAATGGTGGTTACAAGCTGGATTAACCTACAGTATTTCGCCTCAACGGTGGACAACCTTCGCCTTGGCGCGGGCAACAAAACCCTGCACAACATCACTGGTGGCATCGGGGTTTTGGAAGGTGCAGGAGGCGACCTTCGGGTTGGTCTTCCATGGCAGTCCGTTCACGATGGCAAGAATTACCAACACTTGCCCCAGCGTCTGAACGTGGTCATTGAAGCTCCTAAAGAAGCTATTGGAATGGTTTTGGAAAAGCATGATTCAGTCAGAAACCTCTGCGACAATGGATGGATTTCGCTATTGACCATGGATGAGCAAGGAACCATCGCCTACCGTTACATCGGTGCTAAAAAATGGGAACCAATAGTGAAAACAAACGAGGCTCCAGAACGCAAGAAGCTTGATGCAAAACGGGAACGTATCCCAGCTTAAAATAGATGAACCACAGAGAACACAGAGGAAAAGAGATTAGGAGGCCTACTACTCTCAGGTACCGAATCTGACTAAAGCATGGGAGCCTCTTAGAACTCCTTCTCTCTGTGACCTCTGTGGTACTTTACACTTAGAAACACTCTCAACCAAAACAATAAGAACGATGTTAGTTAAAGAAGCTCAAACAATCACCATTGTAGAAGGCGAGTACAATTCCACCGAAGCAAAGGACCAAATTTGTTCGTTGATTAACGCACAAATCAAGACCCATAACGATTCCCAGCTCCAACAATGGGAGAAGAATCATAATGACTCTTGTAATAAGGCAGAATTAGAAGTTAAGCGCCTGATTGAAGAAAGAAATGAGCTCCTACAAATCTTGGAAACCGCCAAGAAGGAGGGCAAAAAGGCACAAATCCGAACGGTGTTAGAAGTGCAAATTGCTGACTGATTTCTGAACAAGCTTCTTTGCAAGTAACATCGTCTTGCATAACATCTGTCCCGCCATTTGGTGGGACAGATGAAATTTTTTAAGCCTTTCTAAAAACACCCTCTCACAAACTGCACGTAGTTCACCACCTGCAAAAACGAGCAAACAATCACGGCAATCATCGCATAGCCCGACAAGGTCTCCAAGGCTTTCTCCATTTCGTCAGAGGCATTTTTTGAAAGGGAATACATCAGGAAATAAAAGAAGCCTGCAAGCATCGGGAGGAAATACAGGATGGAAGCTCCTTCACCGAAAAAGGAACTGAAGGAAATGGTACCTCCAAACAAGGAAATCACCGCCCAGTTCGCTCCGAACACCACCAGTTGAAGAATCATGATGGAGATCAAAATCACAAAAACACTCTCCTGATTTTCCTTTTTGTTCTCCGAGTTGATCGCCACGACCATATACAATGGCATAAAGGCATGAGCCAAAAAGCCCAACCAAAAGTAGCTGTCATCAACTACAGGCAAGGAAAGGTCAATGGTAAACGTAAACAGGGAAATGACATTCGCAATCAATAAGCCCAAGCTGGGCAACAGCAACATCGGGAAGAAAATAAAGCCCATGATGTTCCCCTCCATTCCCTTGAAATAGGTGATAAGGGTAAAAAGAGTCGCCCCCCAACCCAATGCCGACAGCCAGAAATACCGTGGCTGATACGTTTCCCAAAGGTTGAAATCATCCACCAACAATCGGCCTACACCGTAGGTAATGCCCAAGACAAAACCCGTGAATGCCAGATTGTACACCGCATAAGGCGCAAACTTAAGTTTCGAGGTATTGGTACCGGCCGAAACAAAGTACCGTTCCTGCTGATTGGATGAGAACAGGAAGAAGAACAGAAGCCCAAACGGACTCAACAACACGTTTAAAATCGCTACCCACATATTAATTCTATAGTTTGGACATGGGTATCAAGTAGCAGGACACAAGACACATGACTGCTCTTGCTACTTGCTACCTGTGTCCAATTTTCATTCTACAACTCCACATTCCAATCCACCCGCGTCCAAGGAGATTCCTTATTGGTCGTCAAGAAAAGGAATTGCTCCTGATAGCGACGAACAGCATCCGCCGTGTAAGTTCCACGCTTCCAGTACTGCGCCCCCACCATATAGGAAATGCCGAAATCCGTCCACGAGGAAAACACCGCCTTAATGCGTTGGCCATTTTCCTCCAACAAGGCCCAAGCCTCCTCCTCGGAGATATACTTCAAAAAGGCAGACATCCGAATCAGCCAAGCACAACGGCCATAGTGCCAAGCAGTATCGCTTCCCTCCAACTCAAACTGGTAGTTGTGCACCATATCTACCACATTGGCATGATCACCCAGTTGAGGCAGGCTACTGGCCAATTTCAACTCCTCGGCGCTGGCCATTCCCCAGTTATTCTGGTCCTGCTGGAAGGTCACCTTCTCATGCAAATAGAGCATGGTCTCGCTCAAACCCTCAAGGTTATTGATGTCCCAATCACGGGACAGACAATGTTGGATGTTCTCCATCAATTCAGGATGCGTGTAATCGCCTTTGGGCATCAAGGTATCATGGCGCTGGTTATTCAGTTCTGAAAGCATGGCCGAAGTGGCCAACAGCCATAACTGCTTGTCAGATAACTGGTCGGGATTTTCGTATTTAAAGTGGCTCATTTTCGTTGGGATTTTTCAAAAACCACAGGTCACAGAGGAATAGAGGTCTAAGAGGCAACTATTCTCCAAAATGGTGTTCTCAGAATAAACACCTCCTTTCCTCTGTGTACTCTGTGTACTCTGTGGTAAACTAAACGCTATTAAGACTGGTTGTTACGAATGTAATTACCAGCCATCGTCAGCAGGTTGTAATAAGGTTGCGGGAACGACTCGCCCCACTCCAAACACTTCTGGAAATAGCCCATACTTTTCTCCACCTCTTCCAGTTGGAAATGGGCTTTCCCCGTCCAGAATCCCATGAAAACATGGTCGGGTACAGGTGTTGGATAGAACTCGAAATAACGCCCACCAATGGCAACCATTTCCGTATTTGCCTGTCCCATCATAGCCTTCCGCATCAGTTGCACAAAAACAGGTTGCCAAGTTTCTGGCTCCTCGGTTGCCCTTTCCACCAACACGCTTAAATCTTGAAGGTATTCATTATCAGCATCGGCAAGCCCTTTCTCCACTTCCACCAACAACGTTCGGAAACTCTCCAGCTCCTGCTCATCGGTGTCCTCTCTTTCCAAAAAGCTGATGTAATTACTCAAGAACTCCTTGGCATGGCCATAATGCCCCAGCGCATTCATCAAACGGCCACGCACCAAAGCCACTTCAAGCAAATTGTTCATGCCCTTGGCATATAACAGCTCAAAGGCTTGGTTGATGTATTCCAATCCCTGCTCATGCCTTCCCAAAAACTCACACAACTTAGCTCCCCTCAAGAAGACCCACGGAGCATTGACATACTCCTGAAATTCCGCTGTTCTCTCGAAAGAATCAAAAAGGTCAAGCCCCTCCTCCACATGCTCCATGAGCCATCCAGATTGAAAGTCTTTTCCATCCAATTCATCCACCAAATTGCCCAAGGAAGCAAGCAAAATAAACTGGTCTCTGCCACTTGGCTTCCGCAACTGCACCATCCATTGGAAATTCTCATAGGCCTTCCGATAGTTGCCCATGTTATAGTAGCAGGTGCCCATGATGTCAAAACCACGGCCGTCATATTTCCGCGCATGCTGGAACACACCACTGGCCTCAATGGCCTTCGGATAATCCTCCAATTTTTCGGCGCATCGGGCAATGCCCAAATAGCTGAAAGTATGCGCGGGGTTCAAATCCCGAACACGCTCATAATAGGTCAACGCCTGCTCAAATTTTTCCTCGGCATATAAGAGGCCCGCCAAGGCAAAATTTGTGGAATCCGCATCAGGAAACTCCTCCACAAACTGAAGCACCGTTTCCTTGTTATTGACCAAATCATCAAAATTCGGGTAACAAGCCAACAGCCCTTTGATGATAAACAGCCTCACCTCAGGGTCCTTGGCAAGCTGGAGCGCCATCTTCAAATCCCTTGGCAAATAGGTCGGCTCCAAGCCACCTTGGTAAAATTGCCTTGACGCAGAATAGGCATAAACGCCTAAAGCCTTGATGTCCACATCTCCCGCAAACTCCGCTGGAAACTCAGGCATGTCATACACCTTCAGGTCCAGCAGTTGCATCATGCGCACCTTGTATCCCGCAAGTTCTTCCTCCTTGGTATCGGCCTGCACGGGTTGATTCACCATCCCATGCAGGGCAACCGCCTGATAAGCGCTATAGGTCAGGTTCTGGGGATTGACGCTGTTCAGCTTCCCGAAAATTGTATGAGCGACGGCAAATTCTTTTAGCTCCAAATAGCATTTGCCCAGCAAATAGAGCGACTTGAAATGCAATGGATTATGCTTCAGGTTTTGAATCAAAAAGGCCTTGGTTTCCTCTACTGGATGAAACGCCATAAGAAACGCCCCTCTCAGATAAAGCAAGTGCTCGTCCCTTGGGTAACGTATCAAGGCATCATCCATCACGGACAGGAATATATCCCGTGGATCTGTCTGCCCCTGCTTCACGGATGCTTTATAAAGTATATTGAGCATGCGTTGCCAACCCACCACAGGCATGATGTCCTTATTAATCCTGCTCAATACCTTGAAGGCATTGATATAATCTTCATTTCGGACCAATCTCGAGGAATACAGCAGATTTGGTAAAATCTCGTCCAATTGCGCACGGTCATATTGCTCAATTGGCATAGCATCCGAAATCAAATCCAGCCCGAAATTCCCTCGAGCCAACAGGTTTTCGATGTACACATAGTTTTCGCTATGCGCAATCATCTCCTTCCAAAGATCAGTTCGGTGAAAGTCATTGAACGGGAAAGATTGGCTAATCAAACGAAATACCTCTGTCTTAATCAGAGAATGATCGAAGAGAAAATCATAGATGGGTTTACAGAACATGATCCCCTCCACCGTGGAATTCTCCTTGACGCTTTTCAGTGCCGACTCCCAATAGGCGAACTGGTAGCAGGTCTCGGTCTGGCTATAAATCTCTGCGAAGCGGGCCACAAGCTGTTCTGGAGTTTGATAGACTCCTTCCGCTGGCACCTCGACTGACTTTTCCTCAACAGCCGTTGGTTTTTCAGGCTGTTCAATGCTTTGATACTCCTCCAAAACCTTGAGGTATTGAGCAATATCCTGATCAAAATCGAGAGCCATTACTTTCTCCCTGAACTCCCGTAATCGCTCGGCTCCATGGCCTACATCCAATGTCCCCATCGCTTTCCTAATGCGGTTTTATTCAAAAAATATGCGTTAAAACTCGGGCGCAAGAAAAGCATTTTCAGCACATAATAGGCACCCCATTCCCTATTCAACCATTAACGGTTGGTACAACTTAGTAAACGGACAAACGCCCCCGATCTCAATATGCGTTATACCACCACACACAATGCACCAAGGTGTTGGCTCGTTCCATTCATTAAAGCGTGAATTATTACACTGGTTTGGTGTCGATACCTACCCTCAATCATACTCATTATGAATGCCAAGAACCCATCAGGCGTATTCCATAAAGTCCACGATATCCGCGTAGAGGAACGCGATTCCCCTACAATCACCAACGACAGTGTCATCATCCAAGTGGAAATGACAGGTGTTTGCGGTACTGATCTACACATCTACCACGAAGGTCTTGTCCCTCCAGGCTCCGTAATAGGTCACGAATTCTGCGGTCAAATCGTGGAGAAAGGCGACGACGTGAAGGACCTCAATGTGGGTGACCGTGTAGTAGTTAACCCCATGCACAACGGTGTGGGTCTTGGGCTCAGTCCAGGTGGATTTGCCCGTTATGTCAGGATTGATCAGGCAAGGAAGGACGTCAATATTTTTACTATTCCTGAGAGCATCAACAGCGAAAAAGGGTCGCTGATTGAGCCCCTGACTGTTTGCTTATCCGCCATCAATAACACTGACTTCAAACCCACGGACAACGTGCTTGTTACGGGATGTGGGACCATCGGGCTATCCACCATTTCAGCCCTAAAAAGTAAAGGTGTGACGAACATCGTGGCCAGTGACATTAGTGAGCGCCGTTTGGAACTGGCCAAAAAAATGGGGGCCAAGTACACCTTCAACCCCAAAACGGATGGCGACCTGAAGGTCTTTTTGGAAAATGAATTCGGTACCGTCCCTTCCTTGAACTACGCAGGAGACTTGCCGAACCTGAACACCGCCTTTGAGTGCAGTGGCATCAGCCCAATCCTTCAACAAGTTGCCGATATGATGGCGCCGGATGGCAACCTCACGGTCATCGCCATTTACAGTCAGGAAATGACCTTGGATCCGAACACCATCGTCTATAAACGCCTGAAAATCGTTGGTTCCTTGTTCTACGCCAACGAGGATTTCCAAGAAGCCATTGACTTGGTCAGCTCCGGAAAAGTGGACCTCACGCCCATCGTTTCCCACCAGTTCCCATTGGACCAACTCACAAAAGCCTTTGAGGTGCAGGCTGACAGTAGCCAGTCGGTAAAAGTGATTGTCAGTTCGATTTAAGGCTAACGAAATTAGAAACGAAGAAGCCCCAAACACCATTGGGGCTTTTTTCATGTTTTAGGAGTTTTATTACATTCTTGGAAAAGCAGTAATCAGAAATCACTTAATATTGAGTTTCCTGTTAAACATGGAAAATACCCATTTCAAAAAGTCTCCAAGAATGAAATCCATCATCTTATCCACCCTACTTTTTAGCTTCATAACGCCCCTATTTGCTCAATACATGGCTGAGGAAGAAATTGATGACAAACTTGTAAAACAATGGACAGCAACTTCCCTGAAAGAATACCAATATGTCTACAAGTTTGGTTTTTCAGAAGGTGAATATGAATTGGTCATCATTGTTACACCTGAAAAGCAATATGCATTTACTCGAAGCGGAGAATTTACCGATGACGGAAGAGCTTGGATCCAAGTTTATGAGCCTCTAACCAATGTTCGAATTGAAAACGATCGGTTCTACTCAGACCAATACAACGGTCAATTCGCCATTTATGAGGAAGAAGGACGGGAACCAATACGTGGATTAAAATTATTAAACACAGAAACCAACGACCTCCACAAGGATTATGAGTTCGGCTATCAATCCTATTCCATTGAAAAATTCTTCTCAGGTAAATACCCCGAAGCCTCCTACACAAAACTGAATGAGACTGAACTCCAAAAAATGTCCAAAGCCGAACTGCAAATCATGCGCAATGAGATATTCGCCAGATACGGATACATTTTCAGAGAGGGTGGAAAAATGCAGAAACACTTCAAATCCACCGAATGGTATCGGAGCCAGCACAAAAACGTGGACCTCTTTTTAACGGAGTTAGAAAAAGAAAATATCGCCTTGATCAGAAAAATTGAACAGCAATAATGAACCAACAATACACACTCTCCCCAGACGGATTTAGTGAAGTCCGCAAAAGAATGCTACAGCGAGCAATTCCTACACTGTCAATTCCCATCATTGTTATTCTTTCAGCCAAATTCTATGGTGGGGACAGTGACCTTTCCAATGTTGCCCAAACTCTCCTAATTGCAATTGTGGCGGTAGGTTTTGGCATCTTTATCAGCCTCAAAAAACAAAAACAGCTCTACGACAGTTACCAGCTGACCATCGGGGAAACCAGCATTGTCCGTGAGCAACAAAACACTCCGACCATCTCCATTGAAAAATCGGAGGTACAATCCATCACGCAGGCCCATAACGGGGATCTCGTCATCATCAGTCTCACCTCTGCCAAAGACATCATTACGGTGCCAAGCCAAACAGCCAACTTTGAGGGCCTGCGCCAAGAACTGGAAACACTTTGTCCCATCACCATTCAGGAAAAGAAACCTTTGCTGGTTCGTCTACAATGGTTAATAGTCGTTGGCGTTCTGGCTTTAATGGGCACCGTTTACATTGCCGAAAACAAGATTTTGGTAGGCTTTGCAGGAACAGCACTTACGGTGGCCATGGGCTATGGAATTTGGAGCATCCAACGGAACAAGAACGTTGACAAACGCACCAAACGGATGATGTGGCTGAGCCTCATTCCAATACTTTCCATCCTGACCTTGACCATCGCAAAATTGACCCAATAAAGGCCAAATTGTAGGGGCGGACCTGCGTGTCCGACCGCAATATTCTGGGCAGACACACAGGTCTGCACCTACGGCTGTGACATTAATCCGAGGGTTCAACCCCTCCTCTGTCCTCCCCTTATCCAAGGTGAGGAGAAACCATCAGCCCTGAACTTAAGTCACAATTGGCAAGTGTATTCACTGTAACATTCTCCTCCCCTTTTTAAAGGGAGGACACAGGTGGGGTTGCCCCCAAACACTTTTAAAATCCTCACCCCTCCCCATTAATCTCCTCCATAATCTCCGCCAGCATCCGATAAGACTTAATCCGATCCTCCGAATCATAAATATTCGACGCCACAATCAGCTCATCAATGTTGGTCTCAGCGATGAACTGCTTCACCTGTCGTTTCACCGTGCTTTTGCTACCGATGAACGAATTTTTAAGCATCTGTTGCACGGTAGGATGTTGCGCCATTTCCTTCAACTCTGGAGACATCTCCGAGGGCTTTTTCAGATAATCCTTTCGGCCAGTGAAAATGCCGAGGAACAGACGGATAAACGAAGTCGAAATACGCTCCGCCTCCTCGTCAGTGTCCGCCACGATGATGTTCACCCCCGACATGGTATAAGGCTTCTCTAACACCTCGGAAGGCTGAAACTCCCTTCGGTAGATGGCAAAGGCCTCCTCCAGATGCGCCGTAGCGAAATGCCCCGCAAAGGCATATGGCAAGCCTTTCTTGGAGGCCAAATGCGCACTCTCCGTGCTCGAACCCAAAATATACATCGGCACGTCCACCCCTTCAGCCATCGTCGCACGAATGGCCGAATGCCGGTTCTCCACAGAAAAATACCGTTCAATCTTCTCGATTTCCTGAGGGAAGGAATGCGCCGACTCCATAAAATCAGAGCGGATGGCCTTGGCCGTCGGCATATCCGTGCCGGGCGCACGCCCCAAGCCCATGTCAATGCGGTGCGGATACAGCGTACCCAAGGTCCCGAACTGCTCCGCCACCACCAACGGCGAATGGTTCGGAAGCATAATGCCCCCCGACCCTACCCGAATCGTGTTCGTCCCGCCAGCGATATAGCCCATCAAGGTTGTGGTCGCACTACTCCCAATGCTCACCGAATTATGGTGCTCCGCCAACCAAAACCGCTTATAGCCCAGCCTATCCGCCTCCTGCGCCAACAACAACGAATCCTTATAAGTCTGCTGAAGGGCTTGCCCCTCCGGAACGAGGACCAGCTCCAAGATGGAATAGGCGATATGTTTTGTGCTCATGGGTTCTAAGGTTGATGGTTCAAGGAAAGGACAAATTTCGGGGGAATATTGGGGAAATGGTTCCTTTTAGGTGGGAAATGGTTAAATCGGCTCCTAATACTTAACGTCTCCATGTAGCCCGAAATTGGGGATTAATCCGAGTGGGGTTATTTTGTGGATGCCCTTATAACATTGGATATCAATCAGTCTGATTGATATCCACCATGATGAATTATTCAAAAGAAATGAAAAAGCTCATTTTAATACTTTTAACAATATTGCCATTGTTTGGTTATGCTGACACTTTAGATTATTGGTCAATATATCTAAACGATTCACTAATCGGACAATACAACTCACTTTCTGAAGACATTGAGATTGTCCTTAATAGAGAGTCTATTAAACAAAATGATACAATTTCAATTTTATATGGTAATGACCACCCCTGTTCACAATGCGAATATTATTATGCTGTCAAAGAAAAAATTTACGACACGAAATTAGAGGTAGAAAGACGAAATCACATATTGAAAGAGGTGTACTTCCCTCTTCTTACTTTAAAGAAATTCATTTGGTGCAAAGAATTTGAATTCTCCGTGTACATGAACAGTTATACTAACGAAAAAGACACATACACCATATTACTTAGATTAAGACTTGAATAACCCCTAAAAAAAACAACAAATCATATAACCCAACAACTTGTGAAATACTTGAACAAAATAAAACAACTATTCAAAAAGGATAATACTTCGAAAACCATTCAGTATTGGTCCAACAACGTATATTCTAAAATCATATCCAATAAAGAAATCAAATCTAGGATAAATCAGAAAGGAATATTTAATGGCGCTCAAATCATTAACGAATTAATAGAACACAATGAAAATGGGCTTGCCTATGAACACCTTATATATATCATTATAGAATCAGGCGTTCGTATGGAAAAAGAGGAAATAATAGAAATATCACAATTAGCAAATAAGGTTGGCATTAAGCCACCAAACTTTGACTCAATTACTGCAAAATAAGAAAACAAGGTTAGCATTCAACCAACATACTTGATTCCTCCTACATTAATTGAAATAGAAGAATTTTACAGAATCTTAAGTGACTTTAACTCAGCACAAGATAAAGTCATTAAGCAACTAACTAGTCTTTGGAAAATGAAAACTCCAATGACCAGAGATAAATGGATTGGTTGGAGTCAAGACCAATATGACAAAGACAAATTCAAAAACAATCAAGGATTTAAAATCTTCCCACATGGATTTGGATTAAGTTATCAGGACTTAGAATTCATTATAGATTTTGATTTAGGAGAGTATGGAGAAACTAATGGTTTTGACGTAAACCGATTATGGTTTTTCATTGAAAAAAATAATATCAAAACCATATTTAAACACGAACATCAAATAGAAAAAGTAGTAGCCTTTGAAACAAGTCAAAACAATCTGACTTTCAGCGGATACATTAATTATTACAAAAAATAAACGAGATACAATAAGAACTGTAAGTTACGTATGGTGCGCTTGTACATTCAATCTCCACAATTTTCTCTCTAAATATCATTTCAACCCAATGAATGACAAGTCTCCACATATCAGATATAACACACCATGGGCTCGTACAACCCAATCAATGAATACTCGAAAAATTGAGAATGCAGTAAAAAAGCTATCTACTTTTCTCGAAAAATTTACTGACACAGATATCTACTCACCTGAATCAGTTAGCTTCTCCATTCAAAAACCTTTTTATGGTCATGAGGACATCACTCCCCTACTTAAAATAAAAGATGACTTGCTGAAAAATTTCAATCCAATCAGCAAAAACCTACCTACTGGATCTTTGTTTGGAACGGAACAAAAGATTGAAATGTCATTGGGCGAATATGATTTTGAAACGCGCGATACAGAAAAACTCATTGAGTTTATGATTGCCAATCAACCTTTTCAAAAATACTCGATTGAAACTCCAAGCTTGGTATTATCCTACACCTTCAAGCTATTCAACCCTGACAATCAAAGCGTTGTTGGAAAAGGCCGATTTTTAGTTTGGATCAAACAGAACTCAAAGATTAATGCAAACCTTTGGTTTGATTATAGAACTCCAAACGAGAAGTTTTGGAAATATATTGGCCAAATACAAAAACAGGTTCCATTCAAATTTGATCATGCAAATCTTAGACATGCTACCCCAAAGAGAGATGGCAGTGATTTCAAACTAAATAAATTGTAAGGCAGGCGATTAAGACAGTAACATCACAAAGTTTCAGCCTCAGTAATTTCCCTCAAAATATTCCCCTCCTTTTCCAATCCCATTTTTTTCCGCATCCTGCGCTTGGCCTGCTCCACGGCCTTTTTGGTGACGTTGAGGATAATGGCGATTTCGTTGTTGGAGAGCTTCATTTTCATAAAGGCGCAGAGCTTTAGGTCGTTCTGGCTGAGCTGTGGGAAGCGCCGTTCGATGTTCTCGAAAAAGGTGGGGTGCATTTCCTCGAAGTGGAGCTTGAAGACGCTCCATTCATCCTCGAAGCCCTTGATTTGCTTGATTTCCTTGAGAATGACCTGCGGACTGAAATCCTCCTTCTTCTCCTTGAGGTCAAGGATTTTTTCCTCCAGTTTGTTCAGGCGGTCGCCGAGATTGATCCAATGGACGGAGGCGGACACCAGTTCCCGTGATTTGGCCTCCACCTTTAGGGAAAGTGCCTTTTGTTTTTGTTCCTCGCTGGCCAGATGCAGGCGTTGCTTTTGGTTCTCCAGCGCCATTTCCATCATCTGCTTTCGAGACACCTTCACCTTGTAGGCCACGGCCAAGGAGAAAATCATAATCTCAGTGAGAAGAATGGCCATTATGCTGTAGGACATCAACTTGGTTTCCACCAGACTAAAAAAAGCGAGGATTTGAAGGCTCGGAATAATCATGACGATGATGTTTCCAGCCAAAAAGAAACGGGCGCTTCTATGTTGAAGTGCAAGCTTTGTGGAACAATAAAGGGTGAGCAGACCAACACCCGTGGTCAGGATATTGAAGGCGAAAAAGGCCAATTTAAAAGCAGATAACAGCACCGCCACACTGGGCACCACATAGAGCAGGGTCAGCCCCAGCCCAACCCGATGAAGCACGGGCATGCGCTTTTTCAACTCCAAGTAAAAACTGGTGAACACCATATAGATGGGCGCCATCAGGATCATGGGCAGGTAGCGGAAATGCCGTTCGGTCTCAATGTCTGTGACCAATCCCAATTCGATGTGTTGGTCGGTCAGGATTAACCCCACCAAGGCCACAATAATATTGTAGATGGAAAACACCATGTATTCCCGATACTGCGTGGAAAAGGAAATCAGCAGGTTGTAAATGGCCATGATGCAGATGGCGCCAAGGAAAAAATACAGGAGCTTTTTGGACAGTTTGTAGGTGGCTTGGTAGCCCTTGGCGGTGAAGAGTTTCATGCAGGGCACGGTGAGGTAGTCCAGTAGTTGCCGTGAGCTGTGCGTGGTGGAACGGAAACACAGCAGGAAATGCGCCTGTGAATTTGCATGCAATTCCGTGGAAATAACCGAACCCCAGTCCTTCACGGGCCTGTTATCAAAGGGCACCAGTCGCCCCGAATGCCCCAACAATCGGGGCTTCCCCTCCTCGATTTGATACAGAAAAAAATGGTCGATTTGCTGTCCGTTTAGGAAAATGGTCTGCGTCGCCTGCTCTGGATTCTCCACATGAACAGACACCCAGATATCCAGCTCGTTTTTTTGGATTTGGATTTCGGACATCGGCCTGAAATCCTTTAAGTGTTGCAAGGCTTGTTCTGGGGTGAGGTGGCTGTCGGTGGTGGTGAAAAACAGGGCGTGGTCTTGTAGGCAATAGCGATTGGTGGTGGGGTTTAATGATACTGCAGGTGGTGTTGTGGCCTTGGCGAGAAGGGTGAGGAAAAGGGGGAATAGGAAGAGGAATTTTAGGGGGTTCATTGATATTGTTTTTGATGTATATGGGGTATGTAGGGGCTGAGATTTTCGAAAACGTCGGGTATGAAACCCGACGCTATGGAAACAGCCTACGCTTGCAGTGCGCACTCCATAGCGGTAGGTTTTATACCTACCGATGAAAACGAGGATTCCACGATATTTTTTTGATTCATATGGGGCATGTAGGGGCGGACCCGTGTGTCCGCCCACGGTGTTTTGGGCAGACACACAGGTCTGCCCCTACAGCAGAAATGCAACCCATCCATAGCGGTAGGTTTTATACCTACCGACGAAGACGAGGATTCCACCCCATTTTTTCCATGTCCCAACATACATCCCCCAAACAATCCAATCGAAAAGCTTACATCATCATTCCGTGAACCTTTGGTTATCATTTCCGCCTGTAGGGTGTTTGTAGGGGTGGTAAAAATTGCGTTTTGAGGGTCAGGAGATAGGTTTGTCATGTGCGAGAAGAAAAACGCACGAGGCCATTTTCTCCATTGACGCACTCAAAATCACACGCTATGAGGCAGGCGCTACTTTCGAGGACCAGCAAAAATTTTTGGTTGATTCTCGCCCTAATGACCACCCTGAGTTGGACAGCTTTTTCGCAGAGCAAAGGCATCCACGAGGTGAGTTTCAACGAATGCAACGGCACCCTGAAAGTGCGGTTTCTGGTCGCCCAATTTTCCAGCTGTGGGGCCTGCGGACTCTCCATTAAAAACTGGCGGGAGTACAGCGGTTCTGGCAACTACATAAAGATCAACGGGGTGAACGCCGTGGAGGTGGGCAAGTCGCTGAGCAACTCGAATTCCTCGGTGCGATACAGCCCGTGTGGCTCCGGAAGGAGGCTGTACATGAAAGCCCATAACGGCTACAACTTTACCAACAAGAGCGGAACGGGCAACCTGCCAGAAAATGGCGGTGGATGTTTAGGCGCCTGTAAATTCAACTGCATCGCCTTCTATGCCGAGGTGGAGATTCCCATCAAAAAATCGGACTACGGGCAGTCGCTGAACGTGACCATGAGCGGAAGCTACGGGGGCAATTTCACCTCCACCTACAGCACTGTGTTCACGGCACCGAACTTTCCGGAACCAACGGCCTTGCAATCCGAGCCTGTCTGTGGAGGTGTGAAGTTGAAATGGAACCGCCCTACCCAGCAGTGTAACCAAACCACCATCCAGATTTACCGCGATGGCCAGCATGTGGCGGATGTCGCCTCCAGCGCCAGCGACTACACGGACAACGTGCCCTACAAAGCCTCAGGCTACAAGTATGAAATCCGGTCCAAGGTGTCCATTCCAGGAAATACCTACTACAGCGACTTCCTTGAAACCACGAATACCCCCATCAAGGTACTTTCAGGCATCAATGAGCTGGAGCTAAGCCAACAGGGATGCGCCACCACGCAGGCGGACATCGCAAACCTGCTGACATGGACGGTGAACCCCATTGAGAAACCCGACATTTACATCATCGAGCGGAGCCTCTCCCCCGATTTCAGTGCCGACCTGAAACAGCATCAGATTAACGCCTATGCCGTCCAGCAATTCGGCTCCAACCAATACAAGTTCACCGATGACAACTCGGTCTGGGGTGAGCTGAGTTTTGACACCCGATATTATTACCGCGTGCGTGGCGTGGACATCTGTGGCGTTTCCAAACTCTCGAACAGTCTGAACATCGAGATTCCAGGCATACCTCTTAAGCCCGAGAACGTCAAGGCCGAACTGATCAGCCCCGACCAAGCGACCATCACTTGGGACCATTTTGGAGGGAAATTCGAGGAGTTCCAATTGTACCGAAAACTGAAATCCGGCTCCTTCAGTCTGATTGCCACATTGGATTCATCGGCGCGCTCCTTCACGGACATCGACCTGCTGAACTGCTCAGAATACGCCTATGTGGTCGCCGTCAAAAGCAAGTGCTTCAACGAACAGCGCTCCGAGGAAATTCCCCTCCCTATCGCCCTGAACCCGAACCTGAATCAATTTCAGGAGTTCACCGCCTCCAAAGGTTTCTACCCCGACCGCGTGGTGCTATCATGGAATTACACGGGCACAAGCTCGGTGAGCAAATTCATCATCTACCGACGGGAACTGGCCTATAGCAACGCCTTTCAGGAGGTGGACCACATCGACGCGCCAGCGGAAAATTGGAGCGACAAAGACATTGAATCGGGGCAATTGTACGAGTACGCCATCATCGCCTTGGACTGCGACCTGTACAAGAATTTCCGCCCAGAATTTGAGACCGTTTACAAGGCCACGGGATTCAGCTCGGAGTTCGGTGTCATCAACGGCAAGGTCACTTTCCAAGAGGGCAATGCCGTGCAGAATGTCCGCATCACCGCCCTGCCCAGCAACGACATCGCCCAAGGCAACAGCATCGACCTGAAGGAAGGCACGTTCACCACTTCCCTCCTCGACAAACAGGGAAATAACTGGCTCCCATCCGATCAGTGGTCGATGGGGTTCTGGATAAATCCGAGGGACACCCTTTCCGGCCAAAGCCTATTGAGCCTTGGCAACTCTGGCCAATTCCGCATCGGCATGGGCAGTCAGCAGGACGAACAGCTGATTCTGACGGAAAGCCAAACGCAGGAATCGCCCGTCTATGACCGCACCGCTTTGGTGGCTCTGGCGCAGGACTCAGGAACTTATGTATTTTCAAAAGCCTCCGACCAATCCATTTTCGGGCAACTCTACCTGCCAGATTCCAGCTTGATTCTTTATGAGCAGGATGTGGCTTATGCGCTTTTGGAGGATGATACGCTCTACAACACGAACGGCAAACCGAGCTTTTTGCTTCGTGGGGATTCGATTTTCGCCTTCGACAAAAAACAGGTGGTCGGCCCTATGCCGAACCAATTGGCTGGCTACTTGGCCACCGACACCATCTTTGAGACGGACGCCTCTGAAGTGCCTAAGTTGATTATCGAAAACGGCAAGGTCTATCAGGCCAATGTGCTGATGAAAAACTTTGAGCTCGGCGCCCCCTACGCCCGCTTCACCGGCGATACCCTGCGCTATGTGCAGGACCCAAGCTACTACGGCGTGCTCCGTGGCGACACCATCTACAACGACAAGGACGAGCCTTATCACCTTTACTTAAATAAGGACCTCTATTACCTGTCGAAAATCGCCCCAAACAAATACGTCCGAGGCGACCGCTTCGCCACCTTTGATGACGACAACATCACCACCCGCTACATCATTTCCTCCAAAAAAGTGGTGGCCACCAAAGGCGCGCAAATCGGCATTATTGATGGCGCCAAATCGGTCATCGCCTCACACGTCAACGCCGAGGTATTATACCAAATCAATGAAGCCGGTTATGTTTTCTCTTCGGAAATCCGTTCCCATTCAGTGCTGGACCTTGGCGCCTTGCGCTACCTGAAAAAAGGCCCGTGGATTTTCTCGGCCAGCGAGCCCGAATTATTGGTGGGCTACATGGCCGACAACAATGTGTTCTACACCGTCGAGAAGACCTACACCTATGACTATGACCCCGCCAGCGGATACATCAAAGGAACAGACGGCACCGTGATTTATCAGGTCGTGCAAAACCCGAACTACCACGACCTTGAGCTGTACAGCATCACCCAGCGCATGGAGGACATCACCGTGGAAGTCCCCTACGACACCATCACCAAGCCACGTTCCCAGCTCGGTTTCCAACTGCCAAACGGCAACAGCATCGACCTGAAAGGCATCTATCTGAACGAATACAACCACCTTTACCTCACCTACCAAGGCGGGCAATTGAAGGTTTTTGTCAATGGTTTATTGAAAGACAGCGCACAGATTGACCTCTCGACCATCGAACGCTCACAACTCACCTTCGGTCCTTTCGACGGACTCTTGGACGAGGTTTCCATTTGGTCAAAGGCCAAAGACCAGATGACCGTTTACAAAGATTTCCAACGCTATTTGGGCAGTGGCGAGGAAAACCTTATCGCCTATTGGCGCATCAACGAGGGCGTGGGCGAAGCCATCTACGACGCCTCCAACCACATCAGCCAAACGGGCATCCAGTTCAACGAGCACCACGGACAACTATCGGGCAATGTGAAATGGTCCAACGCGGTGCCCGTCTCGGAACAACTTTCCTACACCAGCTACACCGACCAGCACGGCAATTACACCATCGAGGCGGTGGCTTTCTCGGGCACGGGACAGAACTACACCGTGGCACCGATTTTCAACAAGCACCAATTTGCCCCATCCAACACGGTGCTGTTTATCGGCAAGGGCGCACTGGTCAACAACAACGTCAACTTCGAGGACCTCTCCTCCTTCCTCGTCACAGGACTGGTGCAATACGACCCAATGCTATTGGGCTACACCGACCGCAACGACCCCAACATTGAGGGCTGTGGCGTGGAAGGCGCCTTTTTCCTCATCGATGGCGAACCGCTGTTCAAAGACGGCAACCTGCTCAAAACCGACCGCAACGGTTATTTCGAAATCGCGGTGCCGATTGGCGAGCACACCATCAGCGTACTGAAGAACAATCACACCTTCTCCGTGGGCCAATGGCCAAATGAAAACCCGCATGATTTCCAAGACGATGTCATCGGCCTGAAATTCTACGACAACACCACCCGAAAAATCATCGGCAAAGTGGTCGGTGGCGTGAACGAAGGCGGAAAATTCGCTGGGTTTGGACGGACCAAAAACAACTTGGGTGTCACCAAAATCACCTTCCAATCCATCGGAAAGGATTGTGTGACCGAAACGGTCTATACCGATTCCCTAACGGGAGAATATGAGGTGGAACTGCTCCCACTCCTTTACCGCGTGTCCGAACTGAAACGCGTGAACGGAACGGCCCAACAAAACCGTGAGTTGCGCACACTCACCGAAGGGACGATTCCATTGAATTCCGATACCCTGCTCTTGCAGGAAACCGCCGAAAGCGAAAAGTTTGAAGACGGCGCTTTGGACAACATCGTGGACTACCATTACGTCAAGGATTTCATCTACCGCAAGCCAGCCGAAATCGTGGTGAAATCGGGCAACGACGACCCAACGCAATTCGGCGCCAGACGCATCAACGTCAAGCTCCCAAACTCCGAAGAATCCGCCATTATTCTTGTGGACAGCTCCTCCTTCGCCTTCCCTGTTTTCCAGCAGGACAATTGGTACACTTGGAATATCAAAGTCGCCGAGCAATACCAAAACGTGGACAACGGCGCATGGTACAGCAACGACGTCACCGAGGGCGATTTCAGAGTAGAGAACAACATCTCCCAAGATTACAAGATGATTAAGTTGGAGGAGCAGGCACGGGACTCGCTGGGCTTTTTCCAATACCCTTTCCAAGCGGGCAACCCGAACATCACTTACAACCGAAAGCGCCCTGAGCGGAGCTACACTTGGGACATTCAGTTCTTCGGTCCAGGCCATCAGGCTTGGCTCTACAAAGGCGACATCTTCCGAGGCTACGTCTTGGGAAGCATCGCCGAAAGCCAGTCGGATTTTTACACCGTGAAAAAGGAGGACGACGACCCGCTCCAAATGGTAGACTTCGTGTTGCGCGACCCGCCAGGAAGCCAGAGCTACGCTTATATCGAAAAGGGCACCAAGCTGGAATTCGCCTCCAAGTACGAGACCACCAACTCCAACCAGTTCTCCGAAGAAATCGGTATTGGTATCGGCTTCGAAAAACTGCTCTTCCTGACCTTGGTGGCCAAGGAAAAAAGCATGGTTGGTTTCCAGTACGAACAGCAATGGACCGACGAACGCTCAGCCACCTCGGTGCGCACCGTAGAGACCCAACGACGCATTGAAACCAGCAAGGAACCACGAAACGCCGGCCATCAAAGCGACCTATTTGTGGGCCGAGGCGTGAACATCTTCACCCCTGTCACCCGCAACGTGGCCGTCATTCCCGAGGAAAAATGCAAGAACGGTTGCCTTGATGAGGTGGTCTACCCGAACGGCCACAGCGTGCCCTACCGCATCGGCAAATACAAGAGCATCGCCGTGTACATCAACACCGCCGAGGAAACGGAATTTGCCTACACCGCCGTGCAAATCGAGCAGGAAGTCAAGGCCTTGGAGAAAACCATCGGCGACATCACCGACACCACCACGGCTGAATACAACCGCCTGCGCAACCAAATCAACATCTGGAAACAGGTACTTGGACACAACGAACTCCAAAAGCTTCAGGCCATCAATTCCACGGACACCCGTAAGAACTATTCCTTCGGCGCGGGCGCCAAAATTGAGGAATCCTACAACCTGTCGAATTCAAACCAAAACACCGAGAACTTCAACTACAAGGCCTCGGGCGGTGGCTACTTGGATGTCTATTTTGAGATGTTCGCCACCAGCCGATTGCGTGTAGATTATAAAAACGTGACCACCTCCAGCGTTTCGTCCAGCACCAACCAGACCGACAACGCCAAAGTGGGCTATGTGTTGGAGGACAAAGATGTGGGCGACAAGCTGAACGTAGAAGTCATCCTTTCGGGAAAAAACGGACGTGACGAGGACTTAGAAAACTTCGATACATGGCAGTCCGTGCTTCGCACCAAGATGATTGTCGATTTCACCTTTGCCAACGCTTTAGCGCCAGTGCGTGGAGCCTTCGGCACGGCCGACCCCGATGCTTTCGATAGCCTTCAGGTGAATGCGGACGATTATTTCAATGACTACATGTACGACCCTGT
This sequence comes from Bacteroidia bacterium, assembly GCA_030431525.1. Taxonomy (GTDB): domain Bacteria; phylum Bacteroidota; class Bacteroidia; order Cytophagales; family JAAEPT01; genus JAUIJC01. The sequence goes on along the minus strand of JAUIJC010000003.1, from coordinate 33,780 downwards.
GTATGTGCTCAAAGGCGGTCGTACCTCCTGTCCGCACGAGGAAGAATTCAGCCCGAAATACATCGCCTATGTCGATTCAGCTAATACCGACACCACCAAAATCAGTCGTGGTTCCTACCAGCGCGACCAGCCGGGACTGCGCATCGAGCCACGCATCCTGACGGGCGTTCCCGCCGACCAGCGCGCCATCTTCGATGTGGTGTTCGAAAACTACAACGACGAGGACAGCACACGCTATTACGAATTCATCCTCGACCAACGGACAAACGGTAATGGCGCCACCCTGCGCTTGGATGGTGAGCGCTTTATCAAGGGCACCAAAATCCCGATGAGCGCCGGCGACCAATTGGACAAGAAAATGACCGTCCGGCCAATCCGTGGCGAGTACGAATACGTGGACATGGTCGCCTATTTCTACTCTCCATGCCAGTTCGACTTCGGCACCGACCTCGATTTCCAGAAGGACATTTTCGCCGTGGACACCATCTCGGTGTACTTCATTCCGGCCTGTCCCGTGGCGCAGGTCATCGCCCCATCCAGCAATTGGGTCATCAACAAAGCCTCCGGCAATGTGCTGACCTGCGAGATTCAGGAAAACAACTTCTTCTTCGACAACCACCGCAAAATCAAGTTGCAGTTCAAGCCCGCCTACGGTTCGGACTTGGATTGGGTGGACATCGAAATCTGGTCGAGGGATTCCATCGAAGTGGAACAGAACGACTGGCAGTATTTCCCAATCGGGAACAACTACATCGTGTATGACTGGGACATCACGCCGTACGACCTGACCAACGGCGATTATGACGTGCGCTGGTACTTTATCTGCGAGGACGGCACCGAATCCCAGTCCTCCATTTCCAAGGGTGTCATCGACAAGCAATCGCCTTATCCTTTTGGTGCGCCACAGCCTGCCGACGGCGTTTTATCGCCCGGCGATGAAGTCCTCTTGAAATTCAACGAGTCCATTGAAATCGGAAAAATCAGCCAAGACAACATCATCGTTGAAGGTCGCCTGAACGGCGAAGGCCTGCAACACGGCACCAGCACCGCCTATTCCAGCACGGGCAAGGACAGCACTTTCATCCAAGACCTGAACCTGCTGGGTAATGCCTTCACCATGGAGCTCTGGCTGAACCGAACTTCCTCCTCTGGACCGCAACGCATTCTGAGTCACGGCCTCGGTGAGGAAACTTTCTTCTCCTTGGACATCGGCTCGAACGGCCGTCTGCTTTTCAGCATGAACGACAACAACAGCGTGGAATCCATCCACAGCATTCCGCTGAACGATTGGACGCACGTGGCCTTCAGCTTCGACCCCGAAACGGATGAGGTGTCGCTCTACATCAACGGACAACGCACCGCCTTCACTTCCAGCTTCACGGAAATCTATCTGGGCCAAGGCGATTTGGTACTCGGCGGAAAGCACGGTGGGAAATCCCCGTTCACGGGCTACATCCACGACCTAAGGGTTTGGAAGAAGGAAAAATCTGAAATAGAAATCGCCTCCAACTTCAATAACAAACTGACCGGCAAAGAAGTGAACCTCTTGGGCTACTGGCCAATGGATGAAGGCCAAGGCGCATCGCTGATTGACAAGGCCCAAGACCGCGACGCCGTCTTCAACGGCACATGGCAACTCCTCCCCGAGTCCATGAGCCTGAAAACCAACGGCAGTTATCTGGAATACGCCGGCACGGTGGCCTACACTGACGAGGCCGACTTCACCATCGCCTTTTGGTTCAAAGGCAACCAACCAAATCAGACGAGCACCCTGTTCTCGAACGGTCGTGGGGAAACCGCCCAAGGCGATTCCACTTGGGGCAATGCCGACTCATGGGCCATCAAAGCCCTGCCAACCGGACAGATTCGCGTGTACAACAACGGCTTGGTATTCAACGCCACGGACTCGAATTTCTTCGACAACAAATGGCACCACTTTGCACTAGTGGTCAACCGGAACGGTTACACCTCGGCCATCATCGACGGCCAACTGAACAAGGCCGAATACGGCATGACATGGAGCGGTTTCGGAGGCCCAGCCGTGAACCTTGGTGCACGGGTGTATTACGATTCATTGACGAATAAAATCGTCGATGAGCACTTCAACGGTTCCTTTGATGAGTTGCGCATTTGGGGATTGGCGCGCAAACAACAGCAAATTGAGCGGGACATGAACAAGCGCCTGCGCAATGACAAAAAAGGCTTGGACGTGTACCTGCCTTTCGAGGATTACGACTCGTATTTGCGCACCGTGGTTCCGCACTCCGGCAATATTGTGGAGGGCAAGGACAGCCTATTCGCACAGCTGAACGGCACTCAGATTGTGGCGGAATCACCGACCATCAAATCCGACCCTTACCCTGTTCCAGTCCACTTTAACTTCTCGGCCAACGGCGACCAAATCCTGATTGACCTGTCGGTTAACGACCCCGCGAAAATAGAGAACACCATCCTCGACTTTACGGTGAGCAACATCTACGACAAAAACGGCAACCGCATGGTTTCGCCGGTAACATGGTCGGCCTATATCGACCTGAACCAAGTGGTGTGGGACCGTCGTGAGGAAACGCTTCGCAAAAAGGTCGGCGAGGAACTCAGCTTCGAGGCCTACATCCAAAACGAGGGCGGAACGATTCAGGACTTCGAGCTCCACGACCTTCCAGAATGGTTAATCGCCATCCCAAGCGAGGGCGAGCTTTCTCCGAAAAGCGTCCAAAAAGTGACCTTCTACATCCACAAGGATGTGCCGAAAGGCAAGTACAGCGAACCGATTTACCTGAAGGCCAACGAGGGATTCAACGAGGTGCTGAACCTGAACTTGGAGGTGTTCCAGCCCCTTCCAAAACAGTTCAACTTCAACCCCGCCGACTACACGGATTCCATGACCGTCATCGGCCAATTGGAAATCAACGGCTTCCTGACCAACGACCCCAACGACCTGCTCATCGCCACGGTGAACAACACCATCCGCGGACGCACCAGCTTGGACTACATCAGCCAATACGACAAGCTGTTCGCCAAACTGACCGTTTACAGCAATGTGAAACAGGGCGAGGAAGTGTCCTTCAAAATTTGGGACGCCGACGAGGGCATCATCTACGACCTTCCGGATGTGATTTTCCAAGGCAACACCTCCAAGACCATTGATTTCCAATCTGGTTCGGTACTCGGTTCGTACAGTGAACCCATCACCTTCCGCACCACCGGCGAGGTGATGCACAGCCTGAGCATTCCATCGGGTTGGTCATGGGTATCCTTCAACGGCATCTCCACAAAACTGGAACGCAGTAGTTCGCTCTTTAACAGCGTGATTAACAATGAAGGCGACTTGATTACGGACGGCCTTGGCCGATTCGACCTCTACACCAAAGCCTCCAACAAATGGTACGGCAACCTTGCCGGCGACAACCTTTCAGACAAGGAGACCGGACTGGACATCGGCTGGGGCTACAAGATTTTCGCGAACAGCCCGAAGGTCATCAACTACTCGGGACCATTGGCGGACCCCACCACCGTTTCCATCCCGATCAAAGCCAATGAATGGACATGGATTGGTTTTGTGGGAGGCACGAAGATGAAAATCAACGAGGCGCTGTCTGGATTAGACGCCACCGAGGGCGATATGATCAAAGCCCAAACGCAGTTTGCCGTGTACGACGCCAACCTTGGTTGGGTCGGCAGTTTGGAATACTTGGAGCCTCACACGGGCTACATGATTCACTGCGCCAAGGACAATGAGTTGAGCTTCCCGAAATACGCCAGCCTGTCGGGCTACAGCATCACCAAAAAGGCCTTGCCACCCGTGGACGGACTGGAGGATTTCTCACCGGACCGCTATGGCAACAACATGACGGTCATCGCCAAGGTGATGGACATGGAAAGCTATGTACTGTCATCGGGAGGCGCTTTGGTCGCCTACAAAGGCGATGAAATTGTGGGCGTAGCCACCGAAAGCCAGCTCGAAAACGGACTGTTCTTCCTCACCATCTCCGGAAAGGAATCCACCAATATTTCCTTCAAGCTCTATGACAGCGAGGGCAATCCTTATGTGATTCAAGAGGAAATCCGCTTTGTGGCCAACCAACGGACGGGCACCCTAAGCGCCCCGATGGAGCTCCATATCGGTCACCCGAAAAGCTCCGTCAAGGTGGTGCCTAACCCGTTCAATGACGCCTTCACCATCGAACTCGGCGAGGACCGCACCGGCGATGTGGTCATCACCTTGATCACCACCAACGGGCAAACCGTCTTTATCCGCTCCGAGGATGCCGGAAAGAGTGCAATCACCATCGACCCGAGTGGCGCATCGCTCAGCACGGGCGTCTACTACCTGAACCTGAGGTTCGAAAACGAGACCATCACCCAAAAACTTCTGAAACAATGAGACTCCTTCCTTGGCTCCTGCTCCTGTGCGCCCTGTCCGCCAAGGCGCAAAATTGGGAAGTGAACCTTGCCCAATACGAACACCGCATGTCCATCACCTGCCACTTGGTCATCGACCAAAGCTATTCCGTGGACAGCGCGGACAGGGTGGGCGCCTATGTCGGCAACGAACTGCGCGGGGTGGGCAAGCTTAGCTTCCTGCACGACGAAACGGGCTACGGCACCGTGCTTTTTCAAATCGGGAGCAACTCGCCAGCTGGCGACAGCATCACCTTCAAAATGTTCGACGCCAGCAGAGACCAGACCGTGAACGCCCAGACCACTTTGCTGTTCGATTCCGACGGCATTGTGGGCTCCATCGAAGAACCCTTCCTGATTTCCGATTCGGACCTCTACCCCGAAGGCGAGCTGAAGTACAACAACTACATCTCACCAAACGGCGACGGCGTCAACGATTATTTGGTGATTCGGGATGTGGCGCTCTACGAGGATTTCGTGCTGACCATCTACACCGTGGAGGGCTTTCTGATTTTCAGAAGCGAGGACTACGGGAACGACTGGTCGGGCACGCACGACGGCAACCCCCTACCGCTGGGCGACTATTATTTCACCTTCGAGAACCCCAGCATCGACAAAATTTTCTACGGTTCCTTCTCCCTAAAAAACCGCTAAATGAAAGTGTTCTTCCTCTTCGGACTCCTATTGGTGGCCACCAGCGCCATGGCCCAGCGCCAATCGGGCATTCGCTTTTTCAGCGTCAACCCCTATTTGATTAACCCCGCCAACGCTGGCTACGTGGACGATTTCCATTCCTACTTCGCCTGCGAACTACCCAGCGGACCCGTCAAAAAGAACAGTGCGAAATACTTGGGCACCTTCCAGTACACCATGAAAAAATCCATGCTGGGCGTGGGCGGAAAAATCCAGCACTACAAGCGGGGCGTCTTCGAGACCACCAGCTTCGACATCGCCTTGGCCTATAAAATCCGACTGACCAAGGACCTCGTCGCCTCCTTCGGCATGGACGGTGGCCTCCGCAACAACAGCCTGAAACAGGACGAGCTCAACGACCAAGTGGACCTGACCGACAACACCATTTATTCGGACTACAACTCGGGGCTCAACCTCAAGGCGGGACTGGGCATCTCGCTGATTTCCTACAAGTTTGAGGCGGGCCTCAGCCTGCCCGAAATCTTCGAAAGCCGTGAATCCACGGACTTCAACAGCGTCCTGTACGCCATGTACACCTTCGAGCTGAACGGGCGCAATTTTATGCTCAAGCCCATCGCCTATGTCAACTATTTCTACCACGACCTTGTCCAGTACGAGGGCCTCGTCCAACTGATTTGGATGGAAAGCTTCTGGCTACAGATCGGCCTCAACAACTCCATGTGGGCCAGCTCCGCCATCGGCTACCGCTTCCCCCAGATGGAAGTCGCCTACGGCTTCGAGTACAACCTCCATCCCGAAACCACCTACCTCGGCCCCTACCACAACATTATGGTCGCCTTTAACCTAAAGGGAAAACGCGGGTTGGCTTTTGTAAGGCCGTTGAGGTTTCGGGGGAGGTGATATTTTTTTTTTGGAAGGATTATATATTTAGAATTACTTTGCTGTTTCTGATGAAACCCAAACAACCATGAAAAAACATCTAGAAAACAATAGAATATACTTTGAGGTATTTGCATACGTATTATTAGGCTCCGCATCCATTATTGTTGCGTATTTGAGCTGGTTAACATCCGAGAAGCAATTAGATTATCTAATAAAAGACCACCAACCTATAATTAACTTAAAAAGAGACTTTAAAGGGGATTTTGAAATAATAACTATTGAAAACGTAGGACACCATTTACACAATCAAAAAATTGAAGTCAATTCATTCTATGAATCATCAACAATAAACGACACATCCTATTTTAAAATTTACGATTATTTCGACTTAATAATAAGAACCCACAACACAAAAAACACTATTGGCATCCTCTACAGCTCCGACTATTCATTGAAAGAAAATAAAAGAATCGCACATGAAGCGTACAATCACCCAGACTTTTTAAAAACACAACTTTCACTCAATCACATTGTTAAAGTTTCATTTAAAAATGAATCAGATAACACCATAACTAAACATTTCATAATAGACCCTTTTAACATAATTGAAATACCAGAAAACAAGCATAAAGAAATATACAAAAATATCGAAAATGCTATGATAGAGGGAAAAGACGGATCGATTAAGAAAATAAATTTCACCGACATATTATAAAGATTTTTACATCTACATAACAACTTACCTAATTGTAAAAATAGTTGCATAACAAGATTTTTAAAAAAAACATAAAGTAATATTAACTATTCTCTGGTCCGCATTTGTTATATAAAAAGCCCATTTCACTCGGGCGCTTTTGAAAAGCGCCCGAAACCGTCCACAACATTTCCAATATCCCAAACAGCCTGACATTAAAGCATTCAAAATGCTATCAACAGTTTCAAACGAGTTAAAAACTCGCCCGAGTGAACTGGGCTGTTAACCATTCAAATTAAGCACTGGTTGAGAAGAATATTCAAGGATGATGGAAAACTACGCCCTACTCAAGAAGATGGAAGCACGTCCTGCCATGTGGACTGGCGAATTGACTTTAAAAAGCATAAGAACTTTTTTAGATGGCTATTCATTCGCTCTTCATGAACACAAATTGAATGAATTAGATAACCATGAAGAGCCAAACTTTCATGATTGGGTAGCAAGTAAGCTTGGCTTTAATGAATCAACCGCAGGATGGCAGAATATGATCTTAGCAGTTTCGATTGGCTTAGACCCTAAAACTATAGAATGGGAAGACTATGATTCTATGGTCACAAAGGACCAACATGAAAAGTCCATTAAACTATTCTACGAGCTACTTGAAGAATTTATGAAGCAGTAAGCTCAGCAAAACGCTCTTCCGCCTACCCACTCCAAAGCCTCCAGCCCTCAAACTTTCCCCCAGATAAATTGGCAGGAAACAGCTTGGAAGCTATATTTCTAAGCCCGAACACATTTTTTAGCTGTCGTGATTTTTTCTCATTGAAGTCCCCCAACCCTCAATCAAAATGATGCTCCGATTAAAGTATATGAGAACCGCCATGCTTCTGGCATTTACGGTGCTACTCAGCCTCACAGGGTTTTCACAAGAAAACGAGCCCAAGCGGGAATACCGAAAACTGTCCATCCTTGGAGGTATCCAATGCCAGAACTTCGCACTCCCCTTCCATGATATGGAAAGCAACTTCAAACATTTGGGATTGTTTGTCGGCTCGGAGATTTCCTACAACCAAAAGGGCACGCTCGTCCAGCAAGCCACTCTTGGCGGATACCTGAACCGTGAGATTGGCAACGGTTTTTATGTGAGCACCCAGTTTGTTTACCGCCAACGCATCCTCAAAAATCTTCACAGCGAACTAAAGGCCGGACTCAATTACCTCAGGGTGTTTCACCCCACCCAAGCCTATGAATACGACAACGGCACTTGGAAAGAAGTCATTGGCGGAAAGTCCCAACTCGGATTCCCCTTGGACATTGGATTTACCTATTCCTTTAACACCAGTTTCGCCGAGCTTTCGCCATACATTTCCTACCAAATACTCCCCGAATTCTTTTACAACAAGACATTGCCGTTGAACATTTACACGAGCTATATGATCGGCTTAAGGGTGAAACTTTTAAAGAAATAAGGATGAGAACGAAGCAATTAAACCGCGTTATACATTCCGTATTTTTCTCATTAGTGATCTTGACGGGATGCTCAAAGATGGAAATGGATTTACCGCATGTCGGCTGTACAAGTACTGAAACCATCAATACCAACCACCCCAAGGCAGAGGCCCTTCAACAAAAGCTCGATCAGATTGTGGCGCTCGGCGTACCTGGGGTCGTCCTTTCCCTGAAAGATGCTGACGGCACATGGGCCTCGGCCTCGGGACTGTCCAAAATAGAGACCAAAACCCCCATGGAAATCTGTCACCTCCAGTTTGGGCAAAGCGTGGCAAAGACCTATATGGCCACTGCGATTTTGATGCTGTATGAGGATGGGAAAATCGATTTGGACGAAAAGATTTCGACGTATCTGCCTTCGTCCACTTTGAACGATATCAAAAATACAGATGTGGCCACAGTAAGGATGCTTTTGAACCACACCTCTGGAATACCGGAATACAACGACAAGGCGAACTATGTCACCTATCTTTTGCAACACCCATTACACACCTTTACCACCGCTGATTATTTGGATTATGTAAGGGACAAACCAGCCAAGTTTTCTGCTGGATCGGAATACAGTTACACGAACACCAACTACATTTTGCTGGCTTTAATCGCCGATGGAATCACGGGTGATCACAAGAAATTTATTCGGGAAGAAATCTTGGAGGCCTACAGCCTGAATAACTCCTTCTATCACAATGAAGGCTTTATGAGCTACCCTGAATTGGTGAACACCTATTGGGACCGGTACAGCAATGGGAAGATTGAAAATTGCTCTGAAATGCACCGCATCAACGTTGGTTCATTAATCGGTGATGATGGGATTATCGCCACCCCAACGGATTATATGGCGTTCTTGGAACTGCTCCTGACCAATCAAATCCTGAGCGAAGCAACCATGGAGGAAATGTTGGATTTTGTACCCACAAAACCAGATGGCATGGATGGCTATGGGCTCGGCATCAGTCAGGAATTCATAAACGGCCGTGAACAATTAGGCCATACCGGAGGAGGAATTGGAGCTGGTTGTATCTTAGGACATTACACAGACAATGACACCTATTTCTTCTTGGCCATCAATTTAGGCGTCTCCATCACCCCAAAAATCGCTGACCCTTTTGAGGATATCGCTGATGATATTTATGATATTCTTTCGGAGTGAATGGTGACTACTTCTATAAGAATAAAAATTCATCAAGCATTACACTGAATTCTTACACAAATTTGGGAAACCGCTAAACCTTCTATCATGAACAAGGCATATCTTATTATTGCAATATTATTAACGTCTTTGAATAACATTTCCTATAGTCAATGTGATTTTGAATCACATGACTCAATCAGAACCTCCAAGGATTGGACAACGATAAAGAACTACTTTTTCCCTGCAGACCTAGACCAATACCCCTTAATTTTTGAAAAACTTAACGAAAAACAAGTAGACAGCCTTAGCTCGTTATTATGGATTAATTACTACATAAAATTAGACTCCATTACTTCAATTGAGTGTGATTATAAATATGGAAACTGCTTCTTTGGTATTCAGGAAGTTATACACAAAAGATTCAACAAGCATCACACTAAAAACCACCTAATTGTAAACATTGATTCTATCAAAAACTTGCCCGTCGAAAAATATCCCTACGTATTAATGTTCTATACAGAAGTAATATCCACTTTTGTAGATAAAAAAACAGGAGAAATATGGCCTCTAACATCTAGATGTGGATATTACATTTGGGACAGAAGAAACAACAACAAATACCCCGTTTACAGTTGTATAGGAAGAAAAGAAGATAAAACTCTTTTCAAACTACTCAGCGAATAGCTTCACTCGGGCGCTTTTGAAAAGCGTCCGAAACTGTCAACAACATTTCCAATGTTCCAAACAGCCTGATATAAAGCATTCAAAATTCCATCAACCGTTTCAATTGATTTTAGTTTACTGAGCTTGTAAGAATCAAAATGTATCCAAGTTGACTTAACTTTCTTCTTCCTTTAAATATATGACAGACGAGAAGCTAAAAACTATTATCTCAGAATTAGAAAGTCGAAATGAAAAGGAGAAAGCTTATTTCGGATTCTACCAATATGGTGGAGGCATTGATGAAAGTTGTATGAAGGCAAACCGCCAAGGGCTTGAGTTATTTGCATGTGAACTCCTTAAAGCAAGTCTTGAGTCCCAAAGCCAAAAAGAAAATAAGCCTGAACTCACCAAGCTGGATACTGACTGGACAGATGAAAATGGCGACTTTTTCTTTGACTTTGTTGAATTAACAAACAGGGAAAAGGAACCTGATAATCAAACATTTCCGGTCCCCAACGAAGGTTGGGATATAAAGTATGTAAGGCTTGTAGGTATTGTACTAGTAATGGTTCTCATCTGCCTAATCATCACTGGGTTAATGACAGCACTGAGCTGGATTTGAATATTGATTTTCACCCAACTACTCTACCGTTTTCGGTACAGGTTTCCTATAAAATGAAACAACTTTTCCTCGCCTCCATAGCCCTCCTATTTTTCGCCTGCTCCAACAATAAAAACACTCCGAAAAAACTGGAGGTCGCTGAATTTCAAACCATCCTCGATACGGCGAATGTTCAGGGTTCCATATTGATTTACCACCTTGAGGACGACACCTACTATTCAAATGATTTTGAATGGGCGAACAAAGGCCAGCTTCCAGCCTCGACCTTTAAAATCGCTAATTCAATCATCGCCCTTGAAACGGGAGTAGTTGAAAACGACAGCACGCTTTTCAAATGGAACGGTGAAAAACGAAGCCTTAAAACTTGGGAACAGGACCTGATACTTCGAGACGCTTTTCATTATTCCTGTGTGCCGTGTTATCAGGAGGTCGCAAGGAAAATTGGAGCAAAAAGGATGGTCAGCCAACTGGAAAAGCTGGATTATGGAGCCATGAAGGTTGATTCCAGCAACATTGACCGCTTTTGGCTGGAGGGTGATTCCCGCATCAATCAGTTCCAACAAATCGACTTTTTAAGGCGGTTTTATCAGTCCAAGCTTCCTATTTCGAATCGTACTGAAAACATCATGAAACGGATGATGGTTTTGGAGGACAATGGGGATTACAAAATCAGTGGAAAAACGGGATGGTCCAGCCAAAACGGAAAAGACAACGGTTGGTTTGTGGGGTACCTGAAAACGGGAAAAAGCACCTATTTTTTCGCGACGAACATTGAGCCGAAGGGAAAGTTTGATATGAGCAGGTTTGCAGAAATTCGGAAGGAAGTGACCTATAGGGCTTTCAATAGGTTTCTCCTGTTTTTAGAATAGCCAAAACTTCCATTGTAGTGTTTTTAAGTGCCCTGATTTTTATCCTCAGAGAATCTCAGGGTACTTTTTTGTTTATATCGAGTATGAAATCTCCAAGCTTGGGAAAATTTTAACGCTGTCTAATTTTTGGACTTTTTAGGCCAAAACTGAACATCAAGCAACGCGCCTCGGTAAAACAAAAAAAAGCTTACCGAGCATGATAAAACATACAGTACAACGAAGGCTCACGGTAATCCTAGTGGTATTATCTGGACTCCTGTCAATTACGGCAATTGCACAGGACAAGCCCAACATCCTCGTCATATTCCCTGATGATGTGGGCTGGCAAAACGTCAGCGCCTATGGACTTGGCACCATGGGCTACACCACCCCCAATATTGACCGTATCGCCGAGAACGGCATCATGTTCACCGACCACTATGCACAACCCTCCTGCACTGCTGGAAGGGCTGCGTTAATTACTGGTCAATACCCTATCAGAAGTGGGATGACAACCGTTGGTCGTCCAGGGGCGGAATTGGGTCTAAAGAAGGAAAGCCCCTGTTTGGCAGAGGTGTTGAAATCCCAAGGATATGCTACAGGACAATTCGGAAAAAACCATTTGGGCGACCGCAATGAGCACTTGCCCACGGTGCATGGATTCGATGAATTCTTCGGTAACCTTTACCACTTGAACACCGAGGAGGAATACCAACAATTAGACTATCCAAAGGATCCTGAATTCTTCAAGAAGTTTGGCACACGAGGTGTTCTTCATACCTATGCAACCGATAAGGACGACATTACCGAGGACCCACGCTTTGGAAAGGTAGGCAAACAACGCATCAAGGACACAGGTCCGTTGTCTCGCGAACGGATGGAAACCATTGATGAGGAGTTTATGGATGCTTCCATCAAGTTTATGAAGAAGGCCAAGAAGGATAAAAAACCCTTTTTCGTGTGGTTCAATCCCAGCCGTATGCACATGTTCACCCACTTGAAAAAGGAAAGCAAAAATTTGGCGACCGATATCACCACGGAACATGACCGATATGGCAGTGGTATGATGGAGCATGACCAACAAATTGGTGAGTTATTGGACGCGCTCGAAAAAATGGGTGTAATGGAAAACACCATCGTCATCTACTCCACCGACAATGGCCCTGAACACAGTGCACGCACGCATGGAGGAACGACGCCGTTTCGGGGAGAAAAAATGACAACCTATGAAGGTGGTGTACGGGTGCCGATGATGGTGATGTGGAAAGGCAAAATCCCCGAAGGTAAAATCCTGAGGGGCATTCAATCACACATGGACATCTTCACCACCCTTGCCGCTGCCGCTGGAGTTGAGGATGTGGACAAAAAAATCCTGGATGAAAAAAACCAAGTGCTGGACGGCGTGAACAACTTGGACTACTGGTTGGGAAAAACGGAGGAAAGTGCCCGAAACCATTATTTCTACTATTACGAATCGGACATTAAGGCCATCCGCATCAACCAATGGAAACTGCATTTCCAGACCAGCGAAGACTATTACGCTCCCTATGAAAAGCAGAAATTCCCCGTCATGTATAACATCCGTATGGACCCGTTTGAGTCATTCGACAATGTGACGGACAAGTCGGACATCATCCAACGGAAGCAGTTTATCAATGAGCCCCTTCAGGAATTGCTCACCGAACATATCAAGTCATTAATGGAGCATCCCCCTGTTCAGAAGGCTGCATCCTTTGATTTTTCAGAGTTGATAAAACAGATGCAGTCGGGGAAACAATAGCGACTTTGGTCAACTACTTCATGGCTTAGCAATGCTGAAAGGTCTTCCTTTTTGGAGCCTTTTCGGCATTGCTTTTTTTCCATTTTTTTCTGGAATCAGACTTTTGAAATAGATGCTCACAACTATTTATCACTACCCTATTTCACAATGATTTAGAAATAAGATCACACACAAAAACAAACTGAAAGTGAACCTTTTACCCCAAAATATCCTTGTGTGGATACGAAGAAAATACACGTTACAACATGGATATGATAAAAAATGTCACTATCGCAGGTGCCGGAGTTATGGGCGCACAAGTTTCATGGCAATGTGCTATTAGTGGATTTGATGTAGTGGTATATGATGCTTTCGATTCCGGTTTGGAAAAAGGAAAGCAACAACATCAATCCTATGCCCAACTTTTTGTTGATGAAAACAAAGCAACAAAAGCAGAAATAGATGCCGCATTAGCACGCATTTCCTATACCAGTAACATGGAGGAAGCCTTTGCCAATGCTGATATCGTCAATGAATCTGTTCCTGAGGATCCGGCAATAAAACATGACTTTTGGTCAAAGGCCTCAGAGATTTGTAAACCTGACGCTATTCTTACCTCCAATACATCTTCATTCACGCCAAGCCAGCTTGTGGATGCTGTCAACAAGCCTGAGCGCTTTCTTACCCTTCACTTCTGGAGTGGTGTCTGGAACAACAAAATTGGAGAGGTCATGGGTCACGCCGGAACCGACGCTCAAGTGTTTGAGAAAGTTGTTGAATTTGCCGATGCCATAGGCATGATGCCTATTCCTATCAAAAAAGAACAGGCGGGATATATATCCAACTCATTGATTATTCCTTGGTCAGCCTCTGCTTTAAAACTTCACTTTTCCGGAGTTGCTGACTTCAAAGAAGTTGATAAAGTGTGGATAGCCGCAAATGGTGGAACTGGTGCAATGGGACCTTTTGGACATATGGACTCCTTTGGTATAAATGTTTGCTACAATATCTCCCTACATCTATCTGCCATTGACCCTGCCATGGCCGAAGTTGCAGAAAAGCTCAAAACCGAGTTTATCGACAAAGGGAAGATGGGGGCCCTCTCTGGTGAAGGTTTTTATACCTATCCAAACCCTGAGTACATGGAGCCTGATTTCCTTAAAATCTGATATTACAATGAAGCAGGGGTGATTTCATCCCTGCTTTTTTTGTCTATAGTAAAATTAAGGGAGGTAAAAACAGCCAAAAGCCTGATAACTTACTCCTACAGTAAAATGCTGAAACGTCCTCTGGAACGGGGGCTTTTCAACATTATTTTTCATTTTTATCAGGAACCACATTCTAAAATGATGAAATCGGTATTTTTCCTCGAGCATTCCTATGAATTGGAAGGTGAAGAACAAGTAAAATTTATCGGCGTCTATTCCACCCACGCCGAGGCTGAAATGGCCATTGAAAGGCTACGCCATAAAAAGGGATTCATCAACCATCCCGCAGGGTTTGACATTAGTGAATATACCCTCAACGAAGACCATTGGGCAACAGGCTTTGTCACCATGACCTCCATCCACGTCAAAGACAAGAACGGGGAATGGATGATAGTCAGTGGGGAATGCTTGCCTGATGGAAACTACCGCGTTATAGAAAAATACAAGAATGACCTTCTGGGTGAATTCAAAGACGAGGACATCGTAAGATGCGAAGAACGTGATGAAGAGCTTTATACAGTTGAAAAAATTAGCTCTTAATAATGCCCAAAATGTATTTTTCATACTTCTTATGGACCTAAGCATCAATAAATAATAATCACAAAAGCGCCACGTTAACCACCTTCATCCGTAGTAAAAACTGAAGTAGATGTTCGTCTTAAAACAAAAGAAAGTGATCTACATTTTTTTAGGCATACTACTTATGGCGGTATGCATTTTTATTGGTGGAGTTCTATACATAGAGTACGCTCAGTTGAAGCACAACAAAAGCCTACTCCATGAGGTCACTGACAAGCCCAAAGCCAAAACCTTGGTGGTCTACTTCTCACGGTCTGGCAATACCGAACTGATGGCTCATGAAATAGCCAAGGCAAAAAATACCAACCTGTTAACCATTCAATCTGATGATTACCGCATTGGCCTTCGCGGTTGGATAAATGCCTTGAAAGATGCTAGGGACACCGTTGCCCAAATAAGGCCCCAAAAAATAGATCTAAGCGCCTACGACACCATTTTCATCGGCTCACCTATTTGGCTGTACAGTCCAGCTCCGCCCATTTGGGAATTTGCCCGCGTCAATGATTTTGAAGGCAAATCAGTCGTCTTGTTCAACTCCATGAACAGCAAATTTGAGCAAGGCTACATTGACAACTTTGGTGCGCTCATCGAAAAACAAGGAGGTAAAATGACTGACCACCTCTACGTAATCCGTGGGCGGATGACCCAACAGATGGAGCTTGATGAATTTTTAAACGAGGTGAGACGTCAATTGAAAAAATAGCACCCTAGCAACAAACTGGAATGTACCATTCCACCAACTCCCCCCTGTTTTTGCCGTAAAAAAAAGAGATGATTGGCTAAACATTACGGCACCTGATTCGCCGTATGACTCAACAAGGAAAGGCCAAATTTCGTCCTTAGCTCAAGAAATTTCAAGGAAGATGTGCACACGGATTTTGTACGAAACAGGAAAGCGAAAATATATTACTGGAAGAGGTATGGATTGGAACGACCCTGATGCGGTATCCAATCTGTGGGTGTTTCCCCGAGGGATTGCACGCAACGGCGGAGCGGGAAAAAGTCCCATCATCTGGACCTCAAAATACGGTTCGGTGGGCGTTTCCTTTTACGATGCTGGCCTTGCGGACGGCATGAACGAAAAAGGCTTGGTGGCCAATCTGCTCTACTTGGCTGAGTCTGTTTATGGGGACGAGGACCAACGGGGCAAACCGACCATGTCCATCGGCGCTTGGGCCCAATATTTTTTGGACAATTTCCAGTCTGTGGCCGAGGCGGTCAAACAGATGAAGACCGACCCTGTGACCTTGATTTCTCCTGTTTTACCCAATGGCAAGGCCTCGACGGTCCATCTTTCCATTTCGGATGCCTCTGGGGATTCAGCCATCTTCGAGTTTGTGGAGGGCAAACTGGTGATTCACCATAGCAGAGAGTATGTGGTCATGACCAATTCGCCGGTGTATGAGGAGCAATTGGCGATCAACAACTACTGGAAGCTTATCGGGGGAACCCGCATGTTGCCGGGAACCACCAACCCCGCCGATAGGTATGTGAGGGCAAGCTATTTTCTCGAAAGCTCACCCAAATTTGAGGACCCTAAAAAGGCCATCGCGTCAGTGTTTTCCCAAATGCGCTCCATCGGGGTGCCCTTGGGCTTGGCTGACCCTGATCATCCCAACCTCTCCTCGACGCTTTGGAGGACGGTCCACGACCACGATAACCTGCATTTGTATTTTGAATCCACCCTACGGCCGTTCGTTTTTTGGGTAGATTTGAAAAAAGTCAACTTCACGGAGGGCGCTGAAATTCTATGCCTTGAAACGGAAACTTCTACAGTTCTGGCGGGAGAAGTGTCCAGCTATTTTAGTCCATCGACGCCGTTCTCCTATTTAGTGGCTTGACCAATGCTAAATGGATTTCAATGACTTCCCCTACTTTCTTGGCATGGCCGGAACCGTGGCTTTTGCGGTCACGGCCGTGCTGGCCGTTATCCCAAAAGGCATCGACCTCTTTGGCGCCTGCGTGATGGGCATCATTACGGCCATCGGCGGAGGAACGATTCGGGACATGATCTTGGACGTAGAGGTTTTCTGGGCGAAGGACTTGAACTATATCTGGGTCTCCCTGATTGCCAGCATCATCGCCTTTTATGGCAACCGCTTGATGACGGGCAAAAAGACCTATAAACTGATGCTTTATCTGGATGCCGTGGGGATTTCCATGTTCCTAATCCAATCGGCACGGAAGGCCATCGATTTGGATTTTGCCATGCCTGTCGGACCGGTCCTATTGGGTGTCATCACGGCGATCGGAGGCGGTGTCACCCGAGATGTGATTGCCGGCAACCCTTCGCTTTTGATGAAAAAGGAGCTTTATGCCGTGCCCTTGACCTTTGGGGTGGTGCTCTATTTGTTTCTGCTTCAATTATTCCCCGAAGTCCCTCCCACCATTATTTCCACCAGTTGCATCTTTATCACTTTCTTGATTCGGGCATCCGCCATTCATTGGAATTTGCAGGTACCGAAGTGGATGCTGTTAAGGCAGTAAGTCGATTTCTTCGGCTTTGTCACTCAAGTACACTGAATCCAAATCAGCGACCATTTCCCCGCCCTATTGATATAAAATATTAAGCGCAAAGGCTTCCATTAAAGCCTATAATAAAACGCCAATCCCCAGTTGTCTTTTGAGAATGCTGGGGATTGGCGTTTATCGGTTTATTCAGCATTTTTCTATACCTCATCACTTTATCCTTGGACTGCTTTGCGCCTTGATTTCTCAAAATCAATAATGACTTTTTAGAACTCATATTGAAGTATTTTAGCAGTTGAAACCTTGGGTGGTAATCTCATGTCTTAGCGCTATCCAGAATAAAACAACTATGAGTGTATTCACCTATCACTTAGTCAAAACAGATTTCATATCAGCCACTAAAGCCTTTTTAGTACCTCCTACGCCTAAAAACAACCCAGGCTTGATTCATATAGAATGCATGAATGCCATGACCTTAGGCTCTGCCATCTTCTCACCTTCTCGCATGTTGATTAGACAAGTTGCCGTCTTTGCACAATGGGAGGATGAATCGGCAATAGACAACTTTTTAGAACATGACCGTTTTGGAAAAACCTTAGCCAAAGGGTGGCATATACGTTTGACCTACTTAAGGCAATGGGGCAAAATCGACGGTTTTATAATTCCAGAAGAAAGTCATGCTTTAGAAGATCCTGAGGCTCCGGTTGTTGCTGTTACATTAGCCCGAATGAAACTTCCTCAGGTCCCACGATTTATTCATTGGGGCAGACCTGTAGAAAAGCTGGTGAGAGACCACCCCGGTACATTACTAGCGTTAGCATCCATTCGACTTCCACGTACAGTTTCTACGTTTTCCATCTGGAAAACACCAAAAGAAATGGCCAATATGGTTCATGGACATAGTTCTGTTCCACTGCCCAAGCGCCACTCAAACGCAATGAAAGAGCGGAATCGAAAAGATTTCCATTTTCAATTCACCACCCTACGTTTTAAGCCATTTGCAGAATATGGTGAATGGAATGGGCAACGTAATATCATCCCAAACCTCAACTAACTAAGTCGATATGAGCTTCGCATACCCTATGCAAAAGTTCCAAGATTGGTTTACTCAGCAATGGGTCATCTTATGCGGAAAAAGGATTGACCCAAAAGATGTCCCTTGGTTGATTGGCCCTTTTGGAGAGATAGGAACAATCTCTGACGAGTTCATAACTCAATTAGCCAAAGAAGAAGGATTAACCATCGAAAGGAACGCCAAATCACAAGGGCTCATCCCATCCATCAAGCTGTTAAACTTATCCGAGCTTGAGCAGGCTCGTTTATCTGCTGGAGTTATTGACTTTTATGAAAACACGTCTGATTATCAATTGAGCTTTTCGGTAAGCTGGAACCCCTTCTTCAAACTATTTGGCGTTTTGGTCAATAAATTATTCAGCAACCGCATTGGCCAATTAAACATCCCCACCAAGAGCATAAAAGATTCAGAAGCCATAAAAAGCGAAATCATTACGCTATCAGACCCTGAATCAAAAAAAGTCAAATACACCATTTGGTTCAGAACGTTTAAATCAACTGGTCAAGTGATTTTCTCCGGAGTATATAGCATCTGCACGTTACCAGATGGGAAAAAATGTGTGAAAGCTGTATTCCCCTTGCCAAAAGGCAATGCTACAGTCATCATGTCCCCCAGGGTCGGACCAAATGGTGAGCTGATTCTTGACTCTTCTGGTAAGTACTTTAGTGACCCAGGCTTTTACTTCCTGCTGAAGGACTCAAAAGAAAAGTATTGGTCCAAAAATATCCGTTCGTTCCGAGATCAATTAGTTGTCTGGACGGACGAAAAAACTGTGTGTGCTGAACACACTCAATCGTTATGGCGAAAAGAGGCACTTTGCTTTAATTATCAGATTAAACCAAAACAATGACACTTTTATGTGGCATCCGAACATCAGAAATCAAGGAGGCCTCCATCCTTATTTCCGGTTACCCTTTTAAGACTTTTAAAAACGGGGAAAAAAAGATGTCTAATTAAGCACTAAAAACCTCAAGCTATTGATTTTTCACCATGGACAAAAAAGCCATCAAAATACTCCTGAGCACTTTTGCCAAGGCCCAAAAGAAAGACCCCGCGAATTGGTTTAAAAACTATTCAAACTACATCAGCGACGAGGATTTCGACTATGCAAAACGACACTGCACTATGTTTGACCCAATGGTCATTTCCCATGATGAAATCTTCGTGCGAATAAAAAAGGCGGTTGAAACGATCAAAAAAGAAGATGTGGTCAACGCTTTTTTGTACAGTTTGAGCACCCGTAGGATTGAATACCGCTCGTTTTTGTCCAGCTATTGCATCGGTAAAGTCATTCCCATCCACCCCCTGACCAAATGCGAACAGCCCAATTCCATCTACTGCTCAATCTGCGGACTGCATACGGGATATTACAGCAATGAGCTGAACGAAAGCGTTGACCTCAATGCTTCCAACTACTCCAAGTATAAATTCGGCGCAAGCATGGAGTTCGCCCACCAAGTCCTTTTTGATTTGGAACAGTTCCACCACTTTCCAAAAGTGACACCCACTGAAAAGGATGTTGAGATCTTAAACGAGATCAAGAAAATCATCAAAAGTTCGGCTCCGGACGATCGAATTCCCGTCCTGCGAAAACGGATTTCAACGGCGTTCCAAAAGTCAAACAATTACGAAAGGGAAAGCCTCTTGGAGATTTTTGGCGTGATCGGCATCCTACATGACGAAACGCATCTGGGCTTTGCCGACCGTTATATCCCCTTTACCGAACGGGAAAGCCGTCCGATCCATTATGACGACGTACTCTACCCCGCCAACTGGTGGCAGGGAAAACACGGCGTGGACGAAGAAAAATGGGATTTTTGGTTCGGGAAAAACCGTTGATTTTGAATCGGTTTTCTCAAATTGTGGGACTTGTTAAAAGGAACCACGGAGAACACAGAGGTAATGAGAAAAGGGGGTGATTTATGCTTTAAATGCACATTCTGTTCAAAGAATGGGAGCCTCCAAAACCTCTGTCACTCTGTGTTCTCCGTGGTATTTTATTTTCTGAAAAAACCTCAATTCAAAAACCCATGTCCAAAGATTTTTTAAGCACCGTCATGTCCTATGCGCTCTACAAAAAGGAGATGCGCGATGACCGAGGACTTGTTCCCATTGAAGAGGCCAGACAAACCCTTGATGGTTTTGAAAGTTTTGAAAATGGCGAGTTGATTCACTTCGGTGAGGAATGCTGTACGGAATCCGATCGGGTATTCGCCTCCTTGTGTTCTTTGGATAACGCCGATGAATTCCTGAAGGTTATCATGGGCAAACCGTGGAATTTCCCGACCCGAATGGATTTGATTTGTGCGTTGGCTGAGCGCTATGGCGAGGAAATTATGCCATGGCTGGAGACGATGGTCGATGAGACCAACAACTTCCCAGACAAGGGTTATTCCAGTTGTCCACCACATTTGCATGATTGCTTATACCTGCTCAACGGCGATGAGGCCACAGAATTGGCTTTCAAGATTGACCGTCCGAAGGACAAAGCGAAAACCCCTTACTTTTTGAGTTGGTTGGAAAGGAAGCCGGAGCGCGAAGCTTGGTTTCTCGATAAGGTGAATGCCGGTGATGAACGCGCCAAATCCCTGTATGATTTCAGGGAAAAGCAGTTCGCCCAAATCCCCGAGGTCAAGAAAGTGCTTAAGGAAGCCGAAAAAATCAAGGCCAAGAAAGGCCCTTCCTTGTCCTACACCCGATTGCAGGAACATTTCGACAACAACGGGGTTCCTTCGTGGATTCCCTACAGCGAGTTTTGTGGGGCCATGACGATCTCTGGATTTGTGGATCCCGAGAAGGGCGATTGCTTGGTCATCCAAACCTTGATACACAACAATACCTACGAGGGCATCCACCGAGATACATGGAAAATCGGCGGGATGGACAACCCGTTTTTCAGTCCCATCACCAACAGCCAAATCGTGCCACTCGAACTTCTCTATGATGAAGAGGGCGAGCCTATTTTAGAAGGGGAAATCCACGTTTCCTCTATCGATGCTTCTGTTCCCGTGGCGGTAAACACCGAAGGACTTTCCGAGGAACAAACCGAACTTCTGGATTTCGAGGAACCGGAAAGCATCATCGCCATTCGACTGGGACAAGAATTTCGGGACAAGGTTTTCTTGCAGGATGAGGCGCTGAAACGCGAGGCAAACCTTTCGGAAAAAGCCATTGAACTGTTCCGTTTTGACGGTTTCCAACTTCCCGATTTTGAGGGACAGGCCACCGATTCCTTGGATTTCATCGCGATGTTGGAAGCCTTGAAAAAGCGAAAGGCAATCAAAACGTTGCCGTCGAACTATGGGGCGTTGGACAGTTTGTTGGAAGCCTTGGAGGAAGGGCTTTATTGATACTGAATAGCGTTTAATGAACCACGGAGAACACAGAGGAAATGAGAAAAGGAGGCGCATTACGCTTTAAATACACATTCTGTTCAAAGAATGAGAGCCTCCTAAACCTCCGCCCCTCTGTGTTCTCAGTGGTTCCTTTCCAATAACTCCATTCAAAAAGCTCTCTATTACATCTTAAAAATAAAACCCCTTGCACTTTTAGAAATGCAAGGGGTTTTGCGTGTTAAGCCAAGGCTGTTCCCAGCTTGAAAGTCATCATTTCACCACAAAGCGAATCACGCCTTCCTCTGCTTTCACAAAATAAACCCCTGACTCAAAGTTCGTAATCTCCAACGCCTCTGCCTCTGCACGTTGGTGAACAACGACTCCAAAGGCATTGTAAACCACCACTTGGTGCAACGGCATAGAGAAGTTGAGCTGACCTTCTGAGATTGGATTTGGATAGGCCTTCAATGTAGAATTCTCTTCTAACTGGTTCTCAATGGCCACCAAATTTTTCTCAAATTCAATACAGTTGGATGTATCCACACAACCGTCGAGGGTAATTTCAACGGCGTAAATGCCATCAACAGCTGGCTCAAAACTGCCTGAAATTTCCCCGTCAACCTCAGACTCATTTGAACAGTCCAACCACTGATAGGCATCGGCTCCCTGAAGGTCTGCGGACAAACCCATTTCATTTTCTGTGACAAGAAGATTCATGGCTTCTGGCTCGGTAATCGTCACGGATTCTTCAACGCTACAACCATTGGCGTCCGTCACCATGCAAGTATAGGTGCCTTCTGAAAGCCCAGAGGCCGTGACAGAGCCCTTGCCCAATGGTGACCATGAATAAGTGTAAGGAGCCGTGCCCTCTGAAGCGGTTACTGTTGCCTCACCATCAGAGGCACCATTACAAGACACATTTGAGTGACTGCTCACCTCTGCCTGAAGCGCCGTAGGTTCTGTAATAGTTACAGATTTATTGACACTGCAACCATTAGCGTCCATTACGATGCACACGTATTTTCCAGCGGATAAATTCCCAACCGAGTTTGAAGAATTATCAACACTCGGAGACCATGCGTAAGTATATGAAGCCACTCCGCCAGACACATTTACCGTAACGGAGCCGTCATCTCCACCATGGCAAGAAACATTTGTCTGGGAACCTACAGAAGCTGATAACACTGTTGGCTCAGTAATCGTGACTGAACGAGTGGCCGAACAGCCATTATCATCCGTAATGGTGCAGGTATAGTTTCCAGCAGAAAGGTTGGACGCCGTTGCTGAAGTGCCTCCGCTTGGAGACCATGAATAACTGTAAGGTTTCATTCCACCAGACACATTTACCGTAGCGGAGCCGTCATCTCCACCCTTGCAGGAAATGTTTGTTTGGGAACCTACAGAAGCTGAGAACACAGTTGGCTCGGTAATCGTCGCTGAGGCTGTTGCTGTACAGCCATTTGCGTCCGTGATAATGCAGGAATATGTACCCGCTGACAAGTTTCCGATGGAGTTGGTGGACGAAGAGGTGTTCGTGGTTTGGGAACCATTACTCCAAACATATTTAAAATTGCCTGTACCATTGGACTGCTGGATAGTCAAGGCTCCTTGATTACTGCCATTACAACCCACATTCGTCTGGGAAGTGAAGGACGCTGACATGGAGCAGGCTTGGGTGCCCAAAACTCGGAAATTGTCCACAGCCCATTCCTCGCTGTACGTATTGTTGGAATACGCCCTCAGACGGAGCGAAAGCGTGTTTCCCGTTCCTGAAATTGGCTTGGTGAACTCCGAGAAACTTTTGGTCAATTTCCCGCCATCCCCAAGTTGGTCGCCATCGGTATCCTCGAAGAAGAATTTCTCTGACAGGTTTTTGGAATAAAAGGCAATCAACTGGGAATAAGCGCCTCCGTCGATGCTGTATTCCACGATGATATAATCCGTGTGTGAATTCCCGAACACGGTATTGTCAAAGGTTCCGTTAGTGCTTTGGGCACCAAACAGCCCTTTAAAACTCAGGTCTGACATTCCAGAAATATCAATTCCCGTCCACGTAATTTGTTGTTCTTCGTTGCCTGTACCAAAGGCTCCGTCGTGGTCCTCTCCAGCCCAGAAATAGGTTCCCTGAAAATTGCTGTAATCACCATCGGAAATGGTACTCAGGCCAATATCGGCATTGGTGGCACGGCGGAAGTAAGCGTCAAAATTACCACCATTATTCTCTGGGGTACGCGTACCACTGGAGGGTGAAGTGGCACTTTCAAAGTCATCATACCAAAACTGGGTTTGGGCCATCGAAAGGCTACAAAGTCCCATTAGCATGGAAAAGAGTAAGGGTTTTTTCACGATTCAAAAGTTTGGTTAAAAGGTCAAGAAATTATCACTCAGTTGTCGATTCGACTCGATTTTTCAGACGGTTGGTTTTATTAAGCTTTTGGTTTGCCCCAAGCACATCCCCCACATGCGCAATGCGCGAGAACAACTTTTGGGCAGGCTCAATGCCCCAAGCACTGGAAACAATATCCACGGCCAGCACTTCCCCATCCAAACAGGCCACCAAAACAGGCTTTCCCAATTCCAGTTGCAGAATCGTTCCTGCCTCCACATCATCATGTTGTTCCTTGGAAAATTGCACCGAAACCAACTTCAACGGTTTTCCATGTAGAAGCGTATCCGCGCCTTGATTCCATGGATTACAAGCATTCACAAGATGCTCCACATCACTGGAACACATTGACTTCCACTTGATTGTTGTTTCAAATTTGTCAGGGTAATTGAAAAAAGAGGCAAACGCCCCTTCTTGCTTTTTGAGCGGAAGAGAATTGCCAAATGAGAGCATCTGCGCCAAATTCTGTGAGGCCAAAGAAATCCGCTCCGCAAACTTCAAGGCCAAGGAGCCAAAAGTTTCTCCTGCATCAAGGTAAAATCGGTCTTCAAAGACCACATCCCCCTCATCAAAAGATGCTGTCATCTGATGCACCGTCACGGCAGTTTCCTTCTCCGCCGAACGCAAGGTTTCAAAAATGGGCATGGGACCACGGTATTCAGGCAGAACACCCATGTGAAAATTGAAGCACCTCCCCGCATAAATCGTGAGGATTTCCATGGGTAAGAGGTACGGAAAGCCCACACAAAATATGGTATTAGCGTCCAAACCTTCCAGCCAAGACTTGAGGGCATTCAACTCCTTTTTGGATGAAAGCATGAATACGGGAAGCTTCTGTTCCTCGCAGACTTCTTGCACCACATGGGAACCGTCCTGTTTTCCCACACAAACCACAGCCGATAGGTACTTCTCCAAAAGCAACAGTTGCAGGGTTGGGTAAGCAGACTCGCCTGCACACATGAGTACTATTTTAGGCAAGCTCATCATATACACACGTAGCTGTTATACCAACCCGAAGTGGCATTTTCCAAAGGCACGCCTGACATTTCCACATAGGCATCCAGCACTTGGTCGGCGGGAATCTCTTCCAGCACTTCCAATGCACAGCCCCCTTCCTTATTTTCTTTTAGCAAGGCACGATAAAGCGGTGCCAAAGAAGTGTGAGTACCTGCATCGAAATACACGGTTCCCCGTGGTCCCTCAAAGCTGAATTCCAATAAGTCACGGCATGTTTGACGGCCATCAAACCGATTCGCCTCCATCAATCCAAGCGCCTTATCTGCCAAAATAGAAGCTTCCCAACCCAACAGCGAAAAGAGGTTTGCCCGCTTTCCCGCACTTTCCATCACCTCAAGAAAAGTAGTGTTCTTCGGCAAGGATAAATGCTTTGACCAACAGACAACACCCCGCACCTCCTGATTTGGATAAGGTGCCCCTGCCAACATCGATTCCTCCAAACCGAAGGGAGGCAAAAAAATAGCTACGCTCGAGTCCGAAAATTGCTTCTTGATTTCCTCAAAATACCACTGCACAAAGTCCCCACTAAACGGGGCCAAAAAGCAGGTTCCTTCTTGTTCGGCATACCACGTTGACAAACTTGAAAAGTTAAATTCCTCTCGCTTGTAACCCGTAACAAAATTGTTCACGATTCTGCCCTGCTGACTTGAAAAACCTAAATGGGTAGCATGAGTTTGTAAATAGCCTCCATCATAATACCCAGTCACCATAACCGCCTTGTCGTAGCCAAACCGACTCGCTTCCTTGGCGGAGAGCCAACTTCCCAATGAATTGTGCAGGGAATGATAAATAGTGTTTGATGAAAGAGGCCATTCTTGAGGTAAGTTTGCTCCACTATCCAGCACCACCAACAGCTTGTTCGTTGCCATGAACAAGGGCTTGAGCAATTGGGCTGTACGATGGCTGACGTAGGCAAACACAATAGAAACCTCATCATTCATCAACAATTGTTCTGTCGCTCGATAGCACAATTGCTGGTCTGTCCCGAAACCAATATTGTCATGGACAACAATCACATCATCCCTACACAAGTGCTTCAAGCCTTGTTTAAGGCCATCAAACAAGTCAAAACTGATTGAACCATAATAAGTGGAACGAGGTAAGAGAATGCCAATTTTTTGCATAAACAGAAAAACCCTCGAAAAGCATCAGCCTTCCGAGGATAGTCACTTGACCGAAATTACAGAGCATTTCACCTGCCAATAGCTATAGGCATTAGCAGTATGATTGCATTTGCTGAAATGTTTTTCATAACACAATGCCAAAACTTTTAGCTGTCGGCAGGTGATATGAAAAACACTTCTGAATAACTCCAGTCCTTGAATAAAGGAAAGAACTAATTATGGTCTTGGCGGGAAAATCCCTTGCAAAGCGATAGAGTAATTCATGGCCAAATAAGGATTCATGATATCCACTGGCGAATTATTTCCAGTCACCCCCGTATCACCAGAAACGGTAAGGTTGCCAGCCACCCCATCAGCTTGCGAGAAATAGGTCTCAGAGGACGTAACCGCCAGATAGTTCCCCATAGGCACCGACTCTTCAGCCACTTTGCTGGATACTGGCAAATTGACAGAAATCGGCATCGCACTATGGCTATGCGCAGGCAATTGGTCTTGGTTAAGGAAAGTCTGGTTTGCCCCCCCTTTCTGCCCGATATTGTAATTAGGCAGACCAGGACCAGCATGTTGGCCAATAGGCATGCGTCCCCTAAGGTCAGGAAGTGCAAAAGTGGTCCTGCCGTCACCACCGAAATTGGTTCCAAGCAAGGAGAATAAGGCTGTGTTTGAGGAAATAGCCAACAATTGACCATCACAAACACTATAACCTCGTGGTGCATAATGGAACCCAAAGATTTTCACTTCTCCAATAAATGGTTCTGTTGACATGTTGTAAAAGATTTTAAAATGATTAAAAGAGATGTTTTAAGTTTGATTTTTAAGCAGTTAAATCCAATGCTCCCACAAAACTCAAACCCACACAAAAGTCTTCCAGGCATCTTCCTCCTGTAACAAAAGGACTCATTTTACATCAATGGACAAGTGCCTTCCACAAGAATCATAGAGTCACTAATCACGTCTATTTCGACACAAGAAGACACAATAGCCTGCCCCAATAATCCACCCTCAAATAGAATTGATTTTTTAGGACTAAAAACCACCTAAGCCACCATGTAAGTTTTTGATTTAAATAAATTTACGATCCTGGAAGGGGTTATAAAATCCTGTTGTTTTTGAACACCTTTTCCAGCATGACATAAACCCACTTATTTTCCAATAAAAAACCCCTCGCATCATCACGATGCGAGGGGTTTTCTATTTCAAAAAGGATGGTGATTAATCCTTCACCACCTTTTTCATCAGCTGACCTTCTTGATAAGTAATCTTCAAGAAGTAAGTACCAGCGTTATAGTCAATGGTGTTCAAAGCATATTCATTCTCCTTGTTCAAAGCAATGGTTTCCACGACCCTGCCCTGATTGTCAAGTACCTGAATCTGCTCGATGGCTTTAGCTCGGATATGAAGCACATCGGAAGCTGGAATTGGATAAATATCCATATCCACCAAGGCGTTCTCATCTAGGTAAGTGATACACTGACTGTCGTTGGCGTCGAGAATCTCGGCCTGAACCGCTGGCGAGCTTACCTTACTGCTTACCACACAGCTTTCAGAAACAATCATCTCACACACTACGCTTTGACCATTCTTCAAGCTTGAAGTGGTGTATTCAGTACCTGTAGCAACCACCACATTGTTCACTTTCCAGTAGAACTGTGGAGCGCTTCCTTGGTCATAAGCCAAAGCAGTGAACTTGGCTTCTGTACCCGAACAAAGCGGGAATGCCTCGCCGTCCATCAATTCCACTTCTACGCTTGGATTCAATGGCTTCTGCGCAGAGATACTTTCCTCATTGGAAGCAAGCACAGCCGTTGTCGGGCATTGCTCATCGGAAGTCAACTCGGCGGTAACAATGTCGCCGTCCACCAAGTTTGAGGAAGCATAGCTAGAACCTGAACCAGCAACTGCACCGTTCACCTTCCATTCGATGGAACCAGAACTTGCCGTTGCAGAGAAGGTAATCATCTCGCCTTGACAAACATTCGACTTGTTGGAAACAATGCTAATCGAAGGTGTGGTCGATGCGTTCACCGAAACAACCACTTGGTTGGAATTAGCAGTTGAAGCCGTGGCACACAAAGCGTCGGAAGTCAACACTGCCTCCACTTTGTCGCCGTCGTTTAGGCTTGAAGTCTGGAAGCTTAAACCGCTGGAAACCGATGCTCCGTTTACTTTCCAATCGATTGTTCCTGAAGTAGCATTCGCCGTGAAGCTTACCTCCTGTCCAGCACAGATTTCCGACTGGTCAGCTACAATATTAATGGATGGTGTTTCAGCCGAATTCACATTGATGGAAACCTCGTTTGAGCTTGCCGTTGCTCCTGCAGAACAAGTCTCATCGGAAACCACCTCAGCGACAACCTTATCGCCATCAGCCAAAGTCGATGACTGGTACTGTGCTCCAGTGCCAACTTGGTTGCCATTCAGTTTCCAATTGATCACACCTGAAGTGGCCGTAGCGCTGAACATTACCATGTCGCCAGCGCAGATATCTGATTTGTCTGCAATGATTTCAATGCTTGGCGTTCCAAAAGCATTCACAGTTACAGACTCTTCATTCGAAGTCACCGTTGCAACAGTCGCACAAGTCGCATCGGATGCCAACTCAGCGACAACCTTGTCACCGTCAGCCAATCCGCTGGACTTGTACTCGTTCCCAGTACCAACTGAAGCACCGTTCAATTTCCATGTTACTGTACCGGAAGTAGCAGTAGCTGTGAACGTCACTTCCTCGCCTGAACAAATTTCTGATTGGTCAGCTACGATGCTGATTGTTGGAGTTTCAGGAGCGTTTACAGTCACAGACTCCTCATTCGAAGTCACCGTTGAAACAGTCGCACAAGTCGCATCAGAAACCAACTCAGCAACAACCTTGTCGCCGTCAGACAAACCGCTGGACTTGTACTCATTGCCAGTGCCAACTGAAGCGCCGTTCAATTTCCATGTTACCGTACCAGAAGTAGCGGTAGCTGTGAACGTCACCTCCTCACCAGAACAGATTTCTGATTGGTCAGCTACGATAGAAATCGTTGGTGTTACTTCGGTATTTACTTTTACAGACTCCTCATTCGAAGTCACCGTTGAAACGGTAGCACAAGTAGCATCAGAGGTCAACTCGGCAACAACCTTGTCACCATCAGCCAAACCGCTGGACTTGTACTCGTTGCCAGTACCAACGGAAGCACCATTCAATTTCCATGTTACCGTACCAGAAGTAGCAGTAGCCGTGAATGTCACTTCCTCACCAGAACAGATTTCTGATTGGTCAGCTACGATGCTGATTGTTGGAGTTTCAGAAGCATTCACTTTTACAGACTCCTCATTAGAAGTCACATTCGTTGTAGTGGCACAAGTTGCATCAGATGCCAACTCGGCAACAACCTTGTCGCCATCAGCCAAACCGCTGGTTTTGTACTCGTTGCCAGTGCCAACTGAAGCGCCGTTCAATTTCCATGTTACTGTACCGGAAGTAGCAGTAGCTGTAAAGATTACCTCCTCACCTGAACAAATCTCAGACTGGTCAGCAACGATAGCAATTGTTGGCGTTACCTCAGCATTCACTTTTACCGCCTGATTCGCAGAGCTGGCGTATTGATTGGTCACACATTCCTCATCGGAGACAAGGGTTACGCGCAACTGGTCGCCGTCTTTCAAGCCAGTGAAGGTATGCGTCAAATTCGCATCGGTAGCTGTGATTTGGTCATTCACTTTCCACTGGTATTGTGGATTAGCACCACCAAACTGCACATTTGAAACAGTTGCTTTCACTTCACCACCCTCGCAGATTTCAGTCACATCATAGCTGACAGTGAGGCTTGGTGTACGGCTCGGATCCTGAGAAACAGTCACATAATTCGTTTTTGTTTCTGTCTCCGTTCCATTGACCGTCAAGGAAACCGTCTTCGCTCCGGCAGTGGCATAAGAAACCGTGTGAGGTCCCACGCCAGTTGCCGTTGCAGGCGTAGCGTCAGCACCGAAGTTCCATGCATACGAGGTGATGGTTCCTGTGGTGTTTGCAGTAAATACCACATCCGAACAGCTGAACGCAGTCGTCTTGTTAGCAGAGAAATCAGCCGTTACAGCAGTCTGAGTTCCGGAACAGAAAGCATCTGTTTTCGGAGAAGTGAAACCAGCTACATCTTGGCTAACCAAAACGGTAGCGTCCTTGTCCAACAACTGATAAGTGTCGGTGTCGTAGGAAACACTACAATCCTCTACATAAGTCCAACCAATATATTGTCCACTACCCGGTTCATTGGTATTACAGTATTCAGATCTGTAAAGCTTACCATTGTGAGAAACCTCCTCACCAAGACAATACTCCGGTCCAGACGTCCATGCCGGTGTGGTACAGCTTCCGCCTTGGAAAGCATCAGTCACCTTCAAATCGTAGCATCCTTCTGGCAAGCAGAACTCATAAACGGTGTTTGAACCCGAAGTAGATTTTGTGGCCGAGGCCAGATCCACAACGGTGCTACCGCCTTGCGTCACCTCAAAGTTCAATGATGGATTCTCGGAACGGGATGCGATCACAAACTGATGAAGCTCGCCCATCATGATGGCCACGCTTTTTGAAGCTTCGTTATCAGTGGTGTTCTGATCGGCATTGCCGTTCGGATTCTTCACCACTACCTTGACCGTATTTGCGCCATTCTGTGACAGCACAAAACCAGTTACATCAACCGTAGCCGAAGCACCAGAAGCCAAGCTCAAGGTCTTGTCCAAAGTACTTTCCAAACTGCCGTTCAC
This sequence comes from Bacteroidia bacterium, assembly GCA_030431525.1. GTDB lineage: Bacteria > Bacteroidota > Bacteroidia > Cytophagales > JAAEPT01 > JAUIJC01. The sequence goes on along the minus strand of JAUIJC010000003.1, from coordinate 2,680 downwards.
GTAGATTTCCAATTGGTAGTCAGAAAGCGTTTGCACACCAATGTTTTCCAACCCAAAGGAAAGATCAACCATTCCACCGCAAGCGGACTGTTTGTTGACCGTTAGGTTGGAAACCGCCACATCGTAGTCCACCACCTCATCAATCTGGATGGTCATCTCATTGGAGGTCACATTATTTCCACCAGTTTCATAAGCGACTACAGTCAACTTGTGCGTTCCAATAGCAAGGTTGGTCAGCGTGTATTCCCAAGGCGAAGTCGTTTTGGTGCCGACCACATTGCCATCCACCAAGAACTCGACTTTCGTAATGGTCTCGCCCTCGGAAGCCTTCACATTGGCTGTTACCTTCACATCAGTTCCTTCGTCAAAATTCGTGTTGTTCGAAGGAGAAGTGATGGTGGCTTGGAGTGCATCGCTGGAACAACCGTAGAAACGGATTTCAGCAAAGGAAGCGTTATTATTTCCATACTGGTTGGACAAGATTTTCATCTTAACATAACGTCCACTTTCCAAACTGAGCTCCTTGAACTGGTAGTCCGTCGTACTGGCAAACTCAACGGCTTGGGCTGTACCCCAATTCGTTCCGTCCGAGCTCGTGGAGAACTCCACATCCTTAAGGAAACCGTTGTTGTTATTTTGACGGTTCAAGAAATTCACCGCGCCAATCTCAGTTGCCTTCCCAAGGTCATAGACCAGCTCATGTGGCATTGGTGCATTGGCGCCCCAGTTGTTATGCCAAATGGTGCTTGGGTCGTTATCGTAAGTCGCATTGATGGCGTTATTGTAATCCGAACTGAAGCTGATCAGGGTCATATCAGAAATCGGCACCTCACCGGCCAAGGCCTCCCCTGATTTTTCGTTGTTCACGGTGTTCTCATCGGCCATGTTGTTCGGGCCTTCGGCCACCACCTTGATGTCATTGATGCCACCTTTGGTCAACACAATGCCTGAAATGGTTACCGTTTCGCTTTTACGCTCCGCTAAGGAAGTGGTATGGGCCACGGTTTTTTGCAATACACCATTTACATAAACCTTCAGGGAAACACTGGTGATGGTTTGAAGACCATTATTAGTGATGGTCACCTCTGGATTCACTACGCCACCACATTCTCCGCCACCTGAAACCTCAACTTGGTCCACGGCCACATCCTGATTGAATACTTCGTCTTGGATAACAAAATCCCAAACGCCCTGTCCCCAAGTAGAGAAATGCACGATTTCCTTATCACCGTAGTCAACACAGTAAACAATCTGTCCCCAGAAAACAGGAACGTCGGCGTCCGTAGCAATCGGGTACCATTTCTTCTCGGCCACTACAAAAACGTAAGGACCCATGTTCGTAGAAGCGAAAACGAGCTTGCCATTTTTGGAACCGGCCATGCCGTTCACCTCGGCCGATGGGAACAAGTTGGCACCGCTTCCCGTCACGTTCTGCCACGTCTGGCCTCCATCTTCCGAGAAAACGGTTTTTACAGCAGTACCAGATTGGGTAGCGAAAAGGACAATATTTTCATCCAAAGGCGAGCTCCAGCCCATGCCTCGGTTTTGGTGGGTGCCGGAGATTCCTGTTGCCGAAGCATTAGCAACCTGCGTCCAGTTCGTACCACGGTTGGTGGACTTGTAAACGTTACCATTACGCATGGTGTAAATGATATTCGGATTCACACGAGATTGTGCAATACCCTGCATATACTGATTCCCACTGCCAAACAGATCCTCCTTTGCCGTCGTTGTTCCAGTACTTGGATTGTACTCAATACGACGTAGTGATTGGCTCAACACCCAGATGCGGTTACCATCGTCCCAGTCACCTACAGAAGGAGTAAAGTAGCTACCACCGGTAAACGAGAAATCAGCTTTGGCACTTTTTGCACCATTCTGCCCCACAAAGGTGTTTCCATTATAAAGCTCAAAACGCTCAAACCCACCGGTTCCTTGGTAGTTGTATTTCCAACCGATTTTACCATCTCCAGTGACAATACAAGGTCCATCACCACCTCGAATCTGATCCCAAGAAAGTTGCTTGTTTCCATAAGTTGAGGAACGCACATCTTGCCAGCCTTGGTCCTGCGTACCACAGGAAAGGTGGTCGGGGCTTAGGTAGCCGTAGATAAAACCGCCACGGTAGGTTTCCTGCGTCGGTTTCCCGTAAAGCGAGATGTTGTAATACACGCCGGTCATGTCGGCGTAAGTCGGGAAGCTCTCTTTTGTCCAATCGTTGTAGGAAACGAAAAGACCACCATCAGTCGAACGGATGGAGAGCAACTTGCCGTCCTTGTCATAGAAGAACTGGCTGGCCTGCAAATCGGGGTGGTAGTTGTTACGCACCTTCGGGTCGTTGCCAACGGCGCCTTGGTATTTTCCCCAGTATTTTTTGGCGTCGAGGTTGGTCGTCTGACCACCATTCCTTGTGCTCACAGGGTGGGCATAACCACCAATCAAAATGTTCGGATCATCGGGATGGGCTCCGAAGAACTGACCCGATTCCATATCGTCATAAGGATCGCCGTAATAGATACTTGTAGTCTTCTGGTAAGAAAAATTCGCCCCACCATCGGTGCTGGCATACCACTTCCGCTTGTTCAAAACGATCCAAAGCTTACGGCTGTCGCCACCCATGGTGATGGTGCTGTTCACTGGCACGGTGCCGATTTGGGAAAAGGCCGTCTTTGAAGCGTTC
>JAUIJC010000047.1 GCA_030431525.1 Bacteroidia bacterium | reverse complement strand
ACCCTGAAGATTTGAGTCCAAAAGTGTTGGGCGACCTTCAAGCTTTAGGCGTCAATCGTCTGAGCATTGGCATCCAGTCCTTCAATCAATCAAATCTTGAATTTATCAATAGGTGTCATTCTGGGGAGGAGGCCTTGCGTTCAGTTCAAAACGCCCAAAAGGCTGGTTTCGATAATATCAGCATTGATTTGATTTACGGCATCCATACTTCCTCCCAATCTGTTTTTGAAGAGGATGTAGAAAAGGCTTTAAGCCTAAATGTCCAGCACCTTTCCGCCTATTGCCTCACCATCGAGGAGAAAACCTTCTTTGGAAGAAAACACCAACAAGGAGCCCTACCTGATGTGGACGATGAGAAGGCCATCCATCAATTCAAGTACCTCGTAAGTGCTCTCCAAGCCAATGGTTTTGAGCATTATGAAATCTCAAACTTTGCCAAAGAGGGATATCGGTCGAGACACAATACTTCTTATTGGCAGGATAAAATTTATTTGGGCGTAGGTCCTGGTGCGCATTCCTATGATGGTGAAAGCCGTCAGTACAATGTGACCAGTAATAATGCCTATGTGCGGGCTTTGGAAAAGGGTGAAATACCTTTTGAAAAAGAAGTCCTTTCAAGGAAAGACCGCATCAATGAATACCTGATGACATCCCTAAGAACTGTGTGGGGAACAGATTTACGTTTACTTCGGGAACGTTTTGGGTATGAATTGGATAGGGCGGAAGGTAAACCCCTTCAGGGCTATTTGGAACAAGGGTTGTTGGCGCAGCAGGATGAGGTCATCCGTCTGACGGAAGAGGGGAAGTTGTTTGCCGATCAGATTGCCTCAGATTTCTTTGTGGGATAATTGTTTGAATTGCAAAGGACTGAAGTCCTTCGCTGTGGAGAATCGCCCCTTCAGGGCTACCATTGTAAAGCCCTGTAAGGGCGGCACTCCTTAGCGATGGGTAAAACCCATCGACCATGCAAAATATTCATTATGGGTTCGAAACATCTACTAAGCTGTTTTTTCATTCTATTGTGGGGAAATGTGTTTGCTGGGGGGCATCAGGCGCCTCAAGTTTCTCAGCTGAAGTTTATTGAGAACAAGGGCCAGTGGGATGAGTCCATTCACTATCAAGCGGATTTGCCTGGCGGTGAACTCAGTCTGGATGATGAGGGCTTGACCTATTTGTTTTATGATCAGGAAAAATATGCTGAGCTTTTGGCTCATCATCACGATCATTTTTTTGATACCATTTCAGCAGCTTCGGATTCTTTGAGGATGCATCGCTTTCGGGTGAATTTCTTGGGTGGTAAGGCCCAGAAGCTTATCGGAGAGAAAGCCTATTCAGAGCATTACAACTATTTTATCGGTGCCAAGGAAAATTGGGCTGGCAAAGTGAAAGCCTATCATGAGGTGCATTTCAATGAAGTCTATCCAGATATTGATATGCACCTTTATCGCAATGAGGGTTCATTGAAATACGAGTTTTTGGTAGCTCCTCACGCTTCACCCGATCAAATCCGACTGGAATATGATGGGGTGGATACCATGTATTTGGAAGAAGGGAATTTGGTTGTTCACACGGTTTTCCATCAGTTGAATGAGCTTGCTCCAGTTGCCTATCAGTATGTGCGTGGAAAGCGCAAAGAGGTCAATTGTTCCTTTGCCTTGGAAGGCAATGTGCTTACCTATGATTTGGGGCATTACAATAAGAACTATCCACTGGTCATTGACCCACAACTGATTTTCTCTACTTATTCTGGTTCCACAGCGGACAACTGGGGAAATACGGCTTGTTTGGATAATGAGGGGAATCTTTACACTGGTGGGACGGTGTTTAGGTACAGTTCCTCTGGTGGTGGTTTTTTAGGTCAGTTTCCAGCAACGAATGGAGCCTTCCAGACTTCTTTTCAAGGTGGTAATACAGATATAGGTATTTTGAAGTTTGATTCCAGCGGAACACAGCTTCTATATGCAACTTACATTGGTGGCAATGATGCTGAAATCCCAACAAGCTTGGTGACAAACCCAGATGGGGAGTTGTTTATTCTTGGAACTTCTGGTTCAACCAATTACCCTGTATCTGTTAATGCCTTTGAGCAAAACTATCAAGGGGGTAGTCCACTCGTTCCGGTTGGAGGATATACCTTTTATGGTGGAACAGATATCATTGTGTCAAAGTTGAGTGTGGATGGAAGTGAACTGCTGGCTTCCACTTATGTAGGAGGAAGTGGTAATGATGGAGTGCTTCAACATGTACAAGTCGGGTCTAATCTTTTCTTTTCTCCCCTGAATAATAATTATGGTGATATTCTGAGGGGGGATATTAATGTGGATGAAGAAGGGAATGTGTACGTGGCGTCAGTGACAACCTCGACGGATTTTCCTGTTGTTAACGCTTATCAACCCATTTATGGGGGTGGTTCGGCAGATGGATGCACATTTAAATTGAATTCTGATTTTTCGGCCTTGGAGTGGTCTACTTATTTGGGGGGAAGTGGCGCTGATGCGTTTTATTCCATCCAACGTGACAGTTTAAATGGTGTTTATTTGGCTGGCGGAACAGAAAGTAGTGACTATCCAACTACTGACTCCGTATTGGCAATGACTGGATTTGGGGATATTGATGCGGTTGTTTCTCACCTTTCTAATGGTGGTGATAGCTTGTTGCAGTCCACTTATTTGGGTACCGAGAATTTTGACCAAGCCTATTTTGTCCAATTGGATAAACAGGAAAATGTCTATTTGTTAGGTCAGAGTAAAGGTGAATTTCCCGTTACAGTTGGAACATATTCTAACAGCCGAGCAGGGCTTTTCCTGACCAAGCTCAATTACCGTTTGGATTCCGTTTATTATTCCACAACGCTGGGGTCTGTGAATCCAGTAGGTACTACTATTGTTCCCAATATTTCTCCAACAGCCTTTTTGGTCAATGACTGTGAGAATATTTTTATTGCTGGTTGGGGTGGTGAAACCAACGCGAGTTACAATGGAGGTTTGACTAAGAATATGCCTTTGACTCCAGATGCCTATCAAAAGGTTTCCGATGGGAGTGATTTCTACATGATGGTGCTTTTGAGAGATGCCACCGACCTATTATATGCCACCTACTTTGGCGGTCCGGTGTCACAAGAGCATGTGGATGGAGGAACAAGTCGTTTTGACAAAAGAGGAATAGTTTACCAGTCAGTGTGCGCAGGCTGTGGAAGTAATGATGATTTTCCTTTGTACCCGAATCCGACAGGTCCCGATACTTATCCCCAGTTCAATAACAGCGATAACTGCAATAACGGCGTATTCAAATTCGACTTGGCCAGCCTTCGTTCAAAGTTTTCTTATAAGGATACCTGTCTCTCTTATGAGGTAGAGTTTATCAATGAGAGTTTGGGTGGGGTTGATTTCATCTGGGATTTCGGAGATGGGAATTTTGCGAACACGGCTACAAAGGTGCCAGTGACCCATGATTTTAAGAAGGCAGGAAATTACAGGGTGACGCTTTATGCAACGGATATGAGTACCTGTACTCGTCAGGATACTTTCTCGCTTAGTATTAAGGTTCGAGAGCCATTCACTCCTTATGTGGTTTATGATACCATTTGCCTTGGGGATAGCATCCGGTTAACAGCAAAGACCTTTAAGAAGGGAGTGAGTTATTCGTGGGAGCCGTTGCCGGAAATGGAAGGGGAGACAGATTCAGTGGTGTGGGTAAAGCCAGAAAGGAGTACGGTTTATTTTGTCACGGTCAAAGACACCTTAGGCTGTTCCAAGCAAGACCAGTTTGCGGTCGTTGTCCGGTCCTTGAAGAAGAAACCTAACCTGGCAGTTGTGGGAAGTTGTACGGCAATGCCAACGGTCCATTTTAATACCAGCGGAGCGAATGGCTACGCGTATCATTGGAAGTTTGGAGATGGTCGAGAAAGCTTCGACCCAACGCCAAAAGTGGTCTATGAGAAGGAGGGGACCTATCAGGTGATTGTGGAGCGACAGGATGCTTATTGCTATGGTGTGGATACCATGCAGGTGAGTGTGGAAGATTTACGTTTGCCCAACATCTTTACTCCAAACGGTGATGATAAAAACGAGGAGTTCTATGTGAAGGGCCTTGAGGGAACTGGCCAATGGACTTTAGAGATTTATAACCGCTGGGGAAAGCTCGTCCATGAAAATCAAAGCTACCAAAATGACTGGCATGCAGAAGGATTGGCCGAAGGTACTTATTACTACCTGTTGATTGCTCCTGACGAAACTAGTTGTAAAGGCTGGGTAGAAGTGGTTAGGTAAGTGTGAGGTATCAAGTAGCAAGACGCCAGTATCAGGAGGTGGGGTTTAATGTGCATTAAGCTGGGAAGTTCAACTCCCTCTTCTGTCCTCCCCTTATCCAAGGGGAGGAGAATGTTACAGAGAATGCTTCCCAATTGTGGTAGTTGTCCAGTTATGGGCTGATGGTATTTCCTCCCCTTGGATAAGGGGAGGACAGAGGTGGGGTTGACTATACGTATTCACCAATCCCCATTGCAACAATAAAAAACACAGGTATTAAGACTTCAACGTTTGGAGTCTTGATACCTGTGTCTTGTTACTGGCGTCCAAAAAAAGGATTATTTCCCTTCTCCTTCAAAGGTCGGGTTCAGGATTTCATATTCCGAAAAGTCATCCTTGGCCACAAGGTTTCTTCCTTGAAGGATATCGCCATTGGAATCTCGAATAGTAACGAAGGCATCCGTCTTCACCTCTCGTTTTGGCGGGCTCCAGTTCAAAACCTCTGTGGAGAGTTGCTGGTTTTTTGGGATGTTTTTCAACACCACCTTGTCCTTGACGGTCCACTCGTTTTCTTCCTTGTTGAAATATCCGTAGTTGGCGTCCAAGGTGGCCTCCAGTTTTTCGAACTCGTCGTAGAACTCAAGGTGGAGCCCTTTGGGAAACTCGAAGTCCTCGTTTTTTAGTTGGTATTGTTCTTTGGCCTTCACCTTGATACGCGTTCGTGCTGAATCTGTATAAAGCAGTTCCACGTCATAATTGACCAGCATTGGGCCATCATACTCCTCAAACTTCTGGTTGTCCCGTTTTTTGAAACAACCCGAAAGCAGGAACAAGGCTAATAGGCTATAAGAAACAAGAAGGAAGGTTCTCGTCATTTGACGGGAACCTTCCTTCGATACGTTTTTAGAAAATCTATTCACGTTTGTCAGTCTTACCTTTTTCTGAGTTTGACGGTCTCGTTAATCCAACAGCCCGTGTTCACTTCATCACCAACCTTCTTGTTCTGAAGGAAAATCTCTTCTGCGGACGGGAACTGCTCCTCGGCTTTGCGCATCCCTTCCTCATTCCCTGCCTTTTCATACATGTTATAGGCAGCGATGTAGATGCTTCGTGTTTTCACGATGTCCTTGCCGTTACAATCGTTGTAGCTGAAGAGGTAAAGGTCGCCGATGAGTTTGTATGCCTCTTTTGTGTAATAGCCCTGAGAAATGCACTGGCGAGCATAGACTCGTGCTTGATTTTTATCACCTTTTTGCTGGTAGAGCTGAGCAATGGATAGGTTGAATCCAGCTTTCTCCTGAGAAGAGCTCGAAAGTTCAGCGCCTTTGTTGAAGACAGCGATGGCTTTGGAGTACATACCTTTTTTCTGGTAATACACCCCAAGTTCCTGACAGATAGCTGTGTTTGGTTCTTGGTTGAAAATGGTTTCCAAAGCCTGTAAATACAAGGCGTCATCCTCGCATTTGGACTTCATGGCTGACTGGATTTTTTTGGCAGTCGCCAAGTCGTTTACCTCTTCGCCATAGCGTTTTCCCAAGGTGGCGCAATCCATTGGGCTACGCTTTTCCTTGTAATAATAGTTAACCTGTTGGCGGGTGTAATCAATTTGCTTCAGCTTGGAAGCCTTACCGCTGTATTGCTGTTGCTGGGCGTTTAGGATGTCCGTGACAAGGTCATAGGAGGCATCCAAATCTTCGTCAGTAGCCTTTCCCTGAGCCTTTTGTACATTGGCGAGCAACCAGTAGTAATAATAAATATTGTAGGTGTAGGTGTTATTGCCGTTAAGCTCAATGATGCGCTTGTAAAGCTGGAAAAGGGCTTCCGCATCATAGTTGCTGCGCTGGGTCAAATAAGGGAATGCCACCCGACCTTTTCTGTCTAACACATAAGCCTCATTATTATAAAGAGAGAGGCGCTTGTCGTACAGGTTCAGTACAGTGTCTTGGAAGGCAGTCTTTTTTGTTGGGTCTTTTTCGTCCCTTTCTAGGCCTTCATAAACCGTGATGGCCTGCTTGTACAAATCCTCATCGAGATTTGGCAATTCAGCCAAAAAATAGTCAATCTCGGTTTTTGCTTCGGCGAAACGTTTGGCTTGAATGAGTTGGCCTGCGTAGCTCCAGCGAGCAAGGTCGCCATGTTTGTTTTTGCTTTCGTTCCAGTTGTAGTCGTTCTGTGCCCAAGAAAGGCTCCCCATCAAAAGGATGAGCATTAGTGAAAGCAGCGACTTCATTGGTGATTTAAGCATTTTATTTTGATGGATGATGGACTGCGTGTGTTCAGCCCTCATGATACAAGTTGATTAAAGACCAATTTTCCTTGGCTTAAAGCGGCGGTCGTTGAGCGTGAAGCTGATATAGCCTCGGTAATAATGCTCGTCAACCAATCCGTTGTCCGTGGTTCCACGGTTACTGTAGGAAAATGCGAAGTTGACGTATTTAGGCAAGGTGTTACGACCAAATAAGCCAACGGGCATCGACCAGCCAAAAGTGATGCCAAGCTCCTTAATGCGGGTATCGTTGATGGTATAAGGCAGGGTGGCATAATAAAGTCCAGCCCTGTACATGCTTCGTCTGAAAATGTTTTTGTCGGCCAAAATGTCTGGCGACCATTCACCGCCAAGCGCTAAGCGCCATGTGTCCTCAAAGCCTTGGTTCTCACCATAAACAGCATAATCGGTCCACTTTTCATAGATGGCGTCGAGTCCAAGCGACCAGGTTGATGTCCTGCGCTCTCCAGATGCGGTCCGTCCGTGTGGCACTGGCTTGTCAAAGGAAATACCAAATTTAGCGCGGAAAGGAAGAACGTATTTCTGTCCGTTCAGGTCATTGTCGATGACCAAAATGGTATCAGAACTGATAAGAGCACCAGAGGAACTGAGTCGCTCAATGGATTGTCTGGTGTCAACATTTGGGCGAGAAGCAAGTCTGAAAGCGCCACCCAGGTTCCAGTAAACCCCGCTATGATGCTTGGGTAAATTCTTCGTGATAAGGCGTTGTACCTGTACCAAACTGTCTTGATAGATAACGCGACGAGGCATGTCCCTGAAATCCCTGGCTTTGCAATAGCCAATTACATGTGTGCTGTCGCCATTTCTGTCCCAGATGATTTCTTTTACATAACGGACTTTTTCCTTGGAGTTGTAGTCGAACAAGGTGTCTTCTTCCAAGAATGGACCACGGCGCTCCACTTCAACGTCTTTTCGAACTCCCTTGTAACCAGCCTTCATTCCATGGCGGAAGACAAAACCAGGTTCAAAAAGAAAGCCTCGGTAAATTTCTTCGGTCAGGTAACCTGTGCGAGTTCCGTCAGATTGGCCGTCGATAGTAAGTAGGGTAGAGTTAAATTCTTCGATTCTTCCCATTAAGAAAGAAGCATCCAAGCCCAATGAAAAGGTGTTGTTGTTTACCGTGTCATTAACAACGCGGTAGGCATTGGAGAAGAAAATGCGGTTCAAGCCACCACGACCTTGATACTGGGAGAGGGCTTCATCGTCATCAGCACTGGCAATTTCTTGCGCAGTAGAGATGTTGTAGTTCACTGAGCTAAATGGAGCCAAACCAAAGGCAGTCACGAAACGGTTAGAAATCGGGAATGCCAGAACAATTTGGTTGAGCGTAAGGTCTGAGGATTCTGCCTTTTCTTGGCCAGTGTTTAGGTTGATGATTTCTCCCCTAAAGCCAAAATCAAAGGAGGTGAACTTTGTGCGCTGAAGCAGTGCAGGGTTCACCAAGTTGACAAATTGCAGGTTGGAATGCGCAACCCCCACGTCAGCCATGCCCAAGTTGTGGGTAAGTCCCATCGGTTGGGAGTTTCCCACGCCAAAGCGTGAATAGGTCGAGTTAAAATCCAGTTGGGCAAAAGCGGGCAGGCCAAGGGCCACCAAAAGAGCGAAAAGCGAAAAACGCATGGGATTTTTCAACGTGTAGTCAAGGGGTAGAAAATCAGTGAGTTACCAATTAAAACTTAACCTTGGCTGGACAGTATTTTAAACAAGCCCTTTAGTACAAGGGCTTTTTCTGTAAAGATGCGGTGTTTTGTTCGGGATTCAAACAAGGAGGCATCCCCTCCACAAAAGAGAACTTTCAGCTTTGGGTGTTTTTGCAAGTATTGGTCAATGATGCCGTCCAATTCCGCAATCAACCCATTTACCACCCCTGATTGCATACTGGACCTTGTATCAGACCCAATCAATTCAGGAAAATCCTCAAAGGACAACAAGGGCAATTTGGCGGTAAATTCATGGAGCGCCCGATAACGCAAGTTCATTCCAGGGGAAATTCCGCCTCCTTGGTAAGTTCCAGCCTCATTGATGAAGTCATAGGTGATGCAAGTTCCTAAGTCAATCACCAAGCACGGATCGTTTGGGAAAATGGACCGAGCTCCCACAACCCCAGCCAAGCGGTCTGGCCCCAAGGTCTTTGGAGTGCCATAATTATTGGTGATGGGCAAAGGTGTTTCAGGCGTCAGCCCAATGGCCTGCGGAAAATGTTCCAAAATCGCCGTATGGGCTGTGCCCACGGAACATACGAGCATGGCCTCCGGATTATTGTCCTCAGCGAAAGAAATTGCTTCCTCAGAGGTGGATAACACGCCCTCGGCGATGAATTTCCCATGTTGGAAAAGCCCGTATTTGATGCGTGTGTTGCCGATATCGAAAACTAAGGCATTCATCTGATTATTGGTTGCCTGTGAACTGCCAAAATTAGTGGATATTGCCAATCAATTATGTGTGGCATCAACCTTATCCTTTCCCAACATGAAATTCCTGAGCAGGCTATCGCCTCGATGAACAACGCTTTGCGTCATCGTGGGCCGGATGCGATGGGAGTAAAGACCTTTTTGAAAGGAAGGGGAATGATGGGGCATACACGCTTACGGATTGTGGGTTTGAGTGCTGAGGCAGACCAGCCTTTTCTTGGGGAAGATGGCGAAGACGCCCTGGTGTTCAACGGCGAGATTTATAATTATCAAGCATTACGAAAGGAGTTAGAAGATAGGGGCGAGCGTTTTCGAACCAATTCAGATACTGAGGTGCTGTTCAAGCTGTTGGTGAGGGAAGGGGCACAGGCGATTGACCGTTTGGAAGGAATGTTCGCCTTTGCTTTTTGGGATGGCAAGGACGTGCTGTTGGCTCGTGATTCCTCAGGGATGAAGCCCCTTTACTATTTCGATGATGGCCAAACGTTAGTCGTTTCCTCAGAGTTGCGAGGGATTTTTGCCAGTGGTTTGGTGTCCAAGAAATTGAATGAGGCACAGCTGGGGAATTACTTGCATTACAAGCATGTCAAGAAACCTAATACCTTCTTCAAAGATGTCTGGGAATTGCCCGAAGGAACTTTCCTGAAAAGAGGAAGGGAGCTAACAACGGCTTCCATTCCTCAAAAATGGGACGTCAACCCTTCAAGGGTCAACACTTCTGCTTCCTTGGAGGAATTGCTGATTTCTTCAGTGGAACGGCATCTTTTAGCAGATGTTCCAGTTGGCCTTTTTCTGAGTGGGGGTGTGGATTCCACCTTGTTGCTGGCCATTACCAGAGAATTGGGCTACAATCAGATGGAAGCCTTTGCGGTGGCGAATACGGCTGAGGAATCTTCCTTTGGCACCTTGGATTTTCATTATGCCGATAGGGCTTCCAAGCAATACGGCGTGAAGCTGAATCCTTTGGAGGTGGATGTTGATATCCTTGACCGTTTTGATGAATTGGTGGATGGCATTGACCAACCCGTAGCGGATGGGGCGTCGCTATTAACCTTTTTGTTGTCCGAGAAAGCAGGACAAGGTTTCAAGGCGGTGTTGTCTGGAGCTGGAGCCGACGAGTTGTTTGGAGGCTATAACAGGCATCAGGCTTTTGCCTTTTATCAAAAACACTTTCTCCATCATCCTTTCAAAATCTCCGCTTTCAAGCAATGCACAAAATGGCTTCCTGATGGATTAGCACATCCATTTAGAAAGCAGTTTCGGTTGTTGAAGAAGTTGGGACGCGATTTGGCTGTTTCGGAACAACAGACTTGGGGGAATTTTGTGGGCTTGGATACTGACCTTTTGCTGGATAAAAGTGATTTGCATTGGGAGTTGCCGAGTAAAACAGGCTTGGAATACGACCAATCAGAATACTTGATTTCCGATATCCTTGCCATTACTGACAAGCTTTCCATGCAACATGGGCTGGAAGTACGGTTGCCCTTTTTGGATCGAGATCTTGTAAAATTCGCTAAGGGTTTGTCATGGGGAGAACTCATGCGAAATGGCCCCAAGTGGTTGTTGAAGGAAATGCTGAACCAACGTGGGGGAATGGCTTATTCCAATCGCAAAAAAGAAGGCTTTGGCATGCCTCTTGGTCAGTGGTTGCGAATTAAAAAAGGAAAGTTGTTGTTAGAACGCCTATTAGCTCCCCAAAGCCTTCTTTTCAATTACGTGAATTTGGAGGCTGTGATGGAGTTAAAAGCGAAACATTTGAAGGGGTTTCGGGATTTCAGCCAAGAGCTTTGGGCCTTGATGGTGTTGTCTGCGTGGTTGGAAAAAGAGTTCTCGGTCCATGTATGAATGGTCCCCTTTCTACAACAAAGTTCCTATTTCGGTTACTCCTCCGAAATCGTTACATTTGTTTCTATGCGTCAATTAATCAAAAGTCATAAATGGCTATTTGTGTTACTCTCTTTGACCTTGGTGTTGGGGAGCTGTAACAAAAAGGCTTATTGTCCTGATATTAAAAAGGCTGGAGCCGCCGACCGCAGCGAATTTGACGAGGATGGAAACCCCTCGAAGAAAAGCCGAAAGGCCAACGTGAAGAAAGGTGGGAATGGCTTGGTGAAGAAGAAAACTCCCAAGGCCATGCACAAGAGGAATAAACGCAAAAAGCGTAAGTGATTGCTCTGTTTCCTCATCACCTTAATTAATCTCCCTTGTTTTGAAGACCAATACTAACATATCGCCCTTCCTGAAGGCCTTGATGTTATTAGGCCTTTTTTTCTTTTTGGCTTGTGGGAATGAGCTGATGGCGCAGCATACCCATGATAAAAGGGTAGATAATGTGAAGAGGCAGGTTCGTCGAGAAAAAGCCAAAGCACAGAAAAGGCAGCGGAGTAGGCGAGGAAAGAAGCATTCGGACGCAGAGAAAAAGCAAAAACAAGCTTCAAAGGCTCAGCGAAGAGCCAGTCGACACCAAGCAGGACAAGCCCAACGTCCTGTGGATAACACCTCGCAACGCCAATCACAAAGCAGTGGTGGTGTAGGCCAGAAATACAAACAGCGCAACGCCAATCAAATCAGGAAGTCAAAAGAGATTTCCCGTCAGCAACGCAAACAACAGGGTACTCGGACTCAAGCTGGACCAAGCGGTGGAGGCGGCGGCGAAGGCCCAAGTAAGAAACAGTATAATCAGCGTCGTAATCAGAAGTCCAAGGAAGTTGCCCGTCAGCAGCGCAGGCAACAAGGAACCCGTACTCAAGTAGGTCCGAGTGGTGGAGGCGGCGGCGAAGGCCCAAGCAAGAAACAGTATAACCAGCGACGCAATCAGAAGTCAAAGGAGGTTGCTCGTCAACAACGAAAGCAACAAGGTGCCCCACCTCGCACTACAGTTGGTTCCACGGGTGGCACAGGTGGCCAAGGCCCAAGCAAGAAACAGTATAACCAGCGCCGTAATAGTAAATCCAGAGAAATCGCTCGCCAGACGCGCAAGCAACAAGGTGCACCTGCACGCACAACCGTAGGTTCTACAGGTGGTACGGGTGGTCAGGGTCCAAGCCGCAAGCAATATAATCAGCGTCGCAATCAGAAGTCAAAAGAGATTGCTAGACAGACTCGCAGGCAACAAGGTGCTCCTGCGCGGACTACTGTAGGTTCTACGGGAGGTACTGGAGGTAAAGGTCCAAGCAGAAGCCAGTTTAGTCGTCGACGGGATAATAAATCAAAGGAATTGGCTCGAGGTGAGCGTCGTACTCAGGGCGCACCAGCTCGGACTACTGTAGGTTCCACGGGAGGTACTGGAGGCAAAGGTCCAAGCCGCGCTCAGTACAACCGAAAAATCAATAATAAATCGAAGGAGTTGGCTCGTGGAGAGCGCCGTACCCAAGGTGCACCACCAAGAACTACAGTTGGTTCTACGGGTGGCACAGGAGGTCAAGGCCCAAGCCGAGCTCAGTATAATAGGACGAGGGATAATAAATCCAAAGAGCTTGCTCGTGCCGAGCGTCGGACACGTGGAATGAGGCCGCCAAGCGCTCCGAAAGGTGGTGCAGAACCTCGTGGTCCAGATTATATGGACCTTCATGGTACCAAGGTGGCCAAAGAGCAGGAAATGCATAAAAACGGTTCGGGATCCATTTCCATGAAGGAGATCGAGAAGAAACGTAAACAGGCTCGCATGCGTGATGAGGAGCGGGCAAGTTATCAGGGCGATATTGATTTGAGGGAGCGCGAACAAAACATGCGCAAAAAGGACAAGGTTCAAGGTCAATACACTGGAAATATTGATTCCCGTTCGGTTCAACAGCGTGACAAGCTTCGTCGTGTGAAAGACAAGGAACAAGGCAATTACACTGGTAATATTAGCCTCCGTTCAGTGCAAGAGCGTGAAAAGCTGCGCCGTCAGAAAGACCGTGATCAGGGAGAATATTCTGGTGACATTTTGGTGCGAACGGTACACAAACGCGAAAAGGCCGCACGGAAGAAAGGAAAGGAGATTGCCAATTACCAAGGTGATATCGTCATCAGCAAGACCAAGGAGGGAATGCACCCAAGCGCTGTATATCGTGGAGGTAAGGTCAAGAACTCTTATGCGGCCAAAGAGCGTTTAAGGAAAAGGGCATTGAGGAAGGCGCGTCGCAATGATAAGATGCACGTTCCGCCAAACCAGCGTAAACGACCAAAACAGCCTAAGTACGACAAACGTGAGGCTGAAATCTGGGAAATCAATACGCGGTAATATTGTGGTTAGGTCGCTTTGCAGACAGCAGGCCAGTCACCTTTGTCCTATTTTGTGAATACATAAAAACCTTAGGTGTTATAGCTATGAATTGGAAGAAACTCAACAGCCAGCAAATTTTAGAAGATATCAAGAAGGCCTCCTTTGATCAGCCTGTCCTGCTCTTCAAACACAGCACACGATGCTCGGTAAGTTCCATGGCGCTTAACCGTTTGGAGCGTGCGTGGAAAGACGCTGAGATGGCTTCCGTTGAGCCTTATTACTTGGATCTTATAGCCAACCGTGATATCTCCAATAAGATTGCCGCTGATTTCGGGGTTGAGCACCAATCACCACAAGTACTACTTATTCAGAATGGTGAATGCGTGTTTGATGCTTCCCACATGAATATCAGCTATAATGCTATTGTAAAGGCTGTCTGAAGCTGTTGTATCAAGTACAATGTATTATGTACAATGATTGTCCGCTGATAGAGGTCATAATACTTGATACATAATACATTGTACGTAACACAACTCCAGAACAGCAAGTCGCATTTCGTCGTATACCCGAAGGATAGCTCACCAGCGACACCCGCTATTTTTTCTTTCGGAATAAATCTCACACGTGATGGCGAACAGGCTTTTTCTCATTTTCTTTTTGTTACTCATTGGGCCCTTGCATCTTGTGGCTCAAGATTCCCCTACGGGTAAGAATAAAGCGGCACCCGATACCAAAGACCTCCACAACGAGATTACGGCAGGTGTGAACCTAAATACAAACGGTGGACTGATTGGTGGTGTGACCGTTCAATATGCCGTTCAAAAGACCTCAAAAGACTTTTTGACCTTCAATTTTGAGGCGGTCAATGTCAAGAATTTCCGTGAGATGCGTTGGACAAGTACCTTGACGGGAAGTTTTTACATTCCTCGTAAGGTGAATTACTTGTTCTCCTTGAGGCCGTCATTGGGCTGGAAACGCATTCTTTTCAGCAAATACCCAGAAGATGGTGTGCGTCTTTCAGCGCATTTTGCTGGTGGAATAAGCATTGGTATTCTCAAGCCCTATTACATTGATTACAGGGAGGGTAATACAGTGCAGATTGTCGCTTATGATCCAGAAATCCATAGCCTGAGTCAAATCGCTGGTTCTGGTGGTTTCTTCAACGGCTTTGACCAGATGAAAGTGCGTCCTGGGATTAATCTACGTGCTGCCTTGGATTTGGAGCTTGGTAAGTTTGAAAGTAACCTTTCAGGCATTGAGGCAGGAGCCGAGTTTGAGGCATTTGCTTCGAGGATGCCAATTTATGCTACAGGGGATAAGGATCCTTTTTTCTTCGCTTCGGTGTTTGTGGTCATGTATTTCGGGAATAGGCTGTAGTCCTTGGCAGATCAGTAATAAACGATAAAAGCCCTGAGGAGTTTTGGAACTCCTCAGGGCTTTTCTATGAATGTGGGCAGGGTTTATTTAACCAACTCCCCAAATAAGTCGTAATCTCCAGCGCTGGTGATGCGTACCGTCTGGAACTCCCCGATAGGAATGTAAGTCTCTTCGGCAGAAACCAATACTTCGTTGTCCACCTCTGGAGAATCGTACTCAGTACGGCCAATGAAATAACCTCCTTCTTTGCGGTCGAATAGGACTTTCAGCTCCTGACCTACCAAACGTTGGTTGTTCTCGAAGGCGATTTCCTGCTGGATTTCCATGATTTTTTGAACGCGCTCCTCTTTCACCTCTTCTGGAACATCGTCATCCATAGAGCCGGAGTGAGTGTTGTCCTCGTGGGAGTAAGCGAATACCCCAAGGCGGTCGAATTTCATGTCGCGAACAAACTGACACATCTCCTCAAACTCTTCCTCTGTTTCGCCTGGGTGACCAGCAATAAGCGTGGTTCGGATGGCGATATCAGGGACAATCGAGCGAATCTCGTTGATAAGCTTTTCCGTGCGCTCACGGGTGATTCCACGACGCATGCGTTGAAGCATATCGGTAGAGCCGTGTTGCAATGGAATATCGAGGTAATTACAAATGTTGTCGCGCTCTGCCATGGCCTCGATGGCGTCCATTGGGAAACCAGCAGGGTAGGCGTAGTGTAGGCGAATCCATTCAATGCCTTCCACGTCAGAAAGCTGGCGAAGAAGGTTACCTAACTCACGTTTTTTGTAAAGGTCTAAGCCGTAAAAAGTCAAGTCTTGGGCAATCAGCATCAGTTCCTTTACGCCTCGTCTTGCCAAAGATTGAGCTTCTTTCACCAACTCCTCGATTGGTCGCGAAACGTGCTTTCCACGCATCAATGGAATCGCGCAGAAAGAACATGGTCGGTCGCAACCCTCAGCAATCTTGAGGTAGGCAAAATGAGAGGCTGTAGTGGTGACACGCTCACCTACAAGTTCGTGTTTGTAATCAGCGTTGAACTTTTCCAGCAACAAAGGAAGCTCCAAGGTGCCAAACCAAGCGTCCACCTCAGGAATTTCTTTTTCCAAGTCTTCGCGGTAGCGTTGCGAAAGACAGCCCGTGACGTATAGTTTGTCAATTTCTCCTTCACCCTTGGCTTCACTCCATTGCAAAATCGTCTCAATGGATTCTTGCTTAGCGTTCTCGATAAAGCCACAAGTGTTGACGATGACTACATTGGCATCTTGTTGTGCTTGTTCGTGCTCCACATCCACACCGTTGCCCTGAAGCTGAGTGATGATGTTTTCGGAGTCAACCAAGTTTTTGGAACACCCGAGGGTGACGACGTTGACTTTATCTTTTTTGAGCGCCTTGGTTTTCATAAAGGAGAGGCTTGTGTATCAGCAAGGATGACACAGGGAAGAGGGAAATGGTTCCTTGTGCGTATATAGAAATCGGCTGAAGGAAGTCTTTTGGACATCTTTCAGCCGATAAAAGTTAGAGGTTAAAATAATGTGGATTAGACCTGACAGGTTTCCAAAACCTGTCAGGTCTAATCCACATTATTTTCTCTTTTTGAATAGGGAATCAACGAATTCTTTGCCGTTGAATACTTTGAGGTGGTCGATGCCTTCGCCAACGCCAATGTATTTGACAGGAATGCTGAATTGGTCGGAAACGCCAATCACCACACCACCTTTGGCGGTACCGTCGAGCTTTGTGATGGCCAAGGAATTGACATCGGTCGCCTTGGTAAACTCTTCGGCTTGGATGAAGGCGTTTTGGCCAGTGCTACCGTCCAACACCAACATGATTTCATGTGGTGCTTCTGGAACGTGCTTCTGGATGGCTTTCTTGATGCCAGTTAGCTCCTTCATCAAGTTGACCTTGGTGTGGAGACGGCCAGCCGTGTCAATGATGACAATGTCAGCCTTATTTTCGATGCCGTATTTTACGGCGTCAAAGGCGACAGCTCCAGGAGCTACATTCATGCCTCGTGAAACGATGGGAACGTCCACGCGGTTTGCCCATTGGATGAGCTGGTCCACGGCGGCAGCCCTAAAGGTATCGGCAGCGCCGAGCACTACTTTCTTGCCTGCTTTCTTGAAGCGATAGGCGAGCTTACCAATGGTGGTCGTTTTTCCCACGCCGTTCACGCCTACGATCATAAGGACGTAGGGGAGGCCTCCAGTGTCAGGCAAGTCAGTGCCAAGGTGGAATTTTTGGCTGTCGTTCTCCTCTAAGAGTCCGACGATTTCCTCTCTCAAGATTGTATCGAGCTCGTCGGTACCAAAGTACTTGTCCTTGGCTACGCGTGCTTCGATGCGCTCAATGATTTTTACGGTGGTTTCAACACCGACGTCAGAGGTGATGAGGATTTCCTCGAGTTCATCGAGTACCTCGTCATCAACAGTGGACTTGCCTGCAACAGCTTTTCCAAGCTTTGAAAAGATGCTCTCGCTGGTTTTTTCAAGGCCTTTGTCAAGGTCCTCCTTGTCGTCTTTGGAGAAGAATCCGAACAGTGATGCCATAGCGGTGGGGCAAAAAACGTGTGGGGGAAAAGACTTTAGAAGGAAGACATTAGCTTTCTCGTCTTGAAATCTAAAGTCTTCCTTCTAATATCCAATATACTATGTCTTGATACAACAAAAGTCCCACAAGGGGACTTTTGAATACATAGCATGTGAATGTGCTATTATTTCTTGGCCAAAGCTGCCTTTACGTCATCTTCAGGAACCATTTCTTCCTTGAACGTGTAGGCGCCAGTCTTTGGGGAACGTACGGTGCGAATCACCTTAGCGTATCCTTTGGCACTTTTGTCTTTCAGGGATGCAACTACCTTCTTTGCCATTGCTTTGATGTATTATGTACGATGTATTATGTACAATGATGTCATAATACATTGTACTGGATACATGGTACTTTTGAAACTTACTTGATCTCCTTGTGGAGAGTTACTTTCTTGAGTACAGGGTTGTATTTCTTCAACTCCATGCGCTCAGGGGTGTTCTTGCGGTTCTTAGTGGTGATGTAACGGGAAGTACCAGCTACGCCACTTTCTTTGTGCTCAGTGCACTCAAGAATCACCTGAATCCTGTTGCCTTTCTTCTTAGCCATTGTCTTTGATGTATTTTGTACGATGCATTATGTACAATGATGTCATAATACATTGTACGTGATACACGATACTCTCTTGGAACTTAAACCAATTTGTTTCCGTTGGCACGAGCCTCCTTCAACACAGCGCTGATGCCCTTTTTGTTGATGGTGCGGAGAGCTGTAGAAGAAACTTTCAAAGTGATCCAGCTATCCTCTTCAGGAATATAGAAACGCTTAGTGTGCAAGTTTGGCAAGAACCTTCTCTTCGTCTTGTTGTTGGCGTGGGAGACGTTGTTGCCGACCCGAGGCCTTTTTCCAGTGATTTGGCAAATCCGTGACATATCTTTCTACCTTTAACGCTCCCACGAAAAAGACCGTGGGGATTTGTCGTTCTATAGTTGTATGACAAATTAGGTCGCAAATATAAGGACTTTTTAGTTTACTGCAAAGCTTGTTGAGAGTGTTTATGCAATGAACTATGGTTTCAACGTTTAAAAGTGTTGAAGTGTTAGGGTGTTGAAGTGTTGGAAGAACTGCTCCAAAACTCTAACACTTCAACACTCCAAAACTCTAACACTTTAGGATTATGACTTCTATCGAGCTTGAGGAGCGCTTTGGCGCACATAATTATCATCCCATTCCTGTCGTCTTGTCCGAAGGGGCTGGAGTTTTTGTTTGGGATGAGGATGGGAAAAAATATTTCGATTTTCTTTCGGCTTATAGTGCCGTCAACCAAGGGCACTGTCATCCAAAGATCATTGGTGCCTTGGCTGAGCAAGCGCAAAGCCTGACCCTGACCTCGCGAGCGTTTTACTCGGACAAACTGGGAAAATGCGAGCAGAAGATTGCCCAGACCTTTGGTTTTGACAAGGTGCTGATGATGAATACGGGGGCTGAGGCTGTGGAAACGGCAATAAAATTGGCGCGCCGTTGGGGTTATGAAAAAAAGGGGATTCCTGAGAACGAGGCCATGATTGTGGTTGTGGGAGGAAACTTCCATGGTAGGACTACGGGAATCATATCTTTCTCGACTGATCCTGATTCACGCAGGGGGTTTGGGCCTTATATGTCAGGCTTTAAAGTCGTTCCATATAATAATGTCTCAGCCTTGGCTACAGCTTTGCAAGACCCGAATGTATGCGGTTTTTTGGTTGAACCGATTCAGGGTGAGGCTGGGGTTTATGTGCCAGATGAAGGTTATTTAAGAAAAGCTAAAGAGCTGTGTGAGGCAAACAATGTATTGCTGATGGCTGATGAGATTCAGACGGGATTGTGTCGTACAGGGAAAATGCTTGCCTGTGACCATGAAGACGTGAAGCCTGATATTCTCACTTTGGGAAAAGCGTTGTCAGGTGGAGTTTATCCTGTTTCGGCAGTGTTGGCAAATGATGATATTATGCTTTGCATTAAGCCTGGTGAGCATGGTTCAACTTATGGCGGGAATCCTTTGGCTTGTGCGGTGACCATGTCGGCTCTTGAAGTTTTGGAGGAGGAAAATCTGGCAACTCATGCTGAGGTGATGGGCGAGATTTTTAGGGCTAAAATGAATGCCATAAAAGCCAAAACTGAGGTTGTTAAGGTGGTTCGCGGAAAAGGGCTGTTAAACGCCGTGGTGATTGATGAAACCAAAGGGCGGACAGCTTGGGATATATGCCTGCAACTAAAGGAAAAAGGCGTGTTGGCAAAGCCCACTCATGGCGATATTATTCGTTTCGCTCCTCCTTTGGTGATAACCAAGGAACAGTTGGAAGAGGCTTGCGAACGAATTACTGAAGTGCTTTTGGAAGGCTAAGATTTCTTGGATTCCTGTAAATTTACAATGCTGATGACTTTTGTTGTCTGCTTTAAAAACTGACTGTCCACGAAAGATTAGTAATAAAATGCTTAGCCGTCCACGCCGAAACCGAAAGTCCGAGGCCATCCGAAACATGGTTCAAGAAAACTATTTGACCGTTCATGACCTTATTTTTCCCATGTTCGTCGTCGAGGGCGAAAACCAAAAGATAGAGGTGGCTTCCATGCCTGGAATCTATCGTTACAGCTTAGATTTATTACTTCAAGAGATTGGTGAATGCGTGAGTCTAGGTATCAAAAGCTTTTGCCTTTTCCCTGCTTTGCCTGATGAAAGGAAAGATAAGTATGCTACTGAATGTACCAATAAGGATGGGCTCTATCTGCGAGCGCTTGCAGCGATAAAAAACCAATTTCCTGAAGTGGCTTTGATGACGGATGTGGCCATGGATCCGTATAGTTCTGATGGGCACGATGGCTTGGTGAGTGATGAGGGAGAAATCCTTAATGATGAAACCCTTGAGATTTTAGGAAAAATGGCTTTGGCTCAGGCCGAGGCTGGCGCAGATATTATTGGTCCTTCTGATATGATGGACGGTCGTGTGCAGCATATCCGTCAGGTGCTTGATCAGCATGGCTTCTCTCATGTTTCCATCATGTCCTATACCGCTAAGTATGCCAGTGCCTATTACGGCCCTTTCCGAGATGCTTTGGATTCAGCGCCAAAATTTGGTGATAAGAAGACCTATCAAATGAACCCTGCAAACAGCAAGGAGGCCTTGATTGAGGCGACGCTGGATGAGCAGGAAGGAGCAGACTTCTTGATGGTAAAACCAGCCTTGGCTTATCTTGATATCATCAAGTTGCTTAAGGATAACACCAATTTGCCAGTTACTGCATACAATGTAAGTGGTGAATATGCCATGGTGAAAGCTGCTGCCGAAAAGGGCTGGATTGATAGTGAAAAAGTGATGTTGGAAACCTTGTTGTCTATGAAGCGAGCTGGAGCGGATGCTATTCTCACTTACTTTGCTAAGGAAGTGGCGACTCTGTTAAAGGAGTAAGAAATTGATAAAAGTAAAAAACCCATTGATGCATGCATCAATGGGTTTTTTTGTGGTCCCACCAGGACTAGAACTCGATAACCTCCTGTGGTTGTAAATAATGCTTAAAATACCTTGTATGGTTGTTTATGGGCTGTTTTTTCGTTGTCTGAGTTTATTCAACTTCAAAGAAAATTCAATAAACGTTACTCAAAAATGAGTAAATGAGTAATTTTGCTTTTGAACCAGCAAGGCCATGCCAATGGCTAATCAAGAGCAGTGACCGATAATTTCATATTAGACCGAAGGCCAGATAAGCAGGGGAGGACGATGATCCAGATTTGGGTTAGGGAGAATAATGTGCTTTTCAAGGTTTCGACTAAGGAGAAGATTTTACCTGACCATTGGGATTTAGAGAAGCAGAGAGCTAAGAGAAGCTGTCCCCGTTTCAGGCAGATTAACGATGTGCTGAATCGAGCAAAAGTTGAAGTGTCCAAGATTTGGGATGAGGAGAAGGCTAAAGGGCAAATAGAGGTCAATGTCATCCGTAATCGGGTAAAAGCACTTTTTACGACACCCAAGACTAAGGGTGGGCTAAAATTATCTGAAGTTGATGGGGCGGTTGAAGGGAAGAGGTTTGCAGAAGCCTTTGAAGAGTTTCATGAGCTGAAGAAGCGAAAGGACTCCAAGGCTACTTTTGAGAAATATCAATCCCTAAAGAAGCATTTATCAGGGTTCGAGAAGAAAAAAGGGAAGGAGATTACCTTTCACGAAATCAACTACTCCTTTTATGAGCATTTCGTGGATTACCTCTACTATGACTTGGGACACCTCAACAATACTGTTGGGAAATACATAAGGTCCCTAAAGTCTTTTCTCAATTGGGCCCTGAGAATGGAGTATACAACCAATACGGTTTTTCAGGGCTTCAAGCCTCCAAGTGATGAGGCCGAGATTTTTTACCTCACGCATGAGGAAATTTCCATTCTTGACGAAATGGATTTAACTGGTGTCCCACACTTGGCTCAAGCAAGAGACTTCTTTTGTTTTGGGTGCTTCACAGGCCAACGATTCTCTGATATTCAAAAGCTGAAATGGGGAGATTTGAAGGAGGATTATTGGGTGTTGAGGACTATAAAAACCAAGGATGCCTTGATGATTCCTTTATCTGAACGTGCCAAGAAAGTATTGGCTAGGGAGGAAAAATTGGATGATAAGGCTTATGTGTTCAAAGCCAAGGTGAATCAGGTGATGAACAGAAACCTAAAAGAGATTGGAAAGATGGCTGGTTTGGATGAACCGACTGTCCGTGTCCGATATCGTGGAGCCAAAAGGGTGGAGGAAAGAAAACCTAAGTACGAATTCTTTTCTATACATATGGCTCGCAGAACCTTTGTTACGCTTTCCCTTGAGATGGGAATGAGGCCTGAGGTGATTATGCAAATCACAGGACATAAGGATTATGCGACCATGAAGAAATACCTTAAACTAACGTCAAATGTTGTCCTTGAGGAAACGCTTAAGGCTTGGAATAAATAAAGACACTTTTATGAACAATTCAGATCAAAACAAGAAGGTCGTGAGTGAAACAACATTTTTGTCCGTGAGGAGGAATATTCCTGAGGATGAAATTGATGTCAGTCTAGACATATATCATCACCTCTCGGTGGTTGGTAATGATAGGGGAGTGGTTAATGAAAGAGAAGAGGAGCCAAAGATGGTTAAGCACACTTTAAAGATTTCGAAGGCGTCCCCCATTGCACAAATACCATGGGACTTGGGGCTTATTAGTGATAGTACCTACAACAAATTAAGAGAACTTATTCCCGATAAAGTGTCAATACGGGAAGAT
Organism: Bacteroidia bacterium; assembly: GCA_030431525.1. Classification (GTDB taxonomy): domain Bacteria; phylum Bacteroidota; class Bacteroidia; order Cytophagales; family JAAEPT01; genus JAUIJC01. The sequence continues at coordinate 5,293 of JAUIJC010000047.1, read as the reverse complement.
TACCAGGAGGAGCCTACTTTAAAATTTGATACTGGATTTTCTGAGGATGGGTACTATGCCTTGATGTTTACCTATATGCTTTATAATAGGTTGGCAGGTGTTAAAGGATTTGAAGCAAGCACCGTAAGGAGGGCAATTAAGAATGCTGAGATTTTCTTGAATTATCACTTGAGTTATGCAAGGGGAAAAGGCTTAGAAGGGGAGTACTTCAAGTTTCTCGAATTGGATATTTTTCCACGAATGATTGAGGCTTTGGATTCACCATTGCCAAAGAATGAAAATGAGTTGCGTCCAATCAATGCCCCAGAGTTTGATTATTTGCATGAACGTGAAAAGCGTAAGGAGTTCTTGAGCGACTGGCTTGAGTCAGCAAAAAATTATTGTGAAAAATTAAACGATGTGGATAAAGCACCGTCACCTTCCAAAATTCAACCATTCAAACTCAAACCTAGACAAGCGGCAGAGCTTATAAAGGCTTTAAAGGTTATGAATCTTGATAATGATGTGACTCATAAACAGATTCAACATTGGGCGCAAGATAGTTTTGGGTGTAAAATAGCTAATCTGGGGTCTGAGATGGAAGGTGTTATTAGTAGGAATGAACCAGCGTCTTTCCTGAAATCTTTGGTGAAAGAGGTTGAAAATGAGAAGAATAGGGTTGGGTAAAACATATTGTATGTCATATGTATGAGGTTTTGGGCTCATTAGATAGCGTGTTTTGTATTGTCTCATCGCCAAGCGAATTGATTCACACAAAAACGAATGAAGATGATTACAACAACTCCAAAACCGTCAGAAATGCTTGTCACTATGACAGCGCTACAATTCCAAAACCTTATTGAAAACTCCCTTGAAAAGTTTAAGGCCGAGATGGGAGAGTTCAAACAGAAATCAGAGGATGTGGAATTTCTCACCTTGCAGGAAACTGCTGATTTGTTTCATGCCAAGATTGGCACTATCCACAAGTGGAAAAGGGAAGGGACTTTACCCTATTACAACATCGGGGGGAAAGTCTTGGTCAAAAAAAGAGAAGCATTGGAATTATTAGAAAAAAGCAGAGTCAACTAAACATATTGTTCAACTGGTCTGTCCCAAAAGCAAAAGTCCCGATTAGCTGCAACTAATCAGGACCTCGATGAGACACTGCTTTTGAGGGCAGACCCAAAATGTGATTGTAATGAATTCACAAGTTAGGAACGCTACCATCGGTAGTCAAGTTCCCAAGCCTTCTATTGACTTTACCCTAGAGGATGAGAAGGTCTTTGGGAAGGAGTCAGTTACACCCGAACTCCTTAAAAACCATGTTCATAAGCTGACAGAGCCCAAGAATGTGGCTTCACATAAGGACATAACCCCAGCCTTGCTCAATCAGGTCAAAGAAATTGACTTTCGAGAGATTGCAGGGCTTGAGGAGGATGAGAAGATCAAGGAAAACCATCTTCAGGTTATTTCTATTGAAACCATTTTGGAATTGGCCAAAGAGAACCGTTGGGGCATTTGTCGCAACAACGGGGTGGTTTACCTCTATAACGGGGCTTATTGGACAGCCTTTGATAAGGAGGAGCTGAAGGTCTTTTTAGGTCAAGCCTCACAACGAATGGGGGTCGATGAGTTCAAGGCCAAGTTTTACAAGTTCCGTGATGGGCTGTTCAAGCAGTTTTTGGCTTTGTCAAACATGCCCAAGCCAGAGACACCCAAGAATGTGGTCCTGATAAATTTGAAAAACGGGACGTTTCAGGTGTCGCCCGAAAAGCAAACCTTAAGGCGCCACAGCTCCTCAGATTTTATTACCTACCAACTGCCTTTTGCCTATGATGAGACGGCAAAGGCTCCCCAGTTTGAAAGCTTTTTGAATGAGGTTTTACCAGATGAATCATGTCAAAGGGTTTTGGCAGAATACATCGGCTACCTCCTTATCTCCTCAAGCACCCTCAAGTTGGAAAAGACTCTACTGTTGTATGGTAGTGGAGCGAATGGCAAATCAGTCTTTTTTGAGATCATCAATGCCTTGCTTGGTGAGGAGAATGTGTCAAGCTATTCCTTGAGTAGCCTTACAGATCGTGAGGGTTATTTCAGAGCAAAATTGGCGGATAAGCTGGTGAATTACGCCAGTGAGATCAACGGAAAGTTGGAGGCATCAGTCTTTAAACAACTGGTGTCTAATGAGCCCGTAGAGGCACGTTTGCCTTATGGAGAGCCTTTCATTCTCCGTGATTATGCCAAGTTGATTTTCAACTGCAATGGGCTTCCCACCGATGTTGAACATACCAATGCCTACTTTCGACGCTTTATCATCATTCCCTTTATGGTCACAATTCCTCCTGAGAAGCAGGATAAGGGATTGGCTGGGCGCATTATCAAATCTGAGCTTCCAGGCGTTTTTAATTGGGCTTTGGAAGGGCTTCAGCGCTTGTTGAAACAACAGAAGTTTTCTCCTTGTCCATTGGTGGATGAGCAGGTGAGGCAGTATAGGGAAAGTGCGGACAGCGTTCAAAGCTTTCTCAAGGAGGAAAGCTATGTTCCTTCAGAACAGTTCAGTATTCCCCTTAAAAACTTGTATGCCGAATACCGTCATTTCTGTGATGAGTCAGGGTACAAGGCGTGCTCAAATAAGACTTTTGGTGATAGGCTGAGAAGTGCTGGTCTGGACATTCAGCGCAAGAAGTCTGGCCGTGTGGTTTTTGTGGAAAAATCAGATGAACCACCATTCTAAATTGGCTTAGGGGTGTCGAAAGGGTGTCGCATTGAAACACCTGATTTAGCAAAAAAAATGTTTTTGTTTGGTTCGACACCTTCGACACCCTTTTTCCTCAAAGCCTTTATAAACAATTAGTTGTGAGATTTTGATTCGACACCTTTTGACACCCTTTACAGGGTGTTCTATTGGCGAAGCCCTGTCCAAGGGTGTCGCAATGTCGAATGAAACAAAACCTTTTTTTTCGGGAATAGGAGAGTGTCTTTTCTCGGAAAATCCTCGATAAAATGAGTGAGTATAGATTTATCCTCGAACCTTATCAGCCTGGCGGACGAAACCGTTTTCATTGTCCCCAGTGCCATAAAAAACGGGAGTTTACCCGTTACATCGACAAACTTGGTGAAGTCAACTTTCCTGATGACGTGGGCAAGTGTAATAATGTGGGGAAATGTGGCTACCACAAAACACCCAAGGACCATTTTGCAGAAAGCGGAACGGAAGCAGTCCATTCAAACAGTCCTCGTCCCTTACCACCTCCAAAGCCTAAAGAAACCTCTTATGTTTCTTTCAGGCTATTGAAGGAATCCAGAATGGATTATGAGCAGAATCATTTCGCTAGCTATCTCTTTGAGTTGCTAGGAGAAGAGTTGGCTAAGGAAACCATTCTCAAATACCAATTGGGCACATCCCATGAGAAATGGCAAGGGGCTACGGTGTTTTGGCAGATTGATAGCCAAGGTCGGATTCGGACAGGAAAGGTGATGCTTTATGATTCCCAAGGAAAGCGAGTGAAAAAGCCATATCCGCATTTGCATTGGATGCACAGTCTACACAACATTCCTGAATTTCAATTGAGTCAATGTCCTTTTGGGGAACATCTCTTGGGACAGTACCCACATCATCCAGTGGCTGTGGTGGAAAGTGAGAAAACGGCAATGATCGCCAGTGCTTATTTCCCCCAATTCGTCTGGATTGCCATTGGTGGCCTGTCTCAACTGTCCGAAGGACGTCTGCGGACACTGAAAGGACGTGAGGTACACTTGTTTCCTGACCTCAATGGTTTCGAGGCTTGGCAACAAAAAGCCCAAAACCTTACTGGAATGGCCAATGTGATGGTGTCTTCCCTGCTGGAACAAGTGTCTACGGATAAGGAAAAAGCTCAGGGGATGGACTTGGCCGATTACCTTGTCCGTTTCAAGGTGTCCGAGTTCAGACAACTTAACCAAGTGTCCGAGCCACCAAAAACACCAGAACCAACCAGACAGTGTAAGGAGGTGGATAGAGTGGGTGAAATGTCTGAGGCCACCGCTGTCTATGACTGGACAACGGACCCAAAGGCAAGGAGGGTGGTGTCCTTGGTGGATGAACACCATCAGAAATTCATCATGCTTAAAGGTGTCCTAATTACGGACGGTTGGGGAAACAGGAAACCGCTAAGGGATGTCAGGAATTTTCTGAGTACCCAGATTGACCATTTCCTCAAGGTGTATGAAAGAAGCCACAAAAACTATCGGATAGCCTTATCCCGATTGGAGGAGTTTCTTGGTCAAGCCCTTCCAAAAGTCCAAAATGCCAACCAAAACCTATTGAAACAATGACTGATCAAATCATAAAACTCAGACAAGAAGGACTTAGCATCCGAAAAATCGCTCAAGAATTGAATGTCCCAAAAAACAGGGTGGAAAAGGCTTTAAAGGATGATAATAATGTCCACGGACAGCCAAAGACACCGTCCGAACAACCTTCAGACAACTTTGAGACAACAGAACAACCGTTTTCTGACAACTTCAACGGACAGGATTCGGACAAGCGGGATACTATTGTGTTGAATCGAAGGGAGTATGATGTCTTGATAGAGTCACGACAGGTTAGCAGGAGCCAAATTCAACGCTTGGAACAACAGGTTCAGCAATTGCAGGCCTCTATGTTCAATTATTCCTATCAGGAATATTACTTGCAACAAACCCAAGAAAAGGCAATGCGGAGTGATGGAGAATTGGAAAAAACCAAAGATGAAATTCAACGTCTCCTGCGTGAGTTGGTAACCTTTGGTGTTTATTACCCTTTAGGTCGATTTGATGGAGAGTCCCTGAAAATTGAGGATTTGGAAACCTTCATTGAAGATGTTTCTCAAATTAATGGATTGATCAAGTTTTCAGCGGTCAATTGGCTTGATGCTGAATATGTCTTGCGGAGGGTCAAAGAAGATTTAGAGAAGAAGGCTCGGGACCTTGAAAAAAGCTCATGGTCTTCCACAGTGAAAGTTGAGTTTAAACCCGATAGGAGGGAAGAGCTGGAAGGGTTGCTTGGGATTGTGGATTGAGTCCCATTCTGAAATAACGATAAATCTTACCTAGTAACGTTTTTCAGGAGGATACAATGATTCCATTCAGGAGGCTTAGTGTAAATACACCTTTGAATGTTAATTGTAGAATAAAGAAAGAGGCTGTCTCAAAAGTTGAGTCAGCCTCTTTTCATTTTTATCAGATTGTTAGCTTTGAGGATGGCCCATTCCAAGAAGACTTTTAAGCAATATGAACCAGGACAAACAGTTTTGTTTCCACCGAACCTGTCCGATCTGATTGACGAGCACCACCC